>CANEAY010000004.1 GCA_947425785.1 uncultured Pseudoflavonifractor sp. | reverse complement strand
ATGTATTGGGGCGCTTAAACCGTACCGTGTGGGCTCCCAGCTGAGCTAACCGCCCCTATGCAGTTGTCCGCCGTGGCCCCGCGCCACAACGCGGTGATAATTATAGCAATTATTTTCCCCGGTGTCAAATTTTTTCTTGCCATTTGCCAAAAATTAAATTCTCGGTTGATAATCCCCCGGAAATGTTGTATGATACCGTATGTATCAGCCTGCCCGTGGTTCCAATTTTTTCGGCCCGGGGCAAGGCCGCGCTAACCGGGGAGATAGCGGTGCCCTGTACCTGCGATCCGCTACAGCAGGGGTGAATCCCGGCCCCCGGGAGCGCGCTGTGTCGTCTGACCCAGGTAAGCAGCGATGAAGGATCGGTCCTGCGCAACGACTACCCGTGAACCGTGTCAGGCGGGGAACCGAGCAGCACTAAGCGGGCCCAGGCGTGTGCCGCGGGGTCGCCGTTCCTGAGCCGGCTGCCTGGGTAACGGACATAGCGCGTCTTTCAAAGGCCGGTGCGCGGTCTTGCCGCAGGCCGAAAAGGGGGAAGAAGGGGCTGACCTTCTTCCCTTTATTCCTCTTTGGGAGGTGAACGCCCATGTATCAGGCCCTTTACCGCAAATGGCGGCCCCGCACCTTCGACGATGTGGTGGGCCAGAGCCATATCACCGATACCCTCAAGCGTCAAGTCCAGGAGGGACGGCTGAGCCACGCCTACCTCTTCACCGGCACCCGGGGCACCGGCAAGACCACCTGCGCCAAGATCCTGGCCCGGGCGGTGAACTGTGAGCACCCGGTGGACGGAAGTCCCTGCAACGAGTGTGACGCCTGCCGGGGCATCGAGAGCGGCGCGGTCATGGACGTGCTGGAGCTGGACGCCGCCTCCAATAACGGCGTAGACCAGGTGCGCGCCCTCCGGGACGAGGCGGTCTATTCCCCCGCGGCGGTGCGCAAGCGGGTGTACATCGTGGACGAGGTGCATATGCTCTCCACCGCCGCCTTCAACGCCCTGCTGAAAATATTGGAAGAGCCGCCGGAGCACCTGATGTTTATTCTGGCCACCACCGAGCTCCACAAGGTGCCCGCCACCATCAAGTCCCGGTGCCAACAGTTTGCCTTCAAACGCATCTCCCCCCTGGACATCGCCCAGCGGCTGAAGCTGGTGGCGGGGGAGGAGGGCATCCCCCTCACTGCCGAGGGCGCGGCCCTCTTGGCCCGGCTGGCTGATGGCGGCCTGCGGGACGCTCTGAGCCTGCTGGACCAGTGCGCCGTGGGCGGGACGGCCCAACAGCTGGGGGAGCAGGAGATATTGGACGCCCTGGGCCTGGCGGGGAACGTGGAGACCGCCGCCCTGATGGGGGAGATCGCCCGGCGGGACACCGGGGCCGCCCTCCAGCGGCTGGATCGGCTCTACGCCGCCGGCAAGGACGTGGGGAGCCTTCTGAACGAGCTGTCCGCCCTGACCCGGGATCTGCTCATCCGCAAGACCGCCCCCCAGGGCGGCGCCGGCCTTCTCACCGGCGGCTATGACGAGGGCGCCCTCCGGGGCCTGGCCGAGAGCCTGACCGCCCCCCGGCTGGCCCAGCTTCTGGGCAAGCTCCAGAGCGTCACCGCCGACCTGGGCCGCAGCGCCAACCGCCGGGTGGACGCGGAGCTGTGCCTTATCCGCCTGTGTGACGAGACCCTGGACGATTCCGCCGCCGGACTCACCGCCCGGCTGGCAAAATTGGAGGAGCTGGCGGCAGGCGGGGCCTTTGCCCCCGCCCCGGCCAGAGCCTCCCAGCCCCCGGCAGCGCCGGTGAGCGCTCCCGTCCCCAGGGCCCCGGAGCCTGTCCCGGCCCCGGTGCCCGGGCCTGAAGAGGCCCCCCCCTGGGACATGGAACCGCCCCCTCTGCGGTCGGAACGGGAAGCCCCTGTCCCGGTACCGCCCCCGGCCCCTGTGGAGGAGCCGGTGACAGCGGAGGCGCCGCCCCCCTGGGAGGCGGACGAGCCCCCCGCCCCAACTCCTGCCCCGGCGGCAGAGCCTTCCGCCCCGGCTCCTGCCGGCGGCGCGCTGGGGGACTTCTGGCCGGAGATGGTGGCCTCCCTCAAGGGCAAGGTGCCCATGGGAGAGTATAGCTTCCTGTCCAACCGGGCCATGGTGAAGGGGGCCGTGGACGGCCCCATCCTCACCCTCTGGGTGCAGAATGACTTTATAAAAGGGATGATCTCCAAACCGGGCATCCTGTCGGCGGTGACCGAGGCGGCCAAGGCCCTCCCCGGCGGGCCCTACCGTACGGCGGTCTCCGTGGGCACGGCGCCGGAGCCCCAGGCCCCGGCGGTGGGAGAGCACGATAAGCTGGACGACCTGCTGGCCCTCGGCGGAGAGCTGGACGGGATCATCACCGAAGAATAAGGAGGAAACAGGGATGGCAAAGGGATATAACCGCGGCGGCTTCGGCATGGGCGGCGGCGGAATGAACATGAACATGATGAAGCAAGTCCAGAAGATGCAGGCCGACATGGCCAAGATGCAGGAGGAACTGGCCTCCAAGACCTATACCGCCGCCGCCGGCGGCGGCGTGGTCACCGCCCAGGTCAACGGCCAGCGGGAGCTGGTCAGCGTGACCATCGACCCGGAGGCCGTGGATCCCGACGATGTGGAGATGCTCCAGGACATGGTGGTGGCCGCCGTCAACGAGGCCCTGCGCACCGCCGAGTCCGACGCCGCCAGCTCCATGAAGAGCATCACCGGCGGCCTGGGTCTGGGCCTGTAAAGAGAAAAAGGAGCGGATAGCATGAGCAAGTCCAAAGTCTATTTTACCGATATGCACGTGGCCATGGGCGACAGTCTGCTGGACAAGTTCGACCGCCTCATCGTCAAGGCGGGCATCGACCAGATCGACTTCAAAGACAAGTTTGTGGCGGTAAAGGTACACTTCGGCGAGGTGGGCAACATGGCCTTCCTCCGCCAGCAGTACGCCAGAGTGCTGTGCGACCACATCAAGGCCAGGGGCGGCAAGCCCTTCCTGTGTGACTGCAACACCCTGTATGTGGGCTACCGCAACAACGCCCTGGGCCATCTGGACGCGGCCTACATGAACGGCTATAACCCGCTGGCCACCGGTGTGCACACCATTATCGGCGACGGACTGCGGGGCACTGACGAGCGCTCCATCCCCGTAGAGGGCGGCGAGTATGTCAAGGAGGCCAAGATCGGCGCCGCCATTGCCGAGGCGGATATCATCATCTCCCTGAGCCATTTTAAGGGCCATATCAACGCCGGCTTCGGCGGGGCGCTGAAGAACATCGGCATGGGCTGCGGCTCCAAGGCGGGCAAGATGGAGATGCACAGCAGCGGCACGCCCAGGATCGACCGGGAGCTGTGCATCGGCTGCGGCATGTGCGTGAAAAACTGCGCCAACGACGGCGTTCATGTGGTGGATAGGAAGGCCGTCATCGACGAGGCGCACTGCGTGGGCTGCGGCTACTGCATTGCCTACTGCCCCAAGGGGGCCATCATGACCAAGTGGGACGAGGCCAAGCCTGTAATGAACAAGAAGATCGCGGAGTATACTAAGGCCGTTTTGGCGGGGAAGCCCTCCTTCCACATCAATATGCTGGTGGACGTGTCCCCGGAGTGCGACTGCGACAGCTGCAACGACATCCCCATCATCCCGGACGTGGGCATGTTTGCCTCTTTTGATCCCGTGGCCATGGATCAGGCCTGTGTGGACGCTGCCAACCGCCAGCCGGTGATCCCCGGCAGCGCGGCGGATACCGGGAAGGGGGCCGGCCACACCCACGATGTGTTCCGCATGGCCCATCCGGACACCGACTGGGAGGCGGGGCTCGTCCACGCCGAGAAGCTGGGTCTGGGCACCCGGGAATATGAGCTGGTAGAGCTTTGAAATGACCCGCTGCCCCCAAAAGGCATAGAATAAGAACGACCACCTACGAGAAAGGAAGAGATAGTATGGAGCTTCGCGAGATCCTGAGCCGCTGTGACCACACGCTGCTCAAGCAGGAGTGCACCTGGGAGCAGATCAAGGAGATCTGCGATGACGGCGTGGCATATGGCTGCGCCAGCGTTTGCATCCCTCCCGCCTTTGTGAAGCGGGCTGACGAGTACCTGGCGGGCAAGCTGAAGGTGTGCACCGTCATCGGCTTTCCCAACGGCTACTCCACCACCGCCGTGAAGGTCTTCGAGACCGAGAACGCCATCCGCCACGGGGCGGATGAGATCGATATGGTCATCAACATCGGCTGGGTGAAGAGCCGGCGCTGGGATCGCCTCCTGGAGGAGATCAAGGCAGTGAAGCAGAGCTGCCAGGGCCGCATCCTGAAGGTCATCATCGAGACGTGCCTGCTCACCGAGGAGGAGAAGATCAAGATGTGCCAGATCGTCACCGAGTCCGGGGCGGACTATATCAAGACCTCCACCGGCTTCTCCACCGCCGGCGCCACACGGGAGGATGTGAAGCTCTTCAAGGAGCACGTGGGCCCCAACGTGAAGATCAAGGCGGCGGGGGGCATCACCTCCCTCCAGGACGCGGAGGACTTCATCGCCCTGGGGGCCGACCGGCTGGGCACCAGCCGCATCGTCAAGCTGGCCAAGGGCCAGCAGGGCGAGGGGTATTAAGGAAACAGGGAAGAGGGAGCGCGCTCGCGCTCCCTCTTTTCGTTGGGCTTTTTCCACAAAAATTTTTGTAACACTTTTGTAAAGAATGGATTGCATTTTTCGCCGGGAACCGCTATAATGAGTTTGCAAAACCAGAGACAAACAAATCTGGCTAAATATGAAAGGAAGGTATCGTGAAATGAACAAGAAGCTTCTCGCACTGCTCCTGTCTGGTTCCATGATGCTCAGCCTGGCCGCCTGCGGCGGCGGCGCCGCCACCACTCCCGCTCCCGAGGAGAGCAAGGCTGCCGAGCCCGCCCAGTCCCAGGCCGCCGCTCCCGTGGAGAGCAAGGCTGCCGAGCCCGCGGAAAAGACCGCTGACGACATTCCCGACAACATGACCTCTGCCGACGGCAAGTACCAGGTCGCCTTCATCACCGACGTGGGCCAGCTGAAGGACAAGTCCTTCAACCAGGGCACCTACGACGGCGTGAAGCTGTACGCCGACGCCAACGGCCTGAGCTACAAGTACTATCAGCCCGCCAACGGCGACCAGGCCACTGACGACGACCGTTACGACGCCATGAAGGCCGCCGTTGAGGGCGGCGCCGAGGTGGTCGTGTGCGCCGGCTTCATGCAGGAGGCCGCCCTGACCAAGGCTGCCGGCGAGTTCGCCGACGTGCCCTTCGTCTTCATCGACGGTTACCCCATCGGCCTGGACAACGTTGCCGGCATCTCCTTCCAGGAGGAGCAGAGCGGCTACCTGGCCGGTTACGCCGTGGTGCAGGAAGGCTTTGAGAAGCTGGGCTTCTCCGGCGGCGGCGGCGGCACCAACCCCGCCTGCTGCCGTTTCGGCTACGGCTTCGTCCAGGGCGCCAACGCTGCTGCCGCCAATCTGGGCAAGACTGTGGAGATGAACTACTCCTGGGAGTACGGCGCCTCCTTCTCCGCCTCCCCCGAGCTGCAGACCATGGCCAACGGCTGGTACACCACCGGCACTGAGGTCATCTTCGCCTGCGGCGGCTCCATGTTCCAGTCCATCGCCGCTGCCGCTTCCGCCAACGACGGCTTTGTCGTGGGCGTGGATGTGGACCAGTCCTTCGAGTCCGACGCCGTCGTGACCTCCGCCATGAAGGGCCTGGCCAGCGCCGTGCAGTGGGCCGTGGCCAAGGTCTATGACAACACCTTCTCCGAGATCGGCGGCCAGGGCACCTCTCTGGGCGCTAAGGACGACGCTGTGGGCCTGCCCACCGCCACCTGGTCCATGGAGAACTTCGCCGTTGCCGACTACGAGGAGATGTTCGCCGACATCGCCGCCGGCAAGCTGGATATCGACGCCGACTACGAGACCGGCCTGGAGCAGGATTGGTCCAACCTGAAGCTGAACATCCAGTAATTTATTCGTCCATACCTGAAACAGACGGGACGCGAAAGCGTCCCGTCTGTTTTTTTATTTGCTTTCCGGGGAAAACATTGCCGGGAAATACTTGTCTTTTTTCCTCCGCTACGATATAATGTATAAAGCATTGCTGTAAATATCGGTCAGATTTTCACATTTTAGACAGGAAGCGGGATGAGGACTATGGCAGCGGAGAACATCATCGAGATGCTCCACATCACCAAAGAGTTCCCCGGTATCATCGCCAACGATGATATCACCCTCCAGCTCCGGCGGGGAGAGATCCACGCTCTGCTGGGGGAGAACGGCGCGGGCAAATCCACCCTGATGAGCGTCCTGTTCGGCCTTTACCAGCCGGAGAAGGGCGTCATCAAGAAAAACGGCCAGGAGGTCAAGATCAACGACCCCAACGACGCCACGGCCCTGGGCATCGGCATGGTGCACCAGCACTTCAAGCTCATTGAGGTCTTCACCGTCCTGGACAACATCATCCTGGGGGCGGAGACCACCAAGGCGGGCTTTCTCCAGAAGAAGGAGGCCCGGAAGAAGGTGGAGGCCCTCTCCCAGCGCTACGGCCTGAAGGTGGACTTGGACGCCAAGGTGGAGGACATCACCGTGGGTATGCAGCAGCGGGTGGAGATATTGAAGATGCTCTACCGGGACAACGAGATCCTCATCTTTGACGAGCCCACCGCCGTCCTCACCCCCCAGGAGATCGACGAGCTGATGGATACCATGCGGGAGTTCGCCAAGGAGGGCAAGAGCATCCTCTTCATCTCCCACAAGCTCAACGAGATCATGGCGGTGGCAGACCGGGTCACCGTCCTGCGCAAGGGCAAGTACATCGGCACTGTGGACACCAAGGACACCGACAAGCAGTCCCTGTCCAACATGATGGTGGGCCGCCCGGTACAGCTGGAGGTCACCAAGGCCCCCGCCCAGCCCGGGGAGCCTATCCTGGAGGTGAAGGACTTCACCGTCCCCTCCAAGGCCCACAAGAAAAACGCGGTGAATAACGTCTCCTTCCAGGCCCGGGCCGGGGAGATCCTGTGCATCGCCGGCATCGACGGCAACGGCCAGACCGAGCTGGTCTACGGCCTCACCGGCCTGGAGAAGAGCTCCGGCGGCACCGTCACCCTCTGCGGCCGGGACATCTCCCACGCTTCCATCCGCCACCGGGGGGAACAGATGAGCCACATCCCCGAAGACCGCCACAAGCACGGCCTGGTGCTGGACTTCACCCTGGAGCAGAACCTGGTGCTCCAGCGGTTCCGGGAGTCCCGGTTCCAGCACATGGGCTTCATTGACCAGAGGGCGGTGCGGGAGTATGCCGAGGGCCTCATCGAGCAGTACGACGTCCGCTCTGGCCAGGGGCCTGTCACCCGGGCCCGGAGCATGTCCGGCGGCAACCAGCAGAAGGCCATCATCGCCCGTGAGGTGGATCGGGAAAAGCCCCTTATCGTGGCCGTCCAGCCCACCCGCGGCCTGGACGTGGGTGCCATCGAGTACATCCACAGCCAGCTGGTGGCGGAGCGGGACAAGGGCAAGGCCGTGCTCCTGGTCAGCCTGGAGCTGGACGAGGTCATGAGCCTGTCCGACCGCATCCTCGTCATGTACGAGGGGGAGATCGTAGGCGAGCTGGATCCCAAGGAGACCACCGTGCAGGAGCTGGGCCTCTATATGGCCGGCGCCAAGCGGATGGATATGAGCAGGAAGGAGGGCGAGGGAGCATGAAAGAGCGGCACACGCTTTTGGAGAAAGAGGGCACCAAGTCCGTCCTGGCCTCCCTCATCTCCATCATCATCGGCCTTCTGGTGGGCAGCATCCTCATCCTGGTGGTGGGCGCTTTCAGCGACAACCTGGGCCTGGGAAGCGCCTGGGAGGGCATCCGCCTGGTCTTCTTCGGCATCTTCAGCACCGGGCGCAATGCCGCCGGCGCGCTCACCTGGGGCTTTAACCCCCAGAGCATCGGCAATATGCTCTTCCGGGCCACCCCCCTGATCCTCACCGGCCTGTCTGTGGCGGTGGCTTTCAAGACCGGCCTTTTCAACATCGGCGCGCCGGGCCAGTACCTCATGGGCACCCTGGCCACCCTGGCCATCGCCCTGGGCATCCCCAGCACCGCCCTGCCCGGCCCCCTTCTCTGGCTGCTGGCCTTCCTGGGGGGCATCCTGGCGGGGGCCCTCTGGGGCTGTATCCCCGGCCTTGTGAAGGCCTTCCTCAATATCAACGAGGTGCTGGCCTGTATCATGACCAACTGGATCGCCGCCAACCTGGTCACCTGGTTCTTTGACGTGAACAAGATGTTCCAGAACACCGTGGAGAACACCAAGACCAGCTATATCTACAAGACCGCCTACGGCCGCACCTTTGTGGACGGGGCCTGGACTTATGTGGACGGCAACGGCGTGTCCACCGCCAAGCTGGGGCTGGATAAGCTCTTCCCCGGCTCCCAGGTCAACGCCGGCATTCTCATCGCCATCCTCTTTGCCATCCTGGTCTATATCCTCATGACCAAGACCACCCTGGGCTATGAGCTGAAGGCCTGCGGCGCCAACCGCCACGCCGCCCGGTACGCCGGTGTCAACGACAAGCGGAACATCGTGCTGTCCATGGCCATCGCCGGCGCCCTCTCCGGGGCGGGCGCGGCCCTCTACTACCTGTCCGGCAACACCGAGTTCTTCTGGTCCACCTACCAGGCCCTTCCCGCTACCGGCTTCAACGGCATCCCCGTGGCCCTGCTGGCGGCCAACAACCCCATCGCCGTCATCTTCACCGGCATCTTCATGTCCATGCTGAACATCGTGGGCCTGCAGCTGACCAAGCTGACGGCCTATAACGAGTACATCACCGACGTGATCATTTCCGTCATCGTCTACCTGTCCGCCTTCTCCCTGGTCATCAAGATGCTCCTCACCAGCCGGAGAAAGCACAGGGAGGCGGCTGCCCCGGCGGCTGTGCCCCCGGCGGAGCCGGCCGCACCTCCGGTAGAGCCGGCGGAATCTCTAACAGAGTCGGCCCCACCGGCGGAAATGCCGCCGGTAGAAGCACCCCCGGCAGAAGCGCCGGACGCCGCTGCGGAGAAAGGAGGGGAGCAGGCATGACATTCTTGATCCAACAGACCCTTCTCTACGCCGTTCCCCTGATGATCGTGGCCCTGGCCGGCGTCTTTGCCGAGCGCAGCGGTATCATCAACCTGGCTCTGGAAGGCATTATGATCTTCGGCGCCTTCGTGGGGGTGCTCTTCATCCGCATCATGCAGGGCATGGACGTGTTCCAGGCCGCCTTTGCCGCCAAGAACTGGATGGCCCTTCAGGGCATGGAGCTTTTGGCCATGGCCGTGGCGGCCCTGCTGGGCGCGGTGTTCTCCCTGCTGCTCTCCTTCGCCTCGGTGAACCTGCGGGCCGACCAGACCATCGGCGGCACCGCCCTGAACCTGATGGCCCCCGCCCTGGTGCTCTTCCTCATCCGCATCATCGCCAACCAGAACACCCTCCAGATGACCGAGGGCGACGCCGCCAGCTGGTTCATGATCAAAAAGACCACCCTGGGCTTCGACCGCAAGGCCGACCTGGGCTTCCTGGGCAACACCCTGCTCCACCAGGTCTACCTTGCCACCTACGTGTGCATTATCCTCTTCATCGTCCTGTCCATCCTGCTCTATAAGACCCGCTTCGGCCTGCGCCTGCGCTCCTGCGGCGAGAATCCCCAGGCCGCCGACTCTTTGGGCATCAACGTCTACAGGATGCGCTACGCCGGCACCACCATCTCCGGCGCCCTGGCGGGCATGGGCGGCTTTGTCTACGCCCTCACCACCGCCAACTGTGCCTCCACCGGCGACGTGGCGGGCTTCGGCTTCCTGGCCCTGGCCGTCATGATCTTCGGCAACTGGAAGCCGGGCAACATCGCCGGCGCGGCCATCCTCTTCGGCCTTTTCAAGTGTGTGGCCGCCTCCTACGCCAGCATCGACATCAACGGCGACGGGGTCTATATGCTGGCCACCCTGGGCATCAGCTCCCACGTCTATCGGATGCTGCCCTACATCATCACCCTGGTGGTGCTGGCCTTCACCTCCAAGAAGTCCCGCGTCCCCAAGGCGGAGGGCATCCCCTACGACAAGGGCCAGCGCTGAACTGCCCCTGCGGCCAGACCCAGCGCTGAACCGCCCCCCAACGACAAAAAAAGAACTGCCGGAAATTTTTCCGGCAGTTCTTTTTTTGTCCTATCTGTGTTAAAATAGAGAAAAACCTCGAAGGGAGGCGGCCAAATGCTGAAGCTGATCCTGGGCCGGGCCCGCACCGGCAAATCCGCCCAGCTCCTCCAAACCATCGCCCAGGGCGTGAAGCACCGCCCCCAGGTACTCATTGTCCCCGAGCAGCACTCCCACAGCGCCGAGCGCAGCCTCTGCGCCGTGGCGGGCAACGCCGTCAGCCTCCAGGCCGAGGTGCTCTCCTTCACCCGCCTGGCCAGCCGGGTCTTCTCCGTCCACGGCGGCCTGGCGGAGCCCACCCTGGACGCCGGCGGCCGCCTGCTGCTGATGGACGTGGCCCTGAAATCGGTGGCCGAGGGCCTGCGGGTCTACGCCCGCCCCTCCCGGAAGCCCCAGTTCCTCTCCCAACTGGCCGCCACCATCGACGAGTGCAAGGCCGCCTCCATCACCTCCCAGGGCCTGCTGGAGGTCTCCCAGGCGCTGGAGACGGGCCAGGTCTCGGACAAATTTTACGACCTCTCCCTCATCCTGGGGGCCTATGACGCCTTTACCGAGACCCGGGGGGCCGACCCCCGGGACAAGCTCACCAAGCTCGCCCACGCCCTGTCGGAGTGCCCCTGGGCCCAGGGGAAGGACATCTATTTGGATTCCTTCACCGACTTCACCGCCCAGGAGCGGCTGGTGCTGGAACAGCTCCTGTCCCAGGCGGAGAGCGTCACCGTGGCCCTCACCTGCGACAGGCTGGAGGGGGGCGGCGAGGACGTGTTTGCCCCCGCCCGTCGGACGGCCTGGAAGCTCATCGACCTGGCCCGCCGCTGCGGGGTGGAGGTGGAGGCCCAGGTGCGCACCCAGCGGCCCTGCCCGGTCACGGCAGGGCTGGAGCAGGTGGAAAAGCAGCTCTTCGAGCCGGTGATAAAACCTGTAGCGGGCGCCCCCCAGGGGGTGGAGCTCTACCGGGCCATGACCCCCTACGCCGAGGTGGAGCGGTGCGCCGCCGAACTGCGGCGGCTCCTCCGGGAGGAGGGGTACCGCTGCCGGGAGCTGGCGGTCACCGCCCGGAGCATGGAGGTCTACGGCCCCCTCATCGATCAAATTTTCCCCCGGTACGGCCTGCCGGTGTTCCTGGCCCGGATGGACGATGTCCTCCAAAAGCCCATCCTCACCCTCATCACCGCCGCCCTGGACACGGTGGCGGGGGACTACCGCTACGAGGACGTGTTCCGCTGTCTCAAGACCGGCCTGGCGGGCCTCTCCCTGGACGAGGTGGACAGGCTGGAAAACTATGTCCTCAAGTGGGAGCTTCGGGGCAGCCGCTGGACGCAAAAGGCCGACTGGAATATGCACCCCGACGGCTACGGCGGGGTGTGGCACGAGGAGGAGCGGGAGGCGGTGGCCCAGCTGGACGCTCTGCGCCGGAAGGTGTCCGCCCCCCTGGAAAAACTGCGCCTTATCAAGGAAAAGACCGGCCAGTCCCTGGCTCTGGCCCTTTACGGTTATCTGGAGGACATCGGCCTGGCCGGGCGGCTCACCCGCCGCGCCCAGGAGCTGCGGGAGAGCGGCCGGGAGGAGCTGGCCGCCGAGTACGAACAGCTCTGGGAGATCCTCTGCGCCGCCCTGGAGCAGTGCGCTCAAATTCTGGGGGAGACCCCCATGGACTGGGAGGAGTTCGCCCGGCTCTTCAAGCTGGTGCTCTCCCAATACCAGGTGGGTGCCATCCCCGTGTCCCTGGATCAGATCACGGCGGGGGAAATGCCCCGTCTGGCCCATAAATACTGTAAAGTCCTCTATGTGCTGGGTGCGGACGACGGCGCCATCCCCGCCGCGGCGCCCTCTCCCGGCCTGATGAACGACGACGACCGGGCGGCCCTGGCCGCCTACGGCCTGGAGAGCGCCCCCAGGCTCACCGACAAGCTGTGGCGGGAGATGACCATTGTCTACGAGACCTGCGCCCTGCCTACGGAGCGGCTGGTGGTGAGCTGGCCCGCCCAGGGGACGGCGGGGGAGGAGCGGCGAGCCTCCTTCCTGGTGAAGAAGCTGCGCACCCTCTTTCCCGACCTGGCCCTGGTGGATGAGCGGAGCCTGGGAGGGGCCTTCCGGCTGACCGCTCCCCGGCCCGCTCTGGAGCTGGCGGGGCGGCAGGGACAGGTGGGGGCGGCCCTGAAGGCCATCCCCGGCTATGCCCCCCTGGTGGAGCGGATGGAGCGGGCCCAGACCATGGAGCGGGGGAGCCTGACCCGGCCCTTGGTGGAGAGCCTTTACGGCCTTCGGGTGCCCATGTCCGCCTCCCGGCTGGACAAGTATAAGTCCTGCCACTTTTCCTATTTCATGCAGTACGGCCTGAAGGCCAAGGCCCGGAAGTCCGCCGGGTTCCAGGCCCCGGAGTACGGCACCTTCGTCCACTATGTGCTGGAGCACATCCTCCAGCAGCGGCAGGGGGAGGTCATCCCCAGCCGGGAGGAGGTCTCCGCCGTGGTGGAGCGGTACGTCCGGGAGGAGCTGGGGGGTCTGGAGGGGGAGACACCCCGCTTCCGCTACCTCTTCCGCCGGCTGGAAAAGTCGGTGTACGCCGTGGTAAAGAATGTCTGTGAAGAACTGTCCTGCTCCGACTTTAAGCCCATCGCCTTTGAGCTGGGCTTCGGCAAGGACAAGGAGCTGCCCCCGGTGGAGCTCACCGTGGATGGGGTCACCGTGTCCGTCTCCGGCTTTGTAGACCGGGTGGACGGCTGGGAGAAGGACGGCAAGCTCTACCTCCGGGTGGTGGACTACAAGACCGGGCGGAAGAGCTTCGACCTCACCGACGTGTGGAACGGCCTGGGCCTGCAGATGCTCCTCTATTTGTTCACCCTGAAGGACGAGGGGAAGGCCCTCTTCGGCAGGGAGATCGTCCCCGCCGGGGTGCTCTACCTCCCCGCACGGGAGGCGGTGGTCTCCGGCAGCCGGGATATGACCGAGGAGGAGCGGCAGAAGGAAGTGGACGGCCTGCTGCGCCGCAAGGGCCTGGTGCTGGAGGAGGCCGACGTACTTCAGGCCATGGAGCACGGGGAGGACGGCCCACGGTTTTTGCCCCTGCGGCTCAGCAAGACCAGCGGGGCCCTCACCGGGGACGCCCTGGTCTCCGCCGAGCGGCTGGGCCGTCTGGAAAAGCACACCCGAAAGGTGCTGGAGGAGGTGGCCGCCGAGCTGTCGGCGGGGAAGATCACCGCCGACCCCTTCTGGCGGGGCCCCCAGCAAAATGCCTGCCAGTGGTGCGATTACGCCGCCGCCTGCCAGTTCCGGGAGGGGGTGGGGGGCGACTGCAAACGGTGGCTCCCCAGCGTCAAGGCCAAAGAATTTTGGGAACAGCTGGAAAAGGGGGAAGAATAGGATGGGGAGCTGGGGCCCGGCAGAGGAGCGGGGCCCGACGACCACATTCTGAATCAGGAGGAAACTGCCATGTTCGCATCTGACTGTACCGCGGTGAAGCTCACCTCCGATGCCGGGAAGCCTTACTGGTTCCGCACCTGCGACATTGGGGGAAATATCTGGGAGGAGGGGACCCACCTGGTCTCCTTCCCCCAGGGAGAGGCGTTGGGGCTTAGCGGCGGGACAGAACTGAAGCTGGAGCACGCCCTGCTGGGGGTCACATACGGCCCTCTGGACACCTGGCTCATGGACGGTGTCAACGACGCGGGGCTGGTGGGGGGCCTGCTGGCCCTCTATGAGGGCACCAGCGTCCCAACGGCCCGGAGCGGCTATCTGGGGGTCGTGGGCATGGAGCTGGTGACCTGGATGCTGGGAAGCTGTGCCTGCGCGGCCGACGTGGCCAGGTCGGCGGAAAGGCTCCAGGTGCTGGACGTGCCCATGGAGGAGGGGACTGCCCCCGCCCACAGCCACTATATGTTCATGGACAGGACAGGCAAGTGCGTCATCCTGGAGGCCGCCGACCCGGCCCGGCCGGGACTGCTGACGGTCTATGAGGACAATCTGGGACTTATGACCAACTCGCCCCCTTATCCGGCCCAGCTGGACAACCTGCGCTGGTTTTTGGCCCACTCCCCGGAGCTGAACTGGGGACGGGAGGGGCCCTGCAGCGTCACCCTCAACGGGATGACGGTGACGGCGGACGGCGGGGCGGATCACTGCTGTATGGGCGGCATTTTCCCCGCCTCCTACGCCTCCTATGACCGGTTTGTCCGCATGGCGGTGTTGAGCTCGTTGAACGATGAGGGAAGGGGATTTTCCGACGACAGGATGCTGGCCCTGGGCAGCGGCCTTATGTGCCCTGTCATTGAGCCCCACAGCAAGGGCGTATTTCACTATGCGGCCTTCGACGAGGAAAAGGGGCCGGCCGGGAGCCGGCCCAGCTATACCCAGTATCTGGTGATGTACGACCCCACGGAGCGGGCGGTCTATATCCGGCCCTATGGGGTCAGTGTGTGGACGAAGCTGGCCCTGGGAAACTGTTCTGCGGAAAAGACTTGGCGCCACCAGGTCTGCCAATGCCCTCTGGGGGGCGTGGTGGAACGAAAGAGCGAAAGCGGATAAAAAAAGGGGGGAGGGCTATGCCCTTCGCATTGACAAAGGAACAGGGCCAGGCCGTCTCCCACCGGGGGAGCGGCCTTCTGGTCTCCGCCGCCGCCGGCTCGGGCAAGACCCGGGTGCTGGTGGAGCGGCTCCTGGCCCGGGTGGAGGAGGGGGTGGACATTGACCGCTTCCTGGTCATCACCTACACCCGCGCCGCCGCCGCCGAGCTTCGGGGCCGTGTGGTCTCCGAGCTCTCCGACCGAATTGCCCAGCGGCCTGGGGACGCCTTCCTCCGGCGGCAGGCCACCCTGGTCTATAAGGCCCAGATCTCCACGGTGCACGCCTTCTGCGCCCAGCTTTTGCGGGAGGAGGGCCACCGGCTGGAGCTGGACGCCGACTTCCGCCTGTGCGACGAGAGCGAGGGCCTGGCCCTTATGGAGGAGGCCCTCAACGACGTGCTGGACAAGCGCTATGAGGACATCGAGCCGGGCAGTGACTTCGCCCAGCTGGTGGATGCCATGTCCGCCGGGCGGGACGACTCCCGGCTCATGCAGATCGTGTTGGACATCCGTGGGCGGATCCAGAGCCACCCCGACCCGGCGGCCTGGCTGAAGGAGCAGGAGCGCGCCTTTGCCCTGGAGGGGGTACAGGACGCCGGGGCCACGGCCTGGGGCGCTCTCCTCCTGGCCGACGTCCGCCGTCAGGCGGAGTATTGGGCGGGGCGGATGGAGGAGGCCATAGCCCTGTGCGGCGGCGACGCCGCCCTTCAAAAGGCCTATCTCCCCAGCCTGGAGGCCACCCTGGCGGGGCTGAAGGCCCTGGCCGGGGCCGCCGAAGCGGGCTGGGACGCCGCCCGGGCCCAGGCTGGGGTGGACTTCCCCCGGCTGGGCAGCTCCAGGGGCTGTGAGGACGTCTACGCCCTGGAGCGGGTCAAGCTCCTGCGGGAAAACTGTAAAAATCGGATGAAAAAGATCGCCCGGTTGTTTTTGGACGATTCTGAGGGCTTTTTGAGCGAAATGCGGGCAGTTTTGCCCCAAATCAGGGGCCTTGTTGCACTGTTGTTGGACTTCGAAGTTGCATTTTCCGCGCAAAAAGCCCGCCGGGGCGTGCTGGATTTTTCCGACCTGGAGCACATGGCGGTGGGACTTTTAACGGACAGTGACGGCCGGCCGACAGAGCTTGCAAACCGCTGGGGCGCAAGGTTCTCCGAGGTCATGGTAGACGAGTACCAGGACACCAACGCCGTGCAGAACGCCATCTTCACCGCCCTGACAAACGGCGGAGAAAACCTCTTCATGGTCGGCGACGTAAAGCAATCCATTTACCGCTTTCGCTTGGCCGACCCCACCATTTTCCTGGCCAAGTACAAAGCTTATAAGCCCTGGGACGCAACGGATACAGGGGAGAAGCGGCGGGTGCTGCTGTCCCAGAATTTCCGCTCCCGGCCCCAGGTTTTGGAGGGGTGTAACTACCTTTTCCGGGCGGTGATGAGCGAAGATTTTGGCGAGATGGACTACACCGACGACGAGGCCCTGATCCCCGGCGGGAAGGTGCCGCCGGGGGAGGAGGGGGCCTACGCCGTAGAGCTGGACGTATTGGACTGCTCCCTGGGAGAGCAGGAGGGGGAGGGGCCCAAGCCCTCCCGGGATCAGCTGGAGGCCCGGTTCGTGGCCAAACGGGCCAGAGAGCTGCTGGACGAGGGCTTCCCTGTCTCCGACGGGGAGGGGGGGCTGCGGCCGGTAGGGGCCGGAGACATGGTCATTCTCCTGCGCTCCCCGGGGACGGTGCTCCACCACTACGCCGCCGCCCTGGGGGAGCAGGACATTCCCTGGGCGGCGGAGGGGGGCGGGGATTTCTTTTCCGCCACCGAGATACAGGTGGCCCTGTCCCTTTTGCGGGTAGTGGACAACCCCCGGCAGGACGTGGCCCTCATCGCCGTTCTGCGCTCGGCGGTGTACGGCTTTTCCGCCGACCGGCTGTCCCAGATCAGGGCCGCCGCCCCCAAGGAGGACTTTTATACCGCCCTTACCCAGGACGACGGTGAGGACGCCGGAGCCTTCCTGGCTGAACTGCAGGAGCTGCGGGACAGGGCGGGAGACGAGAGCTGTGACCGGCTCCTGTGGCAGATATACGACCAGACCAACCTGCTGGGCGTCTACGGCGCCATGGACGAGGGGGAGAAGCGGCGGGGGAACCTGCTGACCCTGGCCCAGCTGGCCCGGGAGTTCGAGGCCGGAGGCCACAAGGGCCTCTTTCCCTTCCTGACCTACCTCCAGCGGCTGGAGGAGCAGGGGAGCGGCGTCCTCACCGGGGTCGGAGGCCAGGGGGAGGGGGTGCGCATCCTCAGTATCCACCGCTCCAAGGGCTTGGAGTTCCCGGTGGTGTTCCTGGCGGGGGTGGCCCGCCAGCTCAACCGGCAGGATCAGACCGCCCCCATGCTTTTTCACCCCAAGCTGGGCGTAGGCCCCAAGCGGCTGGATCTGGAGCGGATGGTGGAGTATCCCACCCTGGCCCGGCTGGCGGTGGAGCGGCAGATGGATCACGAGATGTCGGCGGAGGAGCTGCGGCTCTTGTACGTGGCTATGACCCGGGCCAAGGAGAAGCTCATTTTGTCCTGTGCCCTTACCGGGGGACGGCGGGATGTGGACAAGCTCCTGCCCGCCGCCGCCGTGCCGGTGGAGCCCCAGGCCCTGCTGGACTGTGCCAGCCCCGCCCAGTGGGTGCTCCTGCCCGCCCTGGCGAGGCCGGAGGCCGCCCCCCTGCGGGAGGGGGCCTTCCCGCCCCCGGTGGCGCCGGGCACCGACTTCGGCCCCCCCTGGGATATCCGCTGGGTGGATGCTGCTCCCTTCGCCAGGCCCTCCCGTCGCCAAAAGACCGGGGAGAGGGCGGCAGCTGGGGAGGAGATAGAGGTGAAAGACCTGGAGGCCCAGTTTGCCTGGGTCTATCCCCACGCCGGGGACGCGGCCCTGCCCTCCAAGCTCACGGCCACCCAGCTCAAGGGGCGGGTGCTGGACGAGGAGGCGGCGGAGGAGGCTCCCCGGCCCAAGCGGCCGACCCAGTTCCAGCGGCCACGGTTCGCCGCGGAGCGGTTGGGCCTCACCCCCACCCAGAAGGGGACGGCCCTCCATTTGGCCATGCAGTACATCGACTTTGCCCGCTGCGGCAGTGTCTCTGAAATTGCCGGGGAACTGGAGCGGCTGGTGGAGCGGAAATTCCTCACCCCGGAACAGGCGGAAGCGGTGCCGCCGGAGAAGATATATGATTTCTTTGCCTCCGACCTGGGACGGGAGATGATGGCTTCGGACAGTCTGCGGCGGGAGTTCAAGTTCTCCATCCTGGCCCCCGCCCGGCGGTACTATCCCCAGGCGGGGGAGGGGGAGCAGGTGCTCCTCCAGGGCGTGGTGGACTGCTGCTTCGAGACGGCGGAGGGCATCGTGGTGGTGGACTTCAAGACCGACTCCGTTTACGGCGACGCCCTGCTCCAACGGGCGGAGGACTATAGGCTCCAGCTGGGGGCCTACGCCGAGGCGTTGGCGGAGATGACCGGGAAGCCGGTGTGCCGCCGGGTACTGTGGTTCTTCTCTCAGGGCAAGGCCGTGGAAGTATAAAACAGGGGTTGACATACCTCGAAGTTCTATGTATACTATACATAGAACTTCGAGGTATTATTTTCGGGAGGGAAACGGCATGAAAAAGAGCATGGATCACACCCAGCTGCTGGTGCTGACGCTGCTGGCGGCGGAGGAGATGTACGGGTACCAGATCATCACAGAGCTGGAAAAGCGCAGTGACCACACCTTTGCCATGAAGGAGGGCACCCTTTACCCGGTGCTCCACGGCCTTTGGAAGGACGGGGCGGTGGAGTGCTATGAGAAGGAGGCCCCCACTGGGCGGATGCGGAAATACTACCGCCTGACCCGCAAGGGGCGGGAGAAGCTCAAAGAGGAGACCGCCCGGTGGCGCAGCTATTCCCATGGAGTGGAAGCGGTGCTCTCCTCCGTTCCTGCCCTGGGGTGACGGCCATGACGGGGGAGGAATTTTTGGCCCAAGTGGAAAAATGTCTTTCCAGGGCCACCTATGATGAGCGAAAGGCCATCCGCAGGGAGCTGGCGGGGCACATGGAGGACAGGGTGGAGGCCCTCATCCAGGGGGGCTGTGGCCGGGAGGAGGCCGAGGTCCGGGCGGTGGAGGCCATGGGGGATCCGGCGGAGATCGGCGGAGCCCTCAATGAGCAATTTTCCACCTTCTGGCTGTGGCTGGGGCGGTTGGGTATTCTGCTCACCGTTCTGCTGTGTGTTCGGGCCTTTGCCCTGTGGCCCTACCTGATGCCCTTTGACGCCATGGAGTGGCGGGAAGTCCAGGCAGACCCGGCCGCCGTGGAGGTCTTTGACATGATAGTGGAGGACTGGGGGGAGCCGTATCCCATTCAGAGGGACGTGGACATTCAGATGGCCGTGGGGGACGATACCCTGCGGGTCTACCGGGTGTCGCTGGATCAAGAGCGGGGGCTGGCTATGGTGGACGCCTGCCTCTATGACCAGGAGCCCGGTGGAAAAATCGGCTACATAGGAGAGTGTGCCCTGCTCTATACCCGGGCGGTAGATGGGCAGGGAGAGGTTTTTGCTCCCCGGAATATCATCAATGACCCGGTGGTGGGCTATGCCCGGTGGGAGGGCATCCCCGCGGCGCCGGGGGAGGTGCTGGAGCTGCGCTATGAACGCTTTGGCAGGAGCGCGGAGATGGAGATACCCCTGCCCTGGGAGGTGGAGCCATGAAAAAGCGGATATGGAGCCGAAGGAGAAAGGCCCTGCTTTTCCTGGCCATCCCCGCACTTCTGGCGGCGGCGATGTCGGTGGGGATGGGCTACGGCTACATCCCCTCCGTGGGGCTGAGGGAGATGGACGAGTATACGGGAACAGGCCGGACGGAGACGGTGGCTAGGCTGGGCGTCCTCACTGCGGCGGGGGAGCCTGTGCGGGGCTATATCTCGGTGAACGGCGAGGCCGCCCGGTTGAGCTTTGTGGAGCACTCCTGGCGCTGGGGCTGGCAGAGCGGCAGGCACATCACCGTGGACTGCGCCGAGGGGGAGGGCCTCCACGGGCAGATAGAATGGTTTTTCTACGACGAGGGGAGCCGGGCGGAGTGCTGGGTATTCGGCCGGGTGGACCGGCCCGAGGGGACGGCGGTGGAGCTGCGGCTGTCCTATGAAAAGGACGGCACCGCCGATGGGGAGGAGCCGCCTGTGCGCATCCCCCGGGAGAACTGGGCGGCCTGGAAGGATAAGAGCTATTTCTGGGCGCAGGTGCCTGTGGGCAGGGAGAAGCTGGATGAGAATACCCTCTGCCGGGCGGAGTTTACACTGCTGGACGGGGACGGAAGAGCCATCGCCTGGGCGGAGGATGCGTGGGGCCGGTGAGTTTTCCCGGCTTTTGAAAATTACCTCTTGCATTTTTCCGGCGGCTGTGCTATCATATCATAGCGTTTATAAGGCGTGGAAGTTTGCTGCGCCGCTTCACCAGGAACGAGAAAGAGGTGAATCCCAACATGAAGGAAGGCATCCATCCCGACTACAAGCAGACCACCATCACCTGTGCCTGCGGCAACGTGATCGAGACCGGCTCCACCAAGGAGAACATCCGTGTCGAAGTCTGCTCCAAGTGTCACCCCTTCTTCACCGGCAAGCAGAAGATGGTGGACACCGGTGGCCGTGTCAGCCGCTTCAACAAGAAGTTTGGTCTGGACAAAAAGTAATGGAACATGGAAGGGCCTGTGCCGGTTTACGGTACAGGCCCTTTTGCATAGGATAGTGCAATATCGTATTGGAGGGATGCGGCATGTTTCAAAAGGTAGACCCCAAGGCACTGGACAGCAATTTCTTCTCTCTGCTGGCTGACCGCTGGGCCCTGCTCACCGTGGCGGACGGGGAGGGGTGCAACCCCATGACCGTCAGCTGGGGCGGGACGGGCATTTTGTGGAACAAGCCCGTGGCCACCGTCTACGTCCGGCCCCAGCGGTACACTTACGGCCTGATGGAGAAGGAGGGGCATTTCTCCCTGTGCTTCCTGCCGGAGGATCGCCGGGATGCTATGGCCCTCTGCGGCAGCAGGAGCGGCCGGGACACCGACAAGGTGAAGGAATGCGGCCTGACGGTGGAAAGCGGCCTGGCTACCCCCTATTTTGCCGAGGCGGAGCTGGTGCTGGTGTGCCGCAAGCTCTACGCCCAGGACTTCGACCCCGCCGGGTTTGCGGACAGGGCGGTGGATGAGGCCAGCTATCCGGGCAAAGACTACCACAGGATGTATATTGGAGAGATCGAGGCAGTTCTGAAAAAATAAGGCCGCCTCGCCTTTACGGAGGTACTATGTTCGAGAAAACCTTTGACGGGAAGAAGATCAACCGGGCAGTGCTGGCGGGGCTGAATGCCAACTGCCTGTCCAAGGAGGACAACGCCACCGAGGAGTCGCTGGAAGAGCTGGAGGCCCTTCTGGAGACCGCTGGGGGGGTATGCCTGGGCACCGTTCTGCAAAACAAGGCCACCCCCGACCCCAGGACATTTTTGGGGGAGGGCAAGGTGGAGGAGCTGAAGGGGCTCTGCCAGGGGGTGGAGGCCGACCTGGTCATCTTCGACAACGACCTGTCCCCCTCCCAGCAGCGGGCCCTCACCGAAGCCCTGGGGGTGCAGGTGCTGGACCGTTCCGCCCTCATTCTGGACATCTTCGCCCAGCGGGCCCGCACCAGCGAGGGACGGCTCCAGGTGGAGCTGGCCCAGTACAAGTACCTGCTGCCCCGGCTGACCAGCATGTGGAAGCATCTGGAGCGGCAGGAGGGCGCCATCGGCACCCGTGGCCCCGGCGAGACCCAGCTGGAGACCGACCGGCGGCTCATCCGCAAGAAGATCGACAAGCTCACCGACGAGCTGCGGGAGGTGCGCCGGGTGCGCTCCACCCAGCGGCAGCGCCGGGAGAAGAACGAGGTGCCGGTGGTGGCCATCGTGGGCTACACCAACGCGGGGAAATCCACCCTTTTGAACCACCTGACCGGGGCGGACATCCCCGCCAATAACCGGCTCTTTGACACCCTGGACACCACCACCCGCACATTGGAGCTGTCCGACACCTGCACAGTGCTTCTGTCCGACACGGTGGGCTTTATCTCCAAGCTGCCCCACCAGCTGGTGGAGGCCTTCAAGGCCACCCTGGAGGAGCTGGAGTACGCCGACCTTCTGCTCCACGTCATCGACGCGTCCAACCCCCAGTGGCGGGAGCAGGCAGATGTGGTGGAGCGGCTTATCACCGAGCTGGGCGCCTGGGAGAAGCCACGGGTAGACGTATTCAACAAGGCCGACCTGCTGGAGGGGGACATCCTCCCCCACGGGGAGGGCATCGTCACCCTCTCCGCCAAGACCGGGGAAGGGGTGGACAAGCTCCTGGCGGAGCTGCGCCGCCGGCTTGACCAGGGGGCCCACAAGGTGGAGCTGGCCATCCCCTACGACCAGGGGGGGCTGGTGGACATGCTCTACCGGGAGGCCAAGGTGGAGAAGGTGGAGTACGGCGAGACCATCCAGGTCTCGGCGGTGTGCACCCCCAAGGTGCTGGGCCAGGTGCGGCAGTTCGTCACCGAGGGGTGGACGCCCGCCAAGGAGCCCTGGGAGGACTAAAGGAGCCGGAGGAGCTGAAGGCCGAAGGAAAGCCCGGCGGTGAAGAGGGCCTCCAGCTCGATGGAGTCGGCCACATTTTTCATGTCGAGGAAGTTGTCCAGCTCCTTTTGGGCGGGGGCGTCCAGCATGGCCCGGAGCCGCTCCAGGGCGGCGGCGCTGTAAGCGGAGTTGGAGGTATACTCCTGGAGGTCGTCCATGTATTGAAGGTAGACGTCATCGCGCATGGCGTACTGGTAGAGGGCAAGGACAGGGTCAGTCATAAAATCACCTCGATTTGACCGTGCGGTCAAATTCTGGTATTATTATAACTTGCCCGAGCGGGCATGTCAAGGGGTTTTTCAAATGAAACTGGCAGAGAGATTAAAAAGTCTGCGGTTGGAGAAGAAATTGAAGCAGGAAGAAGTGGCGGAAGGGCTGAAAATTGCCATGCGGTCATATTGCCGTTATGAGTATGGCGAGCGGGAGCCAAACGCCTCCGTGCTCTGGCGCATGGCGGACTTTTTTGGGGTCAGTATGGACTACCTGGTGGGGCGGAGCGATGAGCGGTAAGATGGAATATCTCATCCCCACCGCCCCGTCGGAGACAGAGTTCACCGAGAAGCGCTCCCGGTTCATCGGTCACGTGTGGCCCGCCGCCACCGAGGAGGAGGCCCGGAGCTGTATCGAGGCCATGAAGAAGCGCTACCACGACGCCCGGCACAACTGCTGGTGCTACCGGCTGAAGGAGGGGGGCGTGGAGCGCTACTCCGACGACGGGGAGCCCCAGGGCACCGCCGGACAGCCCATGCTGAACGTCTTTCAGCGGGAGGAGGTCACCAACGTGGTGTGCGTCTCCACCCGGTACTTTGGCGGCATTTTGCTGGGGGCGGGGGGGCTGACCCGGGCCTACACCCGCTCGGCCAAGGACGCTCTGGACGCCGCCGGCATCTCGGTGATGCGGCCCTGGACGGTGGTGGAG
Source organism: uncultured Pseudoflavonifractor sp. (assembly GCA_947425785.1). Lineage (GTDB taxonomy): Bacteria > Bacillota > Clostridia > Oscillospirales > Oscillospiraceae > Vermiculatibacterium. Next base: position 127,439 of record CANEAY010000004.1, on the reverse strand, counting down.
TGCCCCTGCCCCTATCCCCTTTTTGAGCGGCTGAAGCTGGAGCTGGCGGGGCTTCAGGGGACGGAGGGGGAGCACGAGTTCGGTTCGGACATCCTCTTTCGGGCCTTGTTGCCCCAAGGGGCGGAGGAGGATTTCGCCCAACGGGTGGGGGAGCTGTCCGCCGGGGGGAGCGCGCCCAAGTGTGTGGGTACCCAGTGGAAGGCTGTGCCCAGAGGATGAGGGAAAGACGGCTGTGAAAAACAGCCGTCTTTTGTGAATTTTCAGAGAATTTTTCTGAAAAAAGAGGGTTTTCCTCCTGGGCGTCGTATATAGGGATAGAAGTACAAAAGAAAGGGGCGCTGGCTATGACCATTCGGGAACAGCTGGAGGCGCGGGAGCGGAAGGATCTGTCTCCCTTCGCCTGCCTGGCCGAGCAGTCCAGGGGCCGGGAGCGGCCGGTGGAGCCCTGCCCGGTGCGCACCTGCTTCCAGCGGGACACAGACCGCATCGTCCACTGCAAGGCCTTCCGGCGGCTCAAGCACAAGACCCAGGTCTTTCTCCAGCCGGAGGGGGATCACTACCGCACCCGGATGACCCACACTCTGGAGGTGGCCCGGGTGGCCCGCACCATCGCCCGGGGCCTGGGGCTCAACGAGGACTTGGCCGAGGCCGCCGCCCTGGGCCACGACCTGGGGCACACCCCCTTCGGCCACGCTGGGGAGCGGCTTTTGAACGAGATCATGCCCGGCGGCTTCCGCCACTTTGAGCAGTCTTTGCGGGTGGTGGACCGGCTGGAAAACGAGGGGGAGGGCCTGAACCTGACCTACGAGGTGCGCCGGGGCATCCTGTGCCACTCCGGGGGGGAGCAGGCGGAGACCCTGGAGGGGCGCATCGTGCGCATCTCCGACAAGATCGCCTATTTGAGCGCCGACATTGACGACGCCCTCCGGGGCGGGGTCATCTATCCCCTGGACATCCCCGCCGAGGTGGCCCAGGAGCTGGGCAGCACCCACGCCCAGCGCATCAACACCCTTATTATGGACATCATCGATTACAGCCAGGGGAAGGGGGATATCCTCCAATCCCCGGAGAAGAAGGCGGCTATGGGGCAGCTCAAGGACTTCATGTTCGCCTCGGTGTACCTCAATCCCATGGCAAAGGGGGAGGAGGGCAAGGCCCAGGAGCTTCTGCGGCGGCTGTTTGACTATTATATGTCCCATTTGGACAAGCTCCCCCAGGAGTTCCAGGACATCCGGGCGGCCGAGGGAGAGGAGCGGGCGGTGTGCGACTACATCGCCGGCATGACCGACGCCTACGCCGTGGAGACTTACCTCGACCTGTTTATTCCCAAATCCTGGTCGGTAAAATAGGAGCGGGATAGGGAACAGACGAAAGCGGTATAAAACTGTCAGAGTTTGGCAATCATAGCCCAAAGTGGGGAAAGGGGGGAGGAGCATGGCCATCCCGGAACAATTTATCGATGAACTGGTGGCCCGGAATGAGATATCCGATGTAGTCGGGGAGTACGTCCACCTGACCCAGAAGGGCGGGAACCTGTGGGGGCTGTGCCCCTTCCACACGGAGAAGACCCCTTCCTTCTCCGTCTCCCGGGACAAGCAAATTTACCACTGCTTCGGCTGCGGCAAGGGGGGCGGGGTCATCTCCTTCGTGATGGAGATGGAGCACTTAAGCTTTCCTGACGCGGTGCGGCACCTGGCGAAACGGGTTGGTATGGAGGTGCCGGAGACCGGCGGCAGCGACGAGGGGCGAAAGAAGCTCCACCGGGCCCTGGAGGCCAACAAAGCCGCCGCCCGGTTCTACTACCAGTATCTGGGCGCACCCGGCGGCGCCGCTGTCCGGGACTACATCGCCCAGCGGCGCATCAGTCCCAAGTTCGCCACGAAGTTTGGCCTGGGGGCCGCCCCGGACGAGTGGGACGCTATGACAAAGGCACTCACCGCCCAGGGCTTTTCCAAGCTGGAACTCATTGACGCGGGCCTGGCGGTGGCGGGGAAGAACGGCGGCATCTACGACAAGTTCCGTTCCCGGCTCATGCTCCCGGTCATCGACGTGCGGGGGGATGTGGTGGGCTTCACCAGCCGGCTCCTGCCGGGGCTGGAGGGGGCCAAGTACCTGAACAGCCCCGACACGGTGTGCTTTAAGAAGAGCCAGCTCATCTACGCCCTCAACTTCGCCAAGGCCACCAAGCGGCCCAACCTCATCCTGGTGGAGGGCAACATTGACGTCATCACCCTCCATCAGGCGGGCTTTGACAACGTGGTGGCCACCATGGGCACCGCCCTCACCGCCGACCACGCCCGCATCCTGTCCCGGTACACCAAGGAGCTGGTGCTCTGCTACGACAACGACGCGGCGGGGAAGAAATCCACCGAGCGGGTGCTGGGCATCCTGAAAAACGCCGACCTCACCGTCCGGGTGCTCCAGCTGCCCAACGCGGTGGACGGGGAAGGGAAGCCCATCAAGCAGGATCCCGACGACTTTGTGAAGAAGTTCGGCCCTGCCGCCTTTGAAAAGTGCCTGAACGGCTCGGCGGGGCAGAACGACTACCGGCTGGACGTGCTTTTGCAGGGGGCCGACCTGGACAGCGACGAGGGGCGCATGGCCTTCCTGCGCTCGGCGGTGGAGACCGTGGGGGCACTGGAGAGCCCCATTGAGCGGGAGATATACGGCGTTAAGGCCGCCAAGGCCGCCGGCATCTCCGAGGCCGCCTTCCACCAGGAGGTGGAGCGGTGGCGGAAGAACCGGGCCTGGCAGGCGAAGAAGAAGGAGCGGCGAAGGGCTATGGCCCCGGCGGTGAATCTGCAGCCACAGAGCCGGGAATTACGGTATGAGAACATCCGCTCCGCCCGGGCGGAGGAGGGGCTTTTGCGGCTGGTGCTGCTGGACAGCGCCCTCTTTTCCAAGGCGGCGGTGGAGCCGGAGCAGTTTTCCTCCCCGGTGCTGGGCAAGGCATTCCGGATCCTGCGGGATCGGCATGACCGGGGCCTCAGCGTTCAGCTTCCCGCTTTGGAAGGGGAGCTGACAGGGGATGAGATGAGCCACCTGGTGAAGGTGGCGGGACAGCCGGAATCCCTGGCATACGCGGACAAGGCCATGGGGGACTACATAGAGACCATACGCGGGGAGGCGGCGGCCCGGGAGGCCCCCAAGGGGGAGGACGCCCTGCTGGCCCTGCGTGAACGGCAAAGAGAAAAGACAATGGAGGATGGACAATGAGCGAGAAGAAGAGCGGCAAGAGCGCCGAGAAGAAGAGCAAGACCAAAGCGGCGGAGCAGCAGACCGCCCTCACCCCGGAGGAGCTGGAGAGCAAGCACGCCGAGATCATGAAGCTGCTGGAGGGCGTTCCCGGCGCGGAGCGGGTCAGTGAGCTTATCATGAAGGGCAAAAAGAAGGGAAAGCTGTCCTCCTCCGAGATGATGGATACCCTGGACGACCTGAACCTGGACGGCGACCAGATGGACAAGGTCTACGACGTGATGGAGAACCAGGGCATCGAGGTGGTAGGCGACGAGGAGGATCTCCCCGAGCTGGAGGCTCTGGCAGACCTGTCCGACGCCGACCTGGCCCCCCCGCCAGAGGAGCTGGCGGAGGTGGAGGAGATCGCCGAGGAGGAGGTCGTTGACCCCTCCGCCCTGGCGGAGTCCTTCGGCATCGACGACCCGGTGCGTATGTACCTCAAGGAGATCGGCAAGGTGGACTTGCTGACCAGCGAGGAGGAGGTGGCGCTGGCCCAGGCCATGGGTATGGGCGCCGCCGCGGCGGAGACCCTGGCCGAGGCCGGGGACGACCTGGACGAGGCCACCCGCCGGGAGCTGGAGGAGGCCGTCAAGAAGGGCGAAAAGGCCAAGCAGCGGCTGGCGGAAGCCAACCTGCGGCTGGTGGTCTCCATCGCCAAGCGGTATGTGGGCCGGGGAATGCTCTTCCTCGACCTCATCCAGGAGGGCAATCTGGGCCTTATCAAGGCGGTGGAGAAGTTCGACTATGTGAAGGGCTTTAAATTCTCCACCTACGCCACCTGGTGGATCCGCCAGGCCATTACCCGGGCCATCGCCGACCAGGCCCGTACCATCCGTATCCCCGTCCACATGGTGGAGACCATCAACAAGGTCATTCGGGTTTCCCGCCAGCTTCTTCAGGAGCTGGGCCACGATCCCACCCCGGAGGAGATCTCCGAGGAGATGGGGATGCCCGTGGAGAAGGTGCGGGAAATTTTGAAGATCGCCCAGGAGCCGGTGAGCCTGGAGACCCCCATCGGCGAGGAGGAGGACTCCCACCTGGGAGATTTCATCCCCGACGAGGACGCTTCAGAGCCTGCCGAGGCTGCCAGTTACACCCTTTTGAAGGAGCAGCTCATTGATGTGCTGGACACCCTCACCCCCCGGGAGGAGAAGGTGCTCAAGCTCCGTTTTGGCCTGGAGGACGGCCGCACCCGCACCCTGGAAGAGGTGGGCAAGGAGTTTAACGTCACCCGGGAGCGCATCCGCCAGATCGAGGCAAAGGCTCTGCGGAAGCTCCGCCACCCCAGCCGCTCCAAGAAGCTGAAGGACTTTTTGAACTGATGCGGGGGAAGACCTAAAAAATATTCCAAGAAAATTTCACTTTCCTGTTGACAAGCGCGGCCTGGTCTGTTAAAATGTCATTCGTTCGGTACGGTGCTTGCCGACAGGAAAGTGAATATGGGGGTATAGCTCAGCTGGGAGAGCGCTTGAATGGCATTCAAGAGGTCTGCGGTTCGATCCCGCATATCTCCACCATCTCGAAAGAGAGTGCAAGAAACCTTGAAAACACTATGTTTTCAAGGTTTTTTGTTTTCTTTCTTAGATTGATCCTTGCCACGCAAAGGGCCACAGCAAAAGGGAAAAAGCGCACAAAAAAGCGCACATCTGCGGCAGGATTGACAAAGTGAGACCCCCGGCTTATGATAAGAGAAACGGGCCGAGGCGCTTGAAGAGGGAGGCATGGCGTATGAAACGCAGTGAGATCAACAGGGCTCTGCGGGAGTTGGAGGCTATGTGTCAGCGGTATCACTGTTTTCTGCCGCCGTTTTGCCATTTCACCCCGGAGGAGTGGCAGAGCAAGGGCCATGAGTACGATGAAGTGCGGGAGTGTATGCTGGGGTGGGATATCACCGACTACGGCAAGGGAGACTTTGACAGGCTGGGCTTTTCCCTTGTCACCATCCGCAACGGCAGCCGGGCGCTTTCGGAAAAGTACCCCAAGGTCTATGCGGAGAAGCTCCTTTACCTGAAAGAGGGACAGTATGCCCCCAATCACTTTCACTGGTATAAGACCGAGGATATCATCAACCGGGGCGGCGGCAATGTGCTCATCCGGGTCTATAACAGCCTGCCCAATGAGGAGATCGACTACCAGTCCGATGTGACCGTCCATATGGATGGCCTGGAGCGGACGGTGCCGGCCGGAACACAGATCCGGCTCACGCCGGGGGAGAGTATTTTTATCACCCAGGGCCTTTATCACGACTTTGCCGTAGAGCCGGGGACAGGGGCGGTACTGCTGGGCGAAGTGAGCCAGTGCAACGATGACAATATAGATAACCGCTTTATGCCGCCCATGGGCCGGTTCCCGGAGATCGAGGAGGACGAGCCGCCCTACCGGCTGCTGTGCAATGAATATCCCCCGGCAAAGGGAGGGAAGGACTGTGAAATATGATGTGACCGCCCTGGGGGAGCTGCTCATCGACTTCGCCGCCAGAGGGGAAGATGGGGCGGGGTATCCCACCATGGCCGCCAACCCGGGCGGGGCGCCGGGGAATTTTCTGGCGGCCCTCACTGCCTGTGGGCGGAAGACCGCCTTTCTGGGCAAGGTGGGGGAGGACGCCTTTGGGCGGCTCCTGCTGAACACTTTGAAGGAGGCGGGCATTGAGACCAGGGGCGTTCGGGCAGACCCGGAGGTCTTCACCACTCTGGCCTTTGTCACCTTCGACAGCAAAGGAGAGCGCTCCTTCAGCTTTGCCAGGAAGCCCGGCGCGGACACCCAACTGCGCTGGGAGGAGGTGGACACCGGCCTCATCGACGAAAGCCGCATCTTCCATTTTGGCTCTCTGAGCCTTACCGACGACCCGGCACGGACGGCCACCCAAAGGGCGGTGGCCTACGCCAGGGAGCGGGGAAAGACCATTACCTTCGATCCCAACCTGCGCCTGCCCCTTTGGAGGAGCGGGGGGGAGGCCAGGGAGCAGATCCTCTGGGGCCTTGCCCAGGCGGATGTGGTGAAGATCAGCGACGAGGAGGTGGCCTTCCTCTGGGGATGCTCGCCGGAGGAGGGGGCCGACAGGCTGCTGAAGGATTTTGGGGTCAGTCTGGCCATGGTCACGCTGGGGCCCAAGGGGTGCCTTTTGAAGACGGCAAAAAGCCAGTTCAAGACCGGCTGCCCCCGGGTGAAGTGTGTGGACACTACCGGGGCAGGGGACATCTTCGGCGGCAGCGCCGTAGCCCGGCTCCTGGAGCTGGACAAGGCCCCGGAGACCTTGACGGAGGACGACCTGACCTATATTGGCCGCTACGCCGTCACAGCCGCCAGCCTGTCCACCCAAAAGCCGGGGGGCATCCCCAGCATCCCAGCCCGGCAGGAGGTGTTGGAGCGGTGCGCTTTGGATAACTTCGCCGACGGAAAAGAGTAGAAAAAGCCCGCCCGGAGGAATTTCCTCCGGGCATTTTTTTGAAAATGTGCTGCCTTAGCCGCCTATAATTGCGGTTTTTTTGCAACTTTTCCCCCTGTCTCCGACCAGGAGAAAGGGGGAGTTTTATGGCGCGAGCAACTGATTTGATCCGCACGGCAGAGCGTTATCTGGGGGTAAAGGAGCACCCGCCGGGCTCCAACAATGTGGAGTTCAACACCCGCTACTATGGCCGGGCGGTCTCCGGCAGAGCCTATCCCTGGTGCTGTGTGTTCCAGTGGTGTATCTTCCGGGAGGCGGGGGCGGGGGAGCTGTTTTTCGGCGGCGGCAAGACCGCCTCCTGCACGACGCTTTACAACTGGTACAAAGGCCGGGGGCAGGGGGTGAAGGCGGCGGATATCACCCCCGGCGATCTGGTGTTTTTCGTTTTTGACGGGAACAAAAAAGGGGTCATGAACCATGTGGGACTCTGCGTGGCGGTGGAGCCGGGGTACGTGACCACCATCGACGGCAACACCGGTACGGGGGACGAGGCCAACGGCGGGGCGGTGATGCGCCGCAGGCGGGCCTTGCAATATGTGGGGGGCGCGGCTCGGCCCAGGTATGAGGAGGAAGAGATGAAACTTTATCGGTATGTGGCGGAAATGCCCGCCTGGGCCCAAGGGGCCTGTACCAAGGCCATCAACAGAGGCATTGTCAGGATGGACGAAGCCGGGGCGGTGGGGGTCTGGGAGCCCAACCTCCAGACCCTGGTCTGGATGGAGCGGGCGGGGATGCTGGATGTGCCCGCCCGGGAGGTGTGATATGGCGGATGAGATGCGGGTAATGAAGGCCACGGTCAGCACCGTCATTGCCGGGCTCACCGCCCTGTGGGGGTGGCTGGGCTGGCTGGTGGCGGCCTGGGCGGCGGGGATGGTCATGGACTATTTGAGCGGCTCCGCCGCAGCCCTGAAGGCGGGGAGCTGGTCTTCCAAGGCGGCCAGGGAGGGTATTTGGCACAAGCTGGGAGAGATGGCGGCGGTGCTGGTGTCCGGGCTTTTGGATCTGGTGCTGGGGGTGCTGTTGGCCCAGGCGCCGGGCCTGCCCTTTGAATACAGCACGTTCCTCTGCCCCCTGGTGGTGGTGTGGTATATCCTCACCGAGGCGGGCAGCGTCATAGAGAACGCCGGCGCCCTGGGGGCGCCCCTTCCCAGATGGCTGTCCAGGATGGTGGAGCAGCTGCGGCAGCGGGTGGACGAGAGCGTGGACGGCAGAACCTGACAACAGAAAGAGGGAAATACCCCGGAGTCTATGGCTCCGGGGTATTTTTTTGCCCGGAGGGAAGTGGGTTTCTTCCTTGTCTTTCCATCAAAATCGTGCTATACTATAAAATCAAGAATAAAATGGAATCATATGACTTCTGGGAGGGATATCCCTTTGAAAATCGTGGTTTTAGCCGGCGGGCTCTCGCCGGAGCGCAATGTGTCGCTCTCCTCGGGCACCAAGGTGGCCCAGGCCCTGCGGGAGCTGGGTCACCGGGTGGCTCTGGTGGATATGTATTTCGGCCTGGAGGACTACCCCGGCCTGGAGCCGGAGGGCCTCTATGCCGCCCAGAGCCCGGAGGGGTGGCGGTCGGTAGACAGGCAGGCCCCCGACCTGGCGGCGGTGCGCGCCAAACGCCGCTGGACAGGGAAGGGGGAGTTCGGCCCCGGCGTGCTGGAGCTGTGCGCCAAGGCGGACATCGTCTTTCTGGCCCTTCACGGCCAGTGCGGGGAGGACGGGAAAGTCCAGGCCGCCCTGGAGCTGCTGGACATCCCCTACACCGGTTCCGACGCGCTGGGCAGCGCCCTGGCCATGGACAAGGACTTGACCAAGCGGCTGGTGAAGCACCTGGTGGATACCCCGGAGTGGGCATACCGCAAGTACACTGCCCAGGACATGGACGGCCTGGCGGCGGAGACAGCCCTGCCCTGCGTGGTCAAGCCGGTGGACTCGGGCTCCTCCATCGGGGTGTCTATCGCCCACACCGAAGAGGAGCTGCGCGCCGCCCTGGCGGACGGCCTGCGCCACGGCGGCCGGTGTGTGCTGGAACGGTATGTGAAGGGCAGGGAGATCCAGGTGGGGATCCTGGACGGCGAGGCTCTGCCCCCCATCGAGATACTTCCCCGCCAGGGCTTTTACGACTATGAGAACAAGTACCAGCCCGGTGCGGCGGAGGAGGTCTGCCCTGCCCCCCTCACCGGGGAAGAGACAAAGGCGGTGCAGGCGGCCGCAGCGGCGGTCTTCAACGCTCTGGGCCTTGGGGTCTACGCCCGGGCGGACTTCATTCTGGATGAGGACGGCAGGTTCTGGTTCCTGGAGATCAACACCCTGCCCGGCATGACCCCCACCAGCCTCATGCCCCAGGAGGCGGCGGCGGCAGGCATCGACTATCCACAGCTGTGCCAGAGGATCATCGACAGCTCCCTGCGCCTGCGGCGCAAGGCTTGAAAGGAGGCTTCCCCTATGGAAGCGCTGACCATACGCGAGATATTGGAGGCGGTGAACGGCCGCCTGCTGGGCGAATTTGACGACGTGGAGGCCGTGATCTCCAAGGTGGAGACCGACAGCCGCACCATCTCGGAGGGAGCCCTGTTCCTCCCGCTGATGGGGGAGCGGTTCGACGGCCACGCCTATATCAATGACGCTCTGGAGGCTGGGGCCGCCGGATGCTTTACCCAGCGGGAGCGGGAGAGCTACCTGCCGGGGAAGTTTTATATCAAGGTGGACTCCACCTACCGGGCTCTGCGGGACTTGGCGGTGTGGTATAAAAACCGGTTCAATATCCCTGTGGTGGCCATCACCGGCAGTGTGGGCAAGACCACGGCCAAGGACATGATCGCCGCCGTTTTGAGCGAGAAGTACAATGTCCTCAAGACCGAAGGCAATAAAAATAACGACATCGGCCTGCCCCTGACCTTGCTCCGGCTGGGCCGGGAGCACCAGATCGCCGTACTGGAGCTGGGCATCAACCACCCCGGGGAGATGGACTACCTCTCCGCCATCGCCCAGCCCGATGTGGTGTGCATCACCAACATCGGCGACTCCCACATCGAGGCCTTTGGCTGCCGGGAGAACACCCTGAAGGCCAAGCTGGAGGTTTTCGATCACGCCAAGCCCGGCTGTACTGCCGTCCTCAACGGGGACGATGAGCTGCTCCGGGCCGCGGCGGCGGGGCCGGATATCTCCTGGACGGGTTCCACCATCCTGGTGGGCCGGGGAGAGGGCTTGGACTACCGGGCCGACGGCCTGGAGAGCGACTGGCGCAGTCAGATGAGCTGTCAGGTCACCACCCCCAAGGGGGATTGCCACATGGACATCCCCGGCCTGGGGGAGCACATGGTCTATCCCACTCTGCTGGCCACTGCTGTGGGGGAGAAGTTCGGCATGACCCTGGAGGAGATCGCCGCCGGGGTGCGCAATTTTGCCCCCACCAAGATGCGCATGAACATCCTGCCCCGGGCAGAGGGCATCACCATCCTGGACGACAGCTACAACGCCAATCCCCAGTCCATGCGGGCCGCCATCGAGGTGCTGGACGGCTATACCGGCAACTACAAGGTGGCGGTGCTGGGAGATATGTTTGAGCTGGGCCCCCTGGCGGGAGTGCTCCACGCCGGAGTGGGGGAATTCCTGGGCCGCAGCCATGTGGATTGTCTGGTGGCGGTCGGGGAGCTGGCCAAGAGCATCTATGACGCGGCCATGAACTCCGACGTGCCCCAGTGCTACTATTTTGCCGCCAAGGAGGAGGCCCTGCCCCAGCTCAGGGAGCTGGCGGGGCCGGGGACGACCCTGCTGGTGAAGGCCTCCCGCGGCATGGCCTTCGAGACTATCACGGAATATCTGAAGAGTATCACCAAGGAGGCGTGACACACGCTTACGCCCATACCAAAGACGAGGAAAAACTATGATCGACATATCCGTTACCAACCTCACCATTGAATTTGAGGTCGGCAAGAAAATTTTAGACGGCCTTACCTTCCAGGTAGACCAAGGGGAGCGGGTGGGCCTTCTGGGCCGCAACGGGGCCGGGAAGACCACCCTTTTGAAGCTCCTCACCGGGGAGCTCCGCCCTGACGAGGGGGAGGCCCGGGTGGCCCCCGGCAAGGGGGTGGGCCTCATCTCCCAGATCCCCACCTACCCGGCGGGATATACCGTGGCGGACGTTCTGAACACCGCCTTCGACCACCTCCACGCTATGGAGAAGGAGATGGCCCAGCTGGCGGAGAAGATGGGGGAGGGGGACAAGGCCGTTTTGCGCCGGTATGACGCCCTCACCGCCGCCTTCGAGGCGGGGGGCGGGTACCACACCGAGGTCACCCTCAACAAGGTGTGCAACGGCCTGGACATCTCTCCCGCTATGCGAGCGCAGCTTTTTGACGCCCTTTCCGGCGGGGAAAAGACCCGCATCAATCTGGCCCGCCTCCTGCTGCAGGAGACGGAAATTTTGCTGCTGGATGAGCCCACCAACCACCTGGATCTCCACGCCACCGAGTGGCTGGAGGACTACCTCTCCCACTACAAGGGCACCGTGCTGGCCATCTCCCACGACCGCTGGTTTTTGGACAAGGTGGTACAGCGGTGCGTGGAGATCAAGGACGGCAAGGCGGAGTTCTACGCCGGAAATTACAGCTTCTATGTGGAGGAAAAGGAGCGCCGCTTCCAGGAACAGCTCCGGCAGTACGAGAAGGAGCAGGCCAAGATCGAACAGCTCCAGGAGGCGGCGGACAAGATGCGCCTCTGGGCCTTCATGGGCAACGACAAGCTCTACAAGCGGGCCATCAACATGGAGCGGCGGATGGAGCGCATCCAGACCGTGGACAGGCCCACCAAGGAGCGGAAGCTCACCATGGGCTTCGGGGAGCGGGAGTTCCGGGGGGACGAGGTGCTGGAGGTCAAAGACCTGGCCATGGCCTTTGGGGAGCGGACGCTTTTTGCGGGTGTGAACCTGGAGGTGGCGGGCGGAGAGCGCATCGCCCTTCTGGGAGACAACGGCGCGGGCAAGTCTACCTTCGTCAAAATATTGCTGGGGGAGGAGGAACCAACAGCGGGCAAGCTCCGCTTTGGCCCCACGGTGAAGATCGGCTACCTGCCCCAGCTGGTCACCTTCGACCACCCGGAGCGGAATCTGGTGGACACCCTCATCTGGGACTTGAACTGCACCACCCAGGAGGCCAGAGACCGGCTGGCCGCCTTCAACTTCCGGGGGGAGGACGTGTTCAAGGAGGTCTCCACCCTCTCCGGCGGTGAGCGAAGCCGCCTGAAGCTGTGCGAGCTCATGAGCCAGAAAATAAACCTTCTTATTTTGGACGAGCCCACCAACCACCTGGACGTGGACAGCCGGGACTGGATCGAGGAGGCGGTGCGGGCCTACGAGGGCAATCTCCTCTTCGTCTCCCATGACCGCTGGTTCATCAAGGAGTTTGCCCAGCGGGTGTGGATGCTGGAAAACCAGTCCATTACCGACTTCAAGGACACCTATGAGGAATATCTGGCCTACCAGGAGCGGCAGAAGGCTTTTGCTAAGGGGACAGCCCCTGTCCCAGCCAAAGAGGAGACCAAAAAGGACAAGCCCAAGCGCCCCGGCGGCACCAAGGAACTGGAAAAACAGGTCTCTGCCGCCGAGCGGGCGGTGGCCAAGGCCGAGGAGAAGCAGTACGAGCTGACCCAGCGGGCCGAGGAGGTGGCCTCCAACTACCTGGAGCTCCAGAAGGTCATGGAGGAGCAGAAGGAGCTGGAGGAAGAAATTGCCCACCTGTACACTGTTTGGGAGACCTTGGCCGCAGAGCTGGAGGAGGCGAGGGGAGAATGAGACAAAAGGCATATAAGCCCTACGGCGGACGGAAAAACCGGCTGTGGCTGAAGGTCGTGGCCGCCCTGCTGGTGCTGGCCCTGGCGGCCTTTGCCGCCCTGGAAGTCTGCATCGGCCTTCACAGCCGGGACAGCATCACAGGCCAGCCCAATATCATGGTCATCTTCGGCTGTCAGGTAAAGCCCTGGGGCCCCTCTATCCTGCTCCAGGATCGCTTGGATACCGCCCTTACATACCTGAAAGATCACCCCGATATGACGGTGGTGGTCACCGGGGGCAAGGGGGACGACGAGCACATCTCCGAGGCCCAGTGTATGTACGACTACCTCACCGCCCACGGGGTGGATGGAGAGAACATCTATATGGAAGACAAGTCCCGGAACACCTGGCAGAACGCCAACTATACCCTGGAACTGCTGGTGGAGAAAGGATACAGCATTACTGATGACGTTTTGCTGGTATCCAGCGGCTTTCACCTGTCCCGCATCGAGATGCTCTGGGACAGGGCGCGGGCCGCAAAGCTGACCGGGGAGACCTATAATGACCAGTATATCTCCTTCCTGGCCGCCCCGGTAAGCCACACCCCCTCCGCCATCCAGATGTTCTTCCGGGAGCCTCTGGCCCTGGTGAAATCCTTTGTCTTTGACCGATAAGGAGCCGTTATGCTGGACAAACTGAAACGCATCGAGCAGCGCTACCAGGAGGTGGAGGCCCGGCTGGCGGACAACGCCACCTACGATGACCCCGCCCTGGCCGCCAGGCTGAACAAGGAACAGCGGGAGCTTCAGCCCCTGATGGAGACCTACCGGGCCTACCTTCAGACCCAAAAGACTTTGGAGGAGAGCCAGACTCTGTTCTCCGACCCCGACCTGGGGGAGCTGGCCCATGAGGAGTTCGCCGCCGCCAAGGCCGCCCTCCCGGAACTGGAAAACAAGCTCAAACTCCTCCTGCTGCCCAAAGACCCCGACGACGGAAAAAATGTCATCGTGGAGATTCGTGCGGGCGTCGGGGGAGAGGAGGCCGCCCTCTTTGCCCACTCCCTCTACCGTATGTACGCCATGTACGCCGAAGCCCGGCGCTGGAGCGTGGAGGTGGACTCCATCAGTGAGACCGAGTTGGGCGGCGTGAAGGAGATATGCTTTACAATCAACGGCGAGAACGCATACAGCCGCCTGAAATTCGAAAGCGGCGTCCACCGTGTCCAGAGGGTGCCGGAGACGGAATCCGGCGGCCGGGTGCACACCTCCACCGTCACAGTGGCGGTGCTCCCCGAGATGGAGGAGGTGGACGTGCGCATCGATCCTGCCGACGTGGAGATGCAGGTCTTCCGCTCCTCCGGCGCGGGGGGCCAGCATATCAACAAGACCTCCTCCGCCGTGCGCCTCATCCACAAGCCCACGGGCATGGTGGTGGAGTGCCAGCAGGAGCGCAGCCAGTTCCAGAACCGGGAGAAGGCCATGCGCCTTCTGGCCTCCCGCCTCTATGAGGAGGAGCGGGAGCGGGTGGAGGGAGAGCACTCTGCCCAGCGCAAAAGCCAGGTGGGCAGCGGTATGCGCAATGAGCGCATCCGCACCTATAACTTCCCCCAGGGCCGCCTCACCGACCACCGGGTGAACCTGACCCTCTACAAGCTGGACGCCGTGATGAATGGCGACCTGGATGAAATTATTGACGCCCTGGTCACGGCCGACCAGGCGGCGAGATTGGAAAAGGAGACAGGAGCATGATCATTCGTGTTGAATTTCCCGCCCTCCCGGCGGGCCGTGACCTGAACAAAATGCGCCAGGAGCTGGACGCTGTTTTGGAGGACGATGGCTGGCTCCTGGGCTCCGGCCAGACCGGGGCGGGGGGCTATGTGGAGCTGGAGCTGGAGGACGAGAAGCTCAACCCCAAGTACGGCATCATGGCGGTGAAGAACTACCTCCAGAAGGCGGGCTTTGCCCCCGAGACCACCATGGAGATCGCCGGGGCCGTCATCGGCATCTTTGAGTGAGGCGTCCCATGGAAACCAAACGCCTGACAAAAGAGGATATCCCCGCCGCCGCCCGCATCATCGCCGCCGGCGGTCTTCTGGGGATCCCCACCGAGACGGTCTACGGCCTGGGAGCCAACGGCCTTGACCCCGACGCGGTGAAGGCCATCTTCACCGCCAAGGGCCGTCCCCAGGATAACCCCCTCATCCTCCATGTCCCCGACGTGAGCTGGCTGGAGCGGTACTGTGAGGACGTTCCGGCCACGGCCTACGGCCTGGCCCAGCGGTTCTGGCCAGGGCCTTTGACCATGATCTTGAAATGCAAGCCCACCGTTCCCCAAGTGGTGACGGCGGGCCTTGACACAGTGGGGATGCGCTGTCCCGACTGCGCCGTCACACGCTTGGTCATTGCCGGGGCGGACGTACCTGTGGCCGCCCCCTCCGGCAACGCCTCCGGCCGGCCCAGCCCCACCACGGCGGCGGCCATGCTGGAGGACATGGAGGGCAAGATCGACGCCATCCTGGACGACGGCCCCTGTGCCGTGGGGGTGGAGTCCACCATCATCGATCTCACTGTTACCCCGCCCCGGCTCCTTCGCCCCGGCGGCGTGACCCTGGAGGAGCTGGAGGAAGCCCTGGGGGAGGTGGCGGTGGACGAGGCCGTCCGCCGTCTCATGGCCCCCGGAGAGCAGCCCAAGGCCCCCGGCATGAAATACCGCCATTATGCCCCCAAGGCCCCTGTCACCGTGGTGAAAGGAGACCCGGATATGACGGCGGGGTACATCGTGGCTCGCATGGGCGACAAGAGCGGCGTCATCTGCTTTGACGAGTTCAAGGGCTACTTCCGGGGCCACCCGGTGGAGGCCATCGGCCCTGTCCACGACCAGGCCCAGCAGGCCCGCCGCATCTTTGAGGCCCTCCGGGCCTTCGACCACCTGGACGTCACCGACATCTGGGCCCAGTCCCCCACCGACGAGGGCCTTGGCTTAGCGGTCACTAACCGGCTCAACAAAGCCGCGGGGTTCCATATCATCGAACTGTAAGGAGGGCGGAACTATGCGGGAAGTAGACCCCAAGGAGACCAGCCGGGCCATGAGCTATGAAATGTACATCGACGCCCCCATGCCCATGGTCACCCTCTTCAAGACTCTGGACATCACACCGCTGGTGCGGCTGGCCAGGAAGGGCCACAAGCTGAATATGCTCCTGTGCTGGTGTGCCGCTGCCGCCGCCCGGCGGGTGAGGGAATTTTACCTCCTTCCGGTGGGGAAGGCCATGGTGGAGTATGACGGCGTGGCTGTCAATGTTATCGTGAAGGACGATAGGGGAGAACTGGTGTCCTGCGACATTCCCTATTCTCCTGCGCTGTCTGACTTTGAACGGGATTACTTGGCCATCACCGCCCACGCCAAAGAGACCGGGGCGGGCTGTGAGCTGCCCGATTCCATGATTTTGGGAACCTCCTCCCTGGCGAAGCACGACATCGATGGAGCGGTAAACTTTTACAGCGGTATTTTCAATAACCCCTTTCTCATCTGGGGGAAATACATCCGCCGGGGGCTGAAGAAGGTGCTGAAAGTGTCCTTCCAGTTCCACCATGTCCAGATGGACGGAGAAGAGGCGTGCCAATTTCTGGAATATATGCAGGAGGAGATCCAAACATTGAGAAATAAGGGCAGTTTTGCGGCCCATAAGGAGAAATCAGAATGACTTTTGAAAAAATAACAACATCTGTGACCGCCCTCCGGGCGTGGGAGAGCCCGGTCTCTTCCCCCTCCGAGGGCATGGAGCTCATCGCCTCCGCCCGGTACGAGACGGGCTGTGACGCTTTGATACTTCCCAAGGAGGCTTTGAGCGAGGACTTCTTCCGCCTGTCCACCGGCCTGGCCGGGGAAGTGCTCCAAAAATTCGTCAACTACGGTATGAAGCTGGCCATCGTGGGGGATTTCTCCCACTACACCAGCAAGCCCCTGCAGGATTTCATCCGGGAGAGCAACCGGGGGAAAACCGTGTTTTTTGTTTCCGAAGAGGGTGAGGCCGTAAAGCGGCTCTCCAATGAATAAGAAGAAAAGAGGAACTGAAAAATGAGTACATTGTCCGCCGGTGTCAGCCGGGAAAAAGCCCTGGAGACCCTGAAAAAATACAATGCTGAAACCTTCCATATCCGCCACGGCATCACCGTCTCCCACGTCATGGGCTGGATGGCCGACGACCTGGGCCACGGCGATGAGAAGGAGTTCTGGTCTCTGGTGGGCCTGATGCACGACGTAGACTTTGAAAAGTGGCCCGAGGAGCACTGCGTCAAGGCCCCGGAGCTTTTGAAGGAGGCGGGCTTCGGCGACGAATTCATTCATGCCGTCTGCGCCCACGGCTGGGGCATGACGGGCACCGACTGTAAGCCGGAGCTGGAGATGGAGAAGGTGCTCTTTGCCTGTGACGAGCTCACCGGCCTCATCGGCGCCGCCGCCCTCATGCGCCCCTCCAAGTCCACCAAGGACATGGAGCTCAAGAGCCTGAAGAAGAAGTTCAAGGATAAGAAGTTCGCCGCCGGCTGTTCCCGGGACTGCATCGCCCAGGGCTCGGAGCTGCTGGGCTGGGAGCTGGACGCCCTGCTGGACAAGACCCTCCGGGCCATGGCGGATACCGAGGACGCCATAGAGGCGGAGGTGGCCGAGAACACCTGATGAAGACCATCGGCATCACCGGCCCCACCGGGGCGGGGAAGACCACCGCGCTGAAGGCTCTGCGTTCTCTTGGGGCGGAGGTGGTGGACGCCGACGCCGTCTACCACAGGCTTTTGGATGAGAGCGGGGAGCTGAAAGATGCCCTTGTGGCCGCCTTCGGTGAGAAAATTTTGGACGAAATGGGCAAGATAGACCGAAAGCGGCTCTCCCAGGCGGTCTACCCTGACCGCTTGGAGGAGCTCAACGCCCTCACCCATCCTGTCATCTTGGGGGAGATCGCCGCGCTGCAAAGGAACGCGGAGAAGGAAGGCCGCCCCGCCCTGGCCATCGACGCCATTGCCCTCATTGAGAGCGGCCTGGGGGAGTGGTGCGACCTGGTGGTGTCCGTCCTGGCCCCGCCAGAGGTGCGGCTGGGGCGCATCATGGCTCGGGACGGAATCGACGAGGGGTATGCCCGCCGCCGGATGGCGGCCCAGAAGCCGGACGAATTTTTCCGCACCCACAGCGACTACGTGCTGGAGAACGTTGCGGGGGATACCCCGGAGGCCTTTGGAGCACGGGCGTTGGCCCTCTTTACGCGGCTGCTGAAGTGAAAAAATTTCCGAAGAGATAGAAAAGTTCACAATTGCGTGTTATCTTGGATACAATGTACCACAAGGAGGTAATTTCCATGGAAGAAAAGGAGAAGACCGCCGGGCAGCTCCGGCGTGAAATTTTGCTGGACGAGCGCAAGAACGGCTACGACCGGCTCACCGCCGGGGACGAGGACGCCATGCAGTCCTACTGTGAGGGCTACAAGAAGTTCCTGGACGCTGCCAAGACCGAGCGGGAGGCGGTGGACGAGGTCGTCCGCCAGGCCGAGGCCAAGGGCTTTAAGCCCTTCACCCGGGGCATGGCGGTGATCCCCGGCGACAAGCTCTACCGGGTGAACCGGGGCAAGGCGGTGATGCTGGCGGTCATCGGGGAGAAGTCCCTGGCCGACGGTGTGTCCATCGGCGCGGCCCACATCGACTCCCCCCGGCTGGACTTGAAGCCCCAGCCCCTTTATGAGGACAGTGAGCTGGCCTTTCTCAAGACCCATTACTACGGCGGCATCCGCAAGTACCAGTGGGTCACCATTCCACTGGAGCTCCACGGCGTCATTGTGCGCAAGGACGGCTCCAGCGTGAAGGTGGCCATCGGCGCGGCGGAGGGCGACCCCCTCTTCACCGTGGACGACCTGCTGCCCCACCTGGGCAGTGAGCAGTCCAAGAAGCCCCTGGGGGAGGCCATCTCCGGCGAGACCCTGAACATCCTAGTGGGCTCCCGGCCCTTCAAGGACGACGAGGGCGCCGACCGGGTGAAGCTGGCCATCCTGGACATCCTCAACCAGAAGTACGGCCTGGTGGAGGCCGACTTCATCTCCGCCGAGCTGGAGGCGGTGCCCGCCTTCCGGGCCTGCGACATCGGCTTTGACCGCTCCCTCATCGGCGCCTACGGCCAGGACGACCGGGTGTGCGCCTACGCCGCCTTTGCCGCTCTGCTGGACGCTAAGCTCCCCGCCCACACGGCGGTGTGTATGCTGGCGGACAAGGAGGAGATCGGCTCCGAGGGCGTCACCGGCATGAAGTCCGCCGCCTTCGATACCTTTATGAGCGACCTGTGTGACGCCCAGCGGGTGGCCCTGAAGACCTGCTATGAGCACTCCTTCTGCCTCTCCGCCGACGTGACTGCGGCCTACGACCCCAACTTTGCCGAGGTCTACGAAAAGCGCAATTCCGCCCAGGTCAACTACGGCATGGGCTTCTGCAAGTACACCGGCGCCCGGGGCAAGTCCGGGGCCTCCGACGCCTCTGCCGAGGTGGTGGGCTTTGTCCGCCGCATCCTGGACACCGCCGGGGTCATCTGGCAGATGGCCGAGCTGGGCAAGGTGGACGCCGGCGGCGGCGGCACGGTGGCCTGCTATATGGCGGAGCGGGACATCGACACCCTGGATGCGGGCGTCCCTGTCCTGTCCATGCACGCCCCCTTTGAGGTCACCGGTAAGCTGGACTGCTACATGACCTACAAGGGCATGAAGGCCGTCTACGAGGCGTAAGAGAGCAAAACAAAAGCCCCATCCAGGTTATGCCTGGATGGGGCTTTTTACGTTCAAAAAATGAGCTGGATGAGGAGCATATAGCACACCGTGCCCCCGGCAATTGAGAGGAGCATCTGCCGCTTCCACAGGTGGAGCCCCACCGTGACGGTAATGGCAATGGCCTCGGGCAGGCCGTGGGCGCCGGTGAAGAGGCTGACGTTCCGTAGGCAGTAGACCACCAGCATGGCGAAGATGGCGGCGGGGAGGGCGTCGCCCAGGTAGGTGATGTACTTGGGGGTGGGCCGCTTCCCGGAAAAGAGAAGGAAGGGCAAAAACCGGGTGAGCATGGTGGCCAGGGCGCACAGGGCCACCGTGGCGATCTGCTGGGGGATGGTCATGCGGCATCCCCTCCCTTCAGGGTGGGCTCAATGGGGCGGCGCAGAAGGGTGAGCAGGCCCAGCACGCACACCATGGTGGGGATGAGGAAGGAATCGGGGCCGAAGAGGAGCAGGCACAGCAGGGAGGCAGCGCCGCCGATGAGGGCGGTGTAGTGCTTCTCCTCCTTCAAAAGCTGTTCCAGCAGGATGACCACGAACATGGCGGTCATCACAAAGTCCAGCCCCTGGGTGTTGAAGGTGAGCAGGTTCCCCAGCAGGCCCCCCAGGGCGGCGGAGATGACCCAATAGCTCTGATCCAGCAGGGTAACGAAGAAATAGAACCAGCCCCGGTCTACCCCCTCGGGCACCGTGGCGGAGCAGTTGATGGAGAAGGTCTCGTCACACAGGCCGAAGATGAGGTAGAGCTTCTTCCAGCCCAGGCCCTTGTACTTGTCCAGCATGGCCAGGCCGTAAAAAAGGTGCCGGGCCTGGATCATCAGGGCCATAAGAAAGCAGGTCACCGGGGCGAAGGGGGACAATAGCATCTCCACCGCTACGAACTCCAGCGATCCGCCGAAGATGATAAGGGCCATGAGCATGGGGTACCAGAAGGGGAAGCCGGAGACGTTCATGTAAATGCCGTAGGTGAGCCCCAGGAAGCCGAAGCCGGTCAGGATGGGGATGGTCTGGGGAAAGGCGGCGGAGAGGGCCTTGCGCCGGACGCTTGCGGATGACATAGGGACACTTCCTTATCGGGAGATTTGAGCCAAATTATACTCCCTTCGGCAGAAAAAGGCAAGAGAGGGCCCCTCCAGGCAAAAATGCCCCCTCCACGCTCCCTAATGGGTGGGAGACAGCACAGGGCTGCCGCCGCGTATCAGGGTACCGCGTGTCGGGGGCATTTTTACCCGGAGGGTTTAGGCCGTGTCAATCCATATGCTCCATAGCCCCCAGGAAGAGGGGAACGCCCAGCTCCAGGTCTACGATGCCGTAGACAAAGGGCCGGTCAAAGCGGAGCAGGATGAGGTCTGCAGGAGGCATGGCCGCTCCGCATTCCATGATGACCGCCGTCACCGCCGCGGCCTCGGTGCCTTTCTCGTTGACCTCAAAGGCGGTCTTGTGGATCACATCCCCAATGAAGAGGTTCCCGCCGGGGACAGAGCCCATGGCGGAGAAGTTAGCCTTGAGCACGTCAAAGGCGTCGGCAAGGCCCATGGCCGCCAGAGGTGCCTTCAGGGAGCCGCTCCACTCCGCTTTGAACTTGGGCATGACCAGATCTACCTGCCGCTCCTGGCTGCCGGAGAGGAGGGAGGAGAGAGTGCTGCCCTCCCAGGCGGCCAGGTAGTCAGTAAGGGCGGTACCTTCTTCGGGAAGCAGGAGCATCAGCCCCAGCCGCCCGTCGTCATAGGGGAGTACCACCCCCTGGCCCCCCTGGTGGGACAGGTAGGTCATGGTGCGTTCAGTACTCATGCCCCTGGGCTGGGAGAGGGTGCCGTCGGCGTTGTGGAAGTCCAATGTCCAGTCGGAGTGGGGCTCCGGGAAGGGGGTCTCAAAGCGGTTTTTCAGGTAGATGGCGTTGACCAGAGCCAGCACGGCCTGGGCGTTGAACTCATCCACAATGGAGGGGATGAGGCCCCGGGTGGCGTCGCTGACCCAGTCGTTAAGGGCCTGCACTGTGGCAGGGGACTGGAGGTCGGCCCGGAAGAGCTGGGCCTTGTAGGTGTCCTGACAGCGAAGAACGAAGGGGTCGTTGAGGGTCAGGTCAGGATCGGCCCAGAGGCTGTTGAGGAGGGTGCTCTCGGTGGAGCCCCCCAGGTCGCTGTAGTCCCGGAGAAAACGGACACACAGGCTGTTGAGGGCGTCCCGGCCCATGCCCAGGGCGGCGGCAAACTGCTCCAGTGTCTCCCCCTCAGCCCCATTGGCGGTCATGCCCAGGGCCAGAAGCACCGAAAGGGGGGAGAGCAGGGCGTTTTCCCCCTCACCGCGGCTCTGCCGCAGCAGTTCCAGGGCAAAGGCGGAGTAGCTGTCCCCCAGTCCCTCGGACAGGCAGGCCGCCGCCCCCACGGGCTGGAGCTCATTTTGGACAGGCTCCACCGGCGTTACCGAGCCGGTGGGGACAGGGACGGGAGTCACCGCCCCGGCGGCACAGCCGGTGAGAAGAGAAAAGGCAAGGAAAAGAGGGAGAAACCGCTTTTTCATGGAAACCGCTCCTTTTCAAGAGGTCTTTGCCCTTTTGACGTTTATAGACGGAAAAGGTTCCCATTTTTTTCATTTTCCATTTCCCCCGTTGTCAATTCCGATAAAGTATGCTATGATAATATGACTGAATCTGTAGAAACATGGGGGATACTGTTGTGGAGGATATGAAGTTTCAATTCCGTACCGCTGCCTTCGGCGGATTTCACAAGCAGGACGTGCTGGCCTATCTGGAGGTCAGCTCCCGGGAGCACGCCGAAAAGCTGACTGCCCTTCAGGGAGAGTTGGCAGAGGAGAAAGTGGCCCGGGCCGAGCTGGAGGAGCGCACTGCCGACCTGGATCAGCGGGTGCGGGCCCTTACCGAGGAGAATCAGCGGCTGGCCGCCGACCTGGCTCAGCGGGAGGCGGAGCTCAATCAGGCCGCCGCCCAGCGGGACGCCTCCGTCACCGAGGCGGGCCAGCTCCGGGAGAAGGTGGCGAAGCTGGAGCCTGCTGCCACCGCCTACGAGTCCATCAAAGAGCGGGCGTCCGCCATCGAGCTGGAGGCTCACAGCCGGGCCCTGGCCATCGAGGGGGAGGCCCACCGCAAGTCCCGGAAGATCTCCGAGGAGATGGATGCCTGGCTGCGGAAGTTCCAGGCCGCCTACGACCGGCTCCGGGGCGAGGTGGACACCACGCTGGGACAGGCTGTGGACGAGCTCAAACGCGCCGAGGGGGAGATCGGGAAGATCTCCGAGGAGTTCTCCTATCACGATGCGGCCCTGCAAGTTCTGCGGGAGAAGATGGAGGCCATCAACGGCCCCCAGGCGCCCATGCCTCTGCCCACAGAGGACGACGGGAAGTAAATACTGCGAAAAAAGCCCCGGACACAGATGCGTCCGGGGCTTTTTCTATGCAGCTCATCCCTCGCCGATAGGGGGTTCGACGGCCATGAGAGGATCGTAATATTTCGCTTTGCTCTCGGCGAACATCAGCTCAAACTCCGGGTCGTGGCCATGGTGGAGCTGATGGGTATAGGCGTGGGAATCCACCCGCACCAGGTCGCCCTTAGGAGCGGTCTGCCGGAGGATGACCAGGGCCACGTTGGAGCAGTGGTCGGAGATACGCTCCAGGTTGATGAGCAGCTCCAGGAACTGGGTGCCCAGCTCCACGGTGCAGGAGCCGGTTTTGAGCCGCTCCACGTGCCGGGCCCGCAGGTCGTCCCGCATCAGATCCACCACCTCTTCGATGGGCTCCACCTGAAGGGAGAGGTCGTAGGAGCGCTCCCGGTAGCAGGCAAGGGCCTTCTCAATGGCCTCGTCCACGGCGGCGGTGAGGGCGTCAAGCTCCTGCTTGGCGATGGGGGAGAAGGTGATGCCCTTGTTGTGGAGGGCGGTGGCGCATTCGGAGACGTTGACAGCATAGTCGCCGATGCGCTCAAAGTCGCTGAGGGTGTGGAGCAACTCCGAGATCTGAGAACTCTCCTGGGGGGTGAGGGCACGGTCGGTGAGCTGCATCAGATAGTCGTCCAGGGCGTTTTCCATCTTGTCCAGAGCCGCTTCGGTCTCACCCAGCCGCTCCAGCTTTTTGCCGTCGTACTTGTCCAGAAGCTCCACTGCCAGCCGGTAGTTGGACAAGGCGTGACAGCCCATCTGGATGACCCCCTCGTGAGCCCGTTCCAGCGCCAGAGAGGGAGAGGTCAGGAACCGCTCGTCCAGGATGGAGACATCGTCCAGCAGGTCGGTCTCACCGGGCACCAGCCGCTCCACCAGCCGCACCAGGGCTTTGTGGAAGGGCAGGAACAGGGCGGTACAGGTCAGGTTGAAGATGAGGTGGAAGTTGGCCACGCTGCCCATATCCATGATCCCCTCCCAGAAGGAGAAGCCCACGATGGCGTTGCCGGCGTAGAGCACCACCAGGAAGAAGATGGAGCCGATGACATTGAAAAAGAAGTGGATGAGGGCGGTGCGCTTGGCGTTCTTGCTGGCCCCCGCGCTGGACAGCAGGGCGGTGAGGGTGGTGCCGATGTTCTGGCCCATGATGAGGGGAATGGCGGTGTTGAACCGGATAAGGCCCGTGGTGGAAAGGGCCTGAAGGATGCCGGTGAAGGCGGTAGAGCTCTGGAGCAGAGCGGTGATGGCCGCGCCCACCGCCATGCCCAGCAGGGGGTTGGAGAAGGCAGTGAAGAGATCCTGGAGCCAGGGCTCGTTCTGGAGGGGAGCCACCGCCTTGGTCATGGTGTCCATGCCGATGAAAAGCATACCCATGCCGATGAGGATCTGGCCGATGTTTTTCTTATTGCCGCCCCGGATGAACATATAGAAAACAATGCCGGCCACAGCCATCAGAGGGCCGAGGACGGAGGGCTGGAGCAGGGTGAGGATGAGGTTGTCGCCCCCGTCGATGCTGGACAGCCGGAGGATCTGGGCGGTGACGGTGGTGCCGATGTTGGCGCCCATGATGATGCCCACGGTCTGCTCCAGCTTCATGATCCCCGCGTTGACAAAGCCCACGCACATGACGGTGGTGGTGGCGGAGGAGTGGATGATGGCGGTGACCAGGGCGCCCACAAAAATACCCTTAAAGACATTGTCCGTCAATTTTTCCAGGATATGCTCCAGACGGCCGCTGGACAGTTGTGCCAGACCGTCTGTCATGGTGGACATACCAAAGAGAAATAGGGCGAGTGCGCCCAGCATGGATATCAAATTTGATGCGTCCAAAAGCGTAACCTCCATTTTTTGACGATAGGTCGCTTGAGCCGATACTTCCCATTCTAAAAATACAACTACATTATATATGGGACGAAAGGATTCGTAAACAAAAAAAGGGGGATACTGGGTAAAATTGACGTTTTGACGTAAAAGCGGGGGAAAGAAACGGAGATTTTAGGAAACCTGCGGGTATCAAATTTTCTTTTCCAGCAAGTCCAGAGGCCCCAGGGCCCCGGGGACGGAGCCGATGGAGTAGAAGCCGCAGCGCCGGTAGAACCGCTGGGCGGGATCGTTGTCCGGGGCACAGCGCAGCCGCAGGCACCGCCGGCCCATGGAGCGGTAGAGGGATACTGCCTGACCGATGAGCTGTACGCCAATACCTTTGCGCTGCCACTGGGGGACGAGATAGAGGAAGGGGATGTAGCCCACCCGCTCCCCGGCGTAACGCAGGGTGGCCAGCTGGAGCACGCCCACCATGGCGTCCTCCAGCATCACTGCCTGGAGGGCTCTGGGGTCTAAGATGGACTGCTCTCTGGCCTCTGTCAGGAAACCGGGGCCGTCATAGCCCGCCAGGGTGCCGTAAATGCTCTGCCAGGCGTCCTTCCGGGCGTCGGAGTAAAATGGAGCCTCCTTTTTTAGATCCAGCGCCCGGAACCACACCTGGGGCAGAGGTCCCTGGGCCATACGCAGTTTCTGCCTGGCCATGGTAGCGATCTCCGGGGGCAGGTGGGAGGCATCGTTTTCAAAGAGGATGCGGAAGAGGTCGCCGTCCACCTCCACACAGGACACGGCGGTATTCTCCGGGTGGCCCAGCTCGGGAGTGTCCACCGGATGCTTGCCCCGGAGGGCGGAGAGGAGGCATTTGATGGCGGTGCCGTGGGAGAATAGGGTCACCGTCTGGCCGGGATGAGTCTGGGCAATACGGAAAAAGGCCCGGGTCATCCGCTTCTGCACCTGCTGGAAGGTCTCGCCCCCCTCGGGGGCCCAGTCGGGAGAACAGATATAAAAGAGCCTGCTCCCTTCGGGATAGTGGTGGTGGAGGTGGCCGAAGGTGAAGTCCTCATAGATCCCCATACCGATCTCCTTCAGGTCGGGGTCAATGTTGAGGGTGAGGCCCTTGGGCCGTACCACCGCCTGGGCGGTCTGCTGGGTGCGGCGCAGGTCGCTGGCGTAGGCGGCATCCACAGGGATGTCCCGGAACCGTTCCTCCAGGGCGGCGATCTGCAGTTTTCCGGTCTCGGTGATGTGGCCGTCATACCAGCCTTGGGCCCGGCGGTAGAGGTTGCCCTCCGCCTCGGCGTGGCGGATAAGATAGATCCGTGTCATGCTTCAGGCTCCCTTTCTTGGCGGTTTTACCATGGCTGAACGGCCCCGGTGAGCTGGGTAACGCTTGAAAGACCCTGACTGTCGCAGAGTTCTCCCAGCTCCTCCAGCACCCTTATGGGAGCCATAGGGTCGGCAAAGGTGGCGGCCCCCACCGCCACGGCGGCGGCTCCCGCCAGCATGAGCTGGGCGGCGTCGGAGCCGGAGGAGACCCCACCCATGCCCAGGATGGGCAGCTTCACCGCGTTGTGCACTTCCCACACCATCCGCACAGCGATGGGGAGGACGGCGGGGCCGGACAGGCCGCCGGTGTTCATTTTCAAAATGGGGCGGCGGGTCTTCACGTCGATGACCATGCCCCGAAGGGTGTTGATGAGGCTGATGGCGTCCGCCCCCGCCCCCTCCACCGCCTTGGTGATCTCGGTGATGTCGGTGACATTGGGAGAGAGCTTCACCATCACGGGCACAGCGGCATGGGCTTTAGCCACAGTGGTGACCTCGGCGGCCAGCTCCGGCCGGGTGCCGTAGGCCAGCCCCCCCGCCTTCACGTTGGGGCAGGAGATGTTGACCTCGATCATATCCACCCCCGCCGCCGACAGCTTTTCGCACATCTCGCCATACTCCTCCGGGGTGCTGCCCGAGATGTTGGCGATGATGACGGTGCCCTGGGCCTTGAGCCAGGGCAGCTCATGGGCGATGAAGGCGTCCACACCGGGGTTTTGAAGGCCCACAGAGTTGAGCATCCCCATGGGAGTCTCGGCGATGCGGGGGGCGGGATTCCCCTGGCGGGGCAGGGGGGTAAGTCCCTTGACGCTGATGCCGCCCAGTTTGGAGATATCGAAAAATTCGCTGTATTCCCGGCCGAAGCCGAAGGTGCCGGAGGCCACAGTGACGGGGTTTTTCAGCTCTACACCGGCCAAATTGACTCTCATATCAGCCATTCCAGTCCACCTCCCCGGCGTTGAAGATGGGCCCGTCCTTGCACACGTGCTTCATGGAACCGTCGGCCATGGGGACGGCGCAGCCCAGGCAGGCCCCCACGCCGCAGGCCATCCGCTCCTCCAGGGAGACCTGGCAGGGAAGGCCCAACCGCGCCGCAAGCCCGGCGACCGCCTTCAGCATGGGCCGGGGGCCGCAGCAGAGGACGGCGTCATAGCGGTTTTTCTCCAAAAGGGCCTCCACAGGCCCGGTGACAAAGCCCCGCTCTCCCAGAGAGCCGTCCTCGGTGGCCACCGCCACGCTGCCGCAGTGGGCACTGAACTCGTTCAGCAGCAGGGCATGGCTGCTGTCCCGAAAGCCCAGCACCGCGTCACAGCGGGAGGGCGCGTTCTCGGCACAGCCCAGCATGGGGGGAACGCCGATGCCGCCCCCCACCAGGAGATAGCGCCCCTGGGGCTCCATATGGAATCCATTGCCCAGCAGGCCCAGCACGTCCAGGCAGTCCCCCTCCCGGCGCTGGGCCAGCCAGGCGGTACCCTCCCCCCGCACTTCAAAGACTACAGTGAGCAGGTCGTCCCCCGCCGGTCCGCTCTGGCAGGAGCAGACCGAGATGGGCCGCCGCAGGAGCCGCTGGGGGCCGCACTTGATGTGGACGAACTGTCCGGGGGCCTTGCAGGAGCGCTCCACCATATCCCCCACCGCCAGCTCAAAGCGGATGGCGTGGGGGTTGGGGGCGTCCTTATATAAAATTTTGCAGGAGGTTTCCACTTGCAAGGGGCTCACCTCATCTTACAGGATGGTGACGAACTGCTTGATATCGTCCCGCATGGCCTCGGCGGCGGCGCGGGCGGCGTCCTGATAGTCCTGACCGTCGTGGCCCGTCTTCTGCCAGGCGCACATGATGGAGCGGGAGGCGTTGACGATGGCGCCCCGGCCGTACTTGTCGAAGGCGAAGCGCACGTCCTCGGCGGTGCCCCCCTGGGCGCCGTATCCGGGTACCAGGAAGAAAGTGTGCTCCAGCCGCTTGCGCAGGGAGCGCAGGTCGGAGGGGTAGGTGGCCCCCACCACTGCCCCGGCCCGGCTGTAGCCGAACTTGCCGATGTCGTCCCGGCCCAGGCGGGCGGTGAGGTCGCCCATGACCTGATAGACCACCCGGTCTCCGGCCACCATGTCCTGAAGCTCCCCGGAGCTGGGGTTGGAGGTCTTTACCAGGTTGAAAAAGCACTTGTCCTCCCGGCGGCAGGTCTCCAGGAAGGGGTCGATGCCGTCGGAGCCTAAATAACCGTTGATGGTAAGGCAGTCGGCGTTGAAGGCGGACAGTTCGGTCTGGCCCACCCGGGTCTTGCCCAGCCAGGCTTCGCTGTAGGCCTGGGCGGTGGAGCCAATGTCTCCCCGCTTGGCGTCGGCGATGACGAAAAAGCCTTTGTCCTGGGCGTAGCGGATGGTCTTTTCCAGCACCAGCATCCCCTGCCAGCCCAACCGCTCATAGAAGGCGGACTGGGGCTTGACGGCGGGGACGATATCACACAGGGCGTCCATAAGGCCCACGTTGAACTGGTAGATGGCGTCGGCGGCGCCCTCCAGGGTCTCGCCGTATTTGTCCAGACTGGCCTTCAGAAGATGGGGGGGCACATACTCCGGCTTGGGATCCAGCCCCGCCACAGTGGGGTTCTTCTTGGCCTTGATGAGCTGCTGCAGATGGTCAAAAGACATGATGATTCCTCCCTTTTACTGTTCCTGATAGATGATCTCTCCGCCCAGGATGGTGTACTTCACCCGGCCCTTCAAGGTTTTCCCGGCGAAGGGGGTGTTCCGTGCCATGGAGCGGAATCCTTCCGGGTCTACTACCCACTCTTCGTTGGGGTCGAAGAGCACCAGATCGGCGTCGGCGCCCACCGCCAGCCTGCCCTTGTTGGGCAGGCGGAGGATGCCCGCCGGGTTGACGGTCATCTTCCGCAGCACGTCGGAAAGGCTCATCTCCCCGGTGTGGTAGAGGGCGGTGAGGGAGGCGGCCAGTGAGGTCTCCAGCCCGATCATGCCGCTGGGGGCCTGGGTGAGGGGCCGGGACTTCTCCTCGGCGGCATGGGGCGCGTGGTCGGTGGCGATGGCGTCGATGGTGCCGTCCTTCAGCCCCTCGATGATGCCCTCCACGTCGGCGCTGGTGCGCAGGGGCGGGTTGACCCGGGCCAGGGAGCCCTGGTTGAGCACCTCCTCCTCGGTGAAGGTGAAATACTGGGGGCAGGTCTCGCAGGTGATGCGCACCCCTTTTTTCTTATACCGGCGGACGATGGATACCGACTTGGCGGTGGAGATGTGGCAAATGTGTACCGCCGCCCCGGTCTCCTCCGCCAGCATGGCCTCCCGCATGACCTGGAGCTCTTCGGCAATGGCGGGACGGCCGGGGATGCGCAGCTGCCGGGAGACCCGGCCCTCGTTGACGGCGAAGTTCTGCACCATGTCGGCGTCCTCGCAGTGGGAGAGGATGGCGAGGCCCTGGCGGTGGGCCAGGATCATGGCGTCCCGGAGGAGGTTGGCGTTCTGCACCGGCACGCCGTCGTCGGAGAGGGCCACGGCCCCGGCCTCCTTCAGCGCCTCGTAGTCGTTGACCTCCTGGCCCAGCTGGCCCTTGGAGACGGCGGCGATGGGGAAAACTTGGGCGCCGGTGGCCTGGGCGGCCCGCTCCTTGACGAAGGCCACCCCCTCGGGGCAGTCGATGACGGGCTTGGTGTTGGGCATACAGGCGATGGAGGTGAAGCCTCCGGCAGCGGCGGCCTGGGCGCCGGTGGCGATGGTCTCTTTGTATTCAAAGCCCGGCTCCCGCAGGTGGACGTGCATGTCCACCAGCCCCGCGCAGACGGTGAGGCCGGCGGCGTCGATGACCTGGGCGGAGGGGTCGCAGAGGTCACTGCCGATGACGGCGACCCGGCCGTCCTCCAGCAGGATGTCCATGACTCCGCCGATACCGCCTGCCGGGTCTACCAGGCGTCCCTTTCGAATGAGGTATTTCACGCGGTAAGGCTCCTTTCTGTCCCGCAAAAAAGAGGCGGAGGCTCCATGCCTCGCCCCTCTGGCTTTTCTGTCTTTTATTATAAAGGAAATTGGAAGTTTTCGCAACGTTTTTTTCCCCGTTTAGGGCAATAATAATGATGGGAGCAAAAGTGCCTCCCAAACACAGAAAAAGAGGGAAGAGGAGGGAGAAACATGAAGCAGAACAACTTTGTCAAGGGTATGGGCCTGGGCATGTTGGCCGGCACCGCGCTGGGGGCGGCCGTGGCCCCCAAAAAGAAGACCAACATGAAGAAGGCCGCCGGTAAAGCCATGAAGACGGTGGGCCAGGTCATGGAGACCATCAGCGAGGACATGCGGTTCTAAGAAGGCAAAAAAGAGGAGCGGCATTTGCCGCTCCTCTTTTTTGCCCATTGATTGAAAATACGCAGTTCGTGTGATATGATAGGGTCAGCCTGGCTTGAGGCCGGATGGAGGTGGTATGCGTGAAGCGCTGCATTGTCAAAACCGGGGTCATCTATTGAGACAACACATATTTTGGAGGTTTTTTGATGATCCCGGAATGGAAGATATATCCCCGCTCTCAGGGGCACAGCACAGTCTATCTGCAAAACGTGGTAACAGACCCATCTATCTCGGTGGGCGCATACAGCGTTTACGATGATTTTGTTAACGACCCCAGGGATTTCCAGCGGAATAATGTGCTTTATCATTATCCCATCAACCATGAACGATTGAGCATTGGGAAATTTTGTTCCATTGCCTGTGGGGCAAAATTCCTTTTCAATAGTGCAAACCACTCCCTTCGGTCTCTGTCTACCTATACGTTCCCCATCTTTTTTGAAGAGTGGAACCTGGATGTGGAGCGTATCCCGGAGGCGTGGGACAACAGGGGAGACATCACAGTGGGCAACGATGTCTGGATCGGCTATGAGGCTTTGATCTTGGCAGGCGTGACCATTGGAGACGGAGCTGTTGTCGGCGCGCGGGCGGTAGTGACCCGGGATGTGCCGCCTTATACCATTGTGGGCGGTGTACCCGCGAGACCCATTCGCCGCCGTTTCGATGAAAAGACCATTCAGTGTCTTCAGACACTGAAATGGTGGGATTGGCCCGAGGAGCGCATCCGCGCCAACCTGGACGCACTTCAAAGCGGTCGGTTGGAGGAGCTGCGTTAAACAACATTTCTGAAAAAGAGGAGCGGCAAATACCGCTCCTCTTTTTCAAATCCATGGAAAAGGATATGAGATGCGCCTGGTATAAAACAGCCGACAGGTCTAAAGGTACATGGAATCAAGGAGCGCGAGCCCAGTCGGAGTACGGAACACATTTTGCCGAAACTGCTGAATGCTTTTGGCATACCGCTCTGACTCTCCCGCGTTGACCAGGTAGTCAGCCTCCAGAAGGATCTGATAGTCTGCCCCGTCAACATTGGAATAGGTGTGATGGTGGGTGACAAGGAAGATGACCCGGTCATAGGTCTCTTTTGGAAGCGCAAATTCCGCCAAAAATTCGTCGAGCAGGGGCTTGCTCTCCGCCTCTTGGTGCGCCCCGTTGGTATCCCCATACTTTTCACGGCACAGCGGACAGGCGATGTCGTGAACGATGGCGGCGATCTCAAGCGTGATCTGGGTACTTTGGTCAAGACCCTCCATCACGCCGATGGCAGACGCCAGAGCGTATACTTTAAGAAAATGGTTGATGTCCTTGATGTTCCCTTGGTAGAGGTCGATCATCTTGGCGATCATTTTTTCCTTGAGCGTGACGTGTTTCCTCTTCTCCATCAATTTTCCTGCAAGAGCTCCATGCTGATCTTGATGACACATTTCCGGCTGGTGGCGGATTCGTCCCCCAGCATCAGGCCGGGCCGGTGGGCGTCCCAGGGGAAGAAGATGCCGAAGTGCCCGGCGGTGGCGGTGAGGAAGCTCTCGTCCGCCACCTCTTCCAAAAAGTCGATGTCCCCCTCGGGCCGGGGTTCCACCAGCTTCTCGGTGCCCAGCCGGTGGGCCACGCCGATGCGCTCGCCCCCTTCGGGCCAGTACATCAGGTCAATGTATTTGTCGTGGACTTCCGGGTGGGAACCCTCAAAGGGCCGGGTGGTCATGTCCATCAGATTGGCGAACATCCTGTCCCCGTCGATGGGATGGACGCCCAGAGGCAGGGCCATCAGGTCGCTGGAGCGCAGGAATTCCAGGGCCTGGCGGATGGCCTTGGGATAGGCGGCAAAGGTGTCGGAACCATGGAGTTTGGAGAAGATCATGGAATGCGCCTCCTAATCAGTTTGGTTACTGCTATCATAGGGGAGGCGGAGGCATTTGTCAATCCAGTTCTTTCTCCAAAGCGGCCTTCAGCTTTTCCAGGGCCTTTTTTTCAATGCGGCTGACATAGCTCCGGCTGATGCCGCACTGCTGGGCGATCTCCCGCTGGGTGAGGGGGTGGCTGCCGGACAATCCATAGCGCAGGTTGACCACCAGCTTCTCCCGCTCCTCCAGGCAGTCCTCCACGCACTTGCGCACCGCTGTCCCGGCATCTCTGGCGGAGAGCTCCTCCAGCATATTGTCATCTACCCGCAGCACATCCATCAGGGACAGGGAGTTGCCTTCCCCCTCGGCGTCCAGAGTGTCGGAGAGGGAGACTTCTCCCTGGAGCTTTTTCTGGGAGCGGAAGTACATTAAGATCTCGTTCTCAATGCACCGGGAGGCGTATGTAGCAAGGCGCACATTCCGGTCGGGCTTGAAGGTGGAGATGCCCTTGATGAGGCCGATGGTGCCGATGGAGATGAGGTCGTCCTGCTCGCAGGACTGGGTGTAGTATTTTTTGACGATGTGGGCTACCAGGCGCAGGTTGTGGACGATGAGCTCATCCCGGGCTTTGGGGTCGCCGGCCGCCGCCCGCTCCAGGCACTCCCGCTCCTCCTCGGGCTTCAAAGCCCTTGGGAATGAACCGGTTGCGGCGGACAGGCGCAGGGGGAAGAAGAGGGTGTGGAGCATCAAAATGAGCCAGGCGGAGAGCATGGACAAGACCTCCCTTTTATCGTCACAGTCCTTTCATCCTATGACCCGGGGCGTTGTCCTGATACAGCTTTTTTGTGAACGGGAAACAAAATGAATAGAAAAACCTCAAAAATAATAAAAAGCACGGCTCTTTTTGAGCCGTGCTTTTTATGCTCCCAGTGTTTACCGGACGGCGTTGTGCATACCGTTGCCGATGTCACGGGCGGCGCTGCCCACGCCGTTGATCATGTCGCCGGCGCCGTCCACAGCGCCCCGGGCCAGGTCGCCGATGGCGTCACCGGCCTGCTGGGCACCACGGGCGATGCTGCCGCCCGGCGCCGAGGTGGCGGTGGGGGCGGGGCTGGCGTTGTTGGCCGGGGTGGGTGTCACCGCCGGGGCGTCGGCGCTGGAGCAGGCCGCCAGGGCCGCCGTCAGCGCCAGAGCAAGGGCAAACAGGCTGATCTTTCCTCTCATTTCCCTTCTCCTCCTGAAAGAACATAATCGTTGGAATCTCCATCCGAAGGGTAGTATGCGCCGAAAGTCCGCCTTTGCTCCCAGGAAAAAAAGGGAAGGCAAAAAATGCTTGCATTTTGAAAAGGGATATTGTATATTAATAACAGGAATCGTTCTTAATTATATCATAGAGAGCAGAAAGGAGGCTCCCATGGCAGGAAAGCGATACTCCCGGCAAAGGGAGCTCATTTATCAGGCGGTGTGCGGCAGCAAGGAGCACCCCACGGCGGAGATGGTCTACCAGTGGCTCAAGCCGGAAAATCCCAATTTGAGCCTGGGGACGGTGTACCGCAACCTGAACCTCCTGGCGGAGGAGGGGGCACTGACCCGAATGCCCTTCCCGGTGGAGCGGTACGACGCCGAGGTGCGGCCCCACACCCACTTCCGTTGTAAAAAATGCAGTAAGGTCTTCGACATGATGGCCTTTGACCAGGCCCAGTCCGGCTTTGAACAGGTGGACGAGACGGCGGCAAAGACCTTCCCCGGTTTCCGGGTGGAGGGCCACGACCTGACCTTTACCGGGCTTTGCCCGGCGTGTCAGGAGGAATAAAGTCTTTTCGAAAAGGGATACACACCATATAACGATGAAAGGGGCAAGAAAACATGGAACTGAAGGGAAGCAAGACCGAGGCCAATCTGTGGAAGGCCTTTGCGGGGGAGAGCATGGCCCGCAGCAAGTACACCTATTTTGCCAGCAAGGCCCGGAAGGAGGGCTATGAGCAGATCGCCGCCATCTTTGAGGAGACGGCCGGCAACGAGAAGGAGCACGCCAAGCTCTGGTTCAAGGCCCTGAGCGGCATCGGCGACACCGCCGCCAACCTTTTGGCCGCCGCCGAAGGGGAACACGAGGAATG
The DNA here is from genome assembly GCA_947425785.1 of uncultured Pseudoflavonifractor sp. GTDB lineage: Bacteria > Bacillota > Clostridia > Oscillospirales > Oscillospiraceae > Vermiculatibacterium. The sequence continues at coordinate 93,360 of CANEAY010000004.1, read as the reverse complement.
GACGGAAATGTACAAGGAGATGGCGGAGACCGCCCGGGAGGAGGGCTTCATCGCCCTGGCCGACGCCTTTGAGGCGGTGGCCAAGATCGAGAAGAGCCACGAGGACCGCTATGTGCAGCTGGCGGAGAACCTGGCCAAGAGCGAGGTGTTCAAACGGGGCCAGGTGAAGGTCTGGTACTGCCGCAACTGCGGGCATCTGGAGTATGGTCTGGAGGCCCCCGAGGTCTGCCCGGTGTGCGGCCATCCCAGAGCCTATTTTGAGATCAAGGCCGACAATTATTGAGAAAAGGTCCAGGGAAAATAAAACGCCCGGTATCCGATCTTGGATACCGGGCGTTCTTTTTTTGTTTGTTGGGCGCATTATGCGCCGGGGGGCAGCAGAGGCTCCTCTGTTTCGGGGGTTTCGGGAACCGGGGGCGGCGTGGGGACAGGGGCCGGCGGCGGTGTGGGGAGAGGTGTTGGCTCCGCTGTGGGTTCGGGTGTGGGAACCGGGGTGGCCGCAGGAGCCGCGGAGGCCGAGGGGGAGGGGGATGCTTCGGCCGAGGGAGTGGGGCTGGGCGTGCCGCTGGGCTGGACGCTGCTTTCCGCAGGCAGGGGGCTTTCCGGGAGCTGGGGTTCTGTGGAGTCCGTGGGCGTAGGGGTGGGGGAGGGGGTTGGAACGGGAAGCTCCTCGCCATCCTCGTCCCGCTTGGGCATGGGGACGGTGAAGGCGGCGTCGGCCCGGCCACCCACCCGCTCCGGGTAGGCGTCGGCGTCAAAGGCATAGTAGTCCCGCCCCGCCCCGGCATCAAAGTTCATCAGCTGCTGGTCGGTGGACAGGCAGCACAGGAAGAGGGGGTCGGTCTTCAGGTGGGGGCAGGGATCGAAGTGGTACCAGCCGCCGTTGCAATTCACCAGGGCCCAGGTATGGGGCTCGGTGAGGCCGCCGCCCTCCCGCGTCACCTCCCGTACCTGGAAGCCCAGCGCGGAGAGGAGGGCCCGGGAGCAGGCGTAGAAGGTATATTCGTCGCCCTTGCCGGTGGTGAAGCCCCAGTAGGCGGCCTCCCGCCAGCCGGAGTTGACGGAGGCGCCGTCGCAGGTGATACAGCCCTTTACGTAAAAATAGACGGCGGAGCACTGCTCCACGGCATCCATGTCCGGGGTGATGATGGAGCCCAGGATGGTCTTTACCACCGCATCGGCGGCGGTGCGGGAGTATTGCCGGGTCTCGGTCTTCCCATAGGCCCGGCGGGGAGCCTGGCGGTTGGGGAGAGGCCCCTCATAGACCAGAGGATCCTGGTAGTAGCCGTGATCCTCCAGGTCGTCCATGGTGGGACGCTGGGGCTGGGCGGAGACCTGGGGGGCGGTGGGGCGGGAAGATCCCGCCGGGGCGGGCAGGCCGCCGGCCGGGGCACCGGGCCGGTCAAGACAGTAGGCGGCGGAGAGCAGAGACAGGGCCAGGACAGCGACGGCGGCGGCCTTCTGTCCGGCGGAGGAATGTGGTTTCATGGGTAGACCTCCCATCAGAAGATACGCCGGGCGTAGACAAAGGTATTGCTGTAATAGCTGGACTCCAGGCTGTCGTACTGCACCTGGTAGGTGTTGGTGGAGGCGTGGATGAAGCGGCCCTCCCCCATATAGATGCCCACGTGGGACACGGGGGTGGAGACCTGCCCATTGTAGAAGAAGACCAGGTCGCCGGGGAGCAGCTCCTCCCGGGAGACGGGCACACCGTTGTCCAGCTGGCCGGTGGCGGTGCGGTTCAGGTCATAGCCGAAGAGGCTGAATACGTAATGGGTGAAGCCGGAGCAGTCGAAGCCCTCGGGGGAGCTGCCGCCCCAGGCATAGGGGATGCCCAAAAACCAGGTGGACACCTCCGCCGCCTGCCAGCCCAGAGGGGAGACGGGGACGGCGGCGGGCGCGGGAGCGGGCTCCGGCTGGGCGGGAGGGGAGACAGAAGGGGAGTCCGGCTGGGCAGGGGGGGTATCCCCGCGGCTCCCGGCGCTGTCCCGGCAGGTGGTCAGGTAGTCGCTGGAGACGTAGCCGGCGGCGCCATTAGCGTCGATGCGGAACCAGCCGGAGTCCATGCCGGTGATGGTGACGACAGTTCCGTCGGCCAGGGAGCCCACGCGGTCATAGCCGGTGCCGGGGCCGGAGCGGATGTTGAGGGTGCCGCCGTCGGCCTGGACAAGGCCATAGCCCATAGAGACGTCCAGTTGGGTGGCCAGGGAAATGTACTGGGCGGACATATAGCCCTCCACACAGTTGTGGTCTACCCGGTACCAGCCGCCGCCCGCGTCGGAGAGCACCACCACCCGCTCACCTGCTGCGGCGGTGGCCAGGATGGGGGCGTCGGTGCCGGGGGCCTCCCGCAGGCGCAGACCGTCCCCGGTGACTGTTCCGATGCCCAGATCCAGGGCGGAGGCCCCGGCGGTGCAGAGTAGGAGCAGGCCCAGGCAGAGCAGGGCTTCGGAGAGCATCCGCCTGAAAGCGCCCATCATCGCCACCATCCCTTCCCGAAAGACAAAATAATACAAATACAGTATATCACAAGTACCGGGGAGGGGTCAAGAGAGGGAGAGAGCTCAAATCCCGTGATAAAAAGAAACTGGCACCCATATGGGTGCCAGTTTTCCTTTGGCGCAGTGGGAGGGATTCGAACCCTCGAGCCGTTTTAGCGGCTACACGATTTCCAATCGTGCTCGTTATGACCACTTCGATACCACTGCGTGTCATAAATACTGGAGCCAACCAAGTTGGACAGCAGATGTTATTATACCAGATTTTATGGATTCGTCAAGAGGGAATTCAAAAAAAGGGGCCTTCTTCCGCCAGCAGGGCCTCATAGGCCTGGGGGGTATTGATATTGGCCAGACAGCGGTCGGGAAAGGGGGTGTCCGCCAGGAGGAGGCGCTTGGTGTTGAGAACGCCCAGGAAGGCGTACATCCGGCCGTCTCCGGCCTCCAGCCGGGCCTGGAGCCGGGGGAGGACGTCCCTGCGGTACACGCCGCAGGCGGGGTGCTCCCGGCCGTCCCGGGTGACGGGCACCACAGCGTCCCACTCCTCCGTGATGGACTGGGCCAGGAGCTGGGCCAGAGCCCTGGGGAAGAGGGGGGCGTCGCAGGGCACCAGGAGAAGGGCGGGGGACTGGCAGGCAGAGAGGAGGGCGTGGAGGGCCCCCAGGGGGCCGCGGTCGGGGAGCAGGTCGGGGACGGAGACAAAGCCGGGGAGGGACAGCTCCCGCCGGCCGGTGGACAGAAGGCGCTCCGGGAAGCCGGCCAGCTCCTGGGCCAGCCGGGCCTGGAAGGTCATGCCGCCCCAGAGGAGCTGGGCCTTGTCCCGGCCCATCCGGCGGCTCTCCCCCCCGGCCAGTAGCGCCGCGCCCACTACCATGTGTTCCGCCTCCTTCTCCGCATCGTTTTGGAAATAGTACCACACCGGGCGGGGAAAAGCAAGGCGGCAGAGATTTGCATTGTGATGAAAAAAGTGCTATGATAGCCGAAAAAGCGCAAAGGGGAGACCTATCATGTCCATAGAAAAAGCAAAGGCCTATCTGGAAAAGTTCGGCGCTGCCGGCCGGGTACGGGAGTTCGAGGTGTCCAGCGCCACGGTGGAGCTGGCGGCCCAGGCCCTGGGCTGTGAGGGCTGCCGCATTGCCAAGACCCTTTCCTTTCTGGTGGGGGACAAGCCCATCCTCATCGTGGCCGCCGGGGACGCCAAGGTGGACAACCCCAAATATAAGGCCAGGTTCGGCACCAAGGCCAAGATGCTCGCCTTTGAGGAGGTGGAGCCTCTCATCGGCCACGGGGTGGGCGGCGTGTGCCCCTTCGGGATCAACGAGGGGGTGGCGGTGTACCTGGACGAGTCCCTGAAGCGGTTCGAGACCGTCTTCCCCGCCTGCGGCAGCAGCAACAGCGCCATTGAGCTGACCATCCCGGAGCTGGAGGAGTATTCCGGCTATGAGGCGTGGGTGGACGTGTGCAAGGGCTGGAACGAATAAGGAAGAGGGAAAAATGTCGATCCTGCGGGGAATGGGATTGACATTTTTTTCTCTGTATGCGAAAATAACAATGTCTTCGAGCTCCCTCGCCTAAAGCCTGTGCCATGGGGTTGGAGCCGGCCGGAGCCTCCGGCCCGGGGTCGCATTTGGAAACGAAGCGGCCTTCCTGATCGAAAAGGGGACGGAATACAGCGGGAGAGTTGAAGCCGGGAGGCTTTGACCACGGTTTGTTGTCCGTCTTTTCAGAAGACGGACATTTTTTATTGCCCTGGGGCAAGACAAACCGAAGGAAGAAAAAACCATGAAAAAGTCCGCTGCACTCACACTCGCCCTGCTCCTGACCCTGACCGCCTGCGGTCAGAGCGCCGCGCCCGACCGGGACCAGGTGGAGCTGACGGTCTTTGCCGCCGCTTCCCTCACCGAGACGTTGACCCGGATCGGGGAGGACTACAAGGCGGTGGCTCCCAATGTGGCCCTTACCTTTAATTTCGACTCCTCCGGGACGCTGAAAACACAAATTGTGGAGGGGGCGGAGTGCGACCTGTTCCTCTCCGCCGCCCCCAAGCAGATGGACCAGCTGGACATTGAGGCCGACCCGGCGGTGAACACCCAGGGGCTGGACTTCATCCTCGCGGAGAGCCGCATCGACCTGCTGGAAAACAAGGTGGCCCTGGCGGTGCCCGAGGGGGATCCCGCCGGGGTGGCCTCCTATGCCGACCTGGCCCGGCGGCTGAAGGATGGGAACGTGCTGCTGGCCATCGGCAACTCCGATGTGCCTGTGGGACAGTATACCCAGAAGATATTTGCCTATTACGGCCTGGCGGAGGATGAGCTCAACGCCGCCGGCGTCCTCACCTACGGTTCCAACGTGAAGGAGGTCACCGCCCAGGTCTCCGAGGGGGCGGTGGACTGCGGCATCGTCTACGCCACCGACGCCTTTTCGGCGGGGCTGGCTGTGGCGGACACCGCCGCGGGGGAGATGTGCGGGAGGGTGGTCTACCCCGCCGCGGTGCTGAAAAACAGCGCACACCAGGAGGAGGCCAGGGCCTTCCTGGACTATCTCACCGGGGACGCCGCGGCGGAGGTCTTTGCCGCTGTGGGCTTCACTCCCCTGACAAAGGACGAATAAAGGTATGGACTGGTTTCCTCTGCTCAACTCCCTGCGGATCGCCCTCATCAGCACAGGCATCGTTTTTTTCCTGGGCCTGCTGGGGGCCTACTATATCGCCAAAGCCCCCCGGCTGGTGAAGGGGCTGCTGGACGTGCTCTTTACCCTGCCACTGGTGCTGCCCCCCACGGTGGTGGGCTATCTGCTCCTGCGGGTGCTGGGGCCAAAGCGGGCGCTGGGGGGCTGGTTCCTCTCCGCCTTCGGCCTGCGGCTGACCATGACCTGGTATTCGGCTATTTTTGCCACGGTGGTGGTCATCTTCCCCCTCATGTACCGCACGGCGCGGGGGGCCTTTGAGAGCTTTGACGAGACTCTGGCCCAGGCGGGGCAGACCCTGGGCCTCAGCAACACCTACATTTTCTGGCGCATCCGCCTGCCGGTCTGCCGCCAGGGCATTTTGGCGGGGACGGTGCTGGCCTTTGCCCGGGCTCTGGGAGAGTACGGCGCCACCAGCATGGTGGCCGGGTACACCCCGGGGCGCACCGCCACCATCTCCACCACCGTCTATCAGCTCTGGCGCACGGGGAACGACGGCCTGGCCCTGCGGTGGGTGCTGGTAAACCTGGCCATCTCCGCCCTGGTGCTGGTGGCGGTGAACCTTCTGGAGCGAAAGCGGGAGGTGGCCTGATGGCGCTTTTTGTGGACATTGAGAAGGCGTTGGGGGACTTCCGCCTGAAGGTGAAATTTGAGGTGGGGGAGGAGACCCTGGCCCTGCTGGGGCCCTCCGGCAGCGGCAAGAGCCTGACCCTCCGCTGCGTGGCCGGTATCTGCCGCCCCGACCGGGGGAAGATCCTGCTGGATGGGGAGACCCTTTTCGATTCGGAGCAGGGCATCGACCTGCCGCCCCAGCGGCGACGGGTGGGTTACCTCTTCCAGGATTACGCCCTTTTCCCCCACATGACGGTGGCGGAGAACATCCGCTGCGGCCTGCGGGAGAAGGGGGACGAGCCGTTGATGGGGGAGCTGATGGCGGCCATGGGCCTGACGGCCCTGGCCCACAAGCGGCCCGGCCAGCTCTCCGGGGGAGAGCGGCAGCGGACGGCCCTGGCCCGCATCCTGGTGGGGCGGCCCCGGCTGATGCTGCTGGACGAGCCCTTCTCCGCCCTGGACAGCCACCTGCGCTTCCAGATGGAGCGGGAGACAAGGCAGGTCATCCACCGGCTGGGAAAGACCGCCCTGCTGGTCTCCCACGACAGGGACGAGGTGTTCCGGCTGGCCCAGCAGGTGGCGGTGGTGCGGGAGGGCCAGATCCTGCAGCTGGGCACCCGGCACCAGGTCTTTGAGGGGCCGGAGACGGTGACCGCCGCCCGGCTCACCGGGTGCAGGAACCTCTCACGGGCGATCCCTTTGGAAGAGGGGATGGCCTATGCCGCGGACTGGGGGATGACATTGAAACTGCCCCCCGGCAAGGAATGTCCCGACTGGGTGGGGCTTCGCCAGGGAGGCGCAGTCCTGGGCCCCGGCGAGAACCAGGTAAAGTGCCGGGTGTGGGAGGTGGTGGAGGATCCCTTCTCCGTCACTGTGATGCTCAAGACCGCCGGGGGGGCAGAGCCCTTCGGCATTACCCTGGACAAAAAGGTCTGGAAGCAGGCGGAGGGGGAGACATTGACCGTCTCCCTGCCTGCCGGGGCCCTTTTACTGTTGAAGGAGTGAAAGCCATGGAAAAGCATATTTCTTATGAGAAGGCCCGGGCCCTTGTGCTGGAGATAGTACAGCCTGTGGAGGCGGAGCGGCTCCCCCTGGCCCGGTGCGCCGGACGGGTGCTTGCCCAGAGCCTGACGGCGGCGGAGGATGTGCCCGCCTTTGACCGCTCCCCCTACGACGGCTACGCCTTCCGCGCCCAGGACGTACAGGGGGCGGGGGAGGAGAGCCCGGTGGAGCTGCGGGTGCTGGAGGAGATCCCCGCCGGCGGGGTCTCCCACTGCGCGGTGACGGAGGGGACGGCGGTGAAGGTGCTCACCGGGGCCCCCATCCCGCCGGGGGCGGACGCGGTGGTGAAGTACGAGTCCACCCGCTTTACCAAAGAGACGGTGACCATTTTCAAACCTGCCAAACCGGGGCAGAACATCGTCCGGGCGGGGGAGGACGTGAAGGAGGGCCAGGCCCTGGCTTCGCCGGGAACGGTCATTGACGCCGCCCTTATGGGGGTGCTGGCCGCCCAGCGGCAGCGGGAGCCTTTGGTCTACCGCATCCCCAGGGTGGGGCTCATCACCACCGGGGAGGAGCTGCTCTCCCTCACCGACGAGCCCCGGCCGGGGAAGATATACGACACCAGCCGCTATACCCTGGCGGCGGCCCTGGAGGCCCTGGGCTGTGAGCCGGTATGGCTGGGCTGGGCCGGGGACGACGTGGGGGCCATCAGCGGCCTCATTGAGAAGGGGCTTGGGGACTGCGACGCTCTGGTGCTCACCGGCGGGGTCTCCGCCGGGGATTACGACCTGACCCCCGACGCCATGGAGGGGGCGGGGGTGAAGCTCCTTTTCCGGGGTGTGGACTTCAAGCCGGGCATGGCCTGCGCCTACGGCGTGGGGAAGGGGAAGCCGGTGTGCGCCCTCTCCGGCAATCCCGCCGCCGCCCTGACCAATTTCTACGCCATCGCCGCCCCGGCCCTGCGGAAGCTCCGGGGCCTGGCGGACTATATGCCCCGGGAGGTGGAACTGAAGCTGGCTTCCCCCTATCCCAAGAAGAGCCCCATGACCCGCCTGCTTCGGGGCAGACTGAAGCTGACGGAGGGCAGGGTGGAGCTGGAGCTGCCCCCCAACCAGGGCAATGCCGTGCTCATCAGCGCCGTGGGCTGGAACGTGATGGCCGTGGTGCCCGCGGGGAGCGGCGCTTTGGAGGCCGGGACTGAGCTGAAAGGATTTTTGCTATGAAGAAGATAAAGGTGGAAGAGGCCCTGGGCCTCACCCTCTGCCACGACATCACCGCCATGCGGGACGGCTTTAAGGGCGCGGCCTTCCGCCGGGGGCACGTCATCACGCAAGAGGACATTCCCGCCCTGCTGGACTTGGGAAAGCGGACGGTGTTCGTCTGGGAGGAGAACGCCGGGGAGCTCCACGAGGAGGACTGCGCCCTGCGCATGGCCGCCATGGCCCCGGTGGAGGGGGCCCACTATGAGGGCCCCGCCGAGGGGAAGGTGATGCTCAAAGCCGACGTGCGGGGGATGTTCCGGGTGGACACCGCCCTGCTGGGGGAGGTCAACGCCATCCCCGACGTGACCATTGCCACCCTGCCCGACCACTACCCGGTGGAGGTGGGGGACAGGCTGTGCTCCATGCGCATCGTGCCCCTGGTGACGAAGGAGGAGAACATCCTCCGGGCGGAGGAGCTGTGCAAAGACCGGCCTCTGCTGGCGTTGAAGCCCTACCGGGAGCTGAAGGTGGGGGTCATCATCACCGGGTCGGAAATTTACTCCGGCCGCATCAGGGACAAGTTTGAGCCGGTGGCCCGGGGAAAGCTGGAGAAGTATCCCCACCGGCTTCTGGGGGTCACCCTCTGCGACGACGAGGAGGAGATGCTCCTGGCCGCCGCCCGGAAGTACCTGGACATGGGGGCGGAGCTGCTCATTTTCAGCGGCGGGATGTCGGTGGATCCCGACGACCTGACCCCTTCCGCTATCCGGGCCCTGGGGGCGGATATCGTCAGCCACGGGGTGCCCGCCCAGCCGGGGAACATGACCCTGGCGGCCTATCTGGGCAATACCGCCATCCTGGGGGTGCCCGGGGCGGCGGTGAGCCTGCCCACCACCATCTTTGACGTGCTCCTGCCCCAAATTTTTGCCGGAGAGCGCCTTACCGGGGACGACCTGCGGCGGCTGGGGGAGGGGGGGCTGTGCCAGATGTGCGAGCGCTGCCACTTCCCCAACTGCACTTTTGGAAGGTATTGAGCCATGAAGGATACATTTGGACGGAAGATCACCTATCTGCGGCTGTCGGTGACCGACCGGTGCAACCTGCGCTGCCGCTACTGTATGCCGGAGGAGGGGGTGTGCCTCCGGCCCCACGGGGAGATACTCACCGAGGAGGAGATGGTCTCCGCCGTGGAGGCCGCCGCCTCCCTGGGGGTCACCAAGCTGCGCATCACCGGGGGGGAGCCCCTGGTGAAGAGGAACATCCTCTCCATCTGCCGCCAGTGTGCCCAGGTGGAGGGCATCGGCGAGGTGTGCGTCACCACCAACGGCCTTCTGCTGCCCCGGATGGGAAAGGAGCTGCGGCAGGCGGGGGTGAAGAGGGTCAACATCAGCATCGACACCCTGGACGGGGAGAAGTACCGGCAGATCACCCGGGTGGGGGAGCTGGCCCAGGCCCTGGAGGGCATCCAGGCGGCGCTGGAGCTGGGGTTCGAGAAGGTGAAGCTCAACGTGGTGCTCATTGGGGGCTTCAACGACGATGAGATCCCGGCCCTGACGGAGCTGACCCGGAAGTGGCCGGTGGATGTGCGCTTTATCGAGCTGATGCCCATGACCCAGGGCTTCCCGCCGGAGGCGTTCCTTCCCTGCACCGCTGTTCTGGAGCGGCTGCCGGAGCTGGAGAGCGTCCCCGGCCAGGGGGGCACCGCCCGGCTTTACAAGCTCCCCGGCGCCCTGGGCAATGTGGGGCTCATCAGCCCGGTGAGCGACCACTTCTGCGGCAGCTGTGACCGGCTGCGCCTCACCGCTGACGGCAAGATCAAGCCCTGCCTTCACTCGGAGGAGGAGTTTTCCATCAAGGGGCTGGACCGGGAGGGGATGGCGGCCCGGTTCCGGGAGGCCATCCTGGCCAAGCCCCAATGCCACGCCCCCCTCTCCTATGCCCAGCCCAGTCACGCGGGCCGGGACATGAACCAGATCGGAGGGTGACCATGGAAGGGATACCAGTTTTGGGCCTTTCCGCCTACTCCGGCACGGGGAAGACCACCCTGATGGAGCGGCTCATCGCCGCCCTTACCGCCAAGGGCCTGCGGGTGGGGGCGGTGAAGCACGACGGACACGACTTTGACATGGATCGCCCCGGCAAGGACACCTACCGCTTCACCCAGGCCGGGGCGGCGGTGACGGCCATCACCTCGGCGGGAAAGACCGCCGTCCTGCGCCAGAGGGGCTCCTCCCTGGAGGAGCTGCTGGGGCAGGTGGAGGATGACGTGGACATCATCCTGGTGGAGGGGTGGAAGGACAGCGGCATCTCCCGCCTGGGCCTGTGCCGGGAGGCCACGGGGAAGGACTTTCCCAGCCCCCCGGAGGACTATGTGGCCCTGGTCACCGACCGGGAGGATATCAAAGGGGCCGTGCCCAGGTTCGGTCTTGACGACATAGAGGAGTTGACGGAGTTTATCATGGAAAACAGAAGGGATTTTACCCATTTTGACGCCCAGGGAAGGGCCAAGATGGTGAATGTGGGAGAGAAGCCCATTACCACCCGGACGGCCGTGGCGGCGGCCCGGGTGCTGGTGAATGAGGAGACCTTCCGCCTCATCCAGACCGGGGGGATGAAGAAGGGGGACGTGCTCACCGTGGCCCAGATCGCGGGCATCATGGGGGCAAAGCGCACCCCCGACCTCATCCCCATGTGCCACCCCATCCTCATTGACGGCAGCAAGCTGTCCCTGGAGCTGGACGAGGGCCGCTGCAGCGTGGAGATCCGGGCCAGCGTCACCTGCGGCGGCCGCACCGGGGTGGAGATGGAGGCCCTCACCGCCGCCAGCGTGGCCGCCCTTACGGTGTACGACATGTGCAAGGCGGTACAGCGGGACATGGTCATCACCGACGTGCGCCTGGTGGAGAAGACCGGCGGCGTTCACGGGGACTACCACAGAGAGGGGGAAGGGGCATGAGCCGTACGGCGGCAGTCATCACCATCAGCGACAAGGGCTCCCGGGGGGAGCGGGCGGACACCAGCGGCCCCGCCATCGGGGCCATTTTGGAGGGGGCGGGGTTCCAGATCGCCCACACCGCCATCATCCCTGACGAGGGGGCGGACATTCGGAAGGAGCTGATCCGCTGTGCCGATGAGTTGGGGATCTCCCTGGTGGTCACCACCGGCGGCACCGGCTTTTCCCCCAGAGATGTGACCCCGGAGGCCACCGCCCAGGTCATCGAGCGGGCGGTGCCCGGCATCCCGGAGGCCATGCGCGCCGAGAGCATGAAGGTCACACCCCGGGGCTGCCTCTCCCGGGGGACGGCGGGCATCCGGGGGAGGAGCCTCATCGTCAACCTCCCCGGCAGCGAGAAGGCGGCCAGGGAGAACCTGAACGCCGTGCTCCCCGGCATTGCCCACGGGGTGGAGATGCTCCTCTCTCAGGGCTCCGCCGACTGCGGAGAGCCGGTAAAGGGCGGCAGGACGTCCCCCTCTATGGACGCATGGCTCCGGGAGGCCAAGGCCGACCCGGACAGCGGCAAGGTGGGGATGTACCTCACCCACAACGGGGTTGTCCGCTCCACCGCCCGCTCCCAAGTCCGGGAGGGGAAGGCCGGGGCCGCCGTGACGGGGATGTATTTCAGCTATGACCGGGAAAAGGCGGCTGCCGCCGTGGAGGAGGCCAAGGCCCTGCCGGGGATCTATTATGTCCGGGTATGGCTCAACGAGGGAGAGCTGTCCGTGGGGGACGACATCATGTATGTCCTCGTGGGCGGCGACATCCGGCCCCATGTGATCTCTGCCCTGGAGACCCTGGTGGGCAAGCTCAAAAAGGAGTGCGTCACCGAGGCGGAGCGGAACTGACCATAAAAAGAAGGACGTTTGGGATAAGACCCAAACGTCCTTCTTTTATTTTCTCCGTAACTGCCAGAAGGCCACGGCGCTGGCCGCCGCCACGTTGAGGGAGTCCACGCCGTGGGCCATGGGGATGCAGACGGTGTAGTCGCATTGGGCCACCGTTTGGGGGGCCAGGCCGTCCCCCTCGGTGCCCAGGAGCACCGCCAGCCGCTCCTCCCGGACCAGCCGGGGGTCGTCCACGGTGAGGGCATCCCGGCGAAGGGCCAGGGCGGCGGTGCGAAAGCCCAGGGCCTTGAGCCGCTCCAGCCCCGGCAGGGGCCAATCCTCTGCCTTGGCGCCCACCCGGGCCCAGGGGATCTGGAAGACGGTACCCATGCTCACCCGGGCCGCCCGGCGGCTCAAGGGGTCGCAGCAGGTGGGGGTCACAAGGACGGCATCCATGCCCAGGGCGGCGGCGGAGCGGAAAATAGCCCCCACATTGGTGGCGTCCACGATGCCCTCCAGCACCGCCACCCGGCGGGCGTTGGCGCAGACGGCCTCCACCGTGGGGAGGGAGGGGCGCTTCATGGCGCAGAGCACGCCGCGGGTGAGGGCGTAGCCGGTGAGGCCCTCCAGCACCTCGCGGCCGGCGGTGTAGACGGGAATACCCCCGCACCGGGAGAGCAGTTCTTCCTGCAGCGGGAGCTGCCGCTCCTCCATCAGGAGGGAGACAGGCTCACACCCCGCCGCCAGAGCGGAGAGGATGACCTTGGAGCTCTCGGCGATGAAGAGGGCCTTTTCCTCCGCCCGGCGGCTGCGCAGCTGGTGTTCGGTGAGCCGGGCATAGACGTCCAGCGCCGGGTCGGAGAGGTCGGTGATCTTGATGATGTCAGCCATAGGGCACCCGCCTTTTTTCTTTACTTGCGCTGGGCGAAGCCGTGGGCCTCCCGGAGCCAGTCCAGCAGCTCCCCGTCCAGCTCTTTGGGGTCGGAGATGATGAAGTGGTGGGTCCAGCGGCCGGGGTAAGGCTCCACCGCCGCCGCAGCACGGGGAGAGGCCAGCCGCCGCCCCAGGCCCAGGGTGAGGATGAGGAAGACTGCGGGGCAGCCCTTCATCCGCCGCAGGGAGACGAAGGCGAAGCCGTAGTGGGATCTGAAGGTGATCTGGGTCTTTTTGACCTCCACCGCCGTCTCGGGAAAGGCGGTGAGGATATGGGCGCGCAGGGTATCGTAAATGGGAAGGGCGCCGGGCATTGCGTTAAAGAACATCAATTCGTCCGGGGTCATAGAGGTTCACTCCTTTTCAGCGGGGAGAATGACCGTAAAGGTACTTCCCTTGCCTGCCTCGCTTTCCGCTGTCACCTCACCGCGGCAGAGCTGGCAGATGTGCTTGACGATGGCCAGGCCCAGGCCGGTGCCGCCGGTCTGCTTGGAACGGCTCTTGTCCACCCGGTAGAACCGCTCAAAGATATGGGGCAGGGCCTCCCGGGGGATACCGATGCCGTCGTCACGGACGGTGATGACCATGCTGCCCTCCCCCTGTTCCACGGTCACATCCACATGGCCCTGGGCCTTGCCGTAGCGGATGGCGTTCTCCATCAGGTTCAGCAGAAGCTCCTTCAGCCGGTCGTAGGGGATGAGGGCCTCCCCCTCGTCCCCGGAGACCCGGATGGCGATTTCCTTCTCTGCGGCCTCGGTGCGCAGAAGGGCCTCCGCCTCCCGGGCGGCCGCCAGGGGGGAGGCGGCGCCGCCGGGCTGGTCGATGGCGGCGCTTTCCAGCTCGGAGAGCTTCAGGATGTCATTGATGAGGGAGATGAGCCGCTCCGTCTCCACTTCGATGAGGGTATAGAACTGCTCCTGATCCTCCGGCTTCACCAGCCCCTTGGAGAGCAGCTCTGCCGAGCTTCGGATGGAGGTGAGGGGGGTCTTCAGCTCGTGGGACACATTGGCGGTGAACTCACTGCGGATATTCTCCGCCCGTTTCAGCTCGGTCACATCGGAGATGAGGATGGACGTCCCCACGGTCTGGCCTTCAAAGTGCTGGCCGCTCACCGGGGAGAGGAAGAGCCGGAGGGCCCGGCCGTCCGGGGCATCGAGATCCACCACCAGGGCGGAGCGCTCTCCGGGGGCGGCGGCCATGGCCTGGCTGACGGCCGGGGTGCGGAGGAGGGCGGGGACGCCGGCTTCGCCGTCCTCCGACAGACCCATCAGGGCTTTGGCGGCCCGGTTGATGGCCAGGATGCGGCCCTCCTCATCCAGAAGGAGAAGCCCTTCCCCCATGCAGTCCAGGATCAGAGTGACCTTGTCCCGCTCTGTTTTGATCTGCTCCATGTTGTCCTGCAGCCGCTCCATGAGCTGCCGCAGGTAGCGCAGGATGGGCCGCAGCTCATCCTCCGTTTCATATTCGGCCAGGGAGGCGGGCTGGTGGCCGTAGAGGATATCCTGGAGGGCCTGGCCCACGGCGGCCAGGGGCCTGACCAGGTGCCGGGCCATTTTTCGGGACAGGGCAAAGACCATGACCAGGGCCGCCAGGACGGCGGCGATGAGGGGGGGCATACTGTGCCGGATCAGGGCGTCTACGGTGGACATGGGCATGGCGGCCCGGACCACCAGGCCGTCGGAAAAGCGCTTGGCCACGTAGAGCATGGGGTAGCCCAGGGTGGCGGAGCTGCGGGTGACCTCCCCCCAGCCGGTCTCCAGGGCCTGCTGCACCTCCGGGCGGCTGTGGTGATCCTCGGTGGTGTCGCTGCCGGTATCGGCCAGGACGGTGCCGCCGGGGGAGAGGATGGTCAGGCGGTTGTCGGGCATGGCGGTGCGGAAGGCTTTTGTCAGCCCCTCCACGTCGGAGACGCTGTCCTGGGCGTCCATCAGGCGGAGAAGATCCCGCAGGCTCTGCCGGGCGGCCGCGTTTTGGCGGGCGGACAGGCTGAAGGCCCCGGCTACGGTGGAGATGAGAAGGGCCAGCACAACGATGAGCATGGTGCCGGCGACGAAACGCTTTTTCATGGCGGTACGCTCCCTTTATGAGATCCGATAGCCCACGCCCCGCACGGTGGTGATAAGTCCCTCGCCCAGCTTTTGCCGGAGGGACTTGATATGTACATCCACCGTTCGGGTCTCGCCTGTATAGCCGTAGCCCCAGACGGTGCGGAGCATCTCGTCCCGGCTCAGCACCTCTCCCCGGCGGGAGAGGAGGAGCCGGAGCAGTTCAAATTCTTTGTGGGTCAGTTCTATGGGGTTCCCGGCCTTTCGGGCCTCGTAGGCGGCCAAGTCCAGCTCCAGGTCTTGCCAGCGCAGGCACTTGTCCGTTTTGCTCCGGGTGCGGCGGAGGACGGCCTTCACTCTGGACTGCAGCTCCATGATGCCGAAGGGCTTCACCACATAGTCGTCCGCACCCAGGTCAAGGCCGTTGACCCGATCCATTTCCGCGGTGCGGGCGGTGAGAAAGATGACGGGGATGTCCGCCGTGGCGGGGACGTCCCGGAGGCGGCGGAGGATGTCCAGCCCGTCCATGCCGGGGAGCATGATGTCCAGCAGGTACAGGGTGGGCGGGGCCAGGCCCTCCTCTCCGGCGAACATGGCCTCCCCGGAGCCGTAGTCCCGGACGGTATAGCCTACCGAGGAGAAGTAATATCGGACTGTGGTACGGATGGCCTCGTCGTCTTCCACGATGACAATGATATCGTCCATGGGATAAGCCCCCCCTTCAAGGGTATTTTACTATATCTCTCAAGACAGGGCAAGGTCTGATCCCACCAATTCTCCCGTGACACAGTAAATGGCCCAGCGGGCGATGTTGACCGCATGGTCGGCGATCCGCTCCAGGTACTTGGCGATGATGATCAGGTCGATGGCCCGGTCAGCCTCCTCCCGGCGCTCTACCAGCAGTGCCACAAGGCTCTGCTTGGCCAGCACGAAGAGCGCATCCACCTCGTCGTCCAGAGCGATGACCGTCCGGGCGGCCTCGGCGTCCTGGTTCGCATAGGCGTGGATGGAGCGCTTGACCATGATGGCCGCTTTCTGGCTCATGGCGTGGATGTGGGCCAGCTCCCCCACGCCCCGGGCCCCCTCGGGCCACAGCAGGGCCAGCTCGGCAATGTTGGCGCATTGATCCCCAATGCGCTGCAGGTCGGTGACCATTTTCAGAGCCGCCGAGATGGTTCGCAGGTCGTGGGCCACCGGCTGCTGTTGGAGAAGGAGCCGGAAGCACTGGTTTTCAATGCCCCGCTCCATCTCGTCCATGGCCCTTGTCAGCTCGATGGCCCGCCGGGCCGTGCCGGCATCGGCGGAGGTGAGGGAGCGGGTCACGGTGTCGATGGCGTCCTCTGCCGACGCCGCCATGTCCACCAGGGCCTCGCCCAGCTCCCGGAGCTGGGCATCAAATGTCTTTCTCATGTCCCATCACCCAAACCTTCCTGTGATGTAATCTTCCGTGCGCTTGTCCCTTGGCATGGAGAACATTTGGGTGGTCTGCCCAAACTCGATAAGCTCTCCCAGCAGGAAGAAGGCGCATGTGTCGCTGATGCGGGTGGCCTGCTGCATATTGTGGGTGACGATGATGATGGTGTAATGCTCCTTCAGCTCGGTGATCAGATCCTCGATCTTGGAGGTGGAGATGGGATCCAGGGCGGAGGTGGCCTCATCCATCAGCAGGACGTCGGGCTCCACCGCCAGGGCCCGGGCGATGCACAGGCGCTGCTGCTGGCCGCCGGAAAGGGAGAGGGCGGACTTTTTCAGCCTGTCCTTCACTTCGTCCCAGATGGCGGCGCCCTTCAGGGAGCGCTCCACGATGTCGTCCAGCCTGGCCTTGCTTCGCACCCCGTGGATCCGGGGGCCGTAGGCGATATTGTCGTAGATGGACATGGGGAAGGGGTTGGGCTTTTGGAACACCATACCCACCTGCCTGCGAAGCCAGGTCACATCCGTCCCGGGGGCGTAGATATCCCGCTCCCGGTAGGTCACCAGGCCCTCCACCCGGACGGCGGGCACAAGGTCGTTCATGCGGTTCAGGGTCTTGAGGAAGGTGGACTTGCCGCAGCCGGAGGGCCCGATGAGCGCCGTGACCTGCCGTTCCGGGATGTCCATGTCGATGTGCTTCAAGGCCTGGTTGTCTCCGTACCAGAGATCCAGCCCCCTTGTGGAGAGGATGTCCATATCAGTTCCTCCTTAGCTTGCGTCCCACCAGCTTGGCCGACAGGTCGATGAGCAGGGTCAGCACCATGAGGATGGAGGCGATGGCAAAGCCCACCTCGATCTTTCCCCGCTCCATGGAGTACATATAGAGGGCCACGGTGAGGCTGCCGCCGGAGGTGGTGAGCAGCTCCCCCAGGCTCCTGGCCAGCACCGCCGCCGACCCGGCGGTGTACAGCAGGGCCGCCGACTCCCCCACGATGCGGCCCACCGCCAGGATACAGCCGGTGACGATGCCGTCCACCGAGGCGGGCAGCACAAGCGTGCGGATCATCCGCCACTTGCCGCTGCCAAGGCCCAGAGCTGCCTCCCGGTAGGACTGGGGGACTGTCTTCAAACTCTCCTGGGTGGTGCGGACAATGGTGGGCAGGATCATGATGACCAGGGTGAGGATGCCCGCCCGGATGGAGCTCCCCCAGCCCAGCTTCTGGCAGAAAAACAGCATACCCACAAGGCCGTAGAGGATGGAAGGGATGCCGGTGAGGGTCTCGGCGGCAAACTCGATGACCGCCGCAAGCCTATGGCTGGCGGCGTACTCGGTGAGATAGATGGCGGCCCCCACCCCCAGGGGCAGGGCGATGAGCAGGGTGCCCGCCACCAGGGCCACGGTGTTGAGGATGTTGGGCAGAATACCCGTGATATTGCGAATGACGCTGGGCTCACTGGTGAGCATGGCCCAGGTCAGGTTGGGCAGGCCCTGGAGGAAGATCACGCCGATGAGCCCCGCCAGCAGGGCACAGACCAATGCGGCGGCAAGCCGGAGCAGCAGCCGCAGGCCCCTGTCATACATCCTTCGGTGCAGGGACAACTGCTCCAAGCCTATCCCTCCCTCTTGTTTTTGAACCAGAGATTCAAGATCACATTGATGAGCATGATGAAGAGGAAGAGCACCAGGGCGATGGAATAGAGGGCGCTGCGCTGGAGGGAGCCCACGCCGGCATAGGACATCTCGCTGGCGATGGCGGTGGTGAGAAAGCGCACGCTTTTGAATAGCCCCGGCATATTGGCTACATTGCCCGCCACCATCATGATGGCCATGGCCTCCCCGATGGCCCGGCCGATGCCCAGCACCACCGCTGCGGCGATGCCGCTGGAGGCGGCAGGGGCGGATACCCGGAACCAGGTCTCGGTCTCGGTGGCCCCCAGGGCGAGGCTTGCCTCCTCATACTCCCTGGGGACGGCGTTGAGGGCGGTCTCCGACACGGAGATGATGGAGGGCAGGATCATCACCGACAGTACCAGGATGGCCGCCAGCAGGGTGGCCCCGGAGGGCAGGCGGAACACCCTGCGCACTGCGGGGACCAGCACCGTCATGCCCACCAGGCCGTAGACCACGCTGGGGATGCCCGAGAGCAGATCCACCGCGGTGCGCACCACCGCCGCCAGCCTCCTGGGGGCCAGCTTGGACAGAAACATGGCGGTGAGAAAGCCCACCGGGACGCCCACGGCGACGGCGCCGGCGGTGCCGTAGACAGAGGTGAGGATAAAGGGCAGGATGCCGAACTGGGGCTCCGTTTTGTGGGTGGGGGCCCAGACAGGGCCGAAGAGGAAGTCCAAAAGACCCACCTCACGGATGGCCGGCAGGCCGGAGAGGATCAGATAGGCCGAGATCAAAAGGACAAAGGCCACCGCCAGCACACCGCAAAGCAGGAAGACAAGACCCATGGCGGTTTCCGAGTACCTCTTTGCGGCGGCATATTTTGCTTCAAGTGCATCCATGCAGAAGTCTCCTTCTAGACAGGCCGGAACGGCCCGGGTCACTGGGGCGTTCCGGCCCTTTTATGGGAAGCGGCCCGCCCGGCTCAGCCGTTGGCGGGAACCACGCCGGCCAGGGTATAGAGCCCGGCGTTGGCGGGGTCGGCGGCAAAGTCATAGAAGGCTTGGGCCGCTGTGGAGAGCTCCTTGCCGGCGGGGATGGCGAACACGAAGGGCCTCTGAATGGCGTAGCTGCCGTCCAAAACGGTGGCCTCGCTGCACGCCACCCCGCCGATCTTCACCGCCTTGACCGTGTCCTCCACGCTGGACAGGGAGGCGTAGCCGATGGCGCCGGGGGTGGTGGACACGGCGGTGATCACGGCGCCGGTAGAGGTCAGCTCCTGGCTGTACCGGCAGGCATCCTCCGTCCCGGTCAGCTCCTCAAAGGCCCCCCGGGTGCCGGAGCCCGCCTCCCGCCCAATGAAGGCGATGGCCTCGTCAGCACCGCCCAGCTCGCTCCAGTTGGTGAGCTCTCCTCTGGCGATGGCCGCCACCTGCTCCACGGTCAGATCCTCCACGGCGTTGGCCGTGTTCACCACGATGGCGATGCCGTCCTTGGCCACCACCACCTCGGTGAGATCGGTCTTTTCGGCGTCCTTCAGGCTGCGGGAGGCCAGGCCGATGTCCGCCGAACCGTTGGAAGCGGCCTCGATGCCGGAGCCGGAGCCGGTGGGTTCGTAGGTCACCGTGATGCCCCCTTCCAGCTCCCGGAAGCCCTCAATAAGGGCGCCCATGACCTTCTCCATGGAGGTGGAGCCGTTGGTGACCACCGTGCCGGTGAGCTGGGCCTGGGTGGGCTTGCCATCGGGGGCGGGGCTGCCGGAGGGCTGGGCGCCGCAGGCGGACAGGGCCACTGCGCACATCACCGCAGGCAGGGCCAGGGCAAGGATGTTCTTTTTCATACTGAATCGTCTCCCATCACATTTTGTTTTGATTTTTGGGTACGGCTTCAGTATACAAGACCCTTTGTAAAGTTGTCCTGCGCGATATGGTAAAGAATGGGTAAAAAATCACACGCCGGGCAGTTGATACTTGAGGGAAAAGAGCGCAAAGGACTCCTTGTAGCGCTCGTTGTCGGAGCGGATGCCGCTGAGGTATTTGTGGGTGTCGAAGGAGCTGTGGGCCAGTTCGATGACGGCCACGGCGATGTTGGAGCAGTGGTCGGAGACCCGCTCCAGGTTGTTCAGGATGTCGGAGAGGATGAAGCCCAGCTCAATGGAGCACTCTCCCGACTGAAGGCGCTTGATGTGCTTGCCCTTCAGCTCGTCCACCAGCTGGTCGATGCGCTGTTCCAGAGGCTCCACCTCCATGGCGGTGAGCAGGTCGTTGTCCCGGTATGCCAGGCCGGCCAGGGAGAGGATCTCCAGGATGGCGCCCCGCAGGACGGCCAGCTCCCGCCGGGCGGGGTCGGAGAAGTGGAGGCCCTTGCTGTGAAGCTCCCGGACGGCCCGCAGAAGATTGACGGCGTGGTCGCCCAGCCGCTCAAAGTCTCCAATGGCGTGGAGGGTCTTGGAGACCTTCAGGGAGTCCTCCTCGCTGAGCCGCTTGGAGGAGAGCTGGACAAGGCAGGTGCCCAGCTCATCCTCGTAGCGGTCCAGGGTGTTCTCGGCGGAGAGGATGTTCTGGGCCGCCGCCTCGTCAAAGCGGTCCAGCAGGGCCAGGGTGTCCTTGAGGGTGTCCGCCGCCATGGCGGACATCTGGTTTGCCAGGGCGTCGCACTCGGAGATGGCCACCGAGGGGGTGGCCAGCAGGCGGGGATCCAGAAGGTGGGCGGGCGTCTCCTGGGCGGTCTCGGGCAGGATGCGGTTGGCCAGGGCCTCCAGAGCCTTGGTAAAGGGGAGCAGGATGGCGGTGGTGAAGACGTTGAAGGCCGTATGGACTACGGCGATGCCCACGGCGTCAATGGGCCGGCCGGTGATCTCCAGGTGAAAGGCCGCGTTGGCGAGACAATAGAGGGTGAGACAGACGGCGGTGCCGATGAGGTTAAAGCTGACGTGGACTACCGCCACCTTTTTGGCGTTTTTGCTCACGCCGATACTGGAGATGAGGGCGGTGACACAGGTTCCGATGTTCTGGCCCATGATGATGGGGACGGCGGCGCCGTAGCTCACCGCCCCGGTGAGGGCCAGGGCCTGGAGGATGCCCACGGAGGCGGAGGAGCTCTGGATGATGGCGGTGATGAGCACGCCGGCCAGTACGCCCAGCAGGGGATTTTCAAACATGGTCAGCAGCCGGGTGAAGGCGGGCAGCTCGGCCAGGGGCTTCACCGCCGTGGACATGAGCTTCATGCCGTACATGAGCACGGCGAAGCCCACCAGGATATTGCCCACATCCTTCTTCCGGG
This sequence comes from uncultured Pseudoflavonifractor sp., assembly GCA_947425785.1. Classification (GTDB taxonomy): domain Bacteria; phylum Bacillota; class Clostridia; order Oscillospirales; family Oscillospiraceae; genus Vermiculatibacterium. Next base: position 72,257 of record CANEAY010000004.1, on the reverse strand, counting down.
CGCTCTTGGCGCCCATGATCATCAAAACGCCAGCGAAGGCGAAGAGGAGGGAGAAGTTCTCCGGCTTCATCAGGCTGATGAGCACATTGTCCGACTGGATGCCCACCAGGGTCAGGAGCCAGGCGGTCATGGTGGTGCCGATGTTGGAACCCATGATGATGCCGATGGTCTGGCCGATGCCCATGATGCCGGAGTTCACAAGGCCCACCAGCATGACGGTCACGGCGGAGGAGGACTGGATGGCGGCGGTGACTGCCGCCCCCAGGAGCAGACACTTGAAGCGGTTGGAGGTCACGCTCTTCAGCATGGCCTCCAGCTTGCCGCCGGCCATCCGCTCCAGGCCGCTGGAGAGGACGCTCATGCCGTAGAGGAAGAAGGCCAGGCCGCCGATGAGGGTGATGAGGGAGAAAATGTCCATATCAAACACTCCTTGGGTCGATATCGTATAGGGTCTCCAGTTCGGCATGATTATACCAATTTTGGCGGCGGCCGGGCTACCGGGAAAGGGTAAAGGTCTTGTAAAATCTGTGTAAAACCGACGCTTTGTCTTGACATGGGGAGGCGGTGGGCGCATCATATAAGCACAAGGAGGTGCGTGCGCTATGTGGGCCATATTAGCCTTTGGATCGGCGCTGTTCGCGGGTCTGACCTCAATCCTGGCCAAGGTCGGGATCGATGGGGTCAATTCCAATCTGGCCACCGCGCTGCGGACGGTGGTGGTGCTTGCCATGGCGTGGGGGATGGTATTCATCACGGGAGCCCAGAGCGGACTGGGGGAGATCAGCAAAAGAAGCTGGCTCTTCCTCATCCTGTCCGGGCTGGCCACCGGCGCTTCGTGGCTTTGCTATTATAAGGCGCTGCAGATGGGAGAGGCTTCCAAGGTGGTGCCCATTGACAAGCTGAGCGTTGTGATCACGCTGATCCTGGCCTTTGTCTTTTTGCATGAGCAGGCCACCTGGAGATCTGTGGTGGGCTGTGTGCTGATCGGGGCAGGGACGCTGTTTATGGTTTTGTGACGGGGAGGACGGCAGGGGAAAAGGCTCTGCCGGCCGCGGAGCGGAAGGCTCCGTGAAGGAATTGTAAATATTTGCTGCCATCCTGTCTTTTTCGGCAGAAATTTGATAAAATGTCCCTGTGATTTCAACTTCATTTCAAGCTGCTTTGCTATGCTGACGCCAGAGGTGATATGAGATGCGGATCCTGATCGCGGAGGACGAGGCGGCCATTGCCAAGGCCCTGAAGGCTCTGCTGGAGCGGAATAAGTATGCCGTGGATATGGTCCACAACGGCACAGACGCGCTGGCTTACATTTTAGAGGTGCAGTATGACGCGCTGATCCTGGACATTATGATGCCGGGAATGGATGGGGTCTCGGTCCTGCGGGAGGCCCGGGCAAAGGGGATCGCCACGCCGGCCCTGTTTCTCACGGCAAAGGCGGAAATTGAGGACCGGGTGGTGGGATTGGACGCGGGGGCGGACGACTATCTGCCCAAGCCCTTTGCCACGGCGGAGTTTTTGGCCCGGGTCCGGGCGCTGACCCGCCGCCGGGGGGACTGTATGCCCGCCCAGCTCACCCTGGGCAATGTGACGCTGGATACGGGCAGCTACGCCCTCGGGGTCGGGGAGGGGCAGGAGCGGCTGGGCAATAAGGAGTACCAGCTCATGGAGCTTTTTCTCCGCAGTCCCAAGCAGGTGTTTTCCACCGAGCTTCTGATGGAGAAGGTCTGGGGGCTGGACAGCGAGGCCGAGATGGATGTGGTGTGGACTTACATCGGATTTCTGCGCAAAAAGTTGAAGCTGCTGGGGGCAAATATTGAGATCAAGACCATCCGGGGCGTGGGGTATACGCTGGAGGAAGTGCCATGCTGAAGAAACTGCGCTGGAGGTTTATCGCCGCCGCCATGTCCGCCTATACGGCTGTGGTGGTGCTGCTGGTGGGCGGGATGAACCTGTGGAACTACCACATCAATACCCTGCGGCAGGATGAGGCCCTGCTGAGGCTCTGCGAACGGGAAGTACAATTTCCGCATCAGGGGGAACGGGAACAGGGGGAGCGGGAACAGCATTTCCCCATGCCCGGCCCCTTTGGCGGGGATTCTCCGGAATTTCGCTACACCCTCCGCTTCTTTTCTGTCCGTTGTGATGAGACCGGCGCGGCCACGGACACCGACCGGGAATTTATCGCGTCGGTCACCAGGGAGACCGCCGCCCAATGGGGGGAGACCGTTGCCAAAAGCGGGAAGGACTCCGGCTACTTCAACGGCTACCGCTATTTGAAGCAGGAGGTGGAGGGGGGCAGCATCGTCCTCTTTCTGAACTCGGAACAAAATATCCAGGCCATGCAGACCCTGCTGCTGGTGTCGGTGGTGGTGGCCGCCGCCGCCTCCGTTGCGGTGTTTGTGTTGGTGCTCCTCTTTTCCAGGCGGGCCATCGCGCCCTATGTCAGGAATATCGAGACCCAAAAGCGGTTTATCACCGACGCCAGCCATGAGCTGAAGACCCCCATGACCGCCATATCGGCCTGTGCGGACATCCTGAAGGAGGATGTGCCCGGAAACGAGTGGGTGGAGACCATTCAGTCGGAGTGCGCCCGCATGACCAGGCTGGTGAACGATCTGGTGAAGCTGTCCCGTTTGGATGAGGAGCGGCCCTTCCCGGAGCCGGTGGATTTTTCCCTGAGCGACGCCGTCTGGGAGATCGCCGAGCCTGTGCAGGCCACGGCCCTGGCCAAGGGGAAGACCTATAGCCAGTCCATTGGGGATGGGCTTTCCTTTCATGGAGACCGGGCGGCCATCCAGCAGATGGTGTCCATCCTGCTGGACAATGCGGTAAAATATTCGGATGAGGGCGGGGCCATCCGCCTGTCCGCACAGCGGGTAAACGGCAGGATACAAATTGAGGTGTTCAACACCTGCGACACAGCGGCCATGGGAGATGTGGACAGGCTCTTTGACCGGTTTTACCGTCCGGATACCTCCCGCAGCGTCCAGACCGGGGGCACCGGCGTGGGGCTATCCATTGCCAAGGCCACGGCGGAAGCCTGCGGAGGCAGTATAAAAGCCCGCATGGAAAAGGGAGGGATCACCTTTACCGTCCGCATTTGATATAGGAATACAAAACCGCCGCCGGCCAAATGTGGCCGGCGGCGGTTTTTATAATTTTTTCCTGTTCTTTTTCAGGTACATTTTGGGTCTGCGGTTTATACTCCATCCCGAGGTAAAAAACAACAGGAGGCTATGGCTATGGCAACAGAACAACGAACGGTTTCCACAGAGACCGGAACCAGGAAGGCCCCGAAGCCCGGAAGGAAGCTGGTGAAGCGGCTTCTCTGTCTGGCTGTGGTATTTTCCCTTTTGGGAGGGGTGGCCTTCGGGGTCAAGACGGTGTTTTTCACAGAGGAGGAGCGGGTGGCCCTCACCGAGACCACCACCTACGGCTCTCTGGCCACCACCCTGGAGGGCACAGGCACCACCATGCCGGCGGACAGCTACACCGTCTCGGCGGCCTCCTCGGAGAGCAAGATCACCGGGGTGTTCGTCTCCGCCGGGGATACGGTGACGGCGGGACAGCTCCTCTACACCCAGGACGACACCGAGCTGGACGAGCAGCTGGATGAATACCAGGAGCAGATCGACAGCTACCAGGAGCAGATCAGCGGCTACTATGACCAGGTGGAGGACTTGCAGGACACCATTGCTGATCTGACGGTGACCGCCCCCATCTCCGGGCGGGTCACCGAGCTGGATGTGGAGGCCGGGGACAAGGTGCAAAGCGGCGCCAAGGCGGCCCTCATCGTGGATGACAGCAAAATGCGCCTCACCGAATACTTCAGCTACGCCTATGAGGGCGACATCTATGTGGGCATGGCGGCGGGGCTGTCCATCCCCAGCCTGATGCGTACCTTTGAGGGGACGGTCACCGAGATCGACAAGGTCAGCCGGGTGACCGCCGAGGGGACGAAGACCTTTGCTGTCACCATCACAGTGGACAATCCCGGCGCCCTCACCGAGGGCATGACCGGGGCGGCCTGGCTCACCGCCGGGAGCGGGGAGAAGCTCTATCCCGCCGTGGAGGGGGAGCTGGAGTATTACGACAGGGAGACCGTCACCGCCCAGGCCGGCGGGGAGGTGCTCTCGGTGGGCGTGAAGGCCTATCAGGATGTGACCGCCGGGCAGACCCTGCTCACCATTGACGGAGAGGACTATCAGGAACAGCTTGCCGACCTTAGGGAACGGATCGCCCGGACACAGGAGAGCATCGCCAAGCTCCAGGAGCGGATGGCCGAGACCGAGGAGAAGCGGGGGGACTACGAGGTCCACAGCGAGATCGACGGCAAGGTCATCATGGTCAATGTCCGGGAGGGGGAGGTCCCCCGGCAGGGCATGACAGCGGTGACGGTCTATAACCTGGATGTGATGGAAATAAGCGCCAACATTGACGAGCTGGACTTTAACAGCATTTCCAAGGATATGCCGGTGCGCATTGTCAAGTCGGGCTCCGGCAGCGGGGAGACCTACACCGGCACCATCACCGAAATTAGCTACGAGGCCACCAACTCCAACGGGGTCGCCTATTTCCCCATCGTCATCACCATCCCCGCGGAGGGGGCTCTGTCCGCCGGGGTCAATGTGTCCTATTACATCGACATTGGAGATGCGGAGGAGGGGGTGCTGGCTCCCCTCTCGGCCCTCAAGTCCACCGAAGAGGGTACCTGTCTTTTTGTGAAGGCGGAGGAGAAGCCCGACAACGCCATTGAGCTGGAGGAGGGTACCGTCCCCGACGGCTTCTATGCCGTCCCGGTGGAGATAGGCGCTACCAACAGCCGGTATGCCCGGATCCTCTCCGGGGTGGAGCAGGATGTGGAGGTATTTACCCGCTATCAAAACACCGCCCCCTCCGGGGGCGACACCACCAGCAAGTCCGGCCAGGAGGAGTTCTCCTTCCCCGGCGGCGATTTCAGCGGCGGCGGGATGCCCAGCTTCGGCGGCGGGGGCGGAATGCCTAACTTTGGCGGCGGCAGCGGTATGCCCGGCGGCAGAAGATCGTAAAGGAGGATACGGATATGAGCCTGATTGAAATTAAAGATGTCTATAAGATCTATAACGAGGGCCGGGAGAGCCAGGTCAACGCCCTGGACGGGGTGTCCCTCACCATCGACCAGGGGGAGTTTGTGGCCATTATCGGCACCTCCGGCTCCGGCAAGTCCACCATGATGAACATTCTGGGCTGTCTGGACATTCCCACCCGGGGCACCTACCTGCTGGACGGGGAGCCGGTGGCGGAGAAGACCAGCCGGGAGCTAGAGCTGCTCCGCTCCCGGCGCATCAGCTTCATTTTTCAGGGCTATAACCTGATCCCCTCCCTGAAGGTGTGGGAGAATGTGGCTCTGCCCATGACCTATCAGCACATCCCCTACTCCGAACGGAAGCGGCGGGCCATGGAGGCGTTGGAGGCGGTGGACATTCTGGCCAAGGCGGAGGCGAAGCCCGGCCAGCTCTCCGGCGGACAGCAGCAGAGGGTAGCCATCGCCCGGGCCATGGCCACCCGGTCGCCTGTCCTTATGGCCGACGAGCCCACCGGGGCTCTGGACTCCAGGACGGGAGCCCAGGTGCTGGCCCTCATGCGGCAGCTCAACGCCCAGGGTACCACCGTCATCCTCATCACCCACGATAACGGCATCGCCGCCCAGGCCGACCGCACCGTCCGGGTCATGGACGGCCACATCGTCCACGACTCCCTCTGGGATGGGGTGCTTGTTCCCGAGGAGGCCTCCCTGGGGGTGCGTGCGTCGTGAATTCCCTGCGGATGGCCCTGGACTCCATCACAGAGAAGAAGGGCCGCTCCTTCCTTACCATGCTGGGCATCATCATCGGCGTCACCGCCGTATTGGTGCTGGTGGCCATGGTGACGGGCTACAACAGCGATATGACCGCCTACTACGAGAAGCTGGGCGTCAACAAGGTGACGGTGAAGATGACCTGGTACGACACCAGCCGGGCCCAGGACATGATGGCCCAGCTCTACGACTATGGCAATGTGGAGCTTTCCGATTTGGTGGAGGGGGTCTCTCCTGACCTCTCCACCCGGCTGCCGTTACAATACGGCAATGTGACCGTGGACAGCTCCACCATCTATCTGGGTTCAGACCAGTTCTCCATCTGCTCCAACTACACCCTGGACAAGGGCCGGGACATTCTGCCCCTGGACATTGAAAACCGCTCCATGGTCTGCGTGCTGGGCTCCTACCTGGCGGATACCCTCTTTCCCTATTCCGACCCCATCGGAAAGACGGTGACCATCGGCGGCAACCCCTTCACCGTGGTGGGGACATACTACCAGAAGGACGGCGGCACCGACGGCTCTATGGACGACGGGGCGGTCATCCCATACTCTCTCAATCGAAAAGTCCTGATCTCGGATTGGATCGACAGCATCATCCTGAAGGTGAAGACCTCCAAGGATATGGATACCGTGATGGATCGGGTGGAGCTGTGGCTGGCCGAAGCGGTGGACAGCGCGGTGGGGGAGTGCGAGGTGGAGAACGGCAACTCGGCCATGACGGAATCCAATGACGAGATGACCTCCCTATCCGTGGTGTTGGGGGGTATCGCCTCCATTGCCCTGCTGGTGGGCGGTATCGGCATTATGAATATCATGCTGGTCACCGTCACCGAGCGGACGCGGGAAATTGGCATCAAGAAATCCATCGGCGCGCCCCGCCGGGAGATCATCGGCCAGTTTTTGTTGGAGGCGGGCATTTTGAGCTCCCTGGGCGGGCTTGTGGGGATCGGCCTGGGCTTCGCCCTCTCCGCTGTTTTAGGGAAGGTCATGTATGACATCATCGTTTTCCCCAGTACCTTGATCTCGGTGGGGGCCTTTGCCTTCTCGCTGGTCATTGGAGTGGTATTTGGTATTTATCCTGCCGTAAAAGCGTCCAACCTGCAGCCTGTGGACGCCCTTCGGGCAGATTAAAAGGAGTGTTTTCCCATGCAAAAGCGAATGGTAAGCGTTTTGACTTCCGCGGCCCTGTGGCTTGCGGTTTTGGCCTCTGCCGTTGGGCTGGCCCTTCCCGCCTCCGCCGCCACGGTGGGCGATGTGGAGGAGGCGGTGGCCGTCCTCACCGGCCTGGGCATTGTCTCCGGCTATTCCGATGGCCTTTACCATCCCGAGGACGGTCTGACCCGGGCCCAGTTCTGCAAGCTGGCCATCCTGGCTGAGGGCCATGGAGATCAGGCCGCCGGCAGCAGTTACCGCTCTCTCTTCACCGATGTGTCCGCCGCCGACTGGGCCCTCTCCTACATCAATCTGGCCTATGAGGAGGGACTGATGGCGGGAAAGGGGGACGGTACCTTTGGCCCCGGCGAGGCGGTGACCCTGGAGCAGGCGGTCACCGTCTGTCTGCGGCTGCTGGGCTATACGGACAAGGACATCGGCCCCTTCTGGCCGGAGGACTACCTCTCCAAGGCCGGTAAGCTGGGCCTTTTGAATGGGGTCTCGGCCAATGGCAGCGATGCGCTGGACCGGGGACAGGCGGCACTGCTGCTCTACAACCTGATACAAATGGAAAATGCCCAGGGGAAGGTCTTTGGGCTGGGCCTGGGAGCCTCCTCTGTTTCCGATGCCGTCCTGCTGGACAACGACGCCGAGGCCGCCGACGGCACTCTCCACACCGCCAAGGTCTATGCCAACGGCAATTTGCAGTGGTATGAGCAGGCTGCCGCACCCGCCGGCAGCCTGGTGGGCCGCCGGGGGACGCTGCTGCTGGACAAGTCCGGCAGGGTCTGCGGGTTCCTGCCCGATGATAGTATCTGCAAGACTATCACCGTAGAAAAAGCCACTGCCTCCGCTGTGGAAGATACCCTTGGAAACAGCTACTCCCTCTCCGGGGATATCCCCGTACTGGAGGAGGACGAAAAGACCAGCTATCAGGCCATCTGGTACGACCTGGAGGGCCGGGAGCTGACCCTCTACTATGCGGAGAGCGGCGGAGTTATTTTGGCGGCGGCCTCCGACCCCATCGCCTATGACGGGGTGATGCTCTCCGGCTACTACGAGAACGCCAGCCCCAACGCCAGCGACCCCAACACCATCACCCTTTTGGGCCACACCTTTGAGGTGGCGGATGATGTGTTGGGCCTCTCCGCTCTGGCGGTAGGGGATAAGATCACCGTCTCCCTCAACGGCGCCGGAGAGGTAGTCCGGGCCTGGAGCTACAGCGAGCAAAAGGCCGCCGTCATCGCCGTGCTGGACAGCGCCGGGCAGGGGAAATTCACCCATATCAGCGGCCTGGCCCTCAATGCGGAAATATCCAATACCAGCAAAGCCCAGGAGCTGGAGGGGACGCTGGTAAAGGTCAACCCCAGCGGCCAGGGCAAGTGTTCCGTGACGGCCCTCTCCTCTGGCAGCACCAGCGCAGACCTGAATGTGGCCTCCAAAAAGCTGGGGACAGTGGCTCTCTCTGCCAATGTAAAGCTCTACGACCAGGTCAGCGGAGCCGTTCCGGCAGAAATCAAACTGGAGGATATCCTCACCGACACCGTGGCGGCCAAAAGCATCCTCTATGTGGGCACCAACGGAAAGGGAGAGGTGGATCTGCTGGTGCTGGACAATGTGACCGGGGACGGCTATACCTACGGCATCTACCGCACCAAGACAGTGACCGAGACGGTGCAGGGCCTTGGCCAGGGAGAGGCGCCCACTACCAACAGCTACACCACTGTGGCCATTGAGAACAGCGGCGGCACCACGGCCTATTTTCGGACGTTGCAGTTTGTGCGCAGCGGGACGGCCGGCGGCATTGCCTGCGCCGGCACAGAGAAGATCGCCGGATTCGCCGCCTTGACCAAGGTGCAGCAGGTGCCCCGCTCTGCCTTTGATGGGGAGGATGCGGCAGTGCTGGAGGACATCCGGGTACCCATTGCTGACGACGTACAGGTCTATAACTCGGAAACCGACAGTTGGATCGACCTGGCGGCGGCCAAGGGCTATACCGACAGCTACACCGTCTACTACAGCGGTAAGCTGGGCACCACCGCCAAAGTCCGGCTGGTGGTCATTGAGCAGGGAGCTTGATTGATTTTTTGCCTCATCTCCATTATAATAGAGAACCAAGGAGGTGAGGGCATGGATCTGCGGGTCTTGCAATACTACCTGACCGTGGCCAGGGAGGAAAACATCACAAGGGCGGCCCAGCTTCTGCACATCACCCAGCCCACCCTCTCCCGCCAGCTCCGGCAGTTGGAGGAGGAACTGGGGGTCAAGCTGTTCCAGCGGAGCAAGCACAGCATCTACCTCACCGCCGAGGGCCTTCTGTTCCGGCGCAGGGCCCAGGAGATCGTGGCCCTGGCGGAGAAGGCCAAGGGGGAGCTGCTTCCCGGAGAGGAGGATATCTCCGGGGAGATATTGATCGGCTGTGGAGAGCTGCGCAGTTCCCAGTACATGGCCGACCTGCTTGCGGCTTTTCAGGGGCAATACCCGCGGGTACAGTTCCGAATATACAGCGGCAATTCCGACAACATCAAAGAGCGCATGGAGCAGGGCAGCCTGGACTTGGGGCTGCTGCTGGAGCCGGTGGACGTGAGCAAGTACAGCTTCATCCGTATGCCGGTGAAAGAGCGCTGGGGCGCCTTTGTGCGGGCGGACTCTCCCCTGGCTCCGCTGGAGACCCTTTCGCCCCAGGATATGGCCGGACAGCGGCTGATCTATTCCGACAGGGAGGCCGTCAGGCGGGAAGTGCTGAACTGGCTCGGCCCCTATGCAGAGCAGACGGAGTGGGCGGCCGGCGGTAACCTGGCCTACAATATGGCCGCCCTGGTCCGCAGTGGGATGGGGGTCTTTATCAGCCTGGACTTGGCCTGCCATTATGATGGCCTGAAATTCATCCCTCTCTCACCCGGTTTGGAGTTGAGCTCCGTTCTGGCCTGGAAGGAGCATCAGGTCTATTCTGACGCCATGGGCGCCTTTGTTCAGTTTGCGAAGAAATACAAAAATAGTATATCTTATGATGAAAACTAAGCATTAGACATTTCAAGTACAGGCATTTACAATGTAGGTGTCCCGGAGAGGGGCACCTGCATTTTTTTGTTGAGAGGGTGGTGGAATGACAAAGGAAGAGGTCAGCAGGCGGTATAACATCCCCGTCAGCATCCTGGACGAGTACCAAAGCTGGGGGCTGTGCGGGGTGGTACAGATGGCCATGGATGACTGGCAGTATGATGACCACGACCTGGAACGGCTGGGGATGGTCATGGCCCTCCACGACATGGGTTTTACCAACGGGGAGGTGGAGACCTATATGCGTCTGCTGATCCAGGGCTCCCAGACCCAGGAGCGGCGGCTTCGGATGCTGAACGAGCGCCGGAGCAAGGCCCTGGACGAGCTTCATCTGAAAGAGCGTCAGCTGGAGCGGATGGACTATCTCCGATTTGAGATCAGGAAAAACCAAGAGCAGGATCTGAAAAAATAAATAGGAGGAACAATATGAAAAAGGTTATTTTGCGGCTTTTTGCCCTGTCGCTCTGTCTCCCTCTGTGCGCCTGCGGCGGTCAAGCGGCCGACCATTCTCCGGAGCCGACCCGGAGCGGGGCAGCCGACGTCCCCTTCACCGATGTGCCCGCCGATGCGGACTACGCCGAAGCTGTGGCCTGGTGCCATGAGAAGGGCATTCTCAAGGGCATTTCCGATACCACCTTTGAGCCCGATACCAGCCTTTCCCGTGCCATGCTCGTCACCGCCCTCTACCGGGCGGCAGGGGAGCCCGCCGTCAGCGGCGCCCCCGGCTTCACCGATACCCGGGCCGGGACTTGGTACTCCAACGCCGTAGTATGGGCCAACCAGCAGGGCGTTGTCCGGGGCTACGGCAACGGACTTTTCGGCACCGACGACCCGGTGAGCGTGGAGCAGATGGAGGTCATTCTGGCCCGCTACACCGGGAAGGAGCAGGAATGGGTGGGCGATCCCACCAAGGCCCAGGCCGCTGTCCGGGCCCAGGTGGCGGTGGCCCTCATGGCGGCGCTGAAGGCGGAGACGCCCGGCCCTGAAGTGACCCCGGAGCCTGCCCCGGAAGGCGGCAGGGTGCTGGTGGCTTACTTCTCCAACACCAATAACACCAAGGGCGTGGCCGAGAAGATCGCCGCCTGCTTCGATCACGCCGACCTTTACCAGATCGTCCCGGAGGTGCCCTACACCGCCGCTGACCTGAACTACAACACCGACTGCCGGGCCAACCGGGAGCAGAACGACCCGGAGGCCCGCCCCGCCATCAGCGGCAGTGTGGAGGATTGGGAGGACTACGACGTGGTGTTCCTGGGTTACCCCATCTGGTGGGGGGTGCCGCCCAAGATCATGCAGACCTTTATGGAGAGCTACGACTTTGGAGGCAAGACGGTCATCCCCTTCTGCACCAGCGGTTCCAGCGGATACAACGACAGGGCTGTCCAGGAGCTGGCCGGGGATGATGTCACCTGGCTCACCGGCCGCCGCTTTTCCGGCGGCGCAGGTCAGGAGGCGGTGGAAAGCTGGGTGGACAGCTTGGGACTGGAGTTTTAACGCTTTCCAGGCACAAGAAGTTGACGTTCGGCCCGGGGAAAGCCCTGCCGCCAAATAAGTAAGGAGTGATGCAAGGATGAAGATACAGGATCAACAGCAGTTTGACGCCGTCAATGTGTTTGGGATGGGTGCCCCAAACACCGGCTTTGCCCAGTACTTTATTGGGGACTCCTATTTGAACCCGCTCACCGATCCCCGATGTGGTCTTGCTCTGTTCAATGTGACCTTTGAACCGGGCTGCCGGAACAACTGGCACATCCACCACGCCAGGAGCGGCGGCGGCCAGCTTCTCATCTGTACGGCGGGGGAGGGCTGGTATCAGGAGTGGGGCAAGAGCGCTGTGCCTCTCGTTCCCGGCAGTATCATCACCATCCCCGCCGGGGTCAAGCACTGGCATGGGGCCAGAAAGGACAGCTGGTTTGCCCACATCGCCATGGATATCCCCGGTGAGGAGCCGTCCAACCAGTGGCTGGAGCCGGTGAGGGATGAAGAATACAACAAATTGGAGGGCTGAACGATGGCGGTAAAGCAGACTGCAGGCCGGCGGGACTTGGGGGACTTTGCCCCCAAGTTTGCCCAGCTGAACGATGATGTGCTCTTTGGGGAGGTCTGGAGCAGGGAGGATAAGCTGTCCCTTCGTGACCGCTCTCTGGTGACGGTGGTCTCCCTTATGGCCCAGGGGCTGGTGGACAGCTCTTTCCAATATCACCTTCAAAGCGCGAAAAATAACGGCGTCACCAAAGAGGAGATCGCCGAGATCTTGACCCACGCCGCCTTCTATGCCGGCTGGCCCAAGGCCTGGGCCGCCTTTCGGATAGCGAAAGAGGTCTGGAAAGATGATTTATGAGAAATGAACCCAAAGCCCTCTGGAGCATTGCTCCAGAGGGTTTTTGGTTCGAGTGATGCGACTTGAACGTGCGACCTCCATGTCCCAAAGTTTTCGAGAACACTTTTTCTAATTATTTATAGCGCTTTTTGGTTGTTTCCGCTCAATTTCACTTACTCTTTGGCGCTCTTTGCACCTGCGTTTTACAGGTGTTCCGGGGCTGTCTGTGGTAATCCATGTGGTCAAAAACGCTTCCCGCCCAGTTCCCGGTGAACATTCACCGGCGCCGGACAGGAAGCGTTTTGCGTTTCGGATCGTCTGCATTGTAACTTTGCGGAAGAGGTTATGCAAGTGCTTTCTGCCTGGAGAGTGGCTCAAAGTTTGAGCCGCTATAAACAAGGAATGAACGGATCATGATTTTATTACTCCTGCAGTTCCCCAAATAGATCTGCCAATCTGACATTCAGAGTAGTAGCAATCTTTTGGCATTTTTCTATGGTGAGGCTGTGTTCGCCGCGTTCGACTCGCCCGTAGTACGCACGGCTAAGGCCGCAATATGTAGCGAATTCATCTTGAGTAAAACCACGTCCTTCGCGATATTTTCGCAGGACATTACCTAAAGCTACATTTATATTGTAAGCATACACGACACTCACCTCAAAAATATTATACTGCAAAAGCGAAAAAAACGCTATATATAGCGTTGAGATTTCTAAGATTTTTTGTAAAATAGACTCAGATGGTGGTTGTACCACGTATCTAATAAACTTTCTGAGTAAAGGAGCAATCACAATGGCAAAGAGAACATTCAATATTCCCGTAGAATCCTTCCGCAAGATTCCTAACCCCTACAAAGAAGGGCCGAGCAGTGTATCGCAGATGTATACCGCTATCTGTGATGTCAAGGATTTGCCCGAAGATCTGATCGACTGGATGGAAACAAATCCCCGAAAACAGAATATCAACAGCGGCGTAGCGAAAAAAATCAGAGCATCTCTTGTTGAAGGCAAAGATTTTCATCTCCTGAACCGCGGCATTCTCCTTTCGGCTGATGATGTAACATTCAACAATTATGACAGCACTATGAAGTTGGTATTTACGGACAAGGAATATCATGGCAATGTTGACGGCGGCCACACCTTGATGGTTATCCTTGAAAATCGTGATGATCTGGAGCGTGGTCAGCAGTTTGTGAAACTTGAGATTTTGACGGGTGTAGAAGGTATTTTTGAGGATCTTGCTGCCGCCAGAAACACGTCTACCCAGGTTCAGGACAAGTCCATTGCAAACTTGAGAGACTACTTTGATATCATCAAACAGGCTGTTTCGACCGAGCCGTTCAAGGACAGAGTGTATTTCATGGAGAACGACGATGGAAATATTGACGTCGGTGATATCCTCGCAATCTTGAATATGTTTAATTTGGATACGTATCCCGGAATGGACAGCTGTCCTGTTGTTTCCTTCAGTAGCAAGAAGCGCTGTATTGATAACTACATTCACCTCTATGAACAGTACGGTGATAGCCCCGAAAATCCCCATGTAAAAATGAAGCCAATCATGATTGAGATTTTTAAGCTCTACGACTATGTGGAGTCCAAAATTCCTGAATACTACCGCATTAAAAATCCTAATGGTAAGTATGGAGCAATTTCCGGAGTTACCACTCCGAAGGAGAACCGTAAGCCGCCTGTTTCTAAGTTCTATGAAAAGACTTTGTCCCATGGTTCGCCTAATGGATTTATTTACCCCATTCTTGGTTCGCTTCGGGCACTTCTCGAAGAAAAAAATGGCGTGTATAGATGGAAATGCGACCCTTATGAAGTGTTAGAAAAAATCGGACCCGAGCTGGTATCGATTACAGTAGAAAGAAGCCGTAACTCCGGAAATGATCCTGTAAAGGTTGGCAAAGATTCCGTCAACTGGCAGACACTGTATATGCGTGTGATGCTTACCGCAATGAGCAACTAAGCACTTTCGACCACCCAGTCATTGACTGGGTGGTTTTTTCTTGACTTTTTCACTACTTAAGTATATAATGCGAATATACTTAAGTGGTTTCGGAGGTATCCACATGGACTTCTGTTACAGATTTCCTGCAGTAAAGGGATTGCAGGCCGGCAAGGAATATTATATTGCGATGATTCCCCTTAGACTCTTGAGCAAAATTTTTGGAAATGATGACGAGTATATTCCGCCTGAATATCGTGCCCAACGACGGCTGAATACTACCCGCATTCCTGTAATAAAAGACTATATTTTGGATAACCGTGATTCGTATGTCTTCTCTGCCTTGGCTGCGGCAATTGATGGCGAGTACAACTTCGCCCCATCGATGGGCTCTGCAGATCTGGGAATTTTAGAAGTTTCCATGGACGCGCGGTTCATGATTGTCGACGGTCAACATAGAAAAGCTTCAATTATCGAGGCCATCACGGAAGACGAGACGCTCAATACTGAAACCATTTCCGTCGTTTTCTACGAAGATAAGGGACTGCAACATGGGCAGCAGATGTTTACCGACCTCAATAAGCATGCTGTGAAAACATCTAACTCCATTGCCGAACTTTATGACTCCCGTGATGCTTTGGCTGTGGTGACAAGACGTGTTATCAGTGAAATTGAATTTTTTGACCAGTATACAGACAAGGAAAAAGACATTCTTGGAAAATTTTCATCGAACTTTTTTACGCTGAACACATTTTACAAGGCTAACAAAAAAATCTTAAAGCATGCCGAATGTAATGATGCTGCAGAGGCTTTTTTGAAGCAGTATTGGTCCGCTGTGGTAAGGCACATTCTTCCGTGGAACGAATTGACCAATAAGGAACTCAGCAAAGTGGATTTACGCGAGAAATACATCATCACACAAGCCATTATTATTCAAGCACTTGGCGTTTTAGGCAACCATTTTCTAATGAACGATGACAAAGAGCTTGAGAAAAGTATCGCTGGGTTAGAAAAAGTTGATTGGCTTAGAAGTGCTGAATGTTGGAAAGGCAGGGTTATCCGTACCAACGGTAAGATCATCAACAGTAATGATGCAGCACGGCTGGCCTGCAACGTGCTGAAGGAAACGTTAGAGATTCCTTTGGATCCCGAAGACTTAGTATACGAAGAAAACTTCACTAAAGGGAAATGAGACTTATGTTTACAGTATTTAACGATATCATTGCGGAGATGCGACTTGTCTACCAGCACGATCAGCGCCCGTGGATGCTTGGATTTAGTGGTGGAAAAGACTCTACCTTACTCTGTCAGCTCGTTTTTGAAATGCTCCACACTTTGAAACCAGAAGAAAGAACGAAAAAGATATATGTTGTCACATCGGATACTATGGTAGAGAACCCCATTGTAAAGGACTACATGTATCGTATGAATGCGGCGATCAATACCGCCAGCGAAAGCGAACATCTCAATGTTGAAGCACATATGCTGCATCCAGAGATTCGACAAACTTTCTGGAGTTTGGTAATCGGTCTGGGATATCCGACCCCAGAAGCTCCTGGTTTCAGATGGTGTACCGAACGGTTGAAGATTAACCCTTCAAATAAGTTCACTTACGATACCATCAAAAAAGATGGCGAGATTGTAATCCTTTTAGGTGTTCGAAAGGCAGAAAGCGCTGCTCGTTCAAAAAGCATATCTTCCCATGAGATTGAAGGGAAGATATTATCTCCCCATACCTCAATTCCCAAAGCCTATGTATATAACCCTCTGACAGAAGTTGAAAACTCCATTGTGTGGGAGTATCTTCTCAAAGACGATGCTCGTAGCGCATGGGGAACTGATAACAAGTATTTGTTCAGTCTTTATCAAGGCGAAACGCTGGGCGAAGAGCAAAGCGTAGTCGGTGAAGTGGATAAGGACAAGATCCCGATTACTGGTAATTCTCGTTTTGGGTGCTGGTGTTGCACTATGGTCAAAGAGGACAAGTCGCTGCAAAATTTCATTGATCATGGGGCAGAGAATCTGATTCCGCTCCGGAGATTTAGAAACTGGTTGGTAGAGTTGAGAGCTAAACCCGAGGCGCGGGATTGGCGCCGTAGAAATGGAGCTGTCTACTTCAATTCCGATGGCGACTTTGGTCGGGGACCATTCACACTGGATACGCGAAAAGAAATCCTAAAGCGTCTTTTGCAATTAGAAGATGAAACAGGATTCGAGCTCATTACAATTGAAGAATTGAAAATGATTGATAAAATGTGGGAAGACGAAGGAGATCTTTCCAGACGGGCTCTCGTAGATATCTATTATGAGGTGCGAAATAAACGCCTTCCTTGGGATCAATTCAAATACGCAAAATACGATAATGATACCGTTCAACGGATTGAGGCGTTATGTCAGAAATATGGGGTTCCTTTCGAACTGGTTTCTAAGCTTTTGATTGCTGTTGACAACACAAAATTCTATACCCGATCTGCTGTAAGTGCCCGCGAGGTTGAGAAAATTATGAACCAGGGGTGGTTGCACTACAGCAATATCCAAGAAGGACTCGAAAATGAAGATTGAACGAATCGAACTAAATAACTTTGGATCATACGAAGACTTTAACTCCTTTAATGTCATGACCGATGATCAATCCAAACGAATTGTCATCATTGGTGGAAAAAATGGCGCAGGAAAAACTACCCTTTTTACAGCCATACAGATTTGTTTGTACGGGCATGCATCTTTCGGCTTTAAAACTTCGGGAAAACGATATCTAAAGGAAATCTATGACTTAATCAACAATCAAGCCAGGTTGGACGAGAGCAAATCTGCATATGTGAAGATTTGTTTTTCTGAAAGTCGGATTGATACTGATCATTATGAGGTAACTCGGTTTTGGACTTGGAGCAACAGCATAATTACCGAAGTTTTTTCGGTAAAGCAGAATGGTGTATTGCTGGATGAAGAAGCCGCAATGAATTTCCAAAATTACCTCTTGCACCTTATTCCGCCAGAATTACACAAACTGTACTTCTTCGATGGTGAAGAAATTGCTGACTACTTTTTGGATGAGCAACACAATAACATCAAAGACGCATTGCTTATCCTAAGCGGTAATGATACATATGAACTGCTATACAACAATATTCGACGACTTTTAAACGGAGTCGAATCCGACAATGAGTCCATTGCTCAAAATTATGCAGATCAGAGAGAGACCTTGGCAAAGTATTCTCAAGAAGAGGCGCGATTAATCGGTGAGATTGCCGAACTGCGTACAGATGTTGAGCGTCTTGTGGCTGATCTGAATCACGAAAACAAAGCGTATGCCGCCAACGGAGGCATTACACTCGAAGTTTGGAAAGATTTGCAGAACGCCTTAAAAGATGAAGAAGACCGGCGCGAGCGGATTAATTGGAAATTAAAGAGTGCGGCGTCAGAGATCCTACCATTTATAATTGTGAAGGACTTGCTGACAAATGTTAAAGAGCAAATTTTGACTGAGAAGGATCTCCAGGCCTATAGAATTCTACAGAGTTCTCTGAATACATCCCAGTTCAAGCGGTGCATCTCCAACACAATGAAGAAAACAAGTAGTGATAGCCCCACTGAAGATACGATGCTCCTCGTAAGTGCAATACAGTCTTTCTTTGAAAATCGAGACTTGGAGAACAAAACCCCAATTTTTATGCTATCAGAGGATGACGGGCTCTCAATTCTTAACAAAATTGCAGATGTGGAGGAATACAAGACCGCTACCTTTAGCAAAGACAGGCAGAGAATCGAGGAATCAATTCAGCGAAGCACAGAGATCAGAACACAATTGCAAAAGAGTTCCATCGAAAATTTTGAAAGTCATGTCAAATGTGTTTCTGACTTAACAAATCAGATTGATCGCCTTAAATCCGAGTTGGCGAGTAAAGAGAACGCTCTACAAGAACTTCAAGATCGAACAGAAGAATTGAAAAAGGCATTGGATCACAGTCGAAAGGCACTGGAGGCTGAGCTGAAAAAGCAATCTGTGTCCGCACTTTCTGATCGAATGCTTCTGCTGGTAGAAGAACTTCAGGAACAGCAATACAAAAAGTTAATTGCAGATGTTGAATACGATCTCAACCGAAAGTTCAGAGAGCTTATTCGAAAAGACGATTTTGTTGATCGGATCTACCTTGGCGATGACTTCTCTCTGCACCTCGTCCGAAATCAGGCAGTTGAGGTCTCCGCACTTAAGCTTACAGCAAAGAGGCATGGTGCCGCCGCTCTGAAAGGGAGTCTGAATCAGGTTGGATTTCAATCACTGATAACTCAGCTGAATACAACGGAAGAATCTCTTGGCTTTGCCTTGACTGATTTTACTGAAGAGACGATTACACTTCCTGTAGAACTTGACTATACTCGTTTTTCCAATGGCGAAAAGCAGGTTCTCGTAATGTCATTGTATTGGGCAATTATGAATCAAAGTCACAACAAATTGCCGTTTATTATTGACACTCCGTTTGCGCGCATCGACACTGAGCATCGCGCCAACATTACTGAAAAGTTCTTCAAAGAACTTCAGGGGCAGCTTTTTGTGCTCTCTACAAATGAAGAGATCCGGCACGAACACATGGTCTCACTTGACCAGCAGATTGCAAAAGTGTATATGCTCGAATATGGAGAGGACAAGCGTACTCGGATTTCCGAGGGAAGCTATTTCGAGGTGAAATAATGGCGTTTAAACTTAAAACATCCCGGCAAACGGAAGAAATCTTCAATCAAATTGAGGCAAGTGAAAAACTTCCGTGGCCTACTCTCATGAGGCTTGCGTTATCTCTATCTATTCGCCAAGGGCCTTTGATGGAGATTGAGTTATATTCTGATAGTCTGGGTAAAGAGCTGAACCGTCCAACAATCACCGGAGATGCAGACAGTCTCTATAAATGCCTGATTGAATTGCAAGAAGGCCGGCATATCCCTGACGAAGAATACTTTCCCACTTATGTGAAAGGTCATTTGGAACGTGGTGCCCGTTTGTTGGAACAAGAAAAAAAGTATTCAAGAGATTTACTTATGCATTTGACGGAGTTGGACAAAGGGTTGTAATTACCCTTGGGGTTCTGAATGAGAAGCAATACGAGGTCTTATGTAAAGATAAGAGTATAGTACTGATAGGTGGTATGCGGTATGGCAAACAAAAACAGATTATCAATTTATTTGATAAAGAGTGGTATCACAAGCCAAAGGCCGTATTGCGGAGGACACCGCCATTGACAGCTTCTTCTCTGGATTCGAGCTGGCGTGGAAGCTCTCCACAGAATTGAATCACTATGAAAACGAGCGCTCAGTCTCTCGCCGCATGGCGTTGAGACCGAGCGCTCGTTTCATATACAAAAAGGAGGAAGAAGAATAAAGAAGCTCATTATAGTGACCGTGATTGCCACCTGTATCGCTCTGTGCACCGTTGTGTGGCCGCAGAGCGGAGTGGTCGGAAAACACTCACACCAGACCCAACTCCCGCCGTGAGCGCTCCAGAGCCACCCGTTGCGGAGCATAAGGAGGTACCGGAGACAGAGAAGAAGAGATAGAAAACCCAAGGCCGGAACTGTACCGTCCGGCCATCAGTGAACTGGAGATAGTGCCTACGGAATCCGTCGCAGCTTCCGAATCTGTCCCGACACCAACGCCTGAACCGATCTCCAAGCCGAAAATCATCTCCCCCAGGAAACTACACCCGGCCCCACACCGACGACCGTTGATCTGCGGCCCGACAACATGGTCTACGTACCCGGTTTTGGTTAGGTGGAGAGCCAGGGCGAAGGCACGGCGATTTATGATGAGATGATATACGAGGACGGCAACAAGGCCGGGAGTATGGGGTGAAGGAATACTAACTCAATAGCTGCGTCGCTACAGACAAAGAAGAACAGGACTGACCGGTCAGTCCTGCTTTTACTTTTTATGCCCGATTCAGTTCTTCCCGAAGCTTCTCTACCAGTGTAGCCCGCTCCTCGGCTCCCTTGGTAGATTCCAGCAGCAGAATGGCGGTGTCCCGCTTCGCCGCTGCCTTCTTTACCCAGGCGTTGAAGTCTTCCCGGCTCATGTTACCCTTCATCACGCGGGCGTAATATTTCTTATAGGCGCGCTTATAGATCCTCCAGGTCTCCTCACTCTGAAGCTTGTTCTCAAACACTGCCCGTGCACCCACCTCCCGGCAGGTCTTGATCTCCTCACCGGGGGCAACACGCTCACAGTAGATGGAGCGATCGCCCTGCTCGTGGAGGAACCAGCGGCCGCACAGCCTGCATTGCCGGGGCGCATTACCATGAAGAATGGCCTTGCCCAGTTCCACATATAGAAAGTCTCGCAGAGAAGAAAAAGTGCATCGCTCCACGATAATGCTCGCTTCCTCGATTGGATGGAAGGCAAAACAGAGGTCGCAATTTGCATGAGCAGCACCGGGGTCAAGGAACACCTGCGGGGCGACTGAGCCATTGTCCTCCTCCCGCACATAGGGCTGAAGATGGCCGCCAAAGGCGCGGAGGTAGCGCTCCAGCTCCTGCATCAGAGGTATGCCGTCGTTAGCAACATGTTCGGTCAGGACATCTCCTATGAAAAAGGCGGTCACTGCCGCTCCGTATTTGTAGGGACCGGTATCGCCGATCCAATATCCGGCAGACGAAAAGTCCACGGTCAGCGGGAAAGTCAGTTTAGGAAATCCCATGAGAAGTCCTCCCTTACAATAGACAATTTGTCTCTGAAAAACTATTGACAATTCTTTTTACAAGTGTTAAAGTCTAATCGTGAATAGACTATACCAAAATAAATATAGATTGTCAATCGAAAAATGAAAGTGGCTCATGGTTTATTCTGCACCTTGACAAGTGAATACCCACCACCGGAGAAGATAAGCCCCTGGGGGAAGTGCGCCAGGATCTCGCAATGCGAAAGAGCGCACCGACAGAGGAAA
This sequence comes from uncultured Pseudoflavonifractor sp., assembly GCA_947425785.1. GTDB lineage: Bacteria > Bacillota > Clostridia > Oscillospirales > Oscillospiraceae > Vermiculatibacterium. The sequence goes on along the minus strand of CANEAY010000004.1, from coordinate 51,006 downwards.
GACGCCGCGGTAAAAGTCCGGGGCAGGAAGCGGTACGGTGTGTGGCAAATAAATTTTTTGAAAGAAGGGATTTAATGAAAGAATCTGAATTCAAATCCTACGATGAACTGCCGCTGTTTCTCAGCGCAAAGCTCGTGGCCCAAACCCTGGGTATCTCAATCTCCAGCGCCTATGAGTTGATGGCGGAGCAAGGCTTCCCGGCTATCCGTATCGGCAACCGTATCGTGGTACCCAAGGATAAGCTCTGTCAGTGGGTGGAGAAACAAACGATGGGAGGTGACAGTCAGTGATGATCCAACAGCCAAAACTCTCTCACCGATTCACTCTGCCCAACGAGCTTTTTTGTCTTGACCTCTCCGCAGGTGCCATCGCTGTTTATGCCTACCTACTCTACATCGAAGGCCGGAAAAGCTATTCTTGCCACCCAAGCTACTCTACCATCGGGGACAGTGTCCGCATGAGTCCAAACACAGTGCGGAAGTATGTCTCTGAACTGGTGGACAAGCGGCTCATCCGAACGGAGAACACGACCCTCTGGACAAAGGATGGTCTCAAGCGGAACGCCAACCTGAAGTACATCATCCTACCTATCCGGGAGGCAGTGGAGTACTACACCAATGCCAAGTGGAGAGGCAAGGACTTCCAGCGTGAGGAATAGCAGGATAAAGCCGTGACGTCTTTGAGCCGCCCCGGCACCCACTTCTGCCCGCAGTGCGGGCAGTTGAAGGGCATAAGGGCATGGGGTCATGGGCAAGGAGAAAAATGTGATTTGAGGTCACAATCCGCCCAAACCTTACTACCCCAAGCTCTACACATGATGTATTTGAGCAAAAAGGAGCAATTTTATGAGCAAACACGATGAAAGCCGTTTCCCCCTGCGGCTGGATGTACTAACCCGGTTCAAGGTGGAACGATGGTATGAGCAGGACGGCTGTCAGAGCCGGAATAATTTTATCCTCCGGGCAATCAACTTCTATACTGACTATCTGGAAGGATTGGAGAACACGGTGCTACCTCCTGCCATTCAGTCTGCTATCGATGGTCGTATCGGTACCTTCGAGGATCGCATGGCTAAGCTGCTCTACAAGCTGGCGGTGGAGATGGACATGGGCATTTCTACTCTGATAGACTGTGTGAACTTGAGCGAGGACTATCTGAAGAAACGGAGAGTGGAGAGCATCAAAAATGTGAAAGCGACAAACGGCAAGCTGACCTTTGAGGAGAAGGCCGCAGAGGGTGATACCTGATGGCCCGGCTCATCGTCAAGAGCCCCTATATCAAGGGTAGCAGTGGTAAAGCTGGTGGCTATCTGGAGTACATCGGGACAAGGGACGGCGTAGAGTTGATCCAGCAGTCCCCCTCCGGTTACATGGAGTACATGGCACAGCGGCCTCGCTCCCACGGTCTCTTTGGTGATGAGGACAGCATCGGCATGACTGAAGCCGTGAAGGAGTTGGATGGGTACCCCGGCAATATCTGGACGCACATCATTTCTCTCAAGCGGGAGGATGCCGTCCGATTGGGATACGACCACGCCGACCAATGGCGCAACCTGCTTCGCACTCACCGCAACGACATCGCTGCCGCCATGCGCATCCCACCTGGTGACTTCCGTTGGTATGCCGCCTTCCACGATGAGGGTGACCATCCCCATGTCCACATGATGGCCTGGTCAGTAAAACCGGGGCAGGCATACTTGAACAAAGAGGGGATCAAGAAGATCAAATCAGAGCTGACCAACGATATTTTCAAGATGGAGATGCTCCATACCTATGAGCAAAAATCTGTTAGCAGGGATGAACTGGTTTGTCAGGCCAAAGAGAAGATGAAAACACTGGCCCAAGAGATGAGAAAGGGCGTATGCAGCAACCCGGAGATAGAACAACTGATGTTGACCCTCTCTGCACAACTGGAATCAGCTAAAGGGAAGAAGATCTATGGCTACCTCAGGAAAGATACCAAGGCCACCGTGGACAGCATCGTGGATGAGTTGGAAAAGGTACCTGCTGTGAAGAATGCCTATGAGGCATGGTGGCAGCTCCAATGCCAGGTGATGGACTACTACTCGGAGCAGCCAGAGAGAAAGCGGCCTAAGCTCTCTGAGCAAAAGGAGTTCCGGCAGATCAAAAACGCTGTCATTCAGGAGGCGGAGAACATCAGGCTTGGCGTGGTCACCTTTGAGGACAAGGACATGGAAGATGAAGTCCAGGAGGAAGAAGCGTCTTCCCGGTTCCAAACCGTCTACCAGATGGCGGCGGTATATCGTCAGGCCAAGGCTGTCCTATATGATGACGATACGGTGTGGAGTGAGAAAGAAGAAGCCGTCCGCACATTGGAGCAACTTTGGGAACAGAGTTTCACTGTGGCTGCCCATCAGTTGGGCAAATGCTATCGGGACGGCCTGGGCGTGATCCCGGATGATGAAGAAGCAGAGACATGGTTTCGGGCGGCGGCAGAAAAGGGCCTGGGCTTTTCCCGATATGCGTTGGGGAAACTCCTCCAATCTGAACAACGAGTAGAGGAGGCCGTTCGCTGGTATGAGAAGGCCTCTACCCAGGGCAACCGGCATGCCGACTATCGGCTGGGTAAGCTCTATCTGACCGATAAGGGAATTCCCAAGAACGAGGAAAAGGCGGTGGCATACCTGACTGCCTCTGCCGAATCTGGGAACCAGTACGCCCAATATGCGCTGGGGAAATATTATCTGGAGCAAGAGGACTATGAGCAGGCCCACGCCTGGTTTACTCAGTCAACAGCCCAGGGCAACACCTACGCCCAATTCTTTCTGGATCGTTGGGATAGTCTCGGCCCGCCCTCTGTCATGCTCTCCGTCACTCGGCTCCTTCATCACATGAGCCGTATCCTCCAATCTACAACACCAGCCCCAACGATCCCCGGCGGTATCCAAATCGACCGCAAGCGAATGGAACAGCTCAGAGAAAAGAAGCTGGCCATGGGCCACAAGCCGGATGACCACGAAGATCAACGCCAAGCCCAACAGCAAGGCATGGGCGGCATGACCATGGGGTGGTAGGGTTCAAATATTGCGCTGCATATACAATGAGAAACGGCCCAAAGGAAAATGTGTCTGGACTGATAACTCTGCTCCAAAACCATAGCTTTCTGAAAAACTTTAGAGTATGGTTCCTTTTGTAATAACACCCGCACGGCGGGAGAAAGAAGGAATCGCATGAAAACTAAGCAAAACATCCTCACACTGACAGCAGGAATTATCGTAGGAGCGACCCTCGTTGGCCCGGTGGCCTCTGCCACAGAGACGTGGCTCAAGGCCACCCCCAGCACCCAGCAGTTCTTCGTGGACGGTCAGAGGGTGGAACTGGAAGCCTACGCCATCGAAGGGCACAACTTCGTAAAACTTCGGGACATCGGCAAGGCGGTGGACTTCGGTGTGCGCTACGACCCGCAGACCAACTCGGTCATCGTCACCAGCGGGAGTCCCTATCAGGAGGAGGCCATACCTACGCTCACCAGCCGCGCCGCCCAGGCCAGCTCCTCGGCGTTCACCGGCTACCTCACCAGAGAGGTCTACAACACCATCCGTCAGGCAGTGGTCACTGGTCAAACCACTCCCTTCGGCTCTGCCGTCTCCGGCATGATGGGGTTGAAGTATGGGGATGACGAGACGCTGTTCCAAAAAGGTGAGCAAGATATCCAACAGATCCAAGCCGTCCTCGCTACCCTGGGCAGATACCCAAGCTACGAGTTGGTTGCCTCGGAGGATGGGAGCGGATACCTCTGCCGGGCAAGGTATTCGGAAAACATGATTTCCGCCGCCGAACACACCAAGGACTTCATCGCCAGCCTTGCTGGGTTGAGCGACCGGGAGAAGGTTCAGCGCATGGCCTGGTATGTCTGCGACCGCATCGCCTACGACAAGACCTGCTACATCTGGCCCAGTGAAGTGCTGGCCCAGGACGGTATCCTCCGGGGCGCTTGTATGTCCTACGCGTACAGCTTCCAGTTCCTCTGCCAGCAAGCGGGCATCCCCTGTCTCCTCAAGCACGGGGGCAACCACCAGTGGAACACGGTCTACGCCGAGGGCCGCTGGTGGGATGTGGACATGACCGCCCACGACTGCGATGGGGTGATGTTCCACGAAACCGATGGTTCAACAAGGCACCGCCCCTTCGACGGCACAGACGACTTTCGGGAGCAGTTCTATGTCACCGCTGACCGGGTGCTGCGAACTGAAGGTTCCTTCCCAGATGAAGACCCGGAGACCACCCACTTCGCCCAGGAGGTGCTGGTACCGGGGATAAGAAGGTGAGTGAAAGCAAGCAATAAAAGTAGATGGCCGTTAGAAAGCAGAGGCACCGCTTAAATATAGGCGGTGCCTCGATATTTACCCCAAAAGGCGCAATGCAAAATGATTTTCTATTTCAAACCGGTTTGTTCTACAGAATGCAATTGAAGAGTTTGCTCCAGCATGGACTGTTTTTGACGATATTCCTGCGATAGGTCCTGTGATGACAAATTCGAGCTATAGAAGCGAGTTAAAGACTCTATGGCCTGTCGGTTGGCTCCTAATTTGTGGCTAAAATACGCAAGATCAATAAGAAGACCACCTAAAGTTGCCGCTGGAAGCAGTTCGGATTTTTTGCATGCATCTGAAAGGGTGTCTCTCATTCGCCCCAATGTATCTGCATCAGGAAGAAGCTGTTTAAGATAAATCATTTCATCAAATTGTCTTAGAATTGTAACTTCAGTTTCAATTTCATGAAATGCTTGGTTATGATCTCGATAGATTTGAGCAATTTCCTGTAGCCACTGCAATACCTGCTGACCATCATATTGAGGGCCGCTGCGTCTCAAAAAATCAATTCGCTGATGAATGACCCAGCAACGCTCATTAACGCAATCAGTTGGCAGAGTGCGTTCATATTCCTCTAAGTCTTTTGCGGCAAAGTTTTTGGCGTAGTTTACAAGCTTGGGTGTCCAGAGCTCGTATAATTTAGCCTGTTCAATGGTCAGATGCTGTGGGCGCGTTAGCCCTTGAAGTACAATAAAGCGGGAAGGCAACGGTAAGGAGAAATAAGCATCAAAATGCTGTGCAATATCGTTTAATACAATAGTGGCGTCATAGTCACCATTTGTAAGCATAGTTAAAGTGGACATTTCCATTATATACTGTTCAGGTGGTGAGGTTTTCTGATGAAGAAGGCGATACCCTGCAAGGATCATCTCATATTCTTTCGTTTTGTCATGTTGTTGCCGGGCCAACGATATGCGGAAATTGGAAAACTCCAACATATTTTGCAATGAAGAACCAGAGATGGCAGATGTATATTCAGCCATCAGGTCATCCATTTTATCTTCGTGTAAGTGTTGCATTTGAATTTGTGAAATAAGATTTTGATAAGTGGAATGGAGCAAACGAGTATCGCCGTAGCGCTTCGCTTGCTCAAGCGCAAGATAGTAATAACGAAACATCTCAGTAACATTGTTGCGAAAGAATGAAAGACGACCCAATTGAGTATAGAGGGCAGTTAGTATCCTGGCATTTTTCTCTTTTGTAGAGATAAAGTTTTCTCCGCTACGAGCGTATTCCCAGGCGGTGTCTAAATCCCCTTGGAGCTCCGAGAGATAGGATTTAAGAAAGTAGTAGGCGGGTGGGGCGACAGTCTTAATTCGTTCCACAAGCAATTCAGCTTTAGTAAAATTACCTAAAGCTAAAGTCATATAAACTAAATCGACTGTCAGTTCGGTAATTTCTTCAGGGTACAAAAATTTTTGATCAATACCAGACATAACTTCGTAGGCTGCGCGATGATTTCCTATTTCAAACAGATATTTCCCTTTCAATATCAGATAGCTAACTTTTTCATTTGTGTCAAGGAAGTACCACGGCATTTTCATGAGGATATCGCTGTGTTCGTGAGCCTGACCGAGCTTCAGCCACTTCTGATATCTTTTGAGATAGCGTTTAGAAAAAAGGGTGAGGCTCTGTACTGAATATAAAACTATTGCAGTGTAAAATGCATCAAGAAGGATAAGCAAGATGCGAAAGGGCAAAGGAATACGAATAAAAAGTCCAGTTTGAAACAGTATTATGAAAGTACAAAAGAAAAAAAGCATGCAGCATAGTGAGGGGAGGTTTCGCCGGTGTAAGATGTGCGAAATAAAAGTGTGGCCATATTCTTTTATCAGAAGGTATGTGCATAAAGATAGTGTACAAACGACGGAAATGATCCAATTGGAAATATTCCAACTTTGAAGAATAGTCCATAATACATCAATCAAATCTATCGCCTCCAAGTATTTTCATTATACATGGAGAAAGAAAGGGTTTCAAGGGAAAGTCGAATTTAATAGAACTATCCCTCGGCTATAATATAACTACCTCAGAAATATAGAGGACGGTGTAAGCCCCATTAGAGGGAGGGGAAATCCAGCAGATTAGCTGCTAATTTCAATGAGCAACAGTTACCCCACAATAAACAATGAAGAGGCCCGTCAGATCAATTGATAACTTTCTGATAACTCTGCCCCGGTTCGGTAGCTTTCCGAACCGGGGCATGGTATTGTGTGTAGCTACCAAAGGAGGCGCACAATATGACGAAAACGCTGAAAAATCTATACTATGGGAACCTCACCCTCTTTGACCACCCCATCCCCAGCGGCTCCCCCATACGCAAGCTGAGCGCACATCTTACCCAGTGCGAGACAAAGTTGAAGGAGCAGCTTGGCCCAGAGGAGAAAACGCTGTTGGAAGAACTCCTAAAGACCCAGCAAGATATGGACGGCGTGACCGCCGAGGAAAACTTCATCATGGGCTTTCGGCTGGGCGTTCGGATCATGGTGGAGTGCTTGGGCAGGGAGGAGGGAGACTGATGGCAAAGCGTAGACCCTCCGGTGACGGCATGGTGCGAAAGCGGGAGGATGGCCGCTGGGAGGGCCGTATCGTCATCGGCCACAAGGAAAACGGCGAGCCACTGTTCCGCCATGTCTACGCCAAGACCCAGAAGGCGCTGTTGGACAAGCTCCACCAGAACATCGAGTGTTACCGCGATGTGGAGCTGACCGAGGACAGCCGCATGACGCTGGGCGAGTGGCTGGATCGCTGGCTGTCGGAGTACAAGGAGGGAACAGTGCGTCCCGGTACCCTTACCAGTTACCGCCAATACATCGAAAGCTACATCAAACCGCAGTTGGGCGACAAACAAATCTCCCTCATCTCCCGGCAAGATATCCAGCGGATGTACCGCCGCCTGAAAACAGATGGGCGTATCCACGAGCACCCCGAATTGGGACATCAACTCTCTGACTCCATGGTTCGCCACATCCACTCCACGCTCCACGCCGCACTGAAGGATGCGGTGCAGGCCCATGTCATTCCCCGCAACCCCACCGAGGGCACGACGGCGCCCAAGCCCAACTACAAGCCCAAGCGCATCCTGACCCGCGCAGAGCTGGACGCCTTCCTCGAGGTGGTGGAGCAGGACGAGGTGTGGCACGATTTCTTCCAGACCGAGCTGATGACCGGCCTGCGGCGGGGTGAGATCTGCGGTCTGCGGTGGAGCGACTTCGATGGGGAGGCCGGGACGCTGAAGGTGTGCCGTACCCTCCATAGTGAGAGGAAAGGGGAGTACACCACCGGCGAGACAAAGACTGGAAAAGGTATGCGCACCATTATCCTGCCGAACACCGTGGCCGACATCCTGCGGCGGCGCAGGGAGGATGCCATCGGCCCGTGGATATTTCCTGACCCGGTGAAACCGGAGGATCCTGTCAATCCCAACACAGTCTACTGCCACATGAAGACCCTGCTCCAGCGGGCGGGCCTGCCCAGCATCCGCTTCCACGACCTGCGCCACACCTTTGCCACCCACGCCCTCACCAGCGGTGTGGACGCCAAGACCCTCTCCGGTATCCTGGGCCATACCAATGCGTCCTTCACCCTGGACACATACACCCATGTCACATCGGATATGCAGAAACAGGCCTGCGGCATCGTGGGCGGCTTCATGGAAGACCTGTTCGGAAAGGAACTGAAACCGTGGCAAGAAAACGAAAAGCCGGCGACGGGACTGTAAGACAGCGCAAGGACGGGCGCTGGGAGGGCCGGGTCGTCATCGGCTATGATGATAAGGGCTATCCCAAGACGAAGAGTGTCTTTGGCAAATCGAAAAAGGAGTGCATCGAAAAGCTCCAGAAGCTCAAGGAAGAGTGTGGCGGGCTGAAGCTGGAGAAGATACGCCCCGAAATGCCCTTTGCCGACTGGCTGGAGTACTGGTATGAAAATCACGCCAAGCCCAGGATCCGTCCCACCACCCAGGAGACCTACGAGAGCCGCATCCGTCTGCATATTGTCCCGGAGCTCGGCGGCATCCCGCTGAACAAGCTGACCCAGAATGACCTGCAGCAGTTTTATGGACGGCTCAAGAAAAATGGTCGGAAGCGCCTTGCCGAACAATACGGCGAGGGACTATCCGACCGGATGGTGCGAGCCTGTCACGCCACCTGCCGCTCCGCACTGGAGAAGGCGGTACAGGATGGGCTGATCCGTGTGAACCCGGCTATTGGTTGTAAGCTGCCGCCCAAGAAGGCGCGGGAGATGCAGGTGCTGACGCGGGAGGAACTGCAGCGGTTTCTCATCCAGGCACAGGCGGAGGGGTACTATGAACTCTTCCTTCTGGACTTGGCCACCGGCCTGCGCCGAGGCGAACTGCTGGCCCTTCAGTGGGATGACCTGAATTTCAAGACAGGTGTGCTGAGCATCAATAAACAGGTCTACGATGTGCGGGGCCAGCTCCAGTTCAGCACGCCCAAGACGAAGAACTCCATCCGCAAGCTCGTCCTGCCGCCCGCCGTGGTGGAGGCGTTGCGGGAGTATAAAAAGACGGTGGACTCCCGGTGGATGTTTCCCTCCCCGGTGAAGGAGGATATGCCGCTGAGCCCCGGCGCAGTACGCTCCCGCCTGCAGCTCATTCTGGAGCACGCGGAGTGCAAGCGTGTGCGGTTCCACGACCTGCGGCATACCTTTGCGACCCTGGCTCTGGAGAACGGCATGGATGTGAAGACCCTCTCCGCCATGCTGGGCCATGTGTCGGCGGCCACCACCCTGGACATCTACACCCACATCACCGACGATATGCGCCGCACGGCCGCCGCCAACATCGACCGGGGCATCGGCAAGGTAACACCGCAGGATGACACCTCGGCGCCGGGGCAGGATGCTACACCAGCCACGCCGGAAAAGCCGAGGATGACCGACTTCAAGCCCTACATGGGCCGCAAGCGCAAACCCGGCACCGGGTGTATCAGCGAAATCAACGACCACCTCTTTGAAGGCCGCTACTCACCCAAGTGGCCCGACGGCAAAAAGCACGCCCGCAATGTTTACGCCCATACCCGGGAGGAGTGTGAGGAGAAACTGAAGCGGCTCATCGTGGAGATGAAGGCGGAGATCGTGGAGGCACAGCGGCTGAAGGAGCTGGGAAAAAGGGATGGTAAACCCTCAGAGGGGAAGAAAGGCAAACGGGCAAGATAAAAATAATAAAACAGCGACATGGTATTGATTATTCAGCACCATGTCGGTGCTTTTCATTGTTTATCTATAGTTGAATAGTAGGTCTGATTACAGATGTACCATCTTCTGAAATAAGATTTCCTTTAAGATAGTGTTCAAATATCGAAAAACACGGGAATGATACAATTCCATCTTTGTCGGTAAATTCAATTTCTAATGGTTTAGAGGAGACAAATAAAAAATGCACGGTTATACTCCCGACCGCACCAACAAAATCTTTCATCGCTTGCTTCTCACGAATTACTAAATCATATCTGTTCCTACAGTGGTCATAATACCCATTTCTCGCAAAAAGCTTTTGATAGTCATTAATCGTTCCGCTATTATTTAGGGAGTCGGAAAAAAACTTGGCCTCTATTAAAAATAATTCATTGGTGTCCTTGGTATAAAAAACTATGTCATAATCACCATAATCCGTGCTTTGAGATCCGAATATAGCATCGTATTTTACATCAATTCTGTCAAAGTCAGCATGATACCGATTCCTTAAAATTTCTCGAATCATTTTTACAAGTAGTTGGGATAGCTCGGAGTTCCTTTCCTCAATTGACGCAGTTAGCTGGTCTTTTCCTGTAGTATAAATCATCCCACCATTCGCAAAATAAGAGAGCCAGATATTTTTTGATTGGTTCAGAGCGCTATACGAAATTGCGACATTATCATTTTCAAGGCAAATAAAGGGGCGAATTTCATGTCGGTATTTATTTGTGCCCATTAACCAGATTAAGTTTTCTTCTCTTCGCAATTGTGAAGCAACATTAGAATATGTTAGTGTAAATGCATCAAAGAATTTTTGAGCGTCAACTTGCCCGAAGCTATATTGCGTTATTAATTCAAGAAAATGGGACTTACTGATAACTATATGTGCATATTTGCCATCCAGTAAAAGATATTTTTGAAAAGTTGATATTACGCGCATGGAAAGAAGGAAACTAAGGCCATACTCGTTTTGAAAGCCTATACCAAACAGTGAATGATCAACGTGGTTGTAATCATCTGCCGTAAGCTTAAATGCATCCTGATTCCCAGTGAGAGCGGGATTATAATATATAACCGGGTGGTACCTTACTAAATTAATAGGTTCATTTGACTCGAGCGATAACTCGATTCCATAAAATAAGTCTTTTTCTCCAAACTTTTTACTTAACGATAAAAGTGATAGTGTTTTTGAGGTCAGCCCATACAGATACAGCTTAACAAACAACTCACAGTCAGTAGCAGAAGCTTTATCTACTTGGGTTGGATCTGCCTCGTTTTGATACAGCACAGCATTTTCCAACCAAAGGTTTATCGAATTAATCACATTCACGCTCATATTCCGATTATAATTAAATGCGTCTAAAATGTCATCATCAGAAATATTTAATTTAACAAGTTGCTTTCGCGCCTTTTTTTCAGTAACATAGAATTTAAAACATTTGTCAAAAATCAGATATAACTCTTTAATAACTTGGTTTGTATTCGTCGACTTAATCCAATTTAAAATTTCACTTTGCAAGCGCTCAACAATAGGCGAAATATATTCTATTGATTCTGAGCGTGAAGTAATAGCCATGTTCTTGGTGCCCAAATATTCCCTGTAGATTCTTTGAATAAGACTTTGAGGTACATTCATCTCATTCCAAAAGGGTCTTGTCATAAAAATTGCATTAAAATCCTCATTAAACATATTATCCCTCCATAGAATCTGAAGCATAACAAGAAACGGCCGCAAAGCGTTTTACTTTGCGGCCGTTTGTGCGGTCAAAACCGCATAATTGGTCCGAGTAGTGCGACTCGAACGCACGATCTCCACATCCCAAATGTGGCGCGGTACCAACTCCGCTATACCCGGATATTGAATTTTTCGTTTTCCTGTCTGTGGTCATTCCTGTGGTCAAAGGTTTTTTTCTGCCCAGTTTAGCCGAGGAGGAAAATCCATTAAACACAGTCTCCGCAAGGCTTCCCGGCGTTTCCCTTCACCCCGCCCCGGATACAGCCATGGCACTCCCAAATGTGGCGCGGTACCAACTCCGCTATACCCGGATATGAAATTCATTTTCCCTATCAAGAGAACAGACTCTATTATAAGCCAAAATTCCATCTATTGCAAGAACTTGTTGTCTGTGGTATGCTAAAGCAAATCACTGAAGCGAGGACAAGACTATGCGGATGCGGAAAAAAACCAACTTGATCCCCCGGCTGGAGGCCTGCGGAGAACTGGTCGTCACCGACCCCAAGGAGCACCGGGGCCGCTGGAAGGAGCTGCTGCCCGGCTGCCGGGAGGTGCATGTGGAACTGGGCTGCGGCAAGGGCCGCTTCACCGTGGGCACCGCCCAGGCCGAGCCGGATGTGCTCCTGATCGCCATTGAGCGGGTGCCCGACGCCATGGTCATCGCCGCCGAGCGGGCCAGGGAGCTGGGCCTCACCAACGTCTTCTTCATCGACGCCGACGCCGCCGACCTGGAGGCCTACTTTGCCCCCGGCGAGGTGGGACGGGTGTACATCAACTTCTGCGACCCCTGGCCCGGCGCCCGGTATGCCAAGCGGCGGCTGACCCATCCCGGCTTCCTTCTCAAAGATCGTAAGGTGCTTGCCACCGGCGGCCAGATCCACTTTAAGACCGACAACCATGACCTGTTTGAGTGGTCCCTGTTCCAGTTCCCCAAGGCGGGCTTTGTCCTCTCCGAGGTCACCCGTGACCTCCACGGCCAGGGCCCCACCGGGGTGATGACCGACTACGAGGAGAAATTTTACCAGCTGGGCACCCCCATCAACCGCTGCGTGGGCACCATGGGAGACCTGCCGGAGCAAAAAGAAGAGCCCGGGGAGGAAAACTGACGCACCAACCGCCTCCTGCCGCATAAGATGAATCAGAGCCGGGCAGGGAAGACCCGCCGGTCTCAAATTCTCTTTTTGGGAGGTACTTCTATATGGGGTGCTGCAATAATGGCTGCGGTTGGGGCGGCGGTGGCTGCCTGTGGATCATCCTGATCCTCATCATCATTTGCTGCTGCTGCGGCAACGGCGGCAGCTGCGGCTGCGGCTGTGGGAACAACTGCGGCTGCAACAACGGCTGCTGCTGAAACACAGCGTAAATAAGAAGCGGGGCGGAACCGGGCTGGTTCCGCCCCGCGCTTTTTTTCGGTGCTTTAGTGCAGGGTCACCGAGTAGCCGTTGAGGATCAGGGCAGGGTGCTCCTCGTCCGGCTGGGCGTGCTCGATGGTCACCCTGTCCCCCTCGTTCAGGATCACTGCCACATTGTTGTCGGCGGCAGAGACGGAGTAGTAGACCTCCTCACCCTGAAGGCGGATAAAATAGTAGGTGTTCCCGTCCAGCACCGCCGAGCGCAGTTTCTCAATAACGCCGGTGGCAGAGGTGGAGGGCAGCGTCTCGGGCGCCACAACGCCCCGGTCGCCCAACAGGCGGATATACTCCGCCTCGGCGGCAGTGACGGTGGTGCCGGTGGCCACGATGTCATACCGGGCCACGTTGACCATGGCGTACATCTTCACCAGATTGGCCGCGTCCTTCATGGGGATGAAGTAGGTGGGCTGGTTGGAGATGTTCAGCAGGATGGGGAAGGTGGAGATATAGCCCAGATCCTGCACCACGCCCTGGGCGGAGGCCTTGGCCGCGTCCTCGGTGGCGCCGGGGGCGGCGTAGAACCTGGTGTCCTTGGTGCGCAGGTTGCACAGCAGGAAGCCCAGGTTGGACTGGTCAGCGTTGGCGGAGGTGACGCCGGTGTACATATACACGTCGTCGTTCATGGCGATATAGTTGTAGCCCTGGGTGGTCTGAGTCACGTCCCGCTGGCCGAAGATGGAGTTGAGGAAACCGTTGACCAGGGTGCCGTGGTAGTCATACTGCTGCATCACCAGGGCGGGGGCGTAGAGGTTATCCACCCAGGTGGGTACGTCGGCGCTGTCGTAGTAGGTGCACTCGCCGGTGACGGCGTTGAGGAGCACAGCGCCCTGAATATCGGTGCCGCCGAAGAGGCCGATAGTCTTCACCAGCCGGGGGGCGATCCACCAGGGATCGCCGTTCTCGTCAATTTCGAACTCGGGCTGGGCGAACATCATGGTGGGGAAGTTGAAGCGCAGGTGGCGCATAACGTTGCGGTTCAGAGGCTCCGAGAAGGAGTACTTCATCCCCTCGTTCAGCCGGTGGACGGTGGCCTCCTGGGTCACCATGTCCACCACCACATAGGCGGGCAGGCCGCTGCCCCGGTTGGTGAACCACTTGAAGAGGTCGGCGTAGCCGATGGGAGCCACCCGGACGGGCCGGCCCTTGTAGTTGATCTGGGTGGAGTCGTTGGAGTACTCGAACTGGCTCACCATGTCGGAGAGGGTACCCATCTGCCGGTCGCCCAGATAGTTGGCGGAATCCCGGTCAAGGGTGGGGATCTCGTCAAAGGAGATCTGGGACACGTCGGTGACAAAGTCCCCGGTGGGGGCGTCCAGCAGATCCCGGTAGGCGGAGGCCCGGAAGATGGGCTGGGAGATGACCTGGCCCACCAGGAAAATGGCTACCAGGATCAGCACCAGGATGCCGACGGGCAGGCACTGGGACTTGATGAAGTGCAGGTATTCCCGGAGGCCCCCGTTCCCCTTGGCCTGGAAACCGGAGGTGATGAGGGCGGAGACGATATACACCACACACAGCAGGAACAGGAAGGAGAAGAAGTCCGGGTTCTGCAGGTTGATGGCGGGCAGAGTAAGGTAAAAGTAGACGGCGCCCACCACCAGGGTCACCACCAGGTTGGTGAGGGTGCGGCCCAGCTTGCTCTTGGGCTTGCGGCTTTTCTTGATAGGAATTTCGTTGTCCATAAAGCTCACGCTCCTTTTGGGGTATCATAGCACAAATGGTAACATTTCGCAACGGACAAGGCCGGGGAAGGGATGAACAGTTTGTAAATTGTGCGTATGGAAATACGGCCCCGCCGCTGGGGCGGGGCCGTATCATAGGCATTTACCAGAGGAACCAGCCGCCGGAGTCCCTGGCCTCCATCACGTCCAGGGCGCCGGAGAGCATGACGGCGGCCTGGGCCCGGGTCAGGGGCTGGTCCAGGGCGGCGGAGGCGGGGAGCATCCCGCAGCTGTCCAGGTTGGACACAGCCTGGGCGCACCAGGCCGGGGCGTCCGCCATGGTGCCGGTCACGTCGGTGACGTTGACGGCCCGGTTGAGCACCACCGCGGCCTCGGCGGCGGTGATGTCCTCCCCGGCCTGAAAGACCACCCGGCCCTCCGGGTCGAAGGAGCCCCGCACCACGCCGGAGCGCAGGGCGGAGGAGACATAGGGCTTGGCCCACACCGCCATGGCCTCATCGTCGGCAAAGCCGGTGAGCGTCACATCCTTCAGCGCCTCCATGCCGGAGACCGACAGGGCCAGGGCGGTGAACTGGGCCCGGGACATGGTCTGCTCCGGGTGGAAGAAATACTGGCCGTCCATGGTCTCGCCCACCAGCACCCCGGCCTCGGCCAGGCGCACCGCCTCCCGGTGGCCCTCCACGCCGGCCATGTCGGAATAGGTGACCTTGGTCTTCTGCTTCTCGATCTTGATGGACACGGTGGCGGGCTGGGAGGTGTTGCCCAGGGCGTCCACCGCCACATAGGTGAAGGCGTCCTTGCCGGTTTTGTTCTCATAGGGGGTGTAGGTGAAGGCCGCGGAGCCCTCCTCCGCCTGGGTCACCGCCCCCCGGGCGGGCTTGCTCACCAGCTGGAAGGTGAGCAGATCCCCCTCTGGATCCACCCCGGCGAAGGTGCCCTGGATCTCCACATTCTTATAGGTGCACAGCTCCAGGGCCTCCGCCACCGGGGCCTCGTTGGGGGCGGAGAGGAGATAGAGCCCCACCGTCACATCCTCCCCGGCGCTGCCGTCGGCAAAGACGGGAGCGAAGGTGAAGCTGGTGGCGGAGAGCATGGGGGAGGACAGGGGGCTGAACTGGAGCCCAGCCATGGCGCTCATGGCCACCTCGCTGCCCTCGGGGACAGTCTGGCCGCCGATGGTGAGGATGCCGGCGGCGGGGTCGGGCAGGGAGGTGAGGACGATGGAGCGCAGCTCCCCGTCCCCGGTGACCCGGAAGTCGTCAGGGGAGAAGGTGATGGGCTCCGCCGCGGGGCCGTTCTTGGAGAAGGTAGCCACGGCGGCAGGCTCGCTGCCGCCGCCGAAGAGGGCGGAGGCGGCGGGCAGGGTGAAGGCCAGGGCCCCGGCGCAGGTCAGGGCCAGCAGGCGGCGGGTAAGACTGTGTTTCAATGAAAAAACCTCCTTGTATGGGTTTGACACCAGAATTGGGCTGTTGGTAGTCTTGCCTGTAACAAGGAGGTTATTCTAATAGAACCAAAATTCTTCGAATTTGGGTTTGTCTCGAAAATTTTTGAAACTTTTAAAGAGAATCAAAGCTGGCTTCGATCCCGCAGCCAACTGGGCAGGGAGCGGGTCTTGATGGAGGACACCGCCCCCATGGCGGCGAACATGGTGATGAGGGAAGTGCCTCCCGCGCTGACGAAGGGCAGGGTGATGCCCACCACCGGGAAGAGGTAGAGGCACATGCCCACGTTGATGCACACCTGGGCCGCCAGCATCCCCGCCATGCCCGTGGCCACCAGGGCGGACTGGTAACTGCTGGCCTGCCGGGCCACCCACAGGCAGCGGACGATGATGGCCGCCAGCAGCAGAAGGAGCACCAGACAGCCCACCAGCCCCAGCTCCTCGCCGCACACGGCAAAAATTTCGTCGTCCATCCGGGCAGGGAGGGAGGTGCGGTAGGGGCTCTGGGTCTGGATGCCCTTCAGATAGCCCTGGCCCCACAGTCCCCCGGAGCCGATGGCCATGATGGAGCGGGTCTGCTGCCAGCCGGTGTCCATGGTCTGGTCGTAGAGGGTGGCCTCATTGCCCGTCAGGTGGTCGATGACGATGGAGATGCGCCGGAAGTGGACGTCACTCGCCAAATGGGGCCAGAGGATGGCGGCGGCCACAGCGATGACCACGGCGGCCAGCACGAACCACCGCAGCTTCACCCCCGCCGCCCAGGCCATCACCACAAAGATAAGACCGTAGATGAGGGCCATGCCGAAGTCCCCGGAGGCCACGGCGATAACGCCGCACATGAACAGGGTGTGCCCCGCTGTAGAGAAGACCGAGGCAGGCCGGGAGATGCCCCGCTCCCGCAGCTTGCTGAACTGCAGGGCCAGCAGGAGGATGAAAAACACCTTGGAGATCTCCGCCGGCTGGATGGTGGTGGGGAAGTGGGGGATCTGGAGCCAGCTGCGGTTGCCGTTATACTCCACCCCCCAGGGGGTGAGGGTGGTGAGGATGAAGAGGACGGAGAAGGGGAAGAGCCACTTCCACGTCCGCTGGGTGAACAGCTCAAAGTCCACCGAGGACAAAAGGATGTAAAGGATAACGCCCAGAACGATGCCGATGAGTTGTACCACCGCGCTGCGGCTGCTCTTGGTATAGCGGGTGGCGGAGTAGACCAGGGCCACGCCGAAAAGGCTGAGGATCAGGCACAACGCCAGCAGGAGCTTATCTCCCCGGGCCTTGAATTCCCGGAGGGAATCGGTGAGCCAGGACAAAGCCGCCGCCTCCTTTTCAGAAATCTTTCCCAGATAGTATACCATTTCTTGCGCGGTTATGCTATACTACAATATTGGAATTTAGAAAAACATTAGAAAAGGGGGAGAAGGCATGGAATACCGCACCCACAGCGAGGGGGAGACCGAGGCGGTAGGGGAGTCCCTGGCCCAAAGCCTGGCGCCGGGCGCCGTCATTGCCTTCACCGGCGACCTGGGGGCGGGAAAGACCGCCTTCACCCGTGGCCTGGCCCGTGGCCTGGGCCTCACCGACCGGATCACCAGCCCCACCTTCACCATCGTCAACGAGTACGAGGGGGGCCGCCTGCCCCTGTTCCACTTTGATATGTACCGCCTGGAGTCCTCCGACGAGCTCTTCGACATCGGCTGGGAGGACTACCTGGGCCGGGGGGGCGTGTGCGCCGTGGAGTGGAGCGAAAAGGTCTCCGACGCCCTCACTGGCGCCCTCCGGGTGGACATCCGCCGGGGGGAGGGGGACACCGACCGGGTCATCACCATAGAGGAGGGGACGCAATGAAGATATTGGCTCTGGAATCCTCCGCTGTGGCCTGCTCCGTGTGCCTGACCGAGGATGACCACCTCATCGCCCAGTCCTACGAGAACAGCGGCCTCACCCATTCCAAGACCCTCCTGCCTATGGCGGAGGAACTGCTGAAAAACTGCGGCATGGCCCTGAAGGATGTGGACGTGTTCGCCGTGGCCGCCGGACCCGGCTCCTTCACCGGCCTGCGCATCGGGGTCTCTGCCTGCAAGGGCCTTGCCTGGGCCCTGGACAAGCCCTGCGCCGGAGTCTCCACTCTGGAGGCCATGGCCTGGAACCTCTCCCTCTGGCGGGGGGAGGTGTGCTGCGTCATGGACGCCCGGCGCAGCCAGGTCTACAACGCCCGCTTCTCCTCCGACGGGGCGGCCGTCATCCGCCTCACCCCCGACCGGGCCATCGGCTTGGAAGAGCTGGGGGAGGAGCTGAAGAGGGACGGGGCCGTCCCTCTCTTGGCGGGAGATGGGGCGGCCCTGGCCTGTGAGGCCCTGACCGGGATGGGCCTGGAAGTCCATATGCCGCCGCCCAACCTGCGCTTTCAGAGCGCCTGGGGGGTGGCCCGGGCCGCCCTGGGGCAGGCCCAGGCGGGGGAGCTGACCACCGCCGACCAACTGACGCCTCATTACCACCGCCTCTCTCAAGCCGAGCGGGAGCGGCTGGAACGGGAAAAATCCAAACATTGACGGAAGGGGTATGACAACGATGTACGAAGGAAACAGCAAAGTCCATGTGATGGATCACCCTCTGGTGGCCCACAAGCTGACCATCATGCGCAAGAAGGAGACCAGCGTTAAGGATTTCCGGGAGCTGGTAGGGGAGGTGGGTATGCTCATCACCTACGAGGCCACCCGTGACCTGCCCATGACCACCAAGGAGATCGAGACCCCCATCTGCAAGACCATGCAGCCCACCCTGGCGGGCAAGAAGATCGCCGTGGTGCCCATCCTCCGGGCGGGCCTTGGCCTGGTGGACGGCGTTCTGAAAATGATCCCCTCCGCCCGTGTGGGCCACATCGGTATGTTCCGGGACGAGGAGACCCTGGAGCCCCATGTCTACTTCTGCAAGATGCCCAAGGACATCGCCGAGCGGGACATCATGATCGTGGATCCCATGCTGGCCACCGGCGGGAGCGCCTGCGCCGCCATCGACGAGATGAAGAAGCGGGGCTGTAAGAACATCAAGCTCATGGTGCTGGTGGCCGCCCCCTACGGTATCGACGCTGTCCAGGCCCAGCACCCCGACGTGGACATCTACGCCGGCGCTGTGGACGAGAAGCTCAACGAGCACGGCTACATCGTCCCCGGCCTGGGCGACGCCGGCGACCGTATTTTCGGCACCAAATAAATCCTTTCCCCCTCAAAGGAGGGCACGCTTATGTTTGACGGCCTTCAAAAGCTCCAGAATGGGAGCGACGTCCGTGGGGTGGCCCTGTCCGTCCCCGGCGGGGGCGGGGTGACCCTCACCCCGGAAGCCTGCGCCCAGATCGCCGCCGCCTTTGTGCTGTGGCTGGCGGAGAAGACGGGGAAGGCCCCCGCCGCCCTCCGGGTGGGGGTGGGCCACGACTCCCGGCTGACGGCCCAGAGCCTGAAAGCCGCCGCCCTTCGGGGCATCGGGAGCCAGGGGGCCAGGGGCCTGGACTGCGGCCTTGCCTCCACCCCCGCCATGTTCATGGGCACCGTCTTTTCCGAAACGGCCCTGGATGGCTCCATCATGCTCACCGCCAGCCACCTGCCCATGGAGCGCAACGGCATGAAGTTCTTCACCGCCCAGGGCGGCTTTGACAAGGGGGACGTAAAGGCACTCCTCACCCTGGCCGGGAGCCTGCCCCAGGTGCCGGAGACCGCCCCCCCGGCGGAGCCTTTGGACTTGATGGGCCTCTACTGCGCCCACCTTCGGGGCAGGATCGTCACTGGAGCGGGGAAGGGGGACAGGCCCCTGGCCGGCCTCCACATCGTGGTGGACGCGGGCAACGGGGCCGGGGGCTTCTTTGTCCGGCAGGTGCTGGAGCCCCTGGGCTGTGACTGCTCCGGCAGCCAGTTCCTGGAGCCGGACGGCCATTTTCCCAACCACATCCCCAACCCGGAAAACCCCGCCGCCATGGCCGCCATCCAGAAGGCGGTGCTCTCCAGCGGGGCCGGCCTGGGCCTTATCTTCGACACCGACGTGGACCGGATGTCCGCCGTCCTCCCCGGCGGGACGGAGGTGAACCGGGACGCCATCATCGCCCTGGCCGCCGCCATCCTGGCCCCCCACCACCCGGGGGGCACTATCGTCACCGACTCGGTGACCTCCGACCGGCTCACCGCCTTTCTGGAGGGGGAGCTGGGGCTGAAGCACCGCCGGTTCAAGCGGGGCTATAAGAACGTCATCAACGAGATGCTCCGGCTGAACGCCGAAGGGGTGGACTGCCCCCTGGCCATGGAGACCTCCGGCCACGGTGCCCTCATGGAGAACTACGCCCTGGACGACGGGGCCTATCTGGCGGTGAAGCTGGTCATCGCGCTTACTCAACGGGGAAGCCTGGCCTCCCTCATCGAAGCCCTTCCCCCCGGCGTGGAGGAGACGGAGCGCCGCATCCCCATTGCCGGGGAGGACTTTCAGGAGAAGGGCGCCGCCGCCCTGGAGGCCTTCCGCCGCCGGGCGGAGGAGAAGGGTTTCACTCTGGCCCCCACCTGTGAAGGGGTGCGCCTCACTCTGCCCGAGGGCTGGATGCTCCTGCGCCAGTCCCTTCACGACCCCCTCCTGCCCCTGAATGCCGAGGGGAACGCCCCCGGCGGTGCGCAAAGGCTCCTGGCCACAGCGAAAGAACTGCTCCGGGGCCTTCCCGGCCTTGATCTGTCCGTTTTAGACTAATTACGATAGGAAAGGTGATCTCATGGACGCGAAAGAACTCCATTCCCTGACCCTGACCGCGGCCAAAGTCCGTTCCCTGGCCCTGGACGCGGTCTTTGCCGCCTCCTCGGGCCACATCGGCGGCTCCCTGTCGGTGGCGGATATCCTCACGGTGCTCTACTTCCACACCATGAAGGTGGATCCCGCCGACCCCACCGCCCCCGGCCGTGACCGGCTGGTGCTCTCCAAGGGCCACACCAGCCCCGCCCTTTACGCCGCTCTGGCTCTGAAAGGCTTCTTCCCCCAGGAGGAGCTGAAGCTCTTCCGCTCCATCCAGGGCCACTTCTCCGGCCACCCGGACATGGTCCACGTCAAGGGTGTGGATATGTCCACCGGCTCTTTGGGCCAGGGAATCTCCGCCGCCGTGGGCATGGCCCTGGCGGGAAAGCTGGACAAGAAGGACTACCGGGTCTACGCCGTCCTGGGGGACGGCGAGATCGAGGAGGGCCAGGTGTGGGAGGCCGCCATGGCGGCGGCCAAGTACCATCTGGACAATTTCTGTGCCATCGTGGATGTCAACGGCCTGCAGATCGACGGCGCCACCGCCGACGTGATGCCCTCCGAGCCCCTGGACAAGAAGTTCGAGTCCTTCAACTGGCACGTGCTCAAGGTGGACGGCCACGATATAGAGGCCATTGCCGCCGCTCTGGACAAGGCCGCCACGCTCAAGGATAAGCCCACCGTCATCCTGGCAAAGACGGTGAAGGGCAAGGGGGTCTCCTTCATGGAGAACGACGCCGGCTGGCACGGCAAGGCCCCCAACGCTGAGCAGTACGAGAAGGCCCGCGCCGAGCTGGCCGCTGTCCTTGAAAAGCTGGAAAAGGAGGGGAAGTAACATGGGAGAGAAGATCGCCACAAGAGCCGCCTACGGCAAGGCTCTGGTCGCCCTGGCCGAGGAGTACCCCGACCTGGTGGTGCTGGACGCCGACCTGTCCACCGCCACCATGACCAACGGCTTTGCCAAGGCATATCCCGAGCGGTTCTTTGACATGGGCATCGCCGAGTGCAATATGGTGGGCGTGGCCGCGGGCCTGGCCGCCTGCGGCAAGAAGCCCTTCGCCAACTCCTTCGCCATGTTCACCGTCGGCCGGGCCTTTGAGCAGGTGCGCAACAGCGTGGCCTACCCCCGCCTGAACGTGAAGGTAGTGGGCTCCCACGGCGGCCTCAGCGTGGGGGAGGACGGCGCCACCCACCAGTGCTGCGAGGACTTCGCCACCATGCGCAGCATCCCTGGCATGGTGGTGTGCTGCCCCTGCGACGGCAATGAGATGACCGCCGCCGTCAAGGCCCTGCTGGACTACGACGGCCCCGCCTACCTCCGCCTGGGCCGCCTGGCGGTGGACACCGTCACCGACGCCATCCCCGGCTACAAGTTTGAGCTGGGCAAGGGGGTCGAGCTCCGGGAGGGGAGCGACGCCGCCGTCATCGCTGTGGGCCTCATGGTGCAGAAGGCCCTGGCCGCCGCCGAACTGCTGGCCGCCGAGGGCGTCAGCCTCCGGGTCATCGATATGCACACTGTAAAGCCCCTGGATACCGAGCTGGTATTGAAGGCCGCCGAAGAGACGGGCTGTATCGTCACCACCGAGGAGCACAACATCATCGGCGGCCTGGGTGAGGCGGTCTGCGCCTGTGTCAGCGGGAGCTGCCCCGTGCCCGTGGTGCGCCACGGTGTGGAGGACACCTTCGGCCGCTCCGGCAAGGCGGAGCAGGTGCTGGAGCACTACGGCCTCACCCCGGAGGGCATCGCGGAGAAAGTCCGTCAGGCCCTGAAGCTGAAAAAGGGGTAATCACCTTGTCTATCAAACTCATTGCCATGGATCTGGACGGCACCCTGCTCTCCGACGACCATGTGACCGTCCCCCCCCGGAACGTGGCCGCCCTCCGGGCGGCCCGGGACAGGGGGGTGAAGCTGGCCATCGCCAGCGGCCGCTCCTGGAGCCTTCTGGCCGGGGCGGTGGAGCAGCTGGGAGGGCTGGACTACGCCCTCACCGCCAACGGCGCCGCTGTGTGGGACGTGGCAGCGGGGAAGATGGTCTACCGCCACCTCATGCCCCATGCCCAGGCCGCCGCCATCATCGCCCTCCTCCACCGGGAGGGCATCCCCTTCGAGGTCTACTGCGACGGCCAAAACTACGTCCGCGCCGCCGACAGGCTCCTGGTGCGTGAGCACAATATGGCGGGCTATTCCGAGTTTTTTGAGGCCCATACCTGCTTCGCCGGCGACCTCCTCACCGCCCTGGCGGGCCGGGACGTGGAGAAGTTCAATCTCTTCTACGTCCCGCCGGAAAAGCGCGCCGCCCTGGAGGCGGCCGTCCGGGCCACCGGGGCGGTGGAGCTGGCCAACTCCTTCGGAAACAACCTGGAGTTCGCCGTAGGCGGCGCCAGTAAGGGGAAGGCCCTCCAGGCCCTGGCCGAACACCTGGGCCTAACGGCGGCGGAGGTCATGGCCTTCGGCGACGCGGGCAACGACCTGGAAATGCTCTCCTGGGCCGAGTGGTCTTTCGCCATGGAAAACGCCACGGAGGAAGCCAAAGCCGCCGCCAGATACCCGGCCCCTTCCAACACAGCGGCGGGCGTGGGCCAAATGGTGGAGAAATTCGTCCTGGAACAGTAAGCAAAAAGGCGCTCCCGGCGGGAGCGCCTTTTTCTGTAACATATCCGGGCGAAAGTGCCGGAAAAGGGGGGTGGACATTCCCCCCGGATTTCCGTATACTGAAAGCCAAAGGAGGGATGCCGGCATGGAATTGGGAGATCATCTGTTCCACGCCAGAAAAAAGCAGGGGCTGTCCCAGGAGGCGGTGGCGGAAACGCTGGGGGTGAGCCGCCAGACCGTCTCCAAGTGGGAGACGGGGGAGACCCTGCCCGATATCCGCCAGGCCAAGCGCCTGTCCGTCCTCTACCACGTGACCCTGGATGAACTCATCAACTTCGACCTGGAAGTCCGGGAGGTGGAGGAGGCCATCGGGCGCAGCAGCGAGACCCTGAACGAAAAGATCGACTGGACAAAGGCCTGGGGGAAAAAGTACCCCGTCCTCCTCCAATATCAGGAGATGGTAAACGTTGACCGCTACGCCTTCCGGCTGAACACCCTGCTGGAGGAGCTGAAGGGGGACTACGGCTACAGCGGGCAGGACGCCATGCTGGTTCTGAAGGATATCCTGTTCCAGGTGTGGAGACAGCGCAAAAAGACCTGACCGCAAATAAGGAGGGGACAGCCTATGGCTGTCCCCTCCTTTCTTATTTTTTGTTGAAGGTGCCGCACCAGGGCCGCAGGACGCATTTTTCGCAATAGGGCACCCGGGCGGTGCACACCGCCCGGCCGTGGAGCACCAGCCGGTGGCAGAAGTTGTTGCTCTCCTCCGGGGGGAGCACCTTGCGCAGCTGCTCCTCCACCTTGCCGGGATCCTTGGTGCCGTCGGTAAGGCCCAGCCGCCCGGCGATGCGGATGCAGTGGGTGTCGGCGATGACCACCCCCGGGGCGTTGTAGATGTCCCCCAAAATGAGGTTTGCGGTCTTTCTTCCCACCCCGGGGAGCTTCAAAAGGTCGTCCATGTTGTCGGGCACCTTGCCGCCGAAGTCCTTCAGGAGCATCTGGGCGGCGCCCACGATGTCCTTTGCCTTGGCCCGGAAGAAGCCGCAGGAGTGGATGAGCTCCTCCACCTCGTGGACGTCCGCCTGGGCGAAGGCCTCCAGGGTGGGGAACCTGGCATAGAGGGCGGGAGTCACCTGGTTGACCCGTTCGTCGGTGCACTGGGCGGACAGCCGCACGGCGAAAAGAAGCTCGTGGGGCTTGGGATATTGAAGGGAGCAGATGCCCTCCGGGTACTCCTTTTTCAACGCGTCCACAATGAGGGCGGCTCTTTCTTTCTTTTTCATGTGGATCCTCCCCTTGCAAAATCGGTGAGAATATTCTATCATAGAAAAAGCAAAATTGCGACAGGAAAATCACACAAGGGGGAAACCATGATGCTGAAAGAAATGATGGACTATATTGCTGCCCAGGACCCGGAGCTGGGGGAGGCCATCAAGGCCGAGTACGCCCGCCAGCAGAGGAACATTGAGCTCATCGCCTCGGAGAACTTCACCAGCCCCGCGGTGATGCTTGCCCAGGGCAGCGTCCTGACCAATAAATATGCCGAGGGCTACCCCGGCAAGCGCTACTACGGCGGCTGCCAGTGCGTGGATGTGGTGGAGGAGCTGGCCCGCACAAGGGCGAAGCAGCTCTTCGGCGCCGACCACGCCAACGTCCAGCCCCACTCCGGCGCCCAGGCCAACTACGCCGTCTACGCCGCCCTGTGCACCCCCGGCGACACGGTGCTGGGCATGGATCTCTCCAACGGCGGCCACCTGACCCACGGCTCCCCCGTGAACTTTTCCGGCAAGAACTACCATATGGTCTTTTACGGCGTGGGCGCCGACGGCCGCATCGACTACGACAAGGTGCGGGACGTCGCGAAGAAGGAAAAGCCCAAAATGATCATCGCCGGGGCCTCTGCCTACCCCCGCATCATCGACTTCAAGACCTTTGCCGACATCGCCCACGAGGTGGGGGCCTGCCTCTTCGTGGACATGGCCCACATCGCCGGCCTGGTGGCGGCGGGGCTCCACCCCAACCCGGTGCCCTACGCCGACGTGGTCACCACCACCACCCACAAGACCCTCCGGGGCCCCCGGGGCGGCATGATCCTCTGCAGGGAGGAGTACGCCAAAAAGATCGACTCCGCCATCTTCCCCGGCAGCCAGGGCGGCCCCCTGGAGCACGTCATCGCCGCCAAAGCCGCCGTGCTGGGCGAAGCTCTGAAGCCGGAGTTCAAGGCCTATCAGGAGCAGATCGTGAAAAACGCCGCCGCCCTGGCGAAGGGCCTTCTCGACCAGGGCCTCGACCTGGTCTCCGGCGGCACCGACAACCACCTGATGCTCCTTGACCTGCGCCGGATGGGCCTCACCGGCAAGGAGCTGGAGCGCCGCCTGGACGAGGTGAACATCACCGCCAACAAAAACGCCGTCCCCAACGACCCGGAGAAGCCCTTCGTCACCAGCGGCGTCCGCCTGGGCACCCCCGCCGTCACCAGCCGTGGCTTCAAGGAGGAGGAGATGGCGGTCATCGCCCGGTGCATCGCCCTGGCCGCCACTGACTTCGACGCCCAGGCCGATGCCATCCGGGCCATGGTGGCCGACCTGACCGCCAAGTACCCCCTCTACGAGGGCTGAGTTTGGTTGCTTTTCCCCAGTAACCATGATAAGATGGAAACAGTGTTTTTACTGTTTCCATCTTTTTTATCTCTCCGCCTTTTGGAGAAAGGAGCCAAAATGAAACGCTTTATATCTCTTACTATCATGCTGGCTATGTGTATTGGTCTGCTCCCCGCCGCCCACGGAGCGGAGGGGGAGCTTGCCCTGCGGAAAATACCCATGGAGGAGGTCAACCGCACCTGTGAGGAACAGGGCCTGCAGGTCACTTGGTTTCCTGAGTACGAGGGTCTTATGCGTCGCTATGGCACCGACAGGATGCTTTTGGTGAAGGGCGGGCTGAGCTATCTGGCCGTGCTGGGCAGCACCGAGATTTTGGCAGGGCCCTTCGACGCGGTGGAGGAGTTCGACGGCAGTGGGCAGGCCTACGCTGCAAAAAACGGTAAGTGGGGCATCATCGACCTGGACGGCAACACGGTGATGGATTTCACCTACGATACACTTCACAACGCCAAAGAGCGGGTGACGGCAAAGCCGGTGATGGAACCGGGAGGCTGGAAGTACGCCATCGCTGATATGAACGGGAATCTGCTTACGCCCTATAAGTATTGGGACGTCCATCCCGGCTACTCTAACGGGATGCTGGGGGTGTTCATCGGCCAGGACGAGGAGGGAAACGACCTGGGCTGGGGCTTTGTCAACGAGAAGGGGGAGGAGGTCATCCCCTGCCAGTTCTACCAGGGGGGCATCGGAGCCTTTGACGAAAACGGATATGTGGTTCTGCACGGGAACCTGCTGGACAAGACGGGCCGGCTCCTCTTTGAAAATTACTTCAATGACCTGTGGTACGCCGGATGCGGACTTTACGCCATCCTGGACAATAAAAAGGTGGGCTTTATCGACAAGTCGGGAAACGTCGTCATTGAGCCGCAGTACAGTAAGCCGACCTATGACCCCAAGGGCATTATGCAGGGCTGCAAGTTTGATGAAACCACCGGCCTTGCCGCAGTGGCCCTGAATGGGGAGAGCTTCTACATCGACACCCAGGGCAACCGGGTGGAGGACAATGTCTCCGGCTCTACCACTGCCCTCCATGAGGGGCTGAAGATCGTTACCGATGTAGGAAGCAACACAGGCTTTGGCTACGACTTCGGCTGGCCCTACGGCTTTGCCGACAAGAATGGAAACGTCGTTGTCCCGGTGATGTATGCGGGTGTGGGGGATTTTGACCGGGGCTATGCCGTGGTGAAGGTAGGGGAGGTGTTCGGCCTGCTGAAGAACCCGCTGAAAAGGGACGCGGTCTCCGACTGGGCCAAGGCTGAGGTGGAGAAGGCCACGGAAGTGGGACTGGTCACCGGCGACTGCGCCCACTACCAGACCTATACCATCACCCGCGCCCAGTTTGCCTCCCTGGCGGTGAACTATCTGGAAAAGATGGGGGAGAACTTTGTCCCCGCCTCCCAGGACACGTTTACCGATACCACTGATGAGGCCGTGTTGAAAGCATATACCGCCGGGATCGTTCAGGGAGTAGGAGATGGGCGCTTTGCCCCCGATGACCTGCTGAACCGGGAGCAGCTTGCCGCCATGCTGTGGCGGGCGCTAAAGCAAATTGGCGCCACAGAAGAGCTCAAGACCGATTTGAGTGCCTATACCGACAATTCGCTGATCTCCGACTGGGCGGCAGAGGCCCTGAGCTGCATCGTAAGCCGGGGCATTATGACAGGTACCGGCGCAGACCAGCTCTCTCCCAAAGCTCCCTGTACCGTTGAGCAAGCAGTCCTGATGGTCTGCCGAACCTATTCGGCCCCACAGGTGAACTGCTAAGAAGACTCTTTACAACCAATCGAACATATGTTAGAATGGAGAGGAAAATTTCCTCTCCATTCTGCCTTTTTGGAGGTGACGACCATGCCGTACCGCCCCTTGGCCGACGAGATACGCCCTGAGACCCTGGATGAGGTGGTAGGCCAGAAGCACATCTTAGGGGAGGGAGGACTCCTCCGCCGCATCATTGAGACCGGGGACATCCCCAACCTCATTTTCTACGGCCCCTCCGGCACGGGCAAGACCACCGTGGCCAACATCATCGCCAGGCGCACCAACCGTGCCCTGCGGCGGCTCAACGCCACCACGGCCTCTTTGTCCGATGTGAAGGAGATCATCGGCCAGGTGGGAACTCTTCTGGCCCCCGAGGGCGTCCTCCTCTACCTGGACGAGATACAGTATTTCAACAAAAAGCAGCAGCAGTCCCTGCTGGAGGTCATCGAGCGGGGGGACGTGACCCTCATCGCCTCCACCACGGAGAACCCCTATTTCTACGTCTATAACGCCGTCCTCTCCCGCTCCAGCGTCTTTGAGTTCAAGCCCCTCACCGCCGACGACCTGAAGCCCGCCGTGGAGCGGGGCTTCCGGCTGATGTCGGAGCGGCTGGGGGCCAAGGCCAAGCTGGAGGACGGGGTGGTGGAGCACCTGGCCCTGGCCTGCGGCGGCGACTGCCGCAAGGCCATGAACGCGGTGGAGCTGCTCATGAACTCCGCCACCCGGAAGGGCAAGACCCTGACAGTGTCCCTGTCCGACGCCCAGATGGTGGCCCAGCGCTCCGCCATGCGCTACGACAGGGAGGGGGACGACCATTACGACATCGCCTCCGCCCTGATGAAGTCCCTCCGGGGCTCCGACCCGGACGCCGCCCTCCACTACCTGGCCCGGCTCCTGGAAGCGGGGGACATGATCACCGCCATCCGGCGGCTTTTGTGCTCCGCCAGCGAGGATGTGGGCATGGCTTACCCCCAGGCGGTGTCCATCGTAAAAGCCTGCGTGGACAGTGCCCTCCAGCTGGGCCTTCCCGAGGCCCAGCTCCCCCTGGCCCAGGCCGCCATCCTCCTGGCCACCGCCCCCAAATCCAACTCGGTGGTAGCCGCCATCGGCGCCGCCCGGGCCGATGTGAAGGCGGGGAAGATCGGGGACTATCCCCGGCACCTCCAGAATGTCCACGCCGACTCGGCGGGGATGGAGCGGGATCAGGGCTACCTCTACCCCCACAGCTTCCCCGGTCATTGGGTAGCCCAGCAGTACCTGCCCGACCAGCTGGTGGGGACACAGTATTATATCTACGGCGACAACAAGACCGAGCAGGCCGCCAAGCAGTATTGGGATAAGATCAAGGGGGAGGAAGGATAGACCTGCCCCGACCGCATAGGGTCAAAAACAGAAAGGGGAGAGCACTATGAAGCAAAACCGAAGCGTGGGAATGTGTATCGTCCTGTCCATCATCACCTGCGGCATCTATGCCTTTTACTGGATGTACTGCATCCACAACGACGTCCAGGAGGTCAGCGGCTATCCCATGGGGGTGAGCGGCGGCATGGTCATCCTGCTGACCTTCGTCACCTGCGGCATCTATGGCCTGTATTGGAACTACAAGATGGGCCAGTTCCTGGACGAGGCCAGGGGCACCCCCGGCGGTTCCCAGGGCATCCTCTACCTGGTGCTCAGCTTCTTCAAGCTGGACATCGTGGCCTTTGCCCTGATGCAGAGCGAGCTGAACCGGTTCCAGGGCTATGGCGGCCTCTAAGCCCCGGCTAAGGCGTCTGCTCTCCGGCCTGGCGGCCCTTCTGGCTCTGGGGCTGGGCTACGCCTGGGCGGTGGCCCGCCTGGGAGTAGGCATCCCCTGTCCCGTCCATACGCTGACAGGGCTTCTCTGCCCCGGCTGTGGGGTGACCCGGCTGTGCCTGGCCCTCCTCCGTGGCGACTGGGCCGGGGCCTGGGCGGCCAACCCCGCCCTCTGCCTGGCCCTGCCTGCGCTCCTGGGCCTATCGGCCTGGCGGGCAGTGGGCTATGTGAGAGGGGCGGCCCCATCCCGGTGGGAAAACCGGGCCTGGCTGTCCCTGGCCCTTTTCCTGCTGGCCTTCGGCGTGGCCCGAAATCTGTAAAAAAAGCCCGGAAGATGTCCTCTTCCGGGCCTTTTTCATTGAAAGACCGTCTCGCTCCCCGGCTTCAAACATCCCTCCGGGGCGTACCGCCACCGCTCCAGCTTTCCCTGGGTAATGAAATACCGGGGCGGTTCCGGGACTTTTTTGTCGGGCAGGGGGTCGATGACCAGCAGCTTCAGCTTCATCCGCTCCGGCAGAATGGATTTGATGTACACTGACACCCGCCCCCCCTCCTGGAGCCCCCCCCTGCACTCCGCCAGGCCGGAGAGGTTGGCGGTGAGCTCGATGAAGGAGCCGTAGTCCTTGACGCCCCGCACATATCCCGGCACCGTCATCCCCGGCCGGAAGAGGGCGGCGTTCTCCTCCCAGGTGCCCAGCAGCTCCCGGTGGGTAAGGAGCACCCGCCGCTGTGCCCTGTCGACCCCCAGCACCGCGGCGTAGATCTCCTGCCCCAGGGCCAGCCGGTCACCGGCGTGGGCAATGCGGGAGACCGACAGCCGCTCCACTCCGATCATGGAGGGCGCCCCGCAGCCGATGTCCACAAAGGCGCCGAAGGGCTCCAGATGGGTCACCGTGGCAGGCACCACCAGCCCCGGCTCCCAATGCTCCAGGATGTGCTCCATGGCCAGCTCCTGGGCCCGCCGCCGGGAGAGGAGGAGCTGGGGCTCTGCGGAGCCCTCTATGGCCTTGACTGTAAAGGAAACCGCCTTTCCGACCCGGGACAAAATAGCGATATCCCGGGTGGTGCCCTCGGCAATGCCAAGGGCCGCTTCCTCCCGTGGGATGCGGCCCATAAAGGATCCAACCTTTACAAGCAGATCGTGGTTTTCGTCGCACAAAAGGGCTGTCCCCTCTAAAACAGCCTCCTCCGCCAGGGCCTGGGCCAGGCCCTCCAAGGTGCTGCATCGGGCCCTGTTTTCCTCTGTTTCCAGCAGCCGGCCCTCCGGGAGAAATCGCCTTGTCAATTTTATCAGATCCTTTCCGCTGGTGCCCTGTAATTTTCTGGATGGGATATGATATGCAAAGGGACAAGAGGAATTGACAGGGAGAAAAAGGGCCCTTATAATGGTAACAAAGCAGAAGAAGGAGCGCGGTGAAGCTATGGATATCCGGGTCGGCGACCGGCTGGAACTGAAAAAGCCCCACCCCTGCGGCAGCCATGAGTGGCTGGTGCTCCGGGTGGGTATGGACTTCAAGCTCCGCTGTGCCCAGTGCGGCCACGAGCTGATGATCCCCCGGGCCAAGGCGGAAAAGAGCATCAAAAAGATCCTCCGGGCGGAGGACGTGAAGCCGCTGTGAGCCGCCGGAAAAGTATTTGGACGAAAAGGCCCGGAGCCCCGGCTCCGGGCCTTTTTTCGCCCCGGGGGAAAAACAAATTGTAAAATTTCTGCTTCTCCCCCTATGCAAAATTGGAAATCTATATTAAAATAGGGACGATAGCTTCGATTGGCAAGGGAAAACACGGTTTTGCGGGGCCCAAGCCGCCCCCGGACTGCGTTTTGTCTCCTCACCTTACGCCAGTAAGGTTTCGTCGACAACCTTGCCGGGAACGCCTTGGGCTCCCGCAAAACTCTTTCAGACCCCAGAGGGGTCCAAAGGGTGGGATGGCAAGGCTGCACCCCGCAGGCGGGCTGTCGCCCGGCAAGGGGGAAAACGACGCCAGCACGCCCTTTGGGCCTCTCTGGGGCGTGTTTTCCCTTGTCAATCGAAGCTAGTCCATAACAATATCAAAGGGGGCGCGGATATGGCAAAACCGGCGTATCACAGAGTTCTGCTGAAGATCAGCGGGGAGGCTCTGGCAGGGGACGCGGGCCGGGGCCTGGACTTCGACGTCATCGGCCAGGTCTGCCAGGTCATCAAAAAGTGTATCGCCCAGGGCGTCCAGGTGGGCGTCGTGGTGGGCGGCGGCAACTTCTGGCGCGGCCTGAAGGACGGCGGCGACCGCATGGAGCGTACCCGGGCCGACCATATGGGTATGCTGGCCACCACCCTCAATTGCCTGGCCGTGGCCGACGTGCTGGAGCAGAACGGGGTAGAGGTGCGGGTGCAGACTGCCATCGAGATGCGCTCCATCGCCGAGCCCTACATCCGCTCCCGTGCCATCCGCCACCTGGAGAAGGGAAGGGTGGTCATCTTCGGCTGCGGCACCGGCAACCCCTTCTTCTCCACCGACACCGCCGCCGTGCTCCGGGCCGCCGAGATCGACGCCGACGTGATCCTCCTGGCCAAGAACATCGACGGGGTCTACTCCGCCGACCCCAGAAAGGACGCCGCCGCGGTGAAGTTCGACGCCATCACCTATGACGAGGTGCTCTCCAAGCACCTCCAGGTCATGGACTCCACCGCCACCAGCCTGTCCATGGACAACAAGATACCCGTCCTCCTCTTTGCCCTGAAAGACCCGGAGAACATCTACCGGGCGGTGATGGGAGAGAAGATCGGAACCGTCATTCGGGAGTAAGCGCCCTGAAATCCAATAAGGAAAGGAAGACTCAATATGCAGGAATTTAATCAGGAATTTGATGTTAAGATGCAAAAGACCATCGATGTGGTGGCCGGCGATTTTGCCGCCGTCCGTGCGGGCCGGGCCAACGCCGCCGTACTGGACAAGATCGTCGTGGATTACTACGGCACCCCCACCCCCATCCAGCAGGTGGCCACCATCTCCTCCCCCGACCCCCGGAGCCTGATGATCCAGCCCTGGGATAAGTCCCTGCTGAAGGACATCGAAAAGGCCATCCAGACCTCCGACCTGGGCATCAACCCCCAGAACGACGGCCAGGTGCTCCGCCTTCTCTTCCCCCAGCTCACCGAGGAGCGCCGCAAGGAGCTCACCAAGCAGGTGAAGAAGTACGCTGAGAACGGCAAGGTGGCCATCCGCAACATCCGCCGGGACGCCATGGATAAGCTGAAGGCGGAGGAGAAGAAGGGCGAGATGACCGAGGACGACCGGAAGCTCTGCGAGAAGGAGCTCCAGGACTTGACCGACAAGTACTGCAAGCAGCTGGACGACATGAGCGCCAAGAAGGAAAAGGAGCTCATGGCGGTCTGAGCGCCGGCCCACAATTTTACCACACACAGAGATTTCCCGCCGTTCCTGGGCGGGAAATCCCTTGCTCACGGAAAGGGGGGACGCCCCATGCCGCTGTTCGGAAAAAAAGAGGAGGCCAAGGTGGATTTCAGCTGCCTGCCCCGCCATATCGCCATCATCATGGACGGCAACGGCCGCTGGGCCAAGGGCCGGGGCCTGCCCCGCACCGCCGGCCACGCCGCCGGGGCGGAGACCTTCCGTACCATCGCCACCTACTGCCGGGATATCGGCATCCAGTACCTGACGGTCTACGCCTTTTCCACCGAGAACTGGAAGCGGCCCGCCCAGGAGGTCTCTGCCATCATGGGCCTTTTGAGGAAGTACCTGCTGGAGGCCGTCCGGGACATGGAGAAGGAGAAAGTCCGTTTCGTCTTCTTCGGCGACCTGACCCCTCTCCCGGAGGAGCTTCGTCAGCTGTGCAGGGAGGTGCAGTCCGACTCCGCCCGGTTTGAGGGCTGTCAGGTGAACATCTGCGTCAACTACGGCGGCCGGGACGAGATCGTCCGGGCGGCAAAGGCCTTTGCCGCCGACTGCGCCGCGGGAAAGCGAAAGGCGGAGGAGCTCACCGAGGAGGAGTTCTCCCTGGGCCTCTGGTCCGCGGGCATCCCCGACCCGGAGCTGGTGATCCGCCCCGGCGGGGAGGAGCGCACGTCCAACTTCCTGCTCTGGCAGTCGGCCTATTCCGAGTTCTATTTCACCGACGTGAACTGGCCCGATTTCGGGAAAGAGGAGCTTCGCAAGGCGCTTGCGGCCTATCAGAGCCGCAGCCGCCGGTTTGGAGGGATCTGAATGTTCAAACGTGTTATGGTGGCGGTGGTCTTCATCCCGCTGATGCTGGTCATCGTCTACGCCCTGCCGGAAATAGCGGTGCCCATCGCCCTGGCGGTCATCTGCGCCATCGCCGTCTACGAGGCCCTGTGTGCCACCAATTTCCTCAAGCACACCCGCATCGCCGCCTATTCCATCGCCCTGGGGGCCCTCATCCCCCTGTGGGAGTACAGCGGCGCCAGGGCGGAGTATGCCCTGGCAGGGCTTTTTGTCTATGTGACCCTTCTCTTTGCCGAGGCCATATACAGCCGCAACACCCTGGGGCTGGAGCGGCTGGGGGGCGCCTTTTTCCTGACGGTGTTCATCCCCTGGTTTTTGAGCTCCCTGGTGCGCCTGCGCCTGCGGCCGGATTGGCAGATGACCGTCATGCTCCCCTTTGTGGTGGCCTTCCTCTCCGATGCCTGCGCCCTCTTTGCCGGGATGCTCTTCGGCAGGCACAAGCTGGCCCCCGACCTCTCCCCCAAAAAGACGGTGGAGGGCGCTGTGGGCGGCCTGGCGGGCGCGGTGGTCTGCGCCATGGCCTACGGGCTTCTCTGGGAGAAGGGCTTCGGCCTGGGCCTGGACGTGAACTATGCCGTGCTGGCCCTCTACGGGGCCCTGGGGAGCCTGGTCTCCCAGCTGGGCGACCTGTCCTTCTCCTGCATCAAGCGGGAGTACGGCATCAAGGACTTCGGCAATATCCTGCCCGGCCACGGGGGCATTCTGGACCGCTTCGACAGCGTCATCTTCTGCGCCCCCCTGGTGGAGCTGCTGCTTCGCTTTCTGCCCATCCTGAAATAAGGTGATCGCCATGAAAAAGACCGTTTCCCTCCTGGGCTCCACCGGCTCCATCGGCCGGCAGTCCCTGGAGGTCATAGAAGCTCTGGGCCTCCAAGTCTCCGCCCTGACGGCCAACCGCAGTGTGGAGCTGTTGGAGGCCCAGTGCCGCAAATTCAGCCCCCGGCTGGCGGTGTGCATGGATGCCGGTGCCGCCAAGACCCTGGCCATCAAGCTGGCGGACACCGGTGTGAAGGTGGCCTCTGGCATGGAGGGCCTGGTGGAGGCCGCCGCCCTGGAGGACACGGATATCGTCCTCACCGCCGTCATGGGCATGGTGGGGCTTCGGCCCACCCTGGCGGCTCTGGAGCGGGGGAGAAGGGTGGCTCTGGCCAACAAGGAGACCCTGGTCTGCGCCGGGGAGCTGGTGATGGACGCCGCCCGCCGCTTCGGCGGGGAGATCATCCCCGTGGACTCGGAGCACTCCGCCCTCTTCCAGTGCCTGGAGGGGAACAGGGACAGGGGAGAGGTCAAGCGGCTCATCCTCACCGCCTCCGGCGGGCCTTTTTTTGGCAGGAGCCGGAAGGAGCTGGAGACCGTCAAGCTCCAGGACGCCCTCAAGCACCCCAACTGGGCCATGGGGGCCAAGATCACCGTGGACTCGGCCACCATGATGAACAAGGGCCTGGAGGTCATCGAGGCCATGCGCCTTTACGCCATGCCTCTGGAAAAAATTTCTGTGGTCATCCACCGGGAGAGTATCATTCACTCTCTTGTGGAATACTGTGATAACGCCATCCTTGCCCAGTTGGGCGCGCCGGATATGCGCCTGCCCATCCAGTATGCCCTCACCTACCCCCAGCGCCTTCCCGGCCCCTCAAAGGAGCTGGATCTCCTCTCCTGTCCCTCCCTCACCTTCGCCCCGCCGGATCTGGAGGCATTTCCCTGCCTGTCCCTGGCTATGGAGGCGGCCCGTGTCGGCGGTACGCAGACAGCGATCCTGAATGGAGCCAATGAGGAGGCTGTTTCGCTGTTTTTGAGCGGAAAAATACCCTTTTTGGGAGTGTTTTCGCAAGTTTTGAAGTCCCTTAAACAGGTCTCGGTTGTACAGAGTCCGTCCCTGGAGGACATTTTGGAGGCCGACCAGGCCGCCCGGCGGGCAGCCCGGGAGCTATATAAAGCTCCGGCCATTCCAAGACACCGGCCCAAAAACCGGCTAAAATCAGCCCAAAAACTGGATAAGATCAGAAAAAATCAGTCAAAAAACGGCATAAACAGGCCCAAATCAGCCAAAATCGGCCCAAATCAGCCATAACCGGCCCAAAATCGGCCCAAAACCAGCCCATGACCAAAGGGGGAACACCATGCTCTATATTTTGGTTGCCATCCTAATGTTCGGGATCCTTATCGCTTTCCACGAATTTGGTCACTTTTTTGCCGCAAAACTCTGCGGCGTCAAGGTCAACGAGTTCGCCATCGGCATGGGCCCCCTGCTCCTTCACCGGCAGAAAGGGGAGACGGAATACTCTCTCCGCCTGCTTCCCATCGGCGGCTTCTGCGCCATGGAGGGGGAGGAAGAGGGGGTCTCCGACGATCCCCGGGCCTTCCCCAACCGCCCCTGGTACCAGCGGCTCATCATCCTGCTGGCCGGGGTCTTTATGAACTTTTTGACCGGGTTTTTTATCATTTTGTGCTTTTTTTTGCCACAGGAGCGATTTTCTGCCCCTGTGGTAACAGAGGTCACAAGCCCTGCCGCCCAGGAGTTTCTCCTGCCCGGTGACCGTATTTTGGAGGTGGACGGCCACGCCATCTACCTCACCGCCGACATCGGTATGTTCATTGCCCGGGGCGGCGACGACCTGGTGGATCTGGAAGTCCGCCGGGATGGGAAACGCCTGGAAGTAAACAATTTCCGCCTGGTTCAAAGTGGAAACGAGCTGAAGCTGGGGGTCAATGTGGTCGCCGAGGCCAACACGCCCTTGGTCTTACTGAAAAACAGCTGGTATCAGGCGGTGGACTATGTCCGCATGGTGTGGATGAGCCTGGGAGACCTCATTACCGGCCAGGTGGGCGTCCGGGATATGTCCGGAGTGGTCGGCATCGTGGACATGGTGGGCGACCTGGGACAGGAGGGAGCCGCGGCCGCGAAAAAGAATGGAAAGTCCGCCCTCTTAGGGGCACTGACGGAGATATTGTGGTTTGTGGCCTTTATCTCCATCAACCTGTCTGTGATGAACCTTCTGCCCATCCCCGCCCTGGACGGAGGACAGGTCTTCCTTATGGCGGTCAACGGCATCCTGCTGGCCCTTCGGGGGCGGAAGCTGGATCCCAAGTACCAGGGCTGGGTCTCCGCCGCAGGCTTTGCCTGCCTCATGGCCCTCATGCTGGCGGTGACCGTCAGCGACATTTTGAAGCAGTTCGGAGTGTAGAGACATGACGAAGCAGATCATGGTAGGGAGCGTCCCCGTGGGCGGGGGCGCCCCTGTCACCATTCAATCCATGTGCAGCACCCCCACCCAGGACGTGGAGGCCACGGTGGCCCAGATCAAGCGTTTGGAGGCCGCCGGGTGCCAGATCATCCGGGTGGCCGTTCCCGATATGGAGGCCGCCCAGAGGGTGGGCGACATCAGGCGGAGCATCTCCATCCCCCTGGTGGTGGACATCCACTTCGACTACAAGCTGGCCCTGGCCTGTGTGGAACAGGGCTGTGACGCGGTGCGCATCAACCCCGGCAACATCGGCTCTTCCGACCGGGTGGCCGCTGTGGCGGGAGCCTGCAAAGAGCGAGGCGTCCCCATCCGCATTGGGGTCAACGGCGGTTCCCTGGAAAAGCCCCTGCTGGAAAAGCACGGCGGCGTGACGGCCCAAGCTCTGGTGGAGAGCGCCTTCAGCCATATTAAGCTCCTGGAGGACTGTGGCTTTGAGGACATCTGTGTCTCCCTCAAATCCTCCTCGGTGCCGGTCACCATGGCGGCCTACAAGCTGATGAGCGAAAAGAGCCCTTATCCCTTACATATCGGCGTCACCGAGACGGGGACGCCCAAGATGGGCATTTTGAAGTCCGCCGTGGGCATCGGCGGCCTGCTGGCCCTGGGTATTGGGGACACCGTCCGGGTGTCCCTCTCCGCCGACCCGGTGGAGGAGGTCTACGCCGCCCGGGACATCCTGAAGGCTGCCGGAGTGCGCCGGGACGGCCCGGAGCTTATTTCCTGTCCCACCTGCGGCCGCACCCGCATCGACCTCATCGCCCTTGCCAATGAGGTGGAGGAGGGGCTGAAAGCGGTGGACAAGCCCATCACCGTAGCGGTCATGGGCTGTGTGGTCAACGGCCCTGGCGAGGCCGGCGCCGCCGACGTGGGTATTGCCGGCGGAGTGGGGGAGGGCCTTCTCTTCCAAAAGGGACAGATCGTGAAGAAAGTCCCCCAGGAGCATCTGGTGGAGGAGCTTTTCCGGCTCATTGAGGCCCTTTAAGGGTATGAACTGACGAATTTAGGGCGGGAAAGGCCCTTTTTACCAAGGAGTTTGAGAGCATGGCACAGGAATTCCCCTCATTTTTGAAATTGTTCAGCGCCTACCGGCCCCAGCGGGACGTGCTGGTGCAGGTGGTGAATTGGCGGGTGGAGAAGGCCGTGGTGGACAAGGCCACCCGTATCATCCGTATCAAGGCCATCTGCGACCACCCGGTTTTCCACGAATTGAGCCAGCGGGTGGGGTCCGAACTGGCGGCTGCCTATGGTGTGGCCAAGGTGGAGCTGGAGCTTGTGTGTGAGGAGGCGGACGGGCAGGAGCAGGCGGCCCCGCCTGCGGACGATATCCCTCTGCCCGAGCCGCCCCCGGAGGAGCCGTCTGTCCCAGAGGAGGCTGTGCCGGAGACCGAGGCTATGGACGCCTTCCAGCGCACCGAGGCCATCCGCCGCCAGACCCTGGCGGCCCTGCGGAAGTCCTCCGCCGCAAGCGGGGGAGGGAAGGAGCGGAAGGGCTCCGGCAAGAGCGCGGGAAAGATGATCTACGGCCGCCGGGACATCAAGGGCGACCCTGTGGAGATGGGGAGCCTTCATCTGGACATGGGTACCGTCATCGTCAAGGGCGACGTCTTTGCCGTCAACAGCCGGGAGCTGAAAAAGCGTGGGGCCTGGATGGTGAGCTTCGATGTCACCGACTACACCGGGGCCATCCGGGTCAGCAAGTTTTTCCTGGGGGACGAGGCCAAGCCCCTGGTCAACGGCATCAAGGAGGGCCAGCACCTCATCATCCAGGGAAAGCTGAACCTGGACCGCTACACCAATGACATGGTGCTGGAGCCCTACGCCGTCATGGAGAGCAAGAAGGAGAAGCGGGTGGACTCCGCCGGCTGGGAGAAGCGGGTGGAGCTCCACCTGCACACCACCATGTCTGCCATGGACGCCCTCACCCCCACCAAGGCGGTGGTGAAACGGGCGGAGAGCTGGGGCCACCGGGCCATCGCCATTACCGACCACGGCGTGGCCCAGTCCTTCCCTGAGGCATGGCACGCCGCCAAGGACATCAAGGTGCTCTATGGCGTGGAGGCGTACTTTCTCAACGATGTGGATGACCGGGTGGCCATCCACGGAAATGTGAAGCAGGACTTCCACGGGGAGATCGTCTGCTTCGACATTGAGACCACGGGCCTAAGCAAGCGGGACGACGTCATCGTTGAGATCGGCGCCGTGGTGCTTCGAAACGGAGAGGTGTGCGAGCGGTTCAATACCTTTGCCAGCCCCGAGCGGACACTGCCCCGGGAGATCGTGGAGCTTACCGGCATCACGGATAAAATGCTCATCGGCGCCCCCAGCCAGGAGGAGGCGGTGAACGCCTTTTTGGACTTTGCCGGGAACCGGCCTTTGGCTGCCCACAACGCCGAGTTTGACATGGGCTTTATCTCCGCGGCCTGCGCCCGCATGGGCCGGGAGCTGCCCAATCCCTGGATCGACTCCCTCATTCTGGCCCAGAACCTGCTGCCCGACCTGGGCAAGCACAAGCTGGACGCGGTGGCCGACCGGCTGAATCTGCCCATGTTCAACCACCACCGGGCCAGTGACGACGCCGCCACCGTGGGCTATATGCTCCCGCCTTTCTTCCAGATGCTGGATGACATGGGGGTACATACTCTTCAGGACATCAACCCGGCCATGACCGCCCTCCGGGGCAGGGGAAAGGCCAAGCGCCAGCCCAAGCACCTCATCGTCATCGCCAAGAACCAGCTGGGCCTGCGCAACCTCTACCGCCTTATCTCCGACTCCTTTTTGGTGCACTATAAGCGGTATCCCATTATGCCCAAGAGCGAGATCGAGAAGTACCGGGAGGGGCTCATCATCGGCTCTGCCTGTGAGGCGGGAGAGCTCTATACCGCCGTGAGCCAGGGCAAGGACTGGGAGGAGCTCAAGCGCATCGCCTCCTGGTACGACTTTTTGGAGATACAGCCCATCTGCAACAACCTCTTCCTGCTCCAGCCTGACAAGCGCACCGGCCGCCCGGTGGCCAGCAGCATCGAGGAGCTGAAGGACTTCAACCGCACCATCCTGGCTCTGGGCAAGGAATTGGACAAGCCGGTGTGCGCCACGGGAGACGTCCACTTCTTAGACCCGGAGGAGGAGGTCTACCGCCACATCCTTTTGGATACTAAGGGCTTTGAGGACTGCGACAAGTCGCTGCCCATCTACTTCAAGACCACCAACGAGATGTTGGAGGAGTTCGCCTATCTGGGCACCGAGGACTGCCGGCGGGTGGTCATCCGGGATCCCAACATGATCGCCGATTGGTGTGAGCGCATCGACCCACTGCCCCAGGGACTGTTTGCGCCCAAGCTGGTGGACTCTGACAAGGAACTGGAGCGGCTGACCTATGACCGGGCCCACGAGCTTTACGGCGAGGAGCTACCCAAGACCGTTCAGGATCGGATCGACTTGGAGCTGCCCGGTATTATCCGGCGGAAATACGACGTCATCTATATGTCCGCCCAGAAGCTGGTGCAGGACTCCCTGGCTCATGGGTACCTGGTGGGCTCCCGTGGCTCGGTGGGTTCGTCGCTGGTGGCCTTTTTGTCCGGCATCACCGAGGTCAACTCCCTGCCTGCCCACTACCGCTGTCCCAAGTGCAAGCACGCCGATTTTGAGTATGGCCGGGCTAACGGCTACGGCTGCGGGGCGGATATGCCAGACGCGGTGTGCCCGGTGTGCGGCACGCCCTATGTGAAGGACGGCTTTGATATCCCCTTCGAGACCTTCCTGGGCTTCTCCGGCGAGAAGGTGCCGGATATCGACCTGAACTTCTCCGGCGAGTACCAGGCCAAGGCCCACCGCTATACCTTTGAGCTGTTTGGCGACAGCCATGTGTTCCGGGCGGGCACCATCGGCACTGTGGCGGAGAAGACCGCCTACGGCTATGTGAAGAAGTACCTGGAAAAGCGGGAGAAGCGGGCCACGGGAGCGGAGGAGAACCGGCTGGCCCTGGGCTGTACCGGGGTCAAGCGGACTACCGGCCAGCACCCCGGCGGTATGGTGGTCATTCCCCAGGATCGGGAAATT
The DNA here is from genome assembly GCA_947425785.1 of uncultured Pseudoflavonifractor sp. Classification (GTDB taxonomy): domain Bacteria; phylum Bacillota; class Clostridia; order Oscillospirales; family Oscillospiraceae; genus Vermiculatibacterium. Next base: position 10,107 of record CANEAY010000004.1, on the reverse strand, counting down.
TACGATTTCTGTCCCGTCCAGCACCCTGCCGACGACCCCAACACCGACATCATCACCACCCATTTCGAATACCACTCCATGGAGTCCAACCTGCTGAAGCTGGATATGCTGGGCCACGATGACCCCACCATGATCCATATGCTGGAGGAGCTGACGGGGATCAATGCCAGGACAGAGATCTCTCTGGATGACCCGGATACCATGAGTCTCTTTACCTCTTCGGAGAAGCTGGGTTTTGTGGACGACCCTGTTCTGGGGCCTACCGGAGCTGTGGCCATCCCGGAGTTCAACACCCGCTTTACCCGCCAGATGCTGGTGGACACCCAGCCCCAGGATTTCAACACTCTGGTGCGTCTTTCCGGCTTCTCCCACGGCACCGACGTGTGGGCGGGCAACGCCAAGGACTTGATCTTGAATGGCACCGCCACCGTTCTGGAGACGGTGGGCTGTCGTGATGACATCATGCTCTACCTCATCCAGCGGGGCATGGAGCCCAAGGTGGCCTTTAAGATCATGGAGTCTGTCCGTAAGGGCAAGGTGAAGAAGAATGGTTTTGAGCCGGGCTGGGCGGAGGATATGCGCGCCCATGACGTGCCCGAGTGGTACATCGACTCCCTGGCCAAGATCGGCTATCTGTTCCCCAAGGCCCACGCGGTGGCCTACGTGATGATGGCCTTCCGTATCGCCTGGTTCAAAGTCCACCGGCCTCTGGCCTTCTATGCCGCCTTTTTCTCCATCCGGGCCAAGGCCTTCGACGCCACCATCATGTGCCAGGGGATGGAGACGGTGAAGGAGAACATGAAGCGCATCAAAGCCAAGATGGACGAGAAAAAAGCGACTGCTGTGGAGGAGGATACCTACACCACCCTGGAGGTGGTCTACGAGTTCTACCTGCGGGGGTTAAAGTTCCGTACGGTGGACATCTACCAGTCCTCGGCGGTGGAATTTGTACCCGAGGGGGAGGATACCCTCATCCCACCCTTTACCGCCATCCCCGGCCTGGGGGAGACGGCGGCCCTGTCCATTGTGGAGCAGCGGGTGGGGAAGGAATTTGTCTCCATTGAGGAGTTCTCCGACGCCTGCCCCAAGGTGTCCAAGACCCACATCGAGCAGCTCAAGGCCGCCGGGGCCTTTGACGAGCTGCCGGAGACCAGTCAGATCATGCTGTTTTGAACAAAAAGACCTCATCCAACTTGGATGAGGTCTTTTTTTAGAAAAGGGAGTCATTTGCCGCCGCAGGTGTGGTCACAGTAGGCACAGCGGCAGAGGTGGGCATTGCCCTCCACCGGGTGGAACAGGTGGGGCAGGCCGGGCTGGACGGCGGTGATGCACTTGGGGTTGCCGCAGGAGAGGGAGGGGATGATCTGGGGCTGGGGGGCCGCCGCCTCCGGCAGGGAGGGCCGGGCCAGGCCCAACAGCTTCAGGATGAGGGCCATGCGGACATACTTTCCGCAGAGGGCCTGCTCAAAATATCTGGCCCGGGGGTCGTTGTCCACCTGGGGGGCTATCTCGTTGACCCGGGGGAGGGGGTGGAGGACGATCATGTCTTCCTTTGCCAGCTTCATTTTCGCTGTGTCCAGAATATAGCTGTCCTTCAAACGGAGATAGTCCGCCTCACTGGCGAACCGTTCCCGCTGAACTCTCGTCATGTAGAGGATATCCACCTGATCCATGGCATCCTCCAGCCGCTCCACCTCCTGGAAGGGGAAGCTGCCGGCGGTCAGATCCTCCCGGATGTAGTCGGGCACCCGCAGCTCCGGGGGACTCACCAGCAGGAAGCGGACGCCCTCATAGCGGCACATGGCCTTGATGAGAGAGTGGACGGTGCGGCCGTATTTCAGGTCACCGCACAGGCCCACAGTGAGGTTTCGGAGCCCGCCCTTCCAGCGGTGGATGGTCAGCAGGTCGGTGAGGGTCTGGGTGGGGTGGTGGTGGCCGCCGTCCCCGGCGTTGATGACGGGCACCGTGGCCTTGGCTGCTGCGGCGGCAGCCGCACCCTCAATGGGGTGGCGCATGGCGATGATGTCGGCGTAGCAGGAAACCACCCGGGCGGTGTCGGAGACGGTCTCGCCCTTGGCGGCAGAGGAGGAGTCGGCAGAAGAAAAACCCAACACCTGGCCCCCAAGTTCGAGCATAGCCGCCTCAAAGCTCAAACGGGTCCGGGTACTGGGTTCAAAAAACAGGGTGGCCAGCTTTTTGCCGTCGCACAGGTGGGAAAAGTCCTTGGGGGCATCCATGATGCGCTCGGCCAGAAGGAGCAGTTCCTCCGTCTCCTGCACGGACAGATCCATGGGGCTGATGAGATGTCGCATGGTGGTTCCTCCTCTGCTCAAATTGTCCATAGTATACACACTCCCTTGGGAAAAAGCAAGAAAAACTTTTGATGTTTCGACAAAGTGGGGGAGAAGGGCGAAAACCGCCGTTGACCTGGGGGCGGTTCTGATATAAAATAGACAAGCTGTGAAAACGTGAGAACGGAGAGAAATTATGCTGGATAACGCGCAGGAACTTAGATTTTGCAAGGCACGGAGAAAGGTCATTGAGCAGGATTTTCTCCGCCTGAACCCGGAACAGAGGCGGGCGGTGCTGGCCACGGAAGGCCCCCTTCTGCTGCTGGCAGGGGCAGGGAGCGGCAAGACCACCGTCCTCATCCACCGGGTGGCCAACCTTATGAAATACGGAAAGGGCTCCGACTGCGACCTGGTTCCCGACGGGGTCACGCAGGAGGACTTGGCTTTCCTGGAAACCTATGCCGCCCAGCCCACGGAGGAGGGGAGAGCCAGAGCGGAGTCCCTCTGCCGCTATGAGCCTGCCGCCCCCTGGTCGATCCTGGCCATCACCTTTACCAACAAGGCCGCCGGGGAGCTGAAGGAGCGGCTGGAGCGGATGCTGGGGCCCTCCGCCAACGACGTATGGGCCTCCACCTTCCATTCCTGCTGTGCCCGTATCCTGCGGCGGGACATTGACAAGCTGGGGTATTCCACCTCCTTCACCATCTACGACACCGCCGACTCGGAACGGGTGGTGAAGGATGTGATCAAGGCTTTGAACATTGACGACAAGGCCTTCCCGCCCAAGACGGTGCTGGGGTATATCTCCCGGGCCAAGGACGCCATGCAGCTGGCCGCGGACTACGCCGCCCAGTGTAATAAGATGGGTGACCGGCGGCTCATGCGCATGGCGGAGATATACACCGAGTACGAAAAGCGGCTCAAGGCCGCTGATGCTCTGGACTTTGACGACCTCATCCTGCGCACGGTGCTTCTGCTCCGGCAGGATGAACAGGTGCGCAATTACTACCAGCGGAAGTTCCGCTATGTGCTGGTGGATGAGTACCAGGACACTAACAACCTGCAATACCAGCTCTCTTCCCTGCTGGCAGGGGGCTATGGGAACTTCTGCGTGGTAGGCGATGACGACCAGTCCATCTACCGTTTCCGGGGGGCCACCATCGAGAACATCCTCTCCTTTGAAAAGGAGTATCCCAACTGCCGCACCATCCGTCTGGAGCAGAATTACCGCTCCACCCAGAACATTCTGGAGGCGGCCAACCGGGTCATCCAAAACAACCAGGGCCGCAAGGGCAAGGAGCTTTGGACGGAGCAGGGGGCGGGGGACAAGCTCCAGCTTTACACCGCCATGGATCAGGACGACGAGGCCCGGTATGTGGCCTCGGAGATATTGACGGGCTACTCCGGGGGACGGCACTGGAAGGATTTTGCCGTGCTCTACCGGATGAACGCCCAGTCCCGGGAGCTGGAAATGGCCTTCAAGCGCAACGGCGTACCATACCGCATCATCGGCGGCACCCGGTTCTTTGACCGGGCGGAGGTGAAGGACATGCTCTCCTACCTCTGCGTAGTGAACAACCCCGGCGACGACCTGCGTCTTCAGCGCATCATCAACAACCCGCCCCGGGGCATCGGCCAGAAGACCATCGACACCGCCCAGGCTCTGGCGGCCCAGACCGGCCGCTCCCTCTGGGAGGTCATCAGCAACGCCAGAGAGTACCCCGACCTGCAAAAGGCGGCGGCGAAGCTGGCGGCCTTCTGTGAGCTCATCCGCAAGCTCCAGGAGCAGATGGGGGAGATGGAGCTCACCGATTTCTACGACATTGTCTGCGCCGACAGCGGCTACGCCGTGGCCCTGGAGGCCAAGGACACGGTGGAGGACCGCACCCGGCTGGAGAACGTCCGGGAGCTGAAGTCCTCCATCCAGAGCTATCTGGACAACGCCGTTGAGCCTTCTTTGGCGGGCTTTTTGGACGAGATAGCCCTCTATACCGACCTGGACAACCACGACCCCAACGAGGAGAGCGTAGTGATGATGACCATGCACTCGGCCAAGGGCCTGGAGTTCCCCGTGGTCTTTGTGGTAGGAGTGGAAGAGGGCATCTTCCCCGGCATCCGCTCCATTGGTGATATGGAGGAGATGGAGGAGGAGCGGCGGCTGTGCTATGTGGCCATGACCCGGGCCAAGGAGCGGCTCTACATGACCAGCGCCCACCAGCGGATGCTCTACGGCCGTACCTCCGCCAACCTGCCCTCCAGGTTCCTGGGGGAGATCCCCGAGGAGCGGGTGGAGCGCTCCGGCAGGAGCCCCATGAGCGCCGGGACTTGGCAGATGGAGGAGCGTCCGGCCCCCCGGCGCAGCTATGGGTACGACCAGTGGGAGGAGGACGAGGAGGACAGCTATTCGGCCCCCTACGGCGGACGCAGTTATGAGCGCCGGGACACCAGCGACCGGAAGATCGGCGGCTGGGCCCAGAGCGGCCGCACCCCTGCTGCCCCCAGAAAGCCGGCACCCAAGCGCAAAATTGCCCGCCCGGCCCAGCCCCCTCTGCCCGATTTCCACAAGGGGGAGATGGTGATGCACAAGGCCTTTGGCAAGGGCATGATCCTCACCTTGACCCCCATGGGCGGGGACGCCCTTATTGAGGTGGCCTTTGACAACGTGGGCACCAAGAAGCTGATGCTCCGCTCGGCGGAGCAGTACATGGAGAAGCTGTCCTGACAGAAAACGCCCTCCCAGGAGGGAGGGCGTTTTTCATATGGTCTTACAAAAGCTCGATGAGGCTTTTTACCGCCAAGTGGCTGTTTTCCTGTACCGTGTCCCACTGATCGGCGTAGAAGTCGTCGTAGACCCCTACCACCTTGAAGCCCGCCGATTTGGCGGCGGCACAGTTGTGAGGGGCGTCCTCCAGGAGGACGCAGCCGGTGGGAGAGACACCGTACTGTTTGGCGGCGATGCGGTAGACCTCTGGGTCTCTCTTTTCCAGGCCCACGTCGTGGGCAAAGAAGAGGCCCTGGAAGTACTTTTCAAGGCCGTGGCGCTCCACTGCTGCCTTCGCCAATGCCGGGAGCCCGGCAGTGAGGAGAGCCATGGGCCGGCCCTGGGCCTGGAGCTTGTCCAGCAGGGCCTGGGCCCCCGGCTTTAGCGGGATAGTCCTGGCGTAGGCGCCCTGGGCCATGGCCTGCCACTCGTCCATGATGGCCTGGGGCTCGTCGGGCAGGTGATAGTAGTCTCTGGTAAATTGGGCGGCTACAGGGAAGATGGAGTTGGACACAACAGCCTGGTATTCTTGGGTGACCTCCAACCCTCGGCGGCCCAGAAAGTCATGGTCTACCTGGAGCCAGACGCCGTTGGAGTCGATGAGGGTGCCGTCCAGGTCAAAGAAGATCATGTCAGGGTTCATAGTAAAACCTCCAGGGAAAGTCAACAGCCTCTTCGGCATAGTCGATGCCGATGCGCTTGGAGATATGGATGTCCGAGGGCCGTTCCCCGGCGTCCACTACATAGAGTTCGTCTCCAAGCAAGGAGAGACCGTTCTGTTCTTTAGTAAGGGATAGGGCTTTACAGAGCTTTCCGGGACCGTTAAGGAAATTTTTCCTTTGATATGAGGACATTTCACTAGGTGTACAGTGAAACCGCCTGACGGACATGGACAGGGCGTCAGCCCCAGTCACCGGCACTCCCGCCCGGAGAAGGACGGCGGCGGGCTCATTTTCCCCCTCGGTGACGAAGTTGAGGCAGTGGTACATCCCGTAAATGAGATAGATATAGGCCGTTCCCGGCGGGGCGAAAAGGGTCTCGGTGCGCTTGGTGCGCTTATAGCCGTAGGCGTGGCAGGCCTTGTCCATCCGGCCGATGTAGGCCTCGGTCTCGGTGATGCGCAGGGCGGTGGGGACGCCGTCTACCACCCGGACAAGGTGTTTGCCCAGAAGCTCCCGGGCCACCACGATGGTGTCCCGGTCATAGAAATCCCGTGTGAGCTTGTCCATACCTTCACCTCACTCTGTGTTTCGTTTTTGCCGTACCGCTATTCTACCATACCCAAGGAGTTGTGACAATGATGAATGAAGCGTTGATGCGGCGGCTGGCAAAGCCCATGCTTTTTGCCGCCGCTTTGATCTGGGGCTCCTCCTTCTTTATGATGAAGGGGGCGGTGGATGTGATCCCCACCTTTTTCCTCCTGGCCATCCGCTTTACCGGCGGCGCTGTGCTGCTGGGGCTGTTCTGCTGGAAGCGGTGGAAGGGTTTTACCGTGGACTACCTCTGGCGGGGGGCTATTATGGGAGTCTTCCTCTTTGCGGGCTATTCCGTCCAGACCTTTGGCCTGACCCAGACGACCCCATCCAAAAGCGCCTTTCTGACGGCGGTCTACTGTGTACTGGTGCCCTTTCTCCACTGGCTGGTGATGGGGCGGCGGCCCGACGTCTACAACATCCTTGCGGCGGTGCTGTGTGTGGCGGGGGTGGGACTGGTGTCTCTCAACGAGGGCTTTTCCATCACCAGGGGCGACCTGCTGACCCTGGGGGCGGCGGGCCTCTTCGCGGCCCATATCATATCGGTGGCCAAGGTATCCACGGAGAAGGACATCTACCTGCTGACGGTGTTCCAGTTCGCCTTTGCGGCCCTCTATTCCTGGATCGGCGGCTTCCTGTTCCAGAAAATGCCCCCGGTTTCCGTCATCAACGGCGACCTGCTGCTCCAGATGGGCTATTTTATCGTTATGTGTACCACCGTGGCGCTGCTCTTTCAAAATGTGGGCCAGGTATGGTCTGACCCCGCCTCGGCGGCTATCATCCTGTCTCTGGAGTCGGTGTTCGGCGTGCTCTTTTCCGTGCTGTGCTACGGAGACCCGGTCACACCCAGGCTTTTGCTTGGATTTGCCCTTATTTTCGTGGCAGTGGTCTGCTCCGAGACCAAGCTGAGCTTTCTGCGCAGGGGCAGGGGAGCGGAAGGGAATGCTTGACTTTTCTCGGGAAATTGCGTATACTACCAGTCAAAGGCAGTGATGGGGAGGAGTACGCCCCAGGGGAAGCAGAGAGAGGAGCCGGCCGGTGCAAGGCTCCGTGACCCTGAAGCGGAAGGTCGCCCCGGAGCCGCGGCGCTGAAAAGAGAGTAGGCACCGCCGTCTCCCTCGTTACGGGGCAATGAGTACAAATTCAGGTGGTACCGCGGAGAAATCCTTCGCCCTGAGGCCGAACGGTCTCGGGGCGTTTTATTTTTGAAGGAGGGCACAAGATGGAATTTGAGGTAAAGACCGTGCTGGATGCCAAGACTCTGGTGGACTACCAGAGGATCACAGGCAGGACGGTGCAGAGAAAGAAGACCGCCATGACACGGGGAGCCCTTTTCCTGGCGGGCATCCTGGGATTGACCATCTGTGCCGTCGGTATTGCCACTTCGGGCTTCAACACCACTGTGCTGCTGGGCACTCTGCTCAGTGGAGCGTGTGTGGCCCTGGGGGCGGTGTGGTATAATTACACCACTTGGCGGGTGAGCCGCAAGACCCCCAGCGGACTGGAACAGACCTTTTTCTTCACCGGGGAGAACCTGGTGGCCTCCGCCGGAGAACAGCGGGTGCTCCACGGCTACCGGGACTTTTCTGCTCTGGCGGAGAGTGAGGAGTATTTTGTGCTCTTTTTGAGCTCCAGGGCGGGCTATATCCTGCCGAAGAGCGGATTTTTGAAGGGGACGCCGGAGCAGTTCGGGCCCTTTATCGAAGAGAAGACGGGGAAGAAGTTTGCCCCGGCAAAACTGTAAGGAGGAAGAGAACATGGGAAAGGAATTGCCGAAGGCCTACGAGCCCCAAGAGGTAGAAGGCCGTATTTATGAGATGTGGGAGAAGGGTGGCTGCTTCCAGGGTCACCGTGACCCGGACAAGAAGCCCTTCACCATCGTCATGCCGCCCCCCAACGTGACGGGACAGCTCCACATGGGCCACGCCATGGACTGTACTCTTCAGGACATCCTGACCCGCTTCAAGCGGATGGAGGGCTATGCCGCCCTGTGGGTGCCCGGCACCGACCACGCCGGTATCGCCACCCAGATCAAGGTGGAGGAGGCCCTGCGGGAGAACGAGGGCCTGACCCGCTATGACCTGGGCCGGGAAAAATTCCTGGAGCGGGTGTGGGACTGGAAGCAGAAGTACGGCGAGCGCATCGTGGAGCAGCAGAAGAAGCTGGGCGTGTCCTGCGACTGGGATCGGGCCCGGTTCACCATGGATGAGGGCCTTTCCAAGGCGGTGCGGCACGTGTTCGTGTCCCTCTACGAGAAGGGGCTCATCTACAAGGGCTCCCGTATTATCAACTGGTGCCCCCACTGTGTCACCGCCCTGTCCGACGCGGAGGTGGAGTACAAGGACAAGCCCGGCAACCTGTGGCACATCCGCTACCCCATCCAGGGGGAGAAGGAAAAGTATGTCATCGTGGCCACCACCCGGCCGGAGACCATGCTGGGTGACACCGGCGTGGCGGTGAACCCCAATGACGAGCGGTACAAGGACATCGTGGGCAAGAAGTGCATCCTGCCCCTGGTGGGCCGGGAGATGCCCATTGTGGCCGACGAGTACGTGGACGTGGAGTTCGGCACCGGCTGTGTGAAAATGACCCCCGCCCACGACCCCAACGACTTCGAGGTGGGCCTGCGCCACAACCTGGAGACCATCCGCGTTCTGGACGACAACGGCAAGGTGGTGGAGGGGTACGGCAAGTACTCCGGCATGGATCGCTACGAGGCCCGGAAGGCCATTATTGCCGACCTGGAGGGAGGCGGCTGGCTGGTGAAGGTGGAGGAGCACCAGCACAATGTGGGTACCTGCTACCGCTGTCACAGCGATGTGGAGCCCCTCATCTCCGCCCAGTGGTTCGTGAAGATGGAGCCTTTGGCCAAGGAGGCCCTGCGGGTCGTCCGGGAAGGGGAGACCAGGTTCGTTCCCGACCGCTTCTCCAAGACCTATATTAACTGGATGGAGAATGTCCGGGACTGGTGCATCTCCCGCCAGCTCTGGTGGGGCCACCGCATCCCCGCCTGGACCTGCGACGAGTGCGGTAAGCTCACCGTCTCCGAGACCGACCCCACCCACTGCTGCCACTGCGGAAGTGAGCACATCCACCAGGAGGAGGATGTGCTGGACACCTGGTTCTCCAGCGCTCTGTGGCCCTTCTCCACCCTGGGCTGGCCGGAGAACACCGAGGACTTCAAGTACTTCTATCCCACCGACGTGCTGGTCACCGGCTACGACATCATCTTCTTCTGGGTGGCCCGGATGATCTTCTCCGGCTGTGAGCACACCGGGAAAGCCCCCTTCCACACAGTGCTCATCCACGGCCTGGTGCGGGATGACAAGGGCCGCAAGATGTCCAAGAGCCTGGGCAACGGCGTGGATCCTCTGGTGGTGGCCGAGCAGTACGGCGCCGACGCCCTGCGCTTCAATTTGGTCACCGGCAACTCTCCCGGCAACGACATGCGCTTCCTCCCCGAGCGGTGCGAGGCCATGCGCAACTTTGCCAACAAGATCTGGAACGCCTCCCGCTTCGTGCAGATGAACCTGACCATCGACAGGGTGGAGCTGCCCCGGGAGCTGACCATGGAGGACAAGTGGATCCTCTCAAAGCTCAACGCCCTTATCCCCGCCGTCACCGAAAACATGGACAGCTACGAGCTGGGCGTGGCGGCCCAGAAGGTCTACGACTTTATCTGGGATGACTACTGCGACTGGTATATCGAATTCACCAAGGCCCGCCTCCAGGGGGAGGACGGGAAGGCCAAGGAGCAGGCCCAGCAGGTGCTGTGCTATGTCCTCACCGAGATGCTCAAGCT
>CANEAY010000003.1 GCA_947425785.1 uncultured Pseudoflavonifractor sp. | reverse complement strand
TGTCAGCAGCCCGTTTCACGGTCTGCGTGTAGTTCCTTGTAAACTGACCTAATCTAAGCGATAAACAACAAAAATGCTGTAAAGAGTTGAGCCAAAAAATAAAGGGACAGGAAAGGGAAAAGAAGGGAACGTGGCAGTGGTGGACTTTGTGGAATGAAAAAATATTTGTTCCAGAAGCGGGGCCTTTTGAGGAAGAATATCAGGAATTATTGTTTGAAAGATTGGATGAAGTCTTTGAAAAATTAAGAAAAATGGAACAGAAACTGTGGATTTAAAGTATAAAGCGGACTGGCAATATGCCAGTCCGCTTTATACTTATTACAACAACTTAAAACGCACACTTTTCAGCCAGATAGGCCTTCAGCTCGCTGATGGGCATACGCACCTGCTCCATGGAGTCACGCTCCCGGACGGTGACGCAGTGGTCGGCCTCCTCGGTGTCGCTGCCCACGGTCTGGAAGTCCACCGTGATGCAGAAGGGGGTGCCGATCTCGTCCTGGCGGCGGTAGCGCTTGCCGATGGAGCCGGCGTCGTCAAAGTCCACCATGAAGTCCTTCGCCAGCTCCTGGTAGATCTCCCGGGCGGGTTCAGAGAGCTTCTTGGAAAGAGGCAGGATGGCCGCCTTAAAGGGGGCCAGGAAGGGATGGAGGCGCAGGACGGTGCGCACGTCGTTCTTCTCGGCGTCCACCACCTCCTCGTCATAGGCCTCGCACAGGAAGGCCAGGGCCACACGGTCACAGCCCAGGGAGGGCTCGATGACGTAAGGCACGAAGTGCTCGTTCTTCTCCTGGTCGTAGTAGGTGAGGTCTTTGCCGCTGGCCTCCTGGTGGCGGCCCAGGTCGTAGTCGGTGCGGTCGGCGATGCCCCACAGCTCCCCCCAGTCGGTGAAGGGGAAGGCGTATTCGATGTCGGTGGTGGCCCGGGAGTAGAAGGCCAGCTCGGCAGGTTCATGATCCCGCAGCCGCAGGTTCTCCTCCTTGATGCCCAGGGAGAGAAGCCAGTTCTTGCAGTAGTCCTTCCAGTAGGCGAACCACTCCAGGTCGGTTCCCGGCGCGCAGAAGAACTCGCATTCCATCTGCTCAAACTCCCGGGTGCGGAAGGTGAAGTTGCCGGGGGTGATCTCGTTGCGGAAGGCCTTGCCCACCTGGCACACGCCGAAGGGCAGCTTCTTCCGGGTGGTGCGCTGGATGTTGTTGAAGTTGAGGAAGATGCCCTGGGCGGTCTCCGGCCGGAGGTAGACGGTGGAGGAGGAGTCCTCGGTGACGCCGATCTGGGTCTTGAACATCAGGTTGAACTTGCGGATGGGGGTGAAGTCGTGCTTGCCGCAGACGGGGCAGAGCACATCATCGTGGGAGGCGATGAACTCGTCCATCTGGTCGAAGTCCATGGCGTCGGGATTGGCCTCGGGATGGGCGTCGCCGATGAGCTTGTCGGCCCGGTGCCGGGCCTTGCAGGCCTTGCAGTCCAGCAGGGGGTCGGAGAAGCCGGCCACGTGGCCGGTGGTGATCCAAGTCTGGGGGTTCATGATGATGGCGGCGTCCAGGCCCACGTTGTAGGGGGACTCCTGAACGAACTTCTTCCACCAGGCCTTCTTCACGTTGTTCTTGAACTCCACGCCCAGAGGGCCGTAGTCCCAGGAGTTGGCCAGGCCGCCGTAAATTTCGCTGCCGGGATAGACGATGCCCCGGCCCTTGCAGAGATTGACGATCATCTCCATGGTCTTTTCGCTGTTTTTCATTTCCATACACTCCTTATTGCTGATATGGTAGCTTATGCAGCCGCAAATGGGAAAAATAAAAAACGCCCCGAGCCAATTTGGCTCAGGGCGAACTTTACAAAGTCCGTGGTTCCACCTGAATTTCCCCCACAGGGGACACTCTGACCCGGTAACGGCGGGCTTCCGGCGGGGCATTTCCTCCCCGCGGCTTCCGGGGGCCTTGGGCGGGTTCCAGGGGGCCTTGCACCGTCCGGCCCCTCTCTCGCTGCTGGATGTTCCCGCTTACTCTTCCCGGTCATCGCTGTTTGCGAGGATGATTCTATCACCTTTTTTCCGGGCCGTCAAGAGGGCGGCGGGGAAAAGAGGCCCTTGCCAAGTGCCGCAGCGGGGAGTATAATGCCCTCCGAAAGAGAAGGTGTTTTGGATGGCGGAGGACAAGACCAATGTGATGCGGCTGCTTGACCAGAAAAAGGTGCCCTACACCCCCCACCAATACGACGTGTCCGACGGGGCGCTGGACGGGGTTACGGCGGCGGCCCGGCTGGGCGTCCCGCCCGAGACCTGCTTCAAGACCTTGGTGACGGTGGGGGCCTCCAAGCGCAACCATGTTTTCGTCATTCCGGTGGAAAGGGAACTGGACTTGAAGGCCGCCGCCAGGGCGGTGGGGGAAAAGTCCATCGAGATGCTCAAGCAGGCCCAGCTCCTCCCCCTGACGGGCTATGTCCACGGGGGCTGCTCTCCCATCGGGATGAAAAAGCGGCTTGACACCGTCATCGACGCCTCCGCCCAGGGCCTTTCGGAGATGACGGTGTCCGCCGGGAAGGTGGGCCGTCAGGTGACCCTGGTCCCCAAAGATCTGGCGGAGTTCATAGGGGCCGCCTTCGCCCCGGTGAGCAAATAAAAACGCAAAAATCAAAGAGCCTGCCGAAAAAGCTCTTCGGAACTTTTTTGGCAGGCTCATATTGTTTCCTCGCTCCAAATTTGTTATAATAAATGTTAATCGTTTTATCCTGCCCCCTTATGGGCATTGAGAGAGTGGAAGCTGATGAAATACAGACAATGGAATGAGCTCCCCCCGGCGGGGGGAGACGAGGGCGCCCTGCGCCGGGGAGGCATCCCGGCCCTGTGCGCCAAAGTGCTGGCCGCACGGGGGGTCAGCGACCCGGAGGAGGCCCGGCGGTTCCTCTATGAGGAGGAACCCCTTTGCGACCCCATGCTTATGAAGGACATGGACAGGGCCGTGGCACGGCTTAGGAAGGCCCTGGAGGCAGGGGAGAAGGTGGCGGTCTACGGCGACTACGACGTGGACGGCATCACCGCCACCTGCCTGCTCACCGACTTTCTGCGCAGCGAGGGGGGCAGCGCCGTTCCCTATATCCCCAACCGGCTGGAGGAGGGCTACGGCCTCAACCGTGGGGCGGTGGAACAGTTGGCAAAAGAGGGTGTGACGCTGGTGGTCACGGTGGACTGCGGCATCACCGCCGTGGAGGAGACCGAGTACGCCAAGACCCTGGGTCTGGACGTGATCATTACCGACCACCACGAATGTAAAGAGACCCTTCCCGCCGCCGCGGCGGTGGTGGATCCCCACCGGGGGGACTGCACCTATCCCTTTAAGTGTCTGGCGGGGGTGGGGGTGGCCTTGAAGGTATGTATGGCCCTGGCCGGAAGGGACAGGGATGAGGAACTTTTGGAGCGCTTTGCCGACCTGACCGCACTGGGCACCGTGGCCGACGTGATGCGCCTGACCGGCGAGAACCGCACCATTGTCCGCCGGGGCCTTTCCGCCCTGCCGGACACACCCCGCCCCGGCCTGAAGGCCCTCCTCCGGGAGGTGGGCTCAGAGGGAAAGGCCCTCAGCTCCATTTCGGTGGGCTACACCCTGGCTCCCCGCATCAACGCCGCCGGGCGCATGGGCTGTTCCCAGGTGGCGCTGGAGCTTCTTCTCACCGACGACACGGAACGGGGGACGGAACTGGCCCGGGAGCTGTGTGAGCTCAACCGCCGCCGCCAGGAACTGGAGGGGGAGATCTTCTCCCAGTGCGACCTGCTGGTGGACGCCCTCCCAGCCGGAGAGCGGGACGCCCTGGTGCTCTCCGGGGACGACTGGCACCAGGGGGTGGTGGGCATCGTGGCCTCCCGCCTGACGGAGAAATACGCCGTTCCCGCCTTTATGATCTGCCTTTCCGAGGGGAAGGGGAAAGGCTCCTGCCGCTCCTACGGCGAAATGAACCTCTTCGCCCTTCTGGAGGGCTGCTCCGACCTTTTGGAGACCTACGGCGGCCACGAGCTGGCGGCGGGCTTCACCATTTTGGAGGAGCACATCCCCGCCTTCCGCGCCCGCATCAATGAGCTGACCCGCCAGGCCCGGAGGGAGGAGCCGGTCACCGCCCTGACGGTGGACTGCGTCCTCTCCGACGCCTCCCTCCTCACCCAGGAGGAGGTGGAGGGCCTGGCCCTGCTGGAGCCTTACGGCCCCGGCAACCTTAAGCCGGTGTTCCGGCTGGATCGGTGCGCCCTGGCGGGGCTGACCCAGGTGGGGGGCGGCAAGCACATGAAGCTGAAGCTGGCGATCGGTCAGGAACGGCTGGACGCCATCTTCTTCTCTGCCACGGCGGAGAGCGCCGGGATCTCCGGCACCGACCGGGTGGACGTGTGCTTTTACCCCCAGATCAACGAATACCGGGGCTGGCGCACCGTCCAGCTCCAGGTCTGTGACCTGCGCCCCGCCCGTACCCGCGCCCAGGTGGAGGAGGAGCTGTTCCGCCGGCTGATGGCGGGAGACCCCCTCACCGCCGGGGAGGCCGCCGCCCTGCTCCCCTCCCGGCAGGAGTTTGCCAACCTGTGGCGTTACCTCCGCTCCCGGCAGGGGGAGGGCGCCATTGAGGAGACCGCCCAGCGGCTGGCCCGGAATGTGGCCCGCACCTGCGGCCTTCGGGAGGAGTTCATGCGCACCCAGGTGTGCCTGGCGGTCTTTCACGACCGGGGGCTCATCCGCATGGAGCAGACCGCCGACCACCTTCGCATCTGCGTCCGGGAGAGCGGGGGGAAGGTGGATCTGGAGAGCGCCGAGCTCATGCGCCTTCTCCGCCGCATGGTGGGGGAGTAAGAGAGGAGGGACTTTATGGATCCCATTTTGGAACGGTATCAAGCTCTGGAGGACAAGGTGAAGGCTTACAACCCCACCGCCGACGTCCGCCGGCTTTTTGACGCTTTTTCCTTTGCCGACAGCGCCCATTCCGGCCAGCTGCGCAAGAGCGGGGAACCCTATATCATCCACCCCCTGGCGGTGGCCGAGATCGTGGCGGAGCTGGAGCTGGACGCGGATTCCATCATCGCCGCCCTGCTCCACGACGTCATTGAGGACACCAATGCCACCCACGAAGACATCGCCAAGCGGTTTGGAGAGCCGGTGGCCCTGCTGGTGGAAGGGGTCACCAAGCTGACGCGGGTGCAGTACGTCTCCAAGGAAGAGGAGCAGATGGAGAACCTGCGCAAGATGTTCATGGCCATGACCAAGGACATCCGGGTCATCCTCATCAAAATTTGCGACCGGCTCCACAATATGCGCACCATGGAGTACCAGTCCGCCAAGAAGCAGCGGGAAAAGGCCCTGGAGACCATGGAGATTTACGCCCCCATCGCCCACCGCCTCGGTATGCAGCGCATCAAGTGGGAGCTGGAGGACACCTCCCTCAAATACCTCGACCCCATCGGTTACCAGGAGATCGCCGACGAGCTTGCCGCCCGCTCCTCCGCCCACGAGGAGTTCATGGTGGGCATCCAGCAGAAGATCCAAAACCGCATGGCGGAGGAGAACATCCATTGTCAGGTCTACGGCCGGGTGAAGCACATCTACTCCATCTACCGGAAAATGTACGCCCAGCAGAAGACCCTGGATGAAATTTTCGACCTCTACGCCTTCCGGGTCATTGTCACCGACGTGCCCACCTGCTACTATGTGCTGGGCTGTATCCACGATATGTTTAACCCCGTGCTGGGCCGGTTCAAAGACTATATCTCCACTCCAAAGCCCAACGGCTACCAATCTCTCCACACCACCGTCATCGGCCGGGAGGGCATCCCCTTCGAAGTTCAAATTCGCACCGAGGAGATGCACAATACCGCCGAGTACGGTATTGCCGCCCACTGGAAGTACAAGCAGGGTATGTCCAACGACAAGCTGGGCACCGAGGAGGCTTTCGAGTGGGTGCGCAAGCTGCTGGAGTCACAGCAGGACGCCGACCCCGACGAGTTCGTCCGCACCCTGAAGGTGGATATGTTCGCCGACGAGGTCTTTGTCTTCACCCCCCAGGGAGATGTGAAGAGCCTGCCCGCCGGGGCCACTCCCATCGACTTTGCCTACTCCATCCACTCCGCCGTGGGCAACCGCATGACGGGGGCCAAGGTCAACGGCCGCATCGTCCCCTTCGAGACCGAGCTGAAAAGCGGCGACATCGTGGAGGTCATCACCTCCAAGACCACCCACGGCCCCAGCCGGGACTGGCTGAAGCTGTGCAAGTCCAACGAGGCCCGCAACAAGATCCGCCAGTGGTTCAAGAAGGAGCGCCGGGAGGAGAACATCGCCACCGGCCGGGCCCTCTTTGAGGCGGAGCTGAAGCACCAGGGCCTGACCCTGGTTCAGATCACTGAGGAGGGCACCCTGCCCGTCCTGCTGAAAAAGGTGCGCTTCAACTCCCTGGACGAGCTTTATAACGCCATCGGCTACGGCGGTGCCTCCGCAGTGAAGGCGGTGGCCCGGATGCGGGACGAGCTTGTCCGCATCGACAAGGCCGCCGCCGACAAGCTGGCGGCGGAAAAGCTGGCCGCCGAGGGCATCGACAAGGTCATCATGCCCTCCTCTGCCGCCGACAATGCCCCTAAGGCCCACACCCCCAGGCACTCCCAGTCCGGCATCATCGTGGAGGGACTGGACAACTGCCTGGTGAAGTTCGCCAAGTGCTGCAACCCTGTCCCCGGCGACCCGGTGATGGGCTTCATCACCCGGGGCTTCGGCGTGTCCGTCCACCGGGCGGACTGCCCCAACGCCCAGGTGGAGACCCGCAAGCCCGAGGAGGCCGGCCGCTGGGTGAAGGTGGAGTGGGTGGAGGGCGAGCTGCCCGGCTACACCACCGCCCTTGAGATCTCCGCCAAGGACCGGGACGATCTGACCCTGGACGTGGCCATGGCCCTCTCGGCGGCCAAGGTGAAGGTGAAGGGCCTCACCGCCCGCACCATGGCCGACGGCTACGCCGTCATCTCCGTGGTGACCGAGGTCAAAGACCGCTCGGAGCTGACCAATATCATCAATAAGCTCTCCCAAATTCAAAGCGTTTACCAGGTCAAGCGGAGCGTTGGCTAAAGGAGGAGGCACCCCATGAAATTCACCGAAGCACCCTTTGTCCCCCTTCTTCTGGGGGCGGATATCAACGTCTACTCCATGGCCCGGGCCTTTCACGAGGCCTACGGGGTCAAGACCATCGCCTACGGGAAATACCCCTCGGGGCCCTGCTATGGAAGCGCCATCATCGACTACCGGGTCTGTGACAACAACTCCGACCCCGCCCAGGTGCTCTCCAACGCCAGGCACGTCTCCGCCCAGTTCCCAGGCAAGACCATCCTTCTGCTGGGCTGTGGGGACGACTATCTCACCGCCATTGCCGCCAACTTGGGCAAGTACCCGGAGAACGTGGTGGCCCCCTATGTTTCCCTGGAGCAGATGGAGGGCCTTATCCACAAGGAGCGGTTCTATGACCTGTGCGACAAGTACGGCATCGGCCACCCCAAGACCTTCGTCTACAAGAAGGAGATGGGCCACGATTTCACCCTGCCCTTTGACGGCCCCTTTGCCGTGAAGCCCGCCGAGTCCGCCACCTACTGGGATCATCCCTTCGACACCCAGAAGAAGGCCTATATCCTGAAGACCCGTGAGGAGGTAGACCAGGTCATCGACGACATCTACGGCCACGGCTACGCCGATTCCCTCATTATCCAGGACTTCATTCCCGGCGGGGACGAGAATATGCGGGTGCTCACCTGCTATTCCGGCCAGGACGGCAAGGTGCGGCTCATGTGCCTGGGCCACGTGCTCTTAGAGGAGCACACCCGCCACGGCATCGGCAACCACGCTGTCATCATCACCGAGCCGGGGGGAGAGCTTTACGACACCTTCCGCCATTTCCTGGAGGACATCCACTTTGTGGGCTTCTCCAACTTCGACATCAAATTTGACCCCCGGGACGGAAAGTTCAAAGCCTTTGAGATCAACTGCCGCCAGGGCCGGAGCAACTACTACGTCACCGGGGCGGGCCACAACCTGGCCAAGTTCCTGGTGGAGGATGTGGTCTTTCATAAGGAGCAGGCCCCGGTCTATGGGGAGAACCGCCACCTGTGGATGGCCATTCCCAGGAAGGTGGCCTACGACTATATCCCCAGGCGCTTCCACCCGGAGATGAAGGCCCTGGAGCAGGCGGGGGCCTATGTGAATCCCCTGTGGTACTCCGCCGACCACGCCCTCATCCACAAGCTGCGCCTCTACCGCATCCAGAAGCGGCAGTTCGGCTGGTATGCTGGCAGTATGGAAAAACCAAAGGACTGATTTGTGATGAAGCAAGGAAAATTAGGAGTCATCGGCGGCATGGGGCCCCAGGCGGGGCTGCTGTTCTGCCAGCGGGTACTGGACTGCACCGCCGCCCACAGCGACCAGGAGCACCTGCCTACCCTTCTCCTCAGCGACACGGAGATGCCTGACCGCACCGCCGCCCTCCTCTCCGGGGAGACCGCTCCAGTGCGGGAGCGGCTCCTCCAGGACGCAAAGCTGCTGGAGGGCTGGGGTGCCACCGCCATTGCCATCACCTGCAACACCGCCCACGCCTTCCTCCCCTTCTTTGAAAAGGAACTGACTGTCCCGGTGGTGAACATGATCACCGAGACTGCCGCCGCCCTGAAGGCCATGGGGGCCCGGCAAGTGGGGATCATGGCCACCGACGGCACCATCAAGATGGGCCTCTACCACGCCGCCCTGGCCCAGCAGGGGCTGGAGGCGGTCTCTCCGGGGCCGAAGGAGCAGAGGCTGGTGATGAGCCTTATTTACGACGAGATCAAAAGCGGCCTGCGGGGCAGTGAAGAGAAGTTTGCCGCCGTGGTTTCGGCCCTGAAGGCCGTGGGCTGTGACCACATCGTCCTGGCCTGCACCGAGCTGTCCGCCTACAAGGACTGGCACCCGGTGGACGAAGTATGCGTAGACGCCATGGACGTGCTGGCCCGCCGGTGCGTGGAGCTTTGCGGCTATCCCCTGCGAAGCTGTTGAACACCAATCCTTTGCCCGGGAGGTTTTCCCTATGACAGATCAATCCAAAATCAGAAACTTCTCCATCATCGCCCACATTGACCACGGCAAATCCACCCTCTCCGACCGGCTCATCGAGCTGTGCGGGGCGGTGGAGCAGCGGGAGATGGAGTCCCAGCTCCTGGACAACATGGACTTAGAGCGGGAGCGGGGCATCACCATCAAGGCCCGGGCGGTGCGCCTTTCCTATAAGGCCCAGGACGGTGAGACCTATGAGCTCAACCTCATCGACACCCCGGGCCACGTGGACTTTAACTACGAGGTCTCCCGCTCCCTGGCCGCCTGTGAGGGGGCAGTGCTGGTGGTGGACGCCGCCCAGGGCATCGAGGCCCAGACCCTGGCCAATACTTACCTGGCTATGGAGCACGACCTGGAAATTCGCCCGGTGGTGAATAAGATCGACCTGCCCGCCGCCGACCCCAAGCGGGTGAAGCAGGAAATCGAGGACGTCATCGCCCTCCCCGCCCAGGATGCCCCGGAAATTTCCGCCAAGCAGGGCATCAACATCCAGGCGGTGCTGGAGGACGTGGTGCAGAACATCCCTGCCCCCACCGGCGACCCCGCCGCCCCCTTGAAGGCCCTTATCTTCGACAGCCAGTACGACGCCTACCGGGGAGTCATCGTCTACTTCCGGGTGGTGGAGGGCACCGTGAAGGCGGGCATGAAGGTGAAGATGATGGCCTCGGGCGCGGAATATGAGGTCATCGAGTGCGGCCACCTGCTGCCCCTGGGCATGGAACCCTGCAAGGAGCTCATCGCCGGGGAGGTGGGCTATCTCACCGCCTCCATCAAGAATGTGAAAGACACCCGGGTGGGCGATACCGTCACCGAGGCCGCCCGCCCCGCGGCGGAGGCCCTCCCCGGCTACCGCCCCGCCCAGGCCATGGTCTACTGCGGCATCTACACCGAGGACGGCAGTAAATTCCCCGACCTCCGGGACGCCCTGGAGAAGCTCCAGCTCAACGACGCCTCCCTCTCCTTTGAGCCGGAATCCTCCGCCGCCCTGGGCTTCGGCTTCCGCTGCGGCTTTCTGGGGATGCTCCACATGGAGATCATCCAGGAGCGGCTGGAGCGGGAATTTGACTTAGACCTCATCACCACCCTGCCCTCTGTCATCTACCGCATCACCAAGACAGACGGGAGCGTGGTCATGGTGGACAACCCCCACAATTACCCCGATGTGGGCAGTATCCAGACCGCCGAGGAGCCTTACGCCAAGGTCTCCATCATCGCGCCCCCGGACTATGTGGGCAACATCATGCCCCTGTGCCAGGACAGGCGGGGGGAGTTCAAGGATATGCAGTATCTGGACACCAATCTGGTGGAGATCCATTACCAGATGCCCCTGGGGGAGATCATCTACGATTTCTTCGACACCCTGAAGGCCCGCACCAAGGGCTACGCCAGCCTGGACTACGAGCTGTCCGAGTACCGGCCCAGCGACCTGGTGAAGGTGGACTTGCTTTTGAACGGCGACCAGGTGGACGCTTTGAGCCTCATCGCCCACCGGGAGAAGGCCTACCCCCGGGCCAGGAAGCTGTGCGAGAAGCTGAAGGAGAACATCCCCCGCCAGCTTTTCGAGGTGCCCATCCAGGCCGCCATCGGCGGCAAGGTCATCGCCCGGGAGACCCTGAAGGCCATGCGCAAGGACGTGCTGGCCAAGTGCTACGGCGGCGACATCACCCGGAAGAAGAAGCTGCTGGAAAAGCAGAAGGAGGGCAAAAAGAAGATGCGCTCCCTGGGCACTGTCCAAATTCCCACCGAAGCCTTCATGGCCGTCCTCAAGCTGGACGAGGAGAACTGAATTTTGGGGTCGGCCCCAGGCCAGCCTGCAAGGATAAAAAAGAAGAGCCGGTCAGCTTTTGCTGACCGGCTCTTTTTGGTTCGGGATATCTCTTACTCCGCGTCCATCTCGGCCACGGCGGCCTGGAAGGTCTTCACGCCCTCATCCACGTTCTCGGCGATGAGGAACATGAACCAGTCACCCTCGGTGACGAACTGGGCGGCCTGCACCTTGGGCAGGTTCTGGCCCAGGTACCAGGTGAAAGTCTCCTCCTGCTGCTTGCGGTAGGACTCCAGGCTCTCCTTCAGAGCGTCCAGGTTGTCCTCGTCGAACTTGCCCAGCACCAGGGTGTCGGGGGAGGTCATCATGGGCATAAAGGCCACGCCCTCGGTCATGTACTCGGCCTTGAAGCCGTGGGCCTCGCCCCAGAACTGCTCCATCTCCTCGATGGAGGACTTCATGCCCCGGCCCATCTCGGCGGTCTCCATGATGGAGGAGGCCATCATCATCAGGGGAGTGCCGTTGGGGGTGGTGATCTCAAAGCTCTCGCCATCGTCGGTGGACTTGTCGGTGACGGTGATGCCCTCCAGCTTCTCCAGCACGCTGACAGGGACATAGGTCACGCCCTCCAGAAGCAGGGCCTCGGCGTCCTCCACCTTCTCGTCCTCCACGAGGATGGACATGTCGTCAAAGCTGACCACGATCTGGCCGCACTCATGGTAGAAAGAGCCGGTGTTCTCGGCGCTGTCCCAGTAGGCGCTGCCCTTGTCGGCCTGGATCACGGCCCGGAGGGGCACATAACCGGCGGGGACATTGGGGATCTCGCTGAACTGGAGGGTGACCTGCTCGCTGCCCCAGCCGGGAACGTCCTTGCTGAACTCAAAGGACTCCACGGCCTGGCCGTTGACGGTGATGACCTTGTCATAGCCGCCGGCGTTGGGGTTGGCGGAGATGAGCATGGGGCCGCGGGCACCGTCGGCGGGAGTCCAGCCCTCGGGCTTATCGGCGGCCAGGGCGGAAACGCCCAGAGCGGCGGTCATGGTCAGGGCCAGACCGGCAGAAGTAATGCGCTTCAGGTTCATAGTTAAAAACTCCTTTTTAGCAGTTGATGTAGGCCCGAAATTCCGGGCAGACGGGCTTTAGACGGCGGGAAACCAAAAAAGTTCCCGAAAAAAACAGATTTTTTTGGAAATATTTTTATTTTTTCCGTTTGGGGAATTTCTCCATCCAGTAGTGGTCGTTCTCCACCAGTACCGGCTCCCCGCCCACATAGGTGTAGCCCAGCTTGGCGTAGAAGGGGTGTGCGGTGATGGAGGCGGAGACCACCACCCACCGGGCGGTGAGGAAGTTGGAGTCCCCCTCCAGTACAGCCATCATCTCCCGGCCAAGGCCCATGCCCTCCAGGTCGGGCCGGACATAGACCGAGCGGATCTCCATGGCTCCCTTCATCTCCTCCGAGGGGGCCACCGCGCCGCAGGCAGCCAGCTCTTCGCCCAGATAGGCCACGTAGAAGTGGCACCCCGGCGACTCCACGAAGGCGGCCAGCTCCTTGTCGTCGTAACGCTTGACATACTCCAGGAGGTACTCCTCCTCATAGTCATTGATATTGACTTCCAGCATGGTCCGCTTGATGAGCTCCACCACCTGAGGATACTCCTCCTTGCGGATGGGACGGATGCTCAGCGTATTCATTTCTCATTCCCTCCCTTCGTCTGCCGCCGCTGGGCGTGGTCGTACCACACCCGGTTACAGCAATTTCCTAAAATCAAAATATTGCCGCACAGATAGAGCCACACCAGCAGGATCACCACCGACGCCAAAGACCCGTACACCAGGGAATACCGGGAGGACAGGCCGATGAAGTAGGAGAAGATCACCGAGGCGAGCACCAGGGCGGCGGAGGCCAGCAGGGCTCCCTTGAAGATGGGGGAGCGGGGCTTGGCCCGCAGGGCGGTGGCCCGGTAGAGCAGCAGCACGAAAATGAGCACCAGGCAGAAGAGGATGACAAAGCGCATCCACTGCCAGTCCCAGGGCAGATGTACCTCCGAGAGCCGGGGCACCCGGCGGATCAGCTCCTCCAGCAGGTGGAAAAACCAGTTGCCCGTCAGCACCACCACCAGGGACAGGTAAATGGTCAGCAAAAACAGCACCGAAAAGGCCACGCTGGCCACGATCTGCCACAGGCCGGAGTAGCTCTTGCGCTCGTAGATGTCGTCCATCACGTCCATGAGGGAGCGCATGGCCGCCGAGGCGGAGAACAGGGTCATGATGATACCGCCGGTGAGCAGGGCTCTGGACTGGTTCACCGTGATGTAGCGCACATACTCGGTGAGCACCGACAGGGCGGCCTCCGGGATGATAACGGAGGCATTCTCCAGCAGGGAGGCCACGTCCAGGTCTAAGGTGCCGATGATGGCGTTGATGCAGATGAGGGCGGGGAAGAAGGACAGCACCAGGAAGTAGGCCAGCTCCGCCGCCGAGCGGGAGACCCTTTTGTCAAAGTACAGCTCCGCCACGTCCAGCCCAAAGCGCAAAACTCGTCTTGGCATCGTCCATCCTCCTTTCCGGGCTCCTCTGGGGCAAACAAAAAACCGCCTGCTATTGCGCAGGCGGTTCATGAGTGACCCGCATCAAGCCAGCTTGTTGAGCTTCAGGGTCATGCCGCTCTTCTTGTGCGCGGCGTTGTTCTTATGCAGGATCCCGTGCCCGACGGCCTTATCCACCGCCTTGACAGCGATCTTGTAAGCGCCCTCGGCCTCGCTGCGGTTGCCTCCCGCCACCGCGGCCTCGAACTTCTTGATGTCGGTCTTCAGCGCGGAACGCGCGGCCTTGTTCTGCAGGGCCTTTGCCTTGTTCACCAGAACACGCTTCTTGGCAGACTTAATGTTCGGCAAACCAAACACCTCCTCCGATGACGATTTCGGGACATAATTCACCCGTTGCGAGTTTCTATTGTAACAGAACCGGCAGGGAATTGCAAGAATTATTTTCAAATTTCCCGGCTTTTTTGGATAGCGGGGCCTTTTTCGCAAAAAATAGTGCTGACGCAATAGGCGCGGCACCATATCTTGGGCCGCCTAAGAAGGACAGGAGGAGATACCATGGGTATGATACGCACCGATCTGGCCCTGGAGGCCCATGAGCTGGCGGGCTCCGCCCCCGGGGTGGAGAGTGAAGAGACCCTTCGGGAGGGCTGGCCCCTCACCACCGTGCGGGTCACTACCGCCCAAGGGGCCAAAGCTATCGGCAAGCCGGAGGGGGTCTACCACACCCTGGACTTGGCCGCCCTGGCCAAGCGGGAGGAAAAGGCTTTCCCCCGGGCGGTGGAGGCCCTGCGGAGCATCCTGGCTCCCCTGCTGCCTGAAAAGGGGGCCCCGGTACTGGTGGTGGGCCTGGGCAACCGCGCCATCACCCCCGACGCCATCGGTCCCCGCGCCGCCGACCGCACCCTGGTGACCCGCCATCTGGTGACCCTGGCCCCCAGCCAGTTCGGCTCCTTCCGCCCGGTGGCCGCCCTGGCGGCCGGGGTGCTGGGCAATACCGGCATGGAGAGCGCCGAGCTGGTGCGGGCGGTGGCCGACAAGGTGAAGCCCGCCGCCGTCATCGCCATCGACGCCCTGGCCGCCCGGAAGGTGGAGCGGCTATGCGCCACGGTGCAGGTCTGCGACACCGGCATCTCCCCCGGTTCCGGGGTGGGCAACCACCGCTTTGCTCTGGACAGGGAGAGCCTGGGTATCCCCGTCCTGGCGGTAGGGGTGCCCACGGTGGTGGATGGGGCCACCCTCTGCGCCGACCTGTTGGAGGAGGCGGGCAGCCCCGTGGATCCCCAGACCATCCCCGGCGCCGCCCTGATGGTGACCCCCCGGGACATCGACCAGCGGGTGGAGGACATGGCCAAGGTCATCGCCTATGGCGTGACTCTGGCCCTCCAGCCGGAGCTGACTTTGACCGACCTGGAGGCCCTTTTGGAGTGAGCTACCCTACGCTCCCCTCCACCAAGCCCAAAAATACCGCCCCGGCGGCTCTGGCAAAGGCCCTTGCCCCCGCCAGGGCCTCCTGCAAACTGTTGCCGTGGCTGCCCACCTCCACCAGCAGGGAGCCGGGCAGCAGGTTTTGGTTGTAGGCCGACTGCCGCAGGGCCATGGGCCGGGCCAGAGTGGGGTAGAGGGTGTCCAGCCCCTTCTGGAGCTTGGCGGCCAGGGCCAGGTTCTCCTGCCAGTTGGGGTGCTCCGTTCCCCCGTCGTCAGTGCCCACCACCAGCATCACCTGGGCGGTCTTTGTGCCGTCAATGGCGGTCACCGCCTTATATACTGTGCCGTCGCTCCCCACCAGGGCGTCCCGGTGGACATCCAGCACCAGCTTGATGGTGGGGTACTGCTCCAAATATTGCTCCACCGCCGGGCCGGAGCGGCTGTAGGAGCCGCTGTACTTGGGGTAGTCGTAGAGCCCCCTGTCGTGGACGACGGACAGGCCCATTTCCGTGAATACCCGTGCCATTTCGTCCCCCACCCGGATCATGTTGTACCCCTCGTCGGTGGTGCGGGTGTTCTCGTCACTTGGCTCGTAAACGTCCTCCCCCTGGGGGGTGTAGGCCTCGGTGGCGTGGGAGTGGATGATGAGGATCTGGGGCCCGGCAGTGGCGGGGGCCAGGGTGAAGCCCAGCTCCGCCTGGGCCGCGGCGGCCAGGTCTACGTCCAGGTTGGTGCGGTTATATAGGTAAAGCCCCGCCCCGGTGACGTACCCCTGTGTGGTAGTGGGGATCAGGGTGCGCTCCACCACCTCCCCCGGCTCGGCGGCGGCGGGGGCCGGCTCCTCGGTCATGTCGTCGTGGTCGGGGGCGGGCTGGGCGTTGGGGAGCTGGGCGCTCTCCTGGGGAAGGCCGGGCTCCCCTGCCTTGGGCGGGTTGGCCGCCAGAAGGGGGGACTGCCCCACCGCCAGTCTCTGCCAGAAGGGGAGCGGCTCCTGTCCGTTGGGGCCCAGCTCAAAGCGAAGGGCGGCGGTAACGAAGTCCCCGTTCTGCCCCAGGGCCTCCAAACTCTGCTCCACCGAAGCGGCTCCCGCCCCCAACAGCAGCAGCCAAAGGGCCAGCACGGCCATACATAAGGACAGGCTCCGCCGCAAAAGCCGCCCCCAGTGTATCCTTCTCATCGCTTGTCCCTCCCTGACCTGGATATCGCAGTTCAATCTATGCGCCGGCCGGGGGGAATATGCTGTTTAGATGTTGCCCGCCTGGCGGGGAGGGCCTCGTCATAAAAAAGAGCTCTGAGACTTAATGTCTCGGAGCTCTTTTTCCTGAAAACAGTTGTTGTTACCGCTTCATGTACTGCCACAGCATGGTGGCGGCCTCCGCCCGGCTGGCGAAACGTCCGGCGGCGTAGTCCAAGCCGTCGCCGCCGTGGACGATGCCCAGGCCCTGGGCCAGGGCGGCGTAGCCCATCTCCCCGGCGGGGATGGCGTCGGCGTCGGAGAAGTCACAGCGGAAGATGCCCGGCAGGTTGGCCACCTGCTTGTAGCCCAGGCTGTCCAGCAGCATCCGCACCACCTCGCCCCGGGTGAGGCTCTTGCCGTCCTGCCGCTCCTCCCGGGTCAGCAGGCCCTGGCGGACGGCATAGTCGTAGAGGGAGTCCGCATAGTTTTCATCGGCGGGCTCCAGGACGTAGCCCTGGGAGCTGGCCAGCAGGGCGATGTAATCCAGCTGGGTGAGGGCGCTGTCGGGCAGGGCCTTGCCGCCGAACCAGCCCACGTTGTAGGCGGCCAGCTCGGTGAGGGCGGTCTGGGCCCAGTGGCCCTCCACGTCGTCGTAGGTCATGGTGGGAGCGGTGTAGCTGTACTTCGGGGCCACCAGCTCCCCAGTCTTGGCGTCTACGCCGCTGTACCAGGCGTCCCGGTCGCCCAGGGCGTAGCCCGGCTTCAGGGTGTTGTAGTAGCTGTAGCCGGCGTTGATGAGGGGACGAACTTTCTCTCCCATCAGATCCAGCTTCACCGGCACGGCGATATAAGAGAGCTCCACCGGGTAGCTCCCGGCCCACACGTCAATGGCCTGCTCCTCGGTGATGAGGCCGTCGGCGCTGTCGAATTCCACGCTGTCGTCAAAGTTCTTGCTCACCGCCATGATGGCGCCGTCCTCGGCGCTGACCTGGACGGTGATAGAGTTGCCGGGGAAGAAGTAGCCGTTTACCTTCTGGGCGAAGGTAAAGCGCCACGCCCCGGAGAGACTGTAAGGCTCGTTGGAGCTGTAGCGCTCCGTCTTGGCGAACTGGTTGCCCCACAGCTCCTTCAGGAATGCCTCTGCCTTGGCCTGGGCGGCCTTCTCATCTACCTTCGCCGCGCCTTCCTTATAGGCGTTATAGCCGGAGACAGACTCCAGAACGCCGGTCTTGGCGTCCAGGGTCACGGTGCGGCGGGAAATGCCCTCGTCGGTCTTCTTGGCGTAGGTCAGGGTGGCGGTCACCTTGGCGTCGGCGGGGGTGCTCTTCTCTTCGGCGCTCTCCTCGGCCACCTCGGCCACCTCGGCCACCTCGGCCACGGCCAGGCCGTCTACGACCCGCACGATGGGGGTGGGCCAGTTGTCCTGCCGCTCCACCCGGTAGCTGGTGTTGGCCAGCTCAAAGCCCTCCAGCTTGAGGGCCTTCCAGGCCTTGACCAGCTTATCCAGCTCTTCCTGCTCCAGCACGCCCTCCAGCTTGGCGATGCCCTCCAGCTCCGCCTTGCTCAGGGCGGTGTCGGCGGCGGCCTCGGGGGCGGCGCTTACATTGAAGCGGTTGGCCGCGCCGGAGTCACCTTTCTCCAGCTGCTCCCGCAGCTCGGTGAGGTTCACCAGCTCACCGGTGGCGGCATCCACATAGAAGTCGTCGGTAGCGTTGGGCAGCCAGCGCAGAACGGCCTTCTCGCCGGTGCTGTCCTGGACGTACTCCAGCCGCAGGGAGAAGGTGTCCTTCAGCAGAGCGGCGGCCTTTTCGGCGGTGATGGAAGTCTCGGCACCGGGCAGCTGGCCCACGTACTCGGACACGTCCCCCCGGCGGAAGGAGGTCACCACTCCGTCAGGCACCCGCACTCGCAGGTAGAAAGTCAAGGGGGAGGGCAGGCCGTTGAGGTGGATACTACCGTTAAAGTAGTAGCTGGTGGCGTTGAGGGAAGCACCGAAGGTCTCCTCGTCAAAAATGGCTTCCTCCCCGTCGGTGAGCACCTGGGCCAGGAAGGCCTGGGCCTTCTCTTTGGCCTGCTCCTGGGTGAGGGCGGGGAAGCTGGGGCCGGACTGGCTCCGGCTGTCCCCGGTCTCGTCGTCCCAGCGGGACAGGGAGAGCACCTTGCCCTCCTCGGTGGCGGAGACGTTCAGCCGCTTGCCTTCGGAGCTCCAGGAGAGACTCCAAACGGGGCCCAGGACAGTCTCTTCCGGCTCGCCGTAGAACTCCTCGTATTCGTCCCCAATGGCGAGGGCGGCCTTGACGGCCTGGGTGACTTTGGTCAGGCGCACATCGGCGGCGTCGGCCGCCAGGGCGGGGGCGGACAGGCTCATCCCCAGAGCCGCAACCAACAGGGCCGCAGCCAGTTTGCGTAATTTCATGGTTCGTTCCTCCCTTTTTGGGCATTTTGCCCATTTGCCTTTTTAGACGGCAGAGTCCAAAAAAAGGTTCCCTGTTTTTTCAAATTTTTTGAAAAAACCAGCCATATTTTTCAAAAATGGCCCTTGACAAGCTCGAACAAATGTTGTATTCTTCTTTCAGAACAAGCGTTCGATTTCTCCCGTGCAAAATCACCAATGAAACAGGATAGTCCCGTTTATAGGACTTTCTCCCTGTTATACTGGGGCCACTCAAACAGAGGAGGTACTCCAAATGGATACAGTCTACTACAACCTGAAAGCGCGCCGGGTGAAAGTATCCGGCGGCGAGGAGCTGGTCACCTTCGTCCCCGCCCCCGCGCCCAAGCCCGCCGGGGAGGTACTGGACTTTGCCCGCTGCCGCCGGAAGCTGGAGCGGAAGGCGGCCTGGCAGAGCCTTACTCAGGCTGCCCGGGAGGAAGAGGAGAGCCGTTGGGCCCCGGTGGTCTCCAATGAGGAGGCCCCTCTTCAGGCTGCCCGGCGCGGCCATGCCGCAGACCGGCTGGAGCTGGCGGCCACCCTGGCGGTGGCTCTGGTGAGCCTGGCCGCCGCCCTGGCCTTTTTCAGCCTGGTGTGAGTTATGATGAAAAAGCCCGCCGGGAGAGCTCTCCCGGCGGGCTTTTTGTTTGGCTGTGAGCGGCGGCGGGGGAAGAGCCCCCAACGCCGGAGGTCTTGTAAAATAAGGAGTTTCCTTACTTTACGGCGATGCACTCCACCTCCACCAGGCCGCCCATGGGCAGGGCGGCTACCTGGAAGCAGGAGCGGGCGGGCACCTCGCCCTTGAAATACTCGGCGTAGATGGCGTTGAAGGCGGCGAAGTCCTTGATGTCGGCCAGGAAGCAGGTGGTCTTGACCACATCGGAGTAGTCCATGCCGGCCTCCTTGAGGATGGCGCCCAGGTTCTTCAGAGCCTGGTGGGCCTGGCCCTCGATGCCGTCGGCCAGCTTGCCCTCGGCGGGGATGAGGCCCAGCTGGCCGGAGGTGTAAAGGGTGCTGCCGCAGAGCTTGGCCTGGCAGTAGGGGCCCACGGCGGCGGGAGCGCTGGCAGAAGCGATCGTCTTGTTCATTTCGATGTTCCTCCTTAAAGTAATAGCATAGAAGTTTTAGCTTCTTTCTTATTATATCGGAATCCCAGAAAAAAGCAAGGTGTGGAGAGGGGCAAAACAGGAAATATGGAAAAGTTTTCTGGGATATGGTATGATAGATAAAAAAGACGGGGGTGGTTTTTGTGGTATCCCAGGTGCGCTCTCTGGGCCTTCACGGGGTGGAGGGCTATGAGGTGCTGGCGGAATGCGACCTGTCCGGGGGCCTTCCCAACTTTGAGATCGTGGGCCTGCCGGACACGGCGGTGAAGGAGGCCAGAGACCGGGTGCGCGCGGCGGTGAAGAACTGCGGCTTTGACTTCCCGGTGTCCCGCATCACGGTGAACCTGGCCCCCGCCGACCGCAAGAAGGGGGGCACGGTCTACGACCTGCCCATTTTGGTGGGTATCCTCTCCGCCGCCGGACAGCTCCCCGCCCCCGACCCAAAGGCCGCCTTTTTGGGGGAGCTGTCCCTGTCCGGGGCGGTGCGGCCGGTGCCCGGTATGCTCCCCATGGCCCTGGCGGCCAGGGCGGCGGGACTCACCACCCTCTTCGTCCCCGCCGACTCCGCCCCCGAGGCCACCCTGGCCAAGGGGGTGACGGTCTACCCGGTGGGCCACGTGAAGGAGCTGGTGGAGCATCTGACGGGGGAGGCCCCCATCCCGCCCGCCCCGGCGTGGATCCCCACAGAGGAGGGGGAGGCGGCCTTGGACTTTGCCGACGTGAAGGGCCAGGAGAATGTGAAGCGAGCCCTGGAGATCGCGGCGGCGGGAGGCCACAACCTGCTGATGATCGGCCCGCCCGGCTCCGGCAAGTCCATGCTGGCCAAGCGGCTGCCCTCCATCCTCCCCGCCCTGACGGAAAAGGAGGCATTGGAGGCCACCGCCGTGTGGTCGGTGCTGGGGAAGACGGATAAGGAGCACCCCATGCTCACCCGGCGGCCCTTCCGCGCCCCCCACCACACCCTGTCCGCCATGGGCATGGCCGGGGGCGGCGTCCCTCTCATTCGCCCCGGTGAGATCTCCCTGGCCCACCACGGGGTGCTCTTTCTGGACGAGCTGCCCGAGTTCCACAAGGACGTGCTGGAGGTGCTCCGCCAGCCCATGGAGGAGGGGCGGGTGCAGATCACCAGGGCCGGGGGCAGCGAGGTCTTCCCCGCCCAATTCATGCTGGTGTGCGCCATGAACCCCTGCAAGTGCGGCTGGTACGGCCACGGCAGCCGCTGTAAGTGCCGGCCGGCGGACGTGGAGAAATACCAGGCCAAAATTTCCGGCCCCCTGCTGGACCGCATCGACCTGACGGTGGAGGTGGAGGCCCCTGACTTTGAGACACTGGCGGACAAGCCCACCGGGGAGCCGTCGGCGGTCATCAAGGAGCGGGTGGACGGAGCCAGGGCCATCCAGGCGGAGCGCTTCGGCCGGGGGGGCATCCCCTGCAACGCCCAGATGACAAGGGGGGACATTGAGGCGCTGTGCCCCCTGGACGGGAGCTGTCAGGCCCTTTTGAAGGGGGCCTTTGAGCGGCTGGGCCTCACCGCCCGGAGCTATGACCGGGTGCTGCGGGTGGCCCGCACCATCGCCGACCTGGACGGGGCGGAGGACATTGAGACCGTCCATTTGGCGGAGGCCCTCCAATACCGGGCCTCCGGCTGGCTGGCAAAGTGAAAAGGAGCTGTTGGGGCCGCCGTTTTTCAGACGGCGGCCCCGCCTTTGACGGCGGGGGAACTTTTGTGATTTTTGTAGCTTTTTTCTCCCTGGTATGGTAAAATGGCCCGGTATATTCATTGGATCTTTTAAAAGGTGGTGAAATTTTCCGTGCTGGAACGGTTTTTTGTGGTGCTGGGACAGGTGTCCACCCTCTTTTTCCTCATGGCGGTAGGCTATCTGCTGGGGAAGCTGGGAAAGATCACCGAGGCGGGCACCAGGGAGATGTCCACCCTGCTGGTCTACTTTGCCACCCCCTGCGTTATCATCGACTCCTTTCAGACGGACTGGGACGCCGCCAAGCTCCACACCCTGGCCCTGGGCACGGCGGCCATGGTGGGATGTTTTGTGATCTACATCCTCTCCGGCTACCTCTTCTTCCGCAAGGAGGAGAAGGATCTCCAGGCCCCCCTCCGGTTTGGGGCCATCTATGCCAATACCGGGTTTATGGGCCTGCCTCTGGTGGGGGCGGTGCTGGGGGAGGAGGCCATGATCTACGGGGTGGTGGCCATGGTGGTGTTTAACGCCGCCATCTTCACCCACGGGGTGGCGGAGATGGGGGGCAGGAAGGCCCTCTCCCCCGCCAGGGTCATTTTCAGCCCCGGCCTGGTGGCCACCGCCATCGGCCTGCCCCTCTTTCTGACCCGCACCGCCCTGCCGGGGCCCATCGGCGCGGGGGTGCGCTATATCGGGAACCTGAACACCCCCCTGGCCATGGTGGTCATCGGCGCCCAGATGGCGAGGGCCGACCTGCTGCGCACCTTCCGGGAGAAGAAGCTCTATGCCGCCGCGGCGGTGAAGCTCCTCCTCATGCCCCTTATCACCGCGGTGGTGCTGCTGCCCCTGAAGCTGGACAACGCCTTTTACATCGCCGCCGTCATTTTGGGGGGCGCCCCTTCGGCGGGGCTGACCAGTATGCTGGCGGAGCAGTATGACCGGGACGTGGGACACGCCGCCCAGCTGGTGAGCCTGTCCACCCTGCTGAGCATCTTCTCCCTGCCGGCGGTGACGGTGCTGGCGGAGTTTTTGGCGGGATAGGCGGGGCCTTGCGTGAAAAATGGAAGTATGGTACACTAAAAAGCAACGCAAGATAAGAATGGAAAGGGTTTGACCCATATGGAGATCAACGGCCGGCAGGTAAACGAGAGTAAAAGATATGATGAGCTGGGCCTCTCCGAGGCCATTTTGAAGGCGGTGGAGAAGAAGGGCTACGTCCAGGCCACGCCGGTGCAGGCGGGGTCTATCCCCTACTTTATGGAGTGGAAGGACGTGATCGCCAAGGCCCCCACGGGCACGGGCAAGACCTTCGCCTTCGGCATCCCCATGGTAGAGCACGCCGATCCGGCGGGGCGGGACGTGACTGGCCTGGTGCTGGCTCCCACCCGGGAGCTGGCCATCCAGATCCAGGAGGAGCTCCAGGACCTGTGTGCCTTCAAGGAGGGGGTGCAGGTGGTGTGCCTCTACGGCGGGGCGCCCATTGAAAGGCAGATCACCCAGCTCAAGAAGGGGCCTCAGATCGTGGTGGCCACGCCGGGGCGGCTCATGGATCACATGAAGCGGCGCACCCTGCGGCTGGACCGCGTGGAGACGGTGGTGCTGGACGAGGCCGACCGGATGCTGGACATGGGCTTTATCCGGGATGTGACCCGCATTTTGGATCAGATCAAGTCCCGGAAGAACATCGGTATGTTCTCCGCCACCATTTCCCGGGAAGTGATGGACATATCCTGGGTCTACCAGCGCGACCCGGTGGAGATCACCGTTCAGGCCGACGTGCAGAATAAGCCGGATATCGACCAGTACCGTATTGAAGTCGACCGGGGGGCCAAGGCGGAGCTGATGGTGCAGCTGCTCACCCACGGGGGGTACGAGCGGGCCATCGCCTTCTGCAACACCAAGAACATGACAGACCGGCTCTCCGGCCTTTTGCGCATGGCGGGGGTGAGGTGCGAGGCCATCCACGGGGACATCCAGCAGTCGGCCCGGGAGAAGAGCCTGGGCCGGTTCCGCCAGGGGAAGTTCCAGGTGCTGGTGGCCACCGACGTGGCGGCCCGGGGGCTGGACATCGACGATGTGGACGTGGTGTTCAACTACGACGTGCCCGACGAGAACGAGTACTATGTCCACCGCATCGGCCGCACCGGCCGGGCCAAGCGCCACGGGGTGGCCTACACCTTTGTGGCCGGGGTCACCGAGGATCTGCGCATGGACGAGATCGTCAAGGGGACCCGGAACACGGTGAAGAAGCTCCGCTACGAGAAGGGCACCCTGGAGGAGCTTTGAGCACAGACAGAGAAAAGGAGACAGCAATTTCCCATGATAGACTTTCAGATGCCCCGGCCCGCCGACAAAGACTGGGTGGATGAGCGCCTGGCGGGCGGGAATTACCGGGGATGCGAATACAGCTTTACCAATTTGCTGGTCTGGGGCGCGGCCTACGACCAGCGCATTGCCGATGTGGACGGCTTTCTGGTGGTGCGGGTGAAGGGGAGCCGGGGCTATGGCTACCTGTGGCCCGCGGGAGCGGGGAGCGTGGAGGATATCCTCCCCCGCCTGGAGGAGGACGCGAAGGAGCGGGGGGAGAAGTTCCGGCTGGTGTGCATCACCCCGGAGCAGGTGGAGACGCTGGAGCGGCTCTATCCCGGACAGTTTGACATCACCTTTGACCGGGACGGCTCCGACTACCTCTATGACATCGACAAGCTGGCCGATCTGGGTGGGCGGAAGCTCCACTCCAAGCGCAACCACTGCGCACGGTTCCAGGACAACAACCCCACCTGGGTCTATGAGGATATGACCACAGAGGCCCTGGCGGAGTGTATGGAGATGGACGCGCAGTGGGACCGCCTCAGCCGGGAGCGGGAGGGCATCGAAGAGGCGGAGGACATGACCAACGAGCGCAAGGCCCTTTTGCTGGCGGCCGAGCATTTTAAGGAGCTGAAGCTGGAGGGGGGCGTGCTGCGGGTCTACGGCGAGGTGGTGGCCTTCACTATGGGTGACCTGCTCAGCGCCGACACCTTCGACGTCCACTTTGAGAAGGCCTACAGCGAGCTTCAGGGGGCCTATCCTATGATAAACCGGGAGTTCGCCCGCCGGGTGCGGGAGAAGTTCCCCCAGGTGCGCTATCTGAACCGGGAGGAGGATATGGGCATCGAGGGCCTGCGGAAGGCCAAGGAGTCCTACTACCCCGATATGATGGTGGAAAAGCACTGGGCGGTGCGGAAGAATTAAAGGAAA
The DNA here is from genome assembly GCA_947425785.1 of uncultured Pseudoflavonifractor sp. Lineage (GTDB taxonomy): Bacteria > Bacillota > Clostridia > Oscillospirales > Oscillospiraceae > Vermiculatibacterium. Next base: position 130,612 of record CANEAY010000003.1, on the reverse strand, counting down.
TGGGAGCCACACCCCTGTGGGCTCCCGTTTTTTATTGGGAAAGGCGGCGGTATTTTTGATAGAGACAGGTGTGGCCCGGCGGGAGGAGTGGCCCCGGCTGATAAAGCTGTGGCAGGCGGCCTTTGGGGATGGGGAGGCGTTCATCCAGGGCTTTTTTGAGCGCTGGGGAAGCCCTGACCGGCTGCTGGTACTGCGGGAGGATGGGGTGGTAATGTCCATGCTGGCCCTGCTGCCCATGGAGGGGGTGACCGCCGCCGGGGAGCGGGCGCTGCTGCCCTATGTCTACGCCCTGGCCACCGACCCGGAACAGCGGGGGAAGGGCTGGGCAAAAAAACTGTTGGACTACGCCGCTGACCGGGCCGGGGACATGGGGGCGGCGGGCATCTGCACCGTGCCGGCGGAGCCCTCCCTCCACAACTTTTTTGCCTCGGCGGGGTACGGCGAGTGCTTTGCCGCCCGGCGGCAGACCGTCCCTCTGACCTCCCCCACTGCCGGGGGGGAGGTCAGAGGGGTGGGGGCGGCGGAGTACGCCGAGCTCCGGGAAGAGCTTTTGACGGGAGTTCCCCATGGAGCATGGGATGGGGAGCTGACCGCCATCCAGGAGGGGTTTTCCCAAAGCTCCGGCGGCGGGCTCTACCGGCTGGAGCTGGAGGGGCAAACCGGCTGTGCCGCCGTGGAGAGGCACGGAGCTCTGGCGGTGGCCAAGGAGCTTTTGTGCCCGGAGGGGCTTTTTCCCCAGGCGGCGGCCCTGTTGGCCGGTGCGCTGGGCGCAGAGCAGTGGGAGCTACGCGCCCCGGCAGATGTGGGGGCGGGGGAGCTGTGGAAGTTCGGCATGGCCATCTGGTTTGACGAGAGGCTGGGGAAGGAATTTGGCCGGGAGGCTTACCTGGGATTGGCTTTTGACTGAAGGAACATAAATTTTCATGGCACAAAGTGGGAAATTTATGGTAGAATATAAGTGAAGAGCGGCCCCGCATGAGGAGGGCCGCCGGTGGGAAAGGAGACTTTCACATGGAGAATATCTACATCACCATCGGCCGGGAATTTGGCAGCGGAGGCCGGGAGATCGGCAAGAAGGTGGCCCAGGCTCTGGGCATCCCCTATTACGACAAGGAGCTTTTGGCGGTAGCCGCCGAGGAGAGCGGGCTGAGCCACGAGTTCCTGAAAAATTACGACGAGAAGCCCACCAACAGCTTCCTCTACTCCCTGGTCATGGGACAGCAGAACCTGCTCACCGGCGTACAGGGCACCACGGTGGAGCAGCTGGCGGCCAAGGCCCAGCGGGACGCGGTGCTCTCTGTGGCGGAGAAGGGGAGCTGCGTCATCGTGGGCCGCTGTGCCGACTACATCCTCCGGGAGAAGCCGGGGCTGGTGCGGGTATTTATCTGCGCCGACCACGACGCCCGGGTACGGCGGGTCTGCCGCCGGGACGGGGTCAGCGAGAAGGAGGCGGAGGAGAAGATGCGCCGGGTGGACAAGGCCCGGGCCTCCTACTACAGCTTCCACACCGACCGGAAGTGGGGGGCGGCGGAGAGCTATGACCTGTGCGTCAACTCCTCCCTCCGGGGCACCCAGGCCGCCGCAGACCTGATCCTCCGGTTCTGCAAGAGCGAGGGATGAAAAAGGGGCTTTGCCGGCTGCGCTCGGCTGTGCCGAGCGTGGCCTGGGATATGGCGGTGGCGGTGGTACTGCTGGCGCTGGCATCCCTGGGCTGCTGGCTCCTGCTCCAGCACACCGGGGCGGAGAACAACTCCGCCCTGGTCTACGTTTTGGCGGTGGTGCTCATCGCCCGGTACACCTCCGGCTACGGCTACGCGGTGGCGGCGGCCCTGGTGGCGGGGTTCTGCACCAACTACTACTTCATGTATCCCTACGCCCAGTTCTCCCTGGAGCTGACGGGCTACCCGGTGGCCATGCTGTCCATGGTGGCCATCTCCCTGGTGGTGTGTACCCTCACCGCCCAGCTGAAGATCCAGGCGGAGGAGGCGGTGCGGCGGGAGAAGAACACCCGTACCCTCTACGAGCTCAGCGAGCGGCTGGGGAGGGAAAAGACCGCCATCCAACTGGAAAAGGACCGGGAGGCCATCCGCTCCAGCATCCTGCGGGGGGTCTCCCACGACCTGCGCACCCCCCTCACCGGCATTTCCGGGGCGGCGGCGGTGCTGCTGGAGGGGGAGGGGCTTTCCGAGCGGGACCGCTCCCTGGCCACCGACATCAAAAATGACGCAGACGCCCTCATCACCATGGTGGAAAACCTGCTGTCGGTGACCCGGCTCCAGGCCGGGGACACCGCCATCCGCAAGGAGCCGGAGCTTCTGGAGGAGGTGGCGGGGGACGCGGTGATGCGCTTTCGCCGCCGGTTCCCGGAGGCCAGGGTGGAGCTGATCCTGCCGGAGGAGCCGGTGAGCGCCCCCATGGACGCCCTCCTTATCCGACAGGTGATCTCCAACCTGCTGGAGAACGCGGCCCGCCACTCCGGCGCGCCGGAGACCATCCGTTTGACCATCTCCCGGCAGGGGGAGCTGGCGGTGACGGAGGTGACAGACGGGGGGCGCGGACTGACGGAGGAGGTGCTGGCCGCGGTGGCCCAGGGCCGGGATCTGGCGGCCTCCGCCGGGGGGGATTCCTCCCGGGGCATGGGCATCGGCCTGGCGGTGTGCCGCAATATCGTTCTGGCCCATGGAGGGACGATGGAGGCGGAGAACCGGCCGGGGGGAGGGGCGGTGTTCCGGTTCGCCCTTCCGGCGGAGGAAATGGAGGCTTCGGAATGAGCGAGACGGTGATCCTGGTGGTGGAGGACGAGGCCACCATCAGCAACTTTATCTGCCGGGCCCTTGTTTCGGCGGGATATAAGACCCTCACCGCTCCCACGGGCCGGGAGGGGCTGACCCTGTTTTTCTCCCACCGGCCGGGGCTGGTGCTTTTGGACTTGGGACTTCCCGACATGGACGGGCTGGAGGTGCTGGAGCAGATACGCTCCGGCCCGGAGGAGGAGACGGCGGTCATCATCCTCACGGCCCGGGACAGGGAGAGCGAAAAGGTGAAGGCCCTGGACATGGGGGCGGACGACTACATCGTCAAGCCCTTCGGGGTGGCGGAGGTGCTGGCACGCATCCGCACCTGCCTGCGCCACGCCCAGCGGCTGCGCTCGGCAGAGGGGGAGCGGCGGGAGCGGTATGAGATCGGGGATCTGATCCTGGATACCGCCAGCCATCAGGTCTTTGCCGCCGGCCGGGAGGTGCACCTGACCCAGAACGAGTTCAAAATTTTAGAGCTTTTGTGCCTCCATCCGGGAAAGGTGCTGACCTACGACTTCATTATGCGCCGGGTGTGGGGGCCGTACAGCGGCGGGGGCAACCAGATCCTGCGGGTGAACATGGCCAACATCCGGCGGAAGCTGGGGGAGAACCCCTCGGAGCCGAAGTACATCCTCACCGAGCTGGGGGTGGGGTACCGTCTGCTGGAGGAGAGCTGAGACCGGGAGCCGAGAGAATTCTCTCGGCTCTTTTTGCGCTTTCTTAACGGAAACCGGGGCGGGGTTAACGCCCCTTTAACGGCCTTTTGGTGTAGGATGGAACACAGAGGGGAGCCACTCCCCATCCCACGCTGAAAGGAGCTTTTTTGAAATGGAAGAATTGCTGCACAATACCCTGGGTGTGGAGGAAAAGGTGATATGGAGGGGACGCACCGCGCCCCAAAAGCTGGCCCAGGCCCCTGACAGGCCCAAGCAGATGCGGCTGTGGATCGTTTTCGCCGTCTCTATGGCCATTACAGTGCTTGTCCTGTTCCCCTACCTTATCAGTATCAAACGGCCCTTGGATGTGCTCTTTATCACCTTTGTGGTGGTCAACGCCGTCCCCCTGTCCATAGCCCTGCGGCCCGGCATGGATCAGCGTGACCTGGAAAAGCGGGGGCTCTGCGTTGTCACTGACCGGCGGGTCATCGCCATTGTGAAGGATAACGTCCATGCCCTGCCCCTGCCGGATCTGGCCTGGGAGATCGTGGAGCGGGACGGGGAGGCGGGCACCATCCGCTTTGGAGCCTCTGTTACAGCGAAAAAGCATGACGACCGGGCGGAGGCCGTGGTGGGCCGCACCGACGACGACACCGGGGCCAAGGGCTTTACCTTCTATCACATCGACAAGGTGGATGAAGCGGCCGCCCTGCTGCCCCAATGATAATTATACAGTATAAATGAATATTTTCATGTGATATTCACCGCCTCTCGAGCTGTCACCCACTGGTATATCCAGTGGGTGACAGCTTTCTGCATGGAATTTTGTGCAAAATAACAATGAAATGGGGGTTGCATTTTTATAAATGGCGATGTATAATTATGCACATCCTCAACAGAGGGAAAAAGGAGAGAGTGATATGAAGAACAATAAGAAGATCCTGGGCCTGGCTTTGAGCGCCGCCCTGTCCCTGTCCCTGCTGGCCGGCTGCGGCGGCGGGAGCGCCACCACCCCGGCCCCCGCCGAGAGCAAGGGCGCCGAGCCCGCCCAGTCCCAGGCCGCCGAGCCCGCCACCCCCACCAAGCTGGTGTTCGGCACCTCCGCCGACTATCCGCCCTTTGAGTTCCACATTCTGAAGGACGGCCAGGACACCATCGTGGGCCTGGACGTGTCCATCGCCTATGAGATCGCCAAAGACATGGGGGCCGAGCTGGAGATCGTGGACATGAACTTTGACAACCTGCTGACCATGGTCACCCAGGGCAATCTGGACTTCGTCATTGCCGACACCGAGTCCACCCCCGACCGGGAGGCCGCCGCCGACGCCTCCAAGCCCTACTACGAGGATCTGGCGCCCATGGTGCTGGTGAAGAAGGCGAATCTGGATCAGTACAAGAGCATCGACGACTTTACCGGCAAGAGCGTGGGCGCCCAGACCGGCACCAACAAGGCCCTTATCGTCACCGGCGAGGACGAGGAGACTGCCCCCATCCACATGACCGGCGCCAACCCGGTGCTGCTGACCACCGTGGGCGACCTGGTGAACCAGCTGGTCTATGACAAGGTGGACGCCGTGGTGCTGGACGGCGCTGTGGCTGTGAAGTACGCCCAGACCAACTCCGACCTGGCCGTGGTGGAAGGCGTGGAGCTGGGCAGCGTGGGCCTTCCCTGCGTGTGGGTGGCCGAGGGGGATCCCAAGGGCCTGCTCCCCAGCATCAACGCCACCATCGACCGGCTGCTGGCCGAGGGCGCTATCGACACCTTTATGGAAGAGGCTGACGCCCTCAGCTCGGAGGCCATCGGCCTGGATTAAGGGCGAGACCGCATTGGAAATACGACATTGCTGCCGCACGGGGTATTTTTGCCCCGTGCGGCACAGCCGTGAGATCACATGATAAAGGAGTGCCGCCATGTTTGACGCCATTGCTGCCTGGTATGCCGGGCTTGGCCCCGCCAGCTTTTTCAACTTTAAATTCCTTCCAAAATACGCCGTCTATTTTGTCCACGGCATTGAGTACACACTGCTTTTGAGCGTGGTGTCGGTGCTGCTGGCCATTATCCCCGCCCTGCTGCTGGCCCTGATGCGTTTGAGCAAGAACCGCTTTATCAAGGGCATCTCCGGGGCCTATATTGCCGTATTCCGCTCCACCCCACTGCTGGTGCAGCTGTCCATCATCTATTTCGGGCCCTTTTCGGTGATCCGGCTGCCGGTGGTCCAGCTGTTCGGCTTTGTGGATATCTCCCGGTTCATTCCCGGCGTCATCGCCCTGGCCCTCAACAGCTCCGCCTACGTGGCGGAGATCTTCCGGGCGGGCATTCTGGCGGTGGACGGGGGCCAGATGGAGGCCGCCCGCTCCCTGGGTCTTTCCAAGTGGCAGGGGATGAAGCTGGTGGTGCTCCCCCAGGCGGTGAAGAACATCCTGCCCGCCCTGGCCAATGAGCTGGTCACCATGGTGAAGGAGTCCTCCATCGTCATGGCCCTGGGGATGCAGGATCTGATGTGGGGGGCCAAGACCGTGGCCTCTACCACGTACATCACTCTGGCGCCCTATGTTTTGGCGGCCATCATCTATTTCTGTATCAACTTCCCTGCCAGTAAGGCCATTGAGGCCGTCGAGAGGAGGATGCGCCGTGGCGATCAGCGGTGAGACATTGATCCAGGTGCGCCATGTGACCAAGGAATTCAGCAAGGGGGCCGTGAAGGCCCTGGACGACTGCTCCATAGACATCGCCAAGGGGGAGGTGGTGGCCATCATCGGCCCCTCCGGCTCGGGAAAGTCCACCCTTTTGCGGTGCCTCAACCTGCTGGAGACCCCCACCAGCGGCACGGTGCATTTCCACGGGGTGGACATTACCGACCCCAAGACCGACATTGACCTGCACCGGCGGAAGATGGGCATGGTGTTCCAGCACTTCAACCTCTTTCCCCACATGACGGTGCTGAAGAACATCGCCCTGGCCCCCACCCAGCTGGGGCTGTGCTCCGAGGAGGAGGCACAGAAGAAGGCCATGGCCCTGCTGGAGCGGGTGGGTCTGGCCGACAAGGCCCAGGAGTACCCCATCCGGCTCTCCGGCGGACAGAAGCAGCGCATCGCCATCGTCCGGGCCCTGGCCATGGAGCCGGAGGTCATGCTCTTTGACGAACCCACCTCCGCCCTCGACCCGGAGATGGTGGGGGAGGTGCTGGAGGTCATGAAGGAGCTGGCCCACGAGGGCATGACCATGGTGGTGGTCACCCACGAGATGGGTTTTGCCCGGGAGGTGGGCACCCGTGTGGTCTTTATGGACGGGGGCCGCATTCTGGAGCAGAACACCCCCCAGGAATTCTTCGCCCATCCCCAGGAGCAGCGCACGGTGGACTTTTTGTCCAAGGTGCTGTAAGGGACAGCCTGAAAAGCAGAAAAACAGCCCTTTCCGAAAGGAAAGGGCTGTTTTTTGCAGCCTGTTATTGCGTCACAGGGAACCAGCTTCCGTCTACTTCATCAGATGGCTGTATGGTCTGCGTTGCTAAGGCCAAAAATTCAGGGGATGGGCCAGCATCCTGCACACCGAAGAAATCCAGGGCAGTCCTTTAGGTATCTGACCAATTCCTCCAATATCAGGCAATCTATCCGATAACCGAGACAGTGGGAAAGCATGTACTCAAGAAAGAGGATATATCTATCATCGCAGACTAAAATCTTTCCCTTTTCCCATACACTAAAGGCAAGATGGAAAAGGGGTGGTCATGTGCAATTCGATAACAAAATCGTGGGCGAGACCATCCGTGTGCTGCGCACAAATAAAAAACTATCTCAAGAAGTTTTGCGCGGTCTTGCGGGAATTGCACGCACTCACCTGACAATGATAGAAAGCGGAAGCAAACAGGCAAATTTTGAAACTATATGGAAGATCGCTTTGGCGCTTGAAATGCGGCCCAGTGAATTGGTTGCTAAAATTGAAGCCGCGATTATGGATGATCACTAAATTTTATGGCACGCTACTTCTAAGCTGCAAAAGAACGAGAGGCCATTCTTTCCCAAAAGAATGGCCTCTCGTTCTCTCCAAGAAAGGGCCGCAGGGGAGAGAGTTTCGACTCTCTCCCCTGTGCTTTTCTGGGGGGCGGTGCCCGCCAGTGAAGGGTGGAGAAATGAATACAAATTTAGCAGTTGGTCACCGTTTTTCGTTTTTTCATACCGGCGCTGGGGGGTCGAAGTGCTTGTCCAGGGTGTAGCCCTTGCCCAGGACGCTGTGGATGTCGTCCACCACCACGAAGGCGGTGGGGTCGATGTCCATGACGATGTGCTTGATGGTGGTGATCTTCTGGTAGGGGACGATGGAGACGATGACCCTTGTGCGCTTGCGCTGAAAACCAGTCTCCGCCAGGAAGGAGGTCATGCCCACGTCCACCTGGTTCAGCAGGGCCTCCCGGATCTCGTCGTGGTGGTCGGAGTAGATGGTGATCTGGCTCTGGTTGGCGCCCAGGGTCACCACCCGGTTGACGATGGCGGCGCTGATGCAGATGACCAGAAGGCCGTAGAGGGTCTGGGCCAGGCTCTGGCCCAGGGCCTGCAGGATGATGACGAAGGCGTCGCAGAGGTTGAGCACCGTGGCCACGGGGATATCGAATTTTTTATTCAGGATGACGGCGAAGATATCGAAGCCGCCGGAGGAGGCGCCGCTGCGCAGGATGAGGCCGGCCCCCACCCCCAGGAGGGCCCCAGCCGCCACACTGCTCAGCATGGCGTCTTGCTGGATGGAGGTCAGGGGATAGCGCAGAAAGAATTCCAGCGCGGCGGGGAAGAGAAGGCTCACCGCCACGGTCTTGGCCACGAACTGGCGGCCCACGAAGATGAGTCCGACGAGCAGCAGAAGCAGGTTCACCGCCAGCACCATGGCGGACAGGGGGATGGGGACAAAGCCCGTGATGATCCTGGAAAAGCCGGTGACGCCGCCGGAGGCGAAGCCGTGGGGGATGATGATAAGGCCAAAGGCGGCGGCCATGAGGGCGGTGCCCAGGAGCATATCAAAGAGCGCCACCAGGGCCTGTATGTATTTTTTCATGGGGCCGCCTCTTTCGGGGCCCCGGGGTGGAGCACCTCATCCCGGCGTTTGAGGATGCGGGGGAAGCGGTAGAAGAAGATACTGCCGGTGGTGATGGCGGCGCAGATGTCGGCGATGGGCTCCGCCAGCCAGACGGCAAAGACCTTGTCAGCCAAAATATGGGGCAGGATGAAGATGAGGGGGATGAGGAGGATGATCTTGCGCAGCAGGGCCAGGAAGAGGGAGACCTTGGCCTCCCCCAGGGCCACAAAGGTCTGCTGGCAGGCGGACTGGACGCCGAACATGAAGATGCCGCCAAAATAGACCCGCAGGGTCCGCTGGGCGATCTCGGTGAGCTGGGGCTTGTCATTGAAGATGGCGATGAAGGGGGCGGGGAAGAGCTCCACCAGGGCCCACATGGTGACGGTGAGGGTGAGACAGCTGATGAGCAGCAGGCGGAAGGCCCGGCGCACCCGCTCCAGGTTCCCGGCACCGTAGTTGAAGCCGATGATGGGCTGGGCCCCCTGGGCCAGGCCGTGGAGGGGCATGACGGCCACCTGCATCACCGAGGAGGCGATGGTCATGGCTCCCACATAGGGGTCGCCGCCGTAGAGCTTCAGGGAGGAGTTGAAGGAGATGGACACCAGGCTCTCGGTGGACTGCATGATGAAGGGGGAGACCCCGATGGCCACCACAGGGAGGAGCACCGAGGGCTTCAGCCGCAGGTGGCGGACACGAAGGCGGAGCTGGGTGCGCTTGCCCAGCAGGAAGGAGAGCACCCACAGGGCGGAGACGGTCTGGGAGAGGATGGTGGCCAGGGCGGCCCCCTTCACCCCCATTTGGAAGCCGAAAATAAAGATGGGGTCTAAAATGATGTTGCACACTGCGCCGATGACCACGGTGAGCATGGAGAAGGCGGCGAAGCCCTGGGTGGTGATGAAGTTATTGAGGCCCAGGGAAAAGAGCACCGACACCGTGCCCCAGAGGTAGATGGACAGATAGCCGCTGGCGTAGGGCAGGGTGTTCCCGCTGGCGCCGAAGAGGAGCAGGAGGGGGTCACGGAAGACCTGGAAGAGAACGGTGGAGAGAAGGGACATCACCAGCAGAAGGGCGGTACAGCCCCCCAGGATGGCCTCGGCACCGTCAATGTCCCCCTCCCCCATGCGGATGGCGGCCCGGGAGCCGCCCCCCATGCCCGCCAGGGCGGAGAGGGCGGAGATGAACATGATGATGGGGAAGGCCACCCCCAGGCCGGTGAGGGCCAGGTCGCCCACATCGGCCATGTGGCCGATGTACATACGGTCCACGATATTGTAAAGGGCGTTGATGAGCTGGGCGCACACGGCGGGGACGGCCAGCTTCACCATCAGCCGCCCCACCGGGGCGGAGCCAAGATTGTTTTTGTCCTCCATCAGGTGTGTGCCTCCCCCTCCAGGAAGTAAGTGGCCTCCATATCCGCCACGCTGAGGGCGAAGGCCAGGGGGTATTTCTCCAGGGCCTGGCCCACCAGGCGCTTGTCCTCGTCCCCGGAGAAGCCCATGTGCCAGCGGATGGCCATGGCCTCCTCCCGCTTGAGCTTCATAAAGCCGGAGATGATATAGACGCTCTTTTCCCCATGGCCGTAGGGCAGGGGGTCTTCAAAGAAGAAGGTGGGGACTTTTTCCCATTGGCCGGTGGCCTCGTTTTTCACGTTGCGGGTGCCCGCCTTGTAGCAACCGATCTTGCACAGGTCGTGGAGGAGGGCGGCGATGGCCACGCTCTCCGGCTCCACTTCCATACCGTAAAGCTCCTGGACGCGCTCCCGGGCCAGGTAGTCCACCAGGCAGTGGTAGACGTTGAGGCTGTGCTCGCACAGGCCCCCGGGGTAGGCGCCGTGGTAGCGGGCGGAGGCGGGACAGGTGAAGAAGTCGGACTTGTTCTCCAGGTAGTCCAGCAGGGCGTCGGCCCCCTCCCGGCGGATGTTTTCCCGAAAGATCTCGATAAATTCCTCTTTGCAGCGCATGGAAAGCCTCCTTTTTCTTTTAGAGTAGAGTATAGCACAGTTTTTGTCCCAAAACAAGGACTGCACCAGGGCGTTCCCTCCTCCATAGGATGGGCAAGAGGTGATCTTATGGAGTGTTTTTCCGCCCTGGGGGCGGGTATTTTGTTTGCGCTGGCCTGCAATCTGGACACTGTTCTGGCGGCGGTGGGCCAGGGGGCGGGCCGGGGCCTGGACGGCCGCTCCGCCCTGACGGTGGCGGCGGTGACCACGGCGGTGACCTTCCTCTCTCTGGCCCTGGGGGCGGTGGGGGCGGCCCTGCTGCCCGCCGGCCTTGCCGGGCGGCTGGGGGGCCTGGCCCTCACGGGCCTGGGGCTGTGGTACATATTGGACGCCCTTCGGGGCGGGGAGAGCTCCGACGGGGAGGGGCAGGGCCGGAGCTGGGTGGCCCTCTCCGCCGCCCTGGCGGTGAACAACGCCGGGGTGGGGGTGGCCGCGGGGGTGACGGGGCTGTCCCCCCTGCTGGCCTCCGGGTGCAACTTTTTCGTGACCCTTTTCTGCCTGTGGCTGGGCCGCCGGCTGGGCCGGGCCCTGGCGGGATGGGGGCGGTGGGCCCTGCCCGCCTCCGGGTGGATGCTGGTGGCTTTGGGGCTGTGGCAGTTGATGTGAGGAAAACCAAGGGATAGTGGGCAGGAGGGGCCGCCACCCCCATAGAAAGTGTTTTTTTGGAAAAATTTCAGCGAAACCTGTTGTCAAACGTCGGGGGAATTGCTATAATTATGTAACCCTAATCTGGGACAGTACGCCCGGACATTTCCGGCGGCAAGAACAGGAAAGGAAGTTATACCATGAGAAACGGAAAAAAGAGGATGCTGTCGGCCCTGCTGGCCGCAGCCATGATGTGTTCCCTCTACATCCCCACCACGGCCCTGGCCGCGGATGAGGGTGTGACGGGCAGTCTTACCACCGCGGTGCGCATCGACTACGCCCAGCGGCTGGATGAGCTGGCCGACCGGGGATTGCAGGTGGAGCTGCAGAAGGGCGGCGCCACTCTGGGCACCGTGGCCCTGACCCGGGCGGGCGTCCAGAACGTGGGCGGCTGCCAGGCTACCGTCACCCCCAAGGGGGTGGACGGGGGCGAGCTGGGCGGCGGCCAGTGGCCCGGCTTTTTGGAGGTGGCCTTTGAGGGCCTGCCCCAGGGAAGCTACTCCCTGGTCTTCTCCGGCCGGGGCTATACCTCCTATACAGAGAAGGATATTGAACTGCGGGACTACTCCCGCCACGTGGTGGTAGGCACCGGCGACGCCACCTTTACCCTGGGCGACGTGAACGGGGACGGGGCGGTGAATGAGGCCGACCGCACCGCCATGGCTGCCGTGCTGGGCTCCCACCGGCCGGAGGAGCTCTATCAGTACGACCTGAACGGGGACGGGGCCATCGACATCGTTGATCTGGCCTACGTGGACCGGCTCATCCACGCCGAGGGCAAGTCCGTTCTGCGGGAGACGGCCCGCATCACGGTGGCCGCCAATCTGGACGCCATTGCCGCCGAGCTGGCGGCAGAGGGCACCGTGGCCACGGGCGAGCTGGCGGACATCTTCGCCGACAACGGGCAGACCGTCACCTTCCGCGCTGAAGGGGACATCGTTGTGCCCCTGCCCCTTTCCGAGACGGTGGATACCCAGGCCATCGACATCCTCTCCTCCGCGGGGGAGGGAGCCGTGCTGGCCGGCACTGTGAAGGTGGAGGGAGCCAACGGCGAGCTGGAGGAGCGCGCTTTTGACATCACGCCCCCCGCCGGCGCCCACGCCATTTCCAATGTTCCCGGCAGCAACGTCATCACCATCGACCTGGGCCGGCGCATCCCGGTGAAGAAGATCACCGTCACCGTGACCAAGACCGAGGGCGGCTATGCCGCCGTCCAGGCCGTTCAGTTCCTCCAGGACATCGTCCCCGAAGTGCCTGTGGCCCCCAACATCCAGGTCAAGGGCCTGGGCGCGGAAGAGGGCAGCGAGATGGTGACCCTGACCTGGAACGCCCTGCCCAACGTGTCCGGCTATAAGGTGCTCTACTGGCCGGAGCAGAAGGCCGCCCAGGTCAAGGAGCTCCACACCGACGTGACCCGGGCCAAGGTCTCCGGCCTGGAGAACAACGAGACCTATGTCTTTACCGTCACCGCCACCGACGGCACCTGGGAGGGCAAGCCCTCCGACCCCTGTTCCGCGACCCCCCGGCCCGCCAGCGTTCCCGACAAGGTGGACATGGTGAATGTCACCAACCTGGAGAACGCCCTGGGCGTGTCCTGGAAGGAGGGCAAGTCCGCCAAGTATTATGAGGTCTACTATCAGGTCAAGGGGGCGGACTCCTGGCTCCAGGCGGGAGGCCAGCTCAAGCAGGCCAGCACCACCATCCAGGGCCTGGAGAACGGCGTGACCTACTCCATCTATGTGGTGGCGGGCAACGACGTGGGCAAGGGCCCCCGTTCCGCCATCTATGAGGGTACCCCCAAGGAAGTGAAGTACGAGCGGCCGGAGGGGATCCCCACCCTGGGCATCCTGGATAGCGGCAAGATCAGCGATATCCGCCTGGCTGACGCCACCAACCACACCGGCACCTTTACCTTCCAGGATATGATCGACAACAACTACCGCACCGCCTGGACGGCCAAGAACTGGTGGAGCAACGAGCACGTGGAGGTCACCTTCAAGGAGCCGGTGGACCTGTCCGCCGCCATCTGGGTGCCCCGGCTGGACGGCACCTACCCCACCAACCTGCGGGCTTACAGCGTCCGGGTCTGGTATGAGGGAGAGGACTTGAAGGGCGCCGGGCACCTCATCGTCCCCGACCCCAAGAACGGGGGCGTGGACAACGGCGGCACCGGCCGGGATGTGGACACCTGGCCCAGCCTCCGGGGCAACTGCGCTGTGACCAACTTCGCCATCCTGCCCTTCGGCCCGGCGGAAAAAGTGGTCAAGGTCAGCCTTGCGGCGGAGCAGAGGGATTACCTCACCGTCAGCCTTTCCGAGCTGATGTTCATGGAATATGATCCGGCCCACAGCCTGCCGGGGGAGATCGGCGCCCTCTTTGCCGACGAGCTCCACACCCAGCTGGCCCAGGGGGTCACCCTGGAGCAGATCGAGGCCCTGCGCACCCGCCTTTCTGGGGACGAGCGCAACTATTATCTGAATCTGGACACCCTGGCCGATGAGCTGACCCTGGCCCAGGAGCTGCTGGAGCAGGGGGCCAGCCAGGGCGTTATCCTGAACGGCCTGGACAGCCGCAGCAACGGCGCGGACAGCGCCAGATACGGTCAGGCCGGCAGCGACCTCCAGCCCCTGGGCGTCACCGCCGGGGCGGGCCGGGAGATCACCATTTACGCCCAGGGCATCCCCGCCGGAGAGAAGGTGGAGCTCCGGGCCACCCAGTTCAACGCCGAGGTCTCCGCCTGGCAGACCTCTTTGGGCACTCTGGAGAACGGCCGCAACATCATCACCATTCCCAAGATCGGCAGCCGGGCGGGCAACAACGGCGGCAGCCTCTATGTCACCTACAGCGGCCAGAACGGGGCCAACATCAGGCTCCACGTCCGCCGGGGGGTGGATATCCCTGTTCTGGAGCTGGCCCATTGGTACAGCCTGGATGAGGCCGCCCGCCGGGAGGTCATCGGGGCCTATGTGGATGAGCTTACCGCTTATCTGGGCGGCATGACCATCGGAAGTCCCACCAGCGACTACCGCAATGTGACGGAGATCTCCACCCCTGTGGTGCTCCTGTCCCTGGCCGCCCTGCCGGTGAAGAACGCCCTGGGGGCGGGGAGCCGGGAGGACAAGGTGCAGGCCCTCTATGACGATATCCTGGCCTGGGAGGATATCATGGCCATCTGCAAGCAGACCCAGGGCATCGACAATGTCTACGGGAACAACGACATGGTCTCCCGCCAGAATATCCGCTGCATGACCATGTTTGCCGGGGCCTTTATGTACGCCGCCGGGAGCCACATCGGCATCGGCTACGGTTCCTGCGGCGGCATGGCCACCGGCAGGCCCATCGCCAAGATGGCCGACGGGGCCGGGGCCAACCAGCTCTTCGGCTGGGGCATTGCCCACGAGATCGGCCACAACATGGACAAGCTGGGCAAGGCCGAGATCACCAACAACATCTACTCCATCATGGTGCAGACCTGGGACGGCAAGGAGAACACCCTGGCCTCCCGGCTGGAGAAGAGCGGCAAGTACCAGCAGATATTTACCAAGGTGGCCCAGGGCTACCCCGGCGCTTCCAACGACGTGTTCACCCAGCTGGGCCTTTACTGGCAGCTCCACCTGGCCTATGACGACGGCGGCGCCCCCCTGGACTTCTACAACAAGTTCTTCAAAGCCTGGAAGGCGGGCACCTATACCGCCGGGGCCCAGAGCTACGACGACAAGGTGGCCCTCACCGCCGCCGGTGTGGCCAAGCGGGACTTGACCGAGTTCTTCACCCGCTGGGGCATGACCCTCAGCGACAAGACCAAGGCCACCCTGGCGGGCTATCAGGCGGAGAGCCGGGCCGTCTGGTACCTGAACGACCAGAGCCGCCGGAACCGCCTGGCGGGCACCGGCGGGGCCGCCGGAACGGTGAAGGCTTCGGCGGCCATGGCGGCGGGGAAGGACAACGAGATCGTCATTTCCATCGACGCCTCCGGGGTGAAGGGGGATCTTCAGGGCTATGAGATCCGCCGCAACGGGGCTTCTGTGGCCTTTGTCAGCGCCGGTTCCGGCAAGAGCGTTACCTACACCGACATCATCGGCTCCGGCAACCACCGCACCTATTACTATGAGGTGGTGGCCTACGACACCCTGGGCAGCCGGGTCGGCACCGCCGGCGCCGGGGAGGTCCGGGTGGCCTATGACAAGACCGTGGATCCCTCGGAGTATGACATTGCTGTGAAGAACGGCTCGGTGGTCATCACCCTGAAGAAGGAGACCGCCGTCTCCGGCCTGAAGATCCAGAACCTGGCGGCCAACAACGGCAGCTATACCGTGGTGGTCACCGACAAGGAGGGCAAGGAGACCACCGCCCTCACCGGCACCTTCGCCGCCGACCAGAACCAGGCGGTGGACGACAAGGAGAGCTTTGTCAGCTATTTCAAGATGCCGGGGGCGGCCCAGAGCGACACCCGCATCTGGACTTACGACGCCAAGACCGTGACCATCACCGGCATCCCGGCGGGCATCCGGCCGGAGAATGTGAAGCTCATCACCTATCCCGGCGATGACGTGGCCTTCCTGGAGGGGGCCACCATGGGCCTGCTGTCGGCGGACTACAGCTACGCCGCCCTGGACGAAAACGGCAACACGGTCACCGAGGTCATTCCCAAGGACACCCTGGTGATCCTGGGCACCTACCGGGGCGATCCGGTGTACAACACCCTGACGGTGGAGGGCCGCTACACTTCCACCGCCATCGACGCCAACGGCGATGCCGTTGAGAACGAGGTGGTGGAGCGGCCCATGTCGGGCAGCGCCTACCTCTTCGCCGAGGTGCCGGAGCAGGGCCCGGTGTGCGACATCAGCGACGGCATCTTCCTCTTTGTGCCCGACGTGCAGCAGGAGGCCCAGCTCCAGGGGGAGAGCTCCCACTGTGACGCCACCAACCTCCTGCCCAGCCAGATCCGGGTGAACCTCTACCGCACCGACGATCCCAACGACGCCTCCAGCCGGCGAACCACCGCCCAGACCCTTTGGATCTGCAGCCCCGGCGGCACCAAGGAGGATATGCCTGTGGTGGTGCTGGAAGGGGGGAGCGGCAAATGAAAAAATGGAATCGCCTCAGCGCCCTTGTACTGACTTTGGCTCTGGTCTTGAGCCTGGCCGTTCCCGCCTTTGCCGCCCAGCTGCGGCTGACCTATCAGATGAACAGCGGCGGCAATGCCGCCACCCTCACCCTTCAGGGGCTGGGGGAGGAGAGCGTCTACGGCGTGCAGCTGGAGCTGACCCTGCCGGGTGGCGTCACGGCCAGCTTCTCTCCCGATGATGGGGAGACATACAGCCCCAACTGCCGGGTGGAGAGCTCCGACAAGAGCACCCGGGTCATTGTGTACCTGACGGCCCAGAAGCCCCTGAACGAAAAGGGGGTGCTGCCCCTGGGCACCCTGACGGTGAGCAAGTCCTTCACCATGCCCTCCTCGGTCACGGTGACCCTCCTCAACCGGGAGCTGGAGGCCATCTCCGGGGCCAACGCCGCGGCGGTCTCCACCAGCCTGCAGCAGAGCGCCGGCAGTGACGACGATGACGACGAGCCGGACCGCTACCGGGTGCGGGTCTCCTCCGCCCGGCACGGGGTGGTGAAGGCGGATGTGACCCAGGCGGCGGCCCGGGCCATGGTGACCCTCACCGTGGAGCCGGAGAACCGCTACGCCCTGGAAAAGCTCAAGGTCACCAGCTCCAGGGGGAAGGAGATGTCCCTCACCGACGTGGGCGGGAACCGCTTCACCTTCACCATGCCCGCCGCCGATGTGGAGGTCACCGCCTCCTTCCACTGGACGGGTCTGGAGCACATCGACATGAATTTCCGGGACGTGGTGGAGAGCGACTGGTACCATGAGTCCGTCCACTATGTCTTTGAAAGCGGCATGATGAAGGGTACCGACGAGAACCAGTTCTCCCCGGATATGGACACCTCCCGGGGGATGATCGTCACCATCCTCCACCGGCTGGAGGGCACCCCCCAGGCGGAGCTGTCCAGCTTTACCGACGTGCCTGTGGGCGAGTACTACACCGGCGCGGTGGGCTGGGCGTCCCAGAACGGCATCGTCAGCGGCTACGGCGAGGGGGCGGAGGGCCGCTTCGGCCCCAACGACTCCATCACCCGGGAGCAGCTGGCCGCCATCCTCTACCGCTACGCGGGCAAGAAGGGGCTGGACACCACGGTGCGGGGCGACCTGGGCGGCTTTGTGGACGCGGGGAGCGTCTCCGACTACGCGGTGGAGCCCCTGCGCTGGGCGGTGGGCGTGGGCCTTATCTCCGGCATGGGAGACGGCACCATCGCCCCCGGCGGCAGAGCCAGCCGGGCCCAGGTGGCCACTATTCTGATGCGCTACTGCCAGAATCTGGCGGATTGAGAAGAGAGAAATAAAAAAGCAGGTCATCCTATGTGGGTGACCTGCTTTTTTACATGGAGGAGAGGGTCAGACAAGATAAAAAGAAAAACTCTGGAACCATTTGGGTTCCAGAGTTTGGAGCGGGCGACGAGGCTCGAACTCGCTACCTCCACCTTGGCAAGGTGGCGCTCTACCAGATGAGCTACGCCCGCACGTCGGCCGGTTTGACCCGGCGCTGACTTGTCACGCTTCGCTTGCCCTGTCGTTCGGTCGCTTTCCTTTCGCCTCAGCCTGGTGTCCAAGGCCATTCGGCCTTGTCCCTCGGCTTCGCTGCAGTCCAAGCTCCCTCACAGGGCGGTGCTCAGCGCTTCTTTTTTGGTGGACGATACAGGACTTGAACCTGTGACCTCCCGCACGTCAAGCGGATGCTCATACCAGCTGAGCTAATCGTCCAGACGCAGAAGCTATTATATCCAAACTTCGCCTGCTTGTCAACCCTTTTTTGCTCCCTTTCCGTTCCATTTTTTCCTGCAGAGCATAGAATGGAGAGAAAATGAACTTCAGGGAGGAATTCGCCATGGAAGAGCTTCAGACCAGGACGCTGGATCAGGCCGCCTTTCAGCGGGTGTGGCAGAGGGTGATGCCGGAGCCCCGCCCCGACTGTCCCTTTACCGTTGACCCGCCGCCCATGCCCGCCCCCGTACCGCCGCCCGCACCCGCCGTACCGGCCATGGCGCCTATGGGGCAGGCCCCGCTGCCGGTGTGCCTGGGGGAGGCCAGCGCGGCGGAGCTCCCCGCCCTGGAGCGGCTTTTGGACGGGGTGGAGGAGGGGGCCCAGACCTACCAGGCACTGGCCCGCCGGTGGCGGCGGGAGGAGCTGCTGCCCGCCCTGGCCAGGGAGAAGCGGCAGCAGGCGAAACGGCTCTCCGCCGCCCGGTTCCTCATTGCGGGAGAGCGGTATGCCTCCCCCGCCGCCCCCCGGATGAGCAATGAGGGCCTGGCTCTGCGGCTCCGGGGCCGGTTCCAGGCGGAGCAGCGGATGGCCCTGCAGTTTTTTGCCGCCGCCAACGCCGCTTCCGACCCCTGCCTCATCGAGCTCTACCGGGAGCTGGCCAGGGGCTGTCAGGACAGCGCCCAGGCCCTGCGGGCCTGGATGGAGAAGCGGTAAAAAAGGGACGAAGCTCTGAATGAGCTTCGTCCCTTTTTTATGTAAGACTTTGCGGATAGGTAAGGGGGTGAATTACTTGCCCACCTTGCTCAAAGCGTCCTTCACGGCCTCCATGATGCCGTTGCTGGCCAGGGTGGCGCCGGAGACGGCCTCCACGTCGGCGGACTGGGCGTCCAGGATGGCCTGGGGGATCTGGGCGAAGGCGGGATCGGAGATGCCGTCGGACTCGCTGTGGCTGAGCACCTCGATGTTGGCGATCTTGTCGCCGTCCATGGTGACCTTCACCTTGATGGTGCCGCCGTAGCCCTTGCCCTCACCGATGTACTCGTTGGGGCCAAGGGCCTCCTCGGCGGGAGCATCAGCGGTGATGACGGGCATCTTGGGCTCGGTGTAGAAGCCAAAGTGGATGTTCAGCAGGTCGGCGGCCTTGGCGGCGACCTCGCCGGTGACGGCGGCGCAGCGGGCCTTCCGGCCGTCGTCGGCCATGGTGAAGCCGGTAGCGGCCATATACTTGCCCACGGAGTCGCGGCACTCCACGGAATCGGCCACGGTCATAGCGGGGGAGGTCAGCTCGGGCTGGTACTGGGGGAAGGGGCGGACCTTGTACCACTCGTACAGCTCGTTGCGCAGGGCGTTGGCGTCGGCGCCCTCCAGGAACAGGCCGAACATGGCGCAGGCGCCGCCCAGGGAGCCGCACAGGCTCTGCACGCCGTAACCGCCGGCACCGTCGGCGAACATCTTGGCGTTGATCTGGTTGTAGGGATAGCCGTGCTGGCCGGCCAGGGTCTCCACGATGGCGGCCACAGCGCCGGCGCAGCATCCGCCGTGGCTGTAGAAAGCCTTGTAGCCGTTCTCCAGGGCGACCTGGGGATCCAGCTCCTCCCACTTCCAGGGCCAGGCGGGAGCCTCGGTGGCCTCGGGGGCGGCGTCGGCGGCCTTGGTGGGCTGGGCGGCGGCTCCGGCGCAGCCGGTGAGGGTCATGGCGGTCACGCCCAGGACGCCCACGCCGGCCTTACGCAGAAAGTCGCGGCGGGAAACTTCGTTGTTCATTGTAATATCCTCCTTTTTATATCCTAACAATACTGATCCATATTGTTATCGTAAATACTATATTCCTTATGCGGCAGTCTGTCAATACTTTAACGATAAAATGCCTTTTTGGACGGGGGTAGAGAAAAGAGCCTTGGGGAAACATCCCCCAAGGCTCTTTTCTGTATCATACCTGGGTGGGGCCGGCGTCGGCCGAGGTGCGGACGGCTTTGGCGTCCTCCTCCCGCCGCTCCTGGATGGCCTCCTTGAGGAGCATATCCTTCACCTTCATCAGACGGATGGTGCTGGCACGCTCATTTTCGTCCAGCTTCATGGTGATATACTTGATGGTCTCCTCCATCTGGGGGATCTTCACGTATTCCAGGGCATTGACCCGGCGGCGGGTCTTTTCGATCTCCTGGGCCAGGAGCTGGGAGGTCTTTTCAATCTCCGCCAGGCGGAGCATATCCTGAAAGACCTGGGAGAGGGCCTCCACGGCGTCGTCCAGTTCACCGCTGGTGGCGGCGAAGCCGTAGGGGGCGGCGGAGCCCTCGGCGGAGCCGGTGGTGTGGAAGGAATAGATGGGCACGTTGACGCTCATCACGTTCTGGAAGCCCATCTCCAGGGAGACCGACTCCCGGGGGTAGAGGATGGCCTGTTCCAGCATTTCCGGGGACATGACCGCCGCCGCGGCGGCAAAGGCGGTGTTGGCCCGGGTGAGGCCCTCCTCCACCTTCCGGCGCAGGGCCCGGTTTTCCCGCACCACGTCCATGAACTGCTTCATCAGCTCGTCCCGCTTGTCCTTAAGGAGCTTGTGGCCCCGGACGGAGGTGCGCAGGCGGGTCTTGAGCCGGTTGAGCTCCTGGCGGGTGGGGTTCACGTTCAAAACGGGCATGGGTTATCCCTCCTTTTTGGCTGGTCAGCCCTTAGCGGCTCCGCCGCTTAGGGATGACACGTCCCCGGAGGGGGGAAGGTACTGCTCGATGAACTCGGTCTTGATCCGCTTCAGCTCCGCCTTGGGCAGGATGGAGAGAAGCTCCCAGCCGATGGTCAGGGTCTCCTCAATGGAGCGGTTCTCGTCGGGGCCCTGGGAGACGTAGCGCTGCTCAAACTCGTCGGCGAACTTGGCGTAGAGAAGGTCGGTGGGGCTGAGGGCGGCCTCGCCCAGAATGGACATGAGCTCCTTGTTCTCCTTGCCGGTGGAGTAGGCGGCGAAGAGCTGGTTCAAAACGCCGGAGTGGTCGGCCCGGGTCTTCCCCTCGCCGATGCCCTTGTCCTTCAGGCGGCTGAGAGAGGGGAGAACGTCGATGGGCGGGTTCACGCCACGGCGGAACAGCTCCCGGGAGAGGATGATCTGGCCCTCGGTGATATAGCCCGTCAGGTCGGGGATGGGGTGGGTCTTGTCGTCCTCGGGCATGGTGAGGATGGGGATCATGGTGATGGAGCCCGCCTTGCCCAGCTGGCGGCCCGCCCGCTCATACATGGTGGCCAGGTCGGTGTAGAGGTAGCCGGGGTAGCCACGGCGGCCGGGGACTTCCTTCTTGGCGGCGGAAATTTCCCGCAGGGCCTCGGCATAGTTGGTGATGTCAGTGAGGATGACCAGCACGTGCATATTCTTCTCAAAGGCCAGGTACTCCGCGGCGGTGAGGGCCATCCGGGGGGTGGCGATACGCTCCACGGCGGGGTCGTTGGCCAGGTTGGTGAAGAGCACCGTGCGGTCGATGGCGCCGGTGCGGCGGAACTCCTCCACGAAGTAGTTGGACTCCTCAAAGGTGATGCCGATGGCGGCGAAGACCACGGCGAAGTTGGCCCCCTCGTCCCCCAGCACCTTGGCCTGCCGGGCGATCTGGGCCGCCAGGGCGGCGTGGGGCAGGCCGGAGCCAGAGAAGATGGGCAGCTTCTGGCCACGGACCAGGGTGTTGAGGCCGTCAATGGCGGAGATGCCGGTCTGGATGAACTCGTTGGGGTAGTCCCGGGCCGCCGGGTTCATGGGCAGGCCGTTGATGTCCCGGTACTCGTCGGGGAGGATGTCGGCTCCGCCGTCGATGGGCGCTCCCATGCCGTTGAAGACCCGGCCCAGCATCTCCGAGGACACGCCCAGCTGGAGGGGGTGGCCCAGGAAGCGGACTTTGGAATCGGCCAGGTTGATGCCGGCAGAGGGCTCAAAGAGCTGCACCACCGCGTTTTCCCCGTTGACCTCCAGCACCTTGCAGTGGCGGATGTCGCCATTGGGCAGCTCGATCTCGCCCAGCTCGTCATAGGTGACGCCCTGGACTTTGCGCACCATCATCAGGGGGCCGTTGACCTCCTGGATCGTCTTATATTCACGGATCATGCGTCCTCGCCTCCCTTCACGACGGCGGCGTCGATCTGTGTCTCCATCTCACGGGCCATTTCGGCGTAGACCGTGGGGAAGCTCTCGTCGGGCACCGTCTTGGCCCGGCCCATCTTCTCCCGGAAGGGGATCTCAAAGAGGTCGGCAGTCCGGGCACCCTTGGCGATGGCGGCGCGGCAGAGCTTGTCGTAGTCCAGGATCATCTGGAGCATCTTGTCCTGGCGCTCGTAGCTGGAGTACCAGTCCACCTCCAGGAAGCCGTTTTGCTGGAGGAAGTCCTCCCGGAGCATCTTGGCGGTCTCCAGGGTGAGCTGGTCGCCCGGAGAGAGGGAGTCCTTGCCCACCAGCTGGACGATCTCGTTGAGGCTGGCCTCCTCCTGGAGGATGGCCATGGCCCGGTCCCTGTTGCGCATGAACTGCTCCCCCAGGTTCTCGTCATACCAGGGCTTCAGGGAGTCCAGGTAGAGGGAGTAGGAGTTGAGCCAGTTGATGGCGGGGAAGTGCCGCCGGTAGGCCAGGGAGGCGTCCAGGGCCCAGAAGACCTTGACGATACGCATGGTGGCCTGGCTCACCGGTTCAGAGAGGTCGCCGCCGGGCGGGGAGACGGCGCCCACGGCGGTGAGGGAGCCCCGGCGCTCTTCGTCGGAGCCCATGCACTCCACCACGCCGGCCCGCTCGTAGAACTGGCTAAGGCGGGAGGACAGGTAGGCGGGGTAGCCCTCCTCGCCGGGCATCTCCTCCAGACGGCCGGACATCTCCCGGAGGGCCTCGGCCCAGCGGGAGGTGGAGTCGGCGATGACGGCCACGTCGTAGCCCATGTCACGGAAATACTCGGCGATGGTGATGCCGGTGTAGATACTGGCTTCACGGGCGGCCACGGGCATATCGGAGGTGTTGGCGATGAGGACTGTCCGCTTCATCAGGGGCTCGCCGTTGCGGGGATCCACCAGCTCGGGGAACTCCCGGAGCACGTCGGTCATCTCGTTGCCCCGCTCGCCGCAACCGATGTAGATGACGATATCCACATCAGACCACTTGGCCAGGGCGTGCTGCATCACCGTCTTGCCGGAGCCGAAGGGGCCGGGGATGGCGGCGGTGCCGCCCTTGGCCACAGGGAACATGGCGTCCACGATGCGCTGGCCGGAGAGGAGGGGGGTCTTGGGGGGGTACTTGTGCTTATAGGGGCGGCCCACACGCACCGGCCAGGTCTGCATGAGCTTCAGCTCGTGGCGCTCCCCCTTGTCGTCCAGCAGGATGCCCACCGGCTCGGTGACAGTGTACTCACCAGCCTGGATGGACAAAATCTCGCCGCTCAAACGGGGGGGCACCATGATCTTGTGGAGGACGGAGACGGTCTCGGGCACGGTGCCGATGACGTCGCCGCCTACCACCTTGTCTCCCGCCTTCACCGTGGGGGTGAACTCCCACTTCTTCTCCCGGCTGAGGCCGGGCAGTTCGATGCCCCGGGTGATGTTGGCCCCGGCGGCCTTCACGATCTCCTCCAAAGGCCGCTGGATGCCGTCGTAGATGTTCTCGATCATGCCGGGGCCCAGCTCCACCGAGAGGGGGGCGCCGGTGGTGATGACGTCGGCGCCGGGGCCAAGGCCGGAGGTCTCCTCGTAGACCTGGATGGAGGCCGAGTCGCCGTTCATGGTAAGGATCTCTCCGATGAGCCGCTGGGGGCCCACACGCACCACGTCGGCCATGTTGGCGTCAGCAAGGCCGGTGGCCACCACCAGCGGGCCGGAGACCTTCACAACTTTTCCGCTCAAAATGCCACAACCTTTCTAAAAGGTATTCTCTTACAGGATATCTGCGCCTACAGCCCGCTCCACGGCGGTCTTGACGGCGTCCATGCCGATGCCCAGGCTCCCCTCCCTGCCGGGGATGAGGATGACGGCGGGGGTGAGGGCGTCCTTGTACCGGGCGATCTCCGGCGCCATGTCCTTGGCGCAGCCCTCGGTGAGGTAGACGATGGCGTAGTTCTCCCTGGCAAGCCGCCGGAGGGCGGCCTTGGCCTCCTCCACGTCCTCCACGGGGAATACGTCCAATCCCAGGGCCCGGAAGCCCAGGACGCTGTCCCGGTCGCCCAGGGCGGCGATCTTATATTCAGACATAGCTCTCACGCAGCCTTTCTCGGATGGCCTCGGCCTTCAAGAGCGCCTGACGGCCGGAGAGGATGGTGCGGATGGCGGTGGCCTCCGCCTCTCTGGCGCACAGGTAGCCCACCACTGGCTGCTCTCCGAAGGAGACCCGCCGGGCCTGGGAGAGGTAGGCGGTGAGGGCGTCGTCGCAGGCGCGCTCAAAGGGGGTGAGGCTCCCGGCGCCGGGGGCGGCAAGGCTTGCGCCCAGCTGAGCGGCGGTTTCCAGGGGGGAGGCGGCGAAGGGCCTGGCAAGCTCCCCGCCCTTGGCGGCGGCCACGGCGGAGGGGGAGACATTGCCGCCGGGCAGCAGGCTCTCGCCCAGCAGGTCGGCCCCGGCCCCCAGCCGGGCACAGCGCACGGCGCAGCGGAGATTCACCGCGTCCACGCAAAGGCGCACGTAGCCCTGCAAAAAGGGGCTTCCGCTGTCCTTGGCGGCCTGGGCCATCTCGGCGTAGCAGGCGGCGTCCAGGACAAGGTCGGCACGCTGGGGGTCATGTCCCTCGGCCAGGAGGGGGTGGGCCTTCTCCACCGCCTTGCGGAAGGCGGGGCTCACAGCGCCCAGGTCGCCCCGGTGGAAATCCTCCGCCAGGGTCTGGGGGTCGTAGCGCCCGCCGTCCATGAGCAGCCGCCCGGCGTCGTCTCCCAGGGCCTCGGCCTTGAGGAGGGCCTTGGCGTTATGGTAGTCGTACTTGATCTGGAATACCTCCACCAGGGAGGGCTGGGGAACGGCGTCCTTCAGCTCGCGGAAGAGCTCCACCCGGGCCTTGGAAAGCACGGCGTTGACGGCGGCGGCGGAGAGGTTCTCCGGCTCGGCGTAGCCGCACTCGGTGATGACCTTGGCACACTCTTCATCACTGCGGGCCTCCAGCATCCGCTCCCGGCGCTCTCTGGTGAGAAGGCTGTTCTCCATGGCCCGGACACGGGCGGAAATGGAGAGATAATCGGTGTCTTTCAAAATGTCCTCCTTCCCGCCGGTCAGGGCGTTTCGAAGAGGATGGCGGCCACCTCCCGCTCCAGCTGGGAGCGGGACAGGCGCACCAGGGTCTCAAAGGCGCAGTTGACCTCCACGCCCTCACTCATCAGGATGAAGCCGCCCTGGATGGGCCGGGTCTCCTCGGCCACGGTGAGCATCCCGGTGCCAGAGAGCAGGGCGGAGCCGACGGTGACCACCTTGTCCAGGATGGCCCCGGCGGTGGAGGAGGACAGCTCTTCGGGGAGCTTGGGGGCCACCTGCTTGGCCAGCTTCTCGTTGGCCCGGGCCACCACCTTTTTGCCCACCTTGTCCCGGTCGCGCTGGGAGAAAAGGACTTCCTCCCGGCCGGTGACGGCGGCTTTGACGCACAGGTCGCTCAAAAGCTCCACATACTCCTCCTCGGGAAGGCTCAGCAGCTGCTCCAGAGCCTTGTCGAAGGCGGCGGACAGCATCTCCTGCTTGGCGGCCAAAATCTGCTTGCGGCCCTCCAGGGCGGCCAGGTTCTCCAGCCGCTGCTCCTGCTCGGCGGCGTCCAGGCGGCCCTTTTCCAGGGCGGCCTGGGTGAGGGCCTGTACCTGCCGGTCGTAGTCGGAGCGGATGGCGCCTGCTTGCGCCCTGGCCTCGGCCAGGATGCCGTCGGCCTGGGCCTGGGCGTCAGCGGCGATGCGCGCTTTGATCTGGTCTAATCCGTTCATATGAAATCCCCTTCCTGTGGGATCAGAACTGCAGGAGCATCAGCATGGAGGCCAGCAGGGACAAAATGGCGTAGAACTCCACGATGCCGCACAGCAGAAGGCCCTTGGACCAGTCGTCGGGCTTCTTGGCCAGGATATTGATGGAGCCGGCGGCCACGCGGCCCTGGGCGATGGCGGAGAGAAGGCCGCCCAGCGCCATGGGCAGGCAGGCCACGAAGTAGGCCATGCCCTGGGTGACGGACATACTCAAGAGGGCGTCAAAGCTGCCGCCCATGAGGCCCATGCGGGCGATGGCGAAGAAGAACACCACCATGCCGTAAAGGCCCTGGGTGCCGGGGAGGAGCTGGAGCACCATGACCTTGCCGGACTTGGAGGGATCCTCGCTGAGAAGGCCGGTACCGGCCTCACCGGCGATGCCGGTGCCCTTGGCGGAGCCCACACAGGAGAGGCCCACGGCCAGACCGGCCCCCAACAGGGCCAGGGCGAGACCACCGATAGAATCAATGAACGACATAACAAATTTCCTCCTTTTTATTCTTGTACGTCAACGTATTGAGTCGTGATATCCAGGGGCTGGAAGGCCTTGCCGCCGTCCTCGTAGAACCGGCCGAAGAACTCCAGGCACTGAAGGCGCATGTCGTGGACGTAACAGCCCAGGACATTGAGGGCGAAGTTCAGGGCGTTGCCGATCATGGCGATGAGGAAGAAGGCCACCACATTCCCCGTCATGGCGCCCAGCTGGTTGAACACCTGGGCCACCACCGCCCCCGCCAGCATGAGGGCCATGAGGCGGGAATAGGACAAAATGTCGCTGAAATAGCCGGTGATGTTATTGTAGAGGGAGCCGCCGATGCCCACGATCTTGCCCACCAGGCCCTTTTTGCCGTAGCCCTGGGTGAGGACAAGGAGCGCCAGAATGGCGATGAGGGCGGTGTTGACGGGGATGGCCCCCGCGGCGGCGGTGCCCGCCAGCAGGAACACCAGGTACCAGGCCCCCTCGCCGCACAGGGCGGCCATGACCTCCCCGCGCCTGATCTTCTGGCGCATACTCACCGCCATGCCCACGAAAATTTGGCACACACCCAGCACCAGGGAACCGATGAGCACCGGCACCGCGTCGTCCAGAGGGGAGAAGAGGGCGGGCATCTGGGTGAAGGTGGTGTTGGGGTCGATGAGCATGGCCATCTGGGGCAGCAGGTCGCCGAAGAAGCCGCCGGTGAGGGCGCCCCAGATAAAGGTGCTCACGCCGCACAGGCCCAGCAGGGGCATCATGTGCCGCATGGTGGGGCCCTTGGGCTTCAAACGCTTGATGGAGATGATGGAGACCAGCATCATCACAAGCCCGTAGCCCATGTCCGCCATCATCATGCCGTAGAAGAGGATGAAGAAGGGGGCCATCAGGGGGTTGGGGTCCACCGAGCCATAGGCGGGCAGGGAGTACATCTCCGTGACCATGCTCATGGGAGCGGTGAGCTTGCCGTTTTTCAGCTTCACCGGCACCTGGGGGTATTCCTCCTCGGTGGGGTCGGTGACCTCCCAGGCGTGGCAGAAGCCGTCCAGCAGGGCCTTGACCTTCCCCTCGTCCTCGGCGGGGAGCCAGCCGGTGAGGCAGAAGGTCTCCCCTGTGTCCCAAAGGCGGCTCTTGGCCTCCTCCAGCCGGACTTCCTGCTGGGCGCGATCCACGAACATCCGCAGGGCGCCCCCCTGCTCCTCCATGGCCGCGATACGCAGGGTGAGGGCCTGGGTCTTGGCCTCGTTCTCCTCTATGGCCTTCTGGAGCCGCAGGTCGTTCTCTCTGGCGGTGCCCGCCAGGTCACGGAACACCGTCCGGGTGCAGCCCATACTTTGCAGCACTTCCACCACCTCCCGCTCCACGCTCTTGTGGCACAGAAGGAAGAAGTATTGGGCCCCGGCGTCTTTTCCCGCGGGAGTGAGCACGCACAGCTCTCCCAGGGCGCCGGCCAGGGCGGGCAGATCCACCGAGGTGGGGACGCTGCCGAAGAGGGTGGTCACCGCCTGGGTGGAGGTGGTCTCCAGGGGCACGTCCAGCTCCAGCCAGGGCGCCAGGGAGGAGCGCTGGCTTTGGAGCTTGCCCAGCTGGGAGGCCAGGGCGGAGAGCTCCTGCTGGATGGCACACAGCTCCCGGGCGGCAGTCTCCGCCCGGGCGTAGGCCCCGTCGTCGAAAAACTGTCCCGGGCTCACCTCGGGCCGGGGGATAAGGCCGCCGGCCTTATCCCCGCCATAGCGCTTCAAAAGCTCCAGGGCCTGCTGGCCCAGCTCCCGCCGCTGCCTGGCCTGGGCCAGGGCGGCATCGTCGGGGCGCTCCAGACTCCCCCAGACGGGGTCGGTCTGGTCGGGGGGCTGCTCGTCCACCTGCACACAGCCCAGCCGCTGGAGGCCCTTGAAAATGGCCTCCCGGTCGGACTGCAGGGCAATGAGCCGCAGCCGTTTCATGGTTACGATGGACATTTCAGCCTCTCACGACCTTTCCCACGATCACTTTGGCGGCCTGGTTCAGCTTGGCCTGTGAACGTTCCTTCAGGGCCTGGCAGTCGGCCGCGTATTCGGCCAGGGTCTGGCGGGTCTTTTCCTGGCCGGCGGCCTCCGCCTGGGCCAGGAGGGCCTTGGCCTGGGCCGCGGCGGCCTTTTTGGCCTCCTCCAGGGCGGCCTCGCCGTCCTTGCGGGCCTGCTCCACCAGAGCCTTGGCCTCCAACTGGGCCTGGGCCAGCCGTTCCTTGGCCTGCTGTTCGCTGTCAGTGACCTGTTTGATCATGTCCATAGACATCGTCTCACCGCCTTTTGCGCTAAAAATAGTCGGTTTCATTGGGAATGTTTGCTATTCTCTATCATACCCGAATGATGAGTTTAATTCAAGATAAATTTACACTTTTACATATTTCTTCATAGGCGTTTTTGTAGAAAAAGCACAAAAGCGCCGACACCCGAAGGATCGGGAGTCGACGCTTTTGACTGTGGCAAGGTTCAGTTCTTTGGAGAGAGGAGCTGTCCCCCCATGGAGCCGGCGGAGGGGTCGTAGCCCTCCGTGGTGAATACGGGCAGGGGCATCTCCGCCCCCAGCTTTTCCTGGGCCTGGGCATAGCTCTGGGCCTGGGCGGCGTCCTCGGGGGCGGGGACATAGATCCGGCCGGCATAGCGGCCCAGCAGCTCCAGGGTCTGACCGCTCTCATCCTCCCCTTCGGTAAATACGGCGGCGGAGGTGGTGATGGACAGCTTCACATCGGGGTGATCTTTTAGGGCCTTCTCCATCTTATTGTAGAAGCCCTCCACGGCGGCGGTGAGCTCGGTGGGCTCATACCGGTCGCCCACCACCAGGTTGGCGAGGTCGCCGTCCAGGGCGGTGGGGAAGCCGGCGTAGTCCAGCAGGATCTCGTCAAAGCCCAGGGCTGCCAGCTCCTGACAGATCCCTGCCAGGTAGTCCCCGGCCTCGTCCACCTCGGCGCTGAGCCAGCGGATCACCTCCCTGTCCCGCCAGTTGCCGATGGGGGAGCGCAGGGCCAGGGTGTTGTTCATCTTGGGCACCAGGTTGTCCCGGAAGCAGGCCACCCGGGCCACGGTGTAGAGCCCCTCGGTGCTGTTGAGCGCCCCGATGGCCTCGTTGAGGCCGGGAGCGGCGGCGGAGGCCCCGGCGGAGATGGCCTGGGGCAGCGCCGAGATATAGCCCAGGGTGCCCTCGTCGTCCTTCATGTCAAAGAGGGCGGCGGTGCCCTCCGCCTGCTTTACCAGGCCGGCGGCGGTGCCGTCGGTGAGGGCGGAGCGGGGCAGGGCCACGGGGCAGAACAGAGGCTCCTGGGTGGGTTCCGGCGTAGGCTCCGGGGTGACGATGATGATGTTCTGGGTCTGGACGGGGCTGGGGGTGGGTTCGCTCTCCTCCCGCTGGAGGAAGGAGGGAAGGTCGATGTGGGCCTTGCCGTCGTCCCCGTAATAGATGTGGTCCTGAAGCAGGAAGAAGGCGGCTACCGCCAGGATGAGGACGATGAGCAGGATGACGATGAGCGCCATGAGGATCGAGCGGGTCTTGGAACGTCCCCGGTAAGAATCATAGCCGTAATTAGAGCGCAAGCCTTTTGCCCCCTTTGCGTAAAAATGTCCGTATAGCACGATATCACAGCCGGGAACGGCTGTGATATCGTAAAGCGCTTCATTATAATAAGCCGTTCGCGGCCATTATATCACAAAAAGCAAAATTTGGAAGAGAAAATTTGATATTTTTATAGTTCTTTCACTTTTTCCCCGCTTTTTCGTCCGCTTTCTCCTCAGAGGAGGTTAGAGCCTTGTCCAAAAGCTGAAGGCCCTGGGCCACGGTCTCCCGCTCTGCGGCGGTGAGCTGGCTGCTCAAAAGCCGGTCAAAATACTGGTTGACCCCGGCCTCCGCCTTGCCCTGGAGCTTGCGGTACTTGTCGGTGACCGCCACGTAGATCACCCGGCGGTCCTGCTCGGAGCGCTCCCGCTTGGCCAGGCCCAGCTTCTCCAGCCGGTCGATGACCCCGGAGATGGTGGAGTTGGCGCTGCCGGTGAGCTCTGCCAGCTTGCTGATGGGCATGGAGCCCTGGTCGTTGAGGGTGCTGAGGGCCAGGGCCTGGGGAAAGGTAAGCTCCAGCTTTCCCAGGTGGGTCCGGAACTGCTGGGAGAGGTGCTGGCTCACCCGGAGGTAATACATCAAAATGTGATCCATGCTAAAACCTTCTTTTCCGTGGTATTCTGACTTTGAAGGAAGCATATCGCAAAATGGATCCATTCGTCAAGCAAGTTATGAAAGGTTTCACAAAATGTTTCCAAACTGGACACAAATTCCGACAGAAAACCCTGTTCGTCCGCCGCGGTCATCCCGCCGCGGGAGTGAGCATCCGCTGGAGGGTGACGGCCAGGGCCGCCCGGTTGGCGATAAGCTGGGGGTGGAACCAGCCCTCGTCCCCCTGCAGGATGCCGGCCCCCGCCGTGTGGCGCACCGCGTCAGCGGCCCAGTCGGAGATCTGGTCGGCGTCGGTGAAGAGCCCCAGGGGGGCGGAGGCGATGGGCTGGCCGGAGAGGGCGGCGTAGCGGTAGAGGAACACCGCCAGCTGCTCCCGGGTGATGTAGTCCTCGCCGCCGAAGGAGCCGTCCTCATAGCCTCCCGCAAGGCCCGTGGCCTTGGCCCAGGCGGCGGCAGTCTCATACCAGGAGTCTTTGGCGTCGGTGAAGGGCTCGTCGATATCGGCCTCCGGCGCGCCGAAGAGCCGCCACAGCACCGTCACCACCGTGGCCCGGGTCACCGGCTCGTAGGGGCCGAACTCGTTGTCGGAGACGCCGGTCATGGCCCCCAGTTCGGTCATCTCCAGAGCGGCCTGGGCGAACCACTCGTCACCCACGATGTCCACATAGCGGTTCTCCACCGCCAGGGCGGGGGTGGTCAAAAGACAGGCGGCACACAAAAGGCCGGCCCATATCCGTTTCAGCTTCATAGCAGTCACCTTCTAATAGGAGGATATCCATAGGGTATCACGAAATGGGGAAATTGGAAAGTCCCCAGGGACAAAATTTCGACAAAAGGAAGAAATTCTCAGGTGTGGAGCAGCTCGGTGAGCTGTCCCTCCTCCCACCGCAGGAGCTTTCCCGACATGGCGGGCAGGCGCAGGGCATTTCCGTCGGGCAGGTCGATGGAGGCGGCTTTTTCTCCGGCATTGACGGCGGCGATGAGCTGTTCTCCCTCCAGCGTTCGGAGGAAGGATACCGTCCGGCCCCGGCATTGGAGCCAGGAAAGCTCCCCCCGGCGCAGAGGCTCCAGGGTGCTCCGGGCCTTGCCCAGGGCGGTGAACCAGGCCGTCAGCTCCTTGTCCTCCTTCCCCCAGGGGAAGGCGCGCCGGTTGAAGGGATCCTCAAAGCCCTCCATCCCCGCCTCGTCCCCATAGTAGAGGGTGGGAGAGCCGGGGAAGGCATAGAGGAGCAGGGAGCCCAGCTTCAGCCGCGCCGCGGCTGCGGCCCGCTGTTCCGGGGACAGCCGGTGGGCACACCGCCAGTCCCGGGAGGTGTCCCCCTTCCTGTCGCTGCCCTCCCCCAGGAGGGTGAGGATACGCAGGGTGTCGTGGGTGCCCAGGGAGTTCATGGAGGAGTAGAAGGCCCAGCGGGGGTAATTCTGCCGCTGGCGCTCCATATCCGCCTGGAACCAGGCCCCGTCCCCCCCCAGCAGAAAGCCGGTGAGGGCGCTTCGCAGGGGGTAGTTCATCACCCCGTCGCAGTGGCCGCCCAGCACGTGATGGCGGCGCACATCGTAGGCGATCTTGTTGGATGCGTCCTCCCACACCTCGCCGATGATGACGGCGTCGGGCTTTTCCGCCCGGGCGGCGGCGTGGATGGCGTGGACCACGCTGTCGGGCAGCTCGTCGGCCACATCCAGCCGCCAGCCGTCCGCCCCCGCCCGGAGCCAGGAGCGGATGACGCCATTCTCCCCGGTGATGTAGGAAAGCCAGCTTGCGCTCTGCTTGTTGGTGGTGGGCAGGGAGTAGATGCCCCACCAGGAGGCGTACTGGTCGGGCCAGTGCTGGAAGTAGAACCAGTCCCGGTAGGGGGAGCTTTCGCTCTGGTGGGCGCCGGGGGTAAGGCTTGGGTAGGAGCCGTCGCCGTTAAAGTACTTGGACACAAAGGCGGTGTGGTTGAACACCCCGTCCAGCATCACCCGCATCCCCAGCTTGTGGGCGGCGGCGCACAGGCGGGTGAAGTCCTCCTTTGTGCCCAGCATGGGGTCAATTTTTTCGTAGTCCGACGCGCCGTAGCGGTGGTTTTCCGGCCCTTCGAAGATGGGACAGAAGTAGAGGGTCTCCACCCCCAGGCTCTTTAAATAGGGGAGCTTCTCCGTCACGCCGGGGAGGCTGCCGCCGAAAAAGTCCCGGTTGCGAATTTCCCCCTTGCTGTCGGGGCGGTACTCCGGCTCCTCCTCCCAGCTCTGGTGTACGGTCCGACCCCCCGCCATGCCGGCGGGGTCGGGGATGGTGAGGCGGCAGAAGCGGTCGGGGAAAATTTGATAGGTGACCCCCTCCCCGAACCAGGCGGGGACGGACTCTTTCCCGTCGTAGACCGTGAGCTGGTAAGTCCCGGTCTCCACGGCGGAGCCGTCCCACCGCTCCAGGCGCAGGGAGTACCAGATAAGGCCCACATAGTCCCCCAGCTCCAGCGCTGCGGAAAAGAGGTCCCGGTCACCCTCCAGCCCCGTCCAGGGCAAGTCCAGGGCGGTGACCTTGCCGCCGTCGAACTCCCACCGGGCGGTGAGCCTTGCCCGGACAAAGGCCTCGGCCCGCTTGGGCCGCAGGGTAAAGACCACCGCCGTGCCCGAGGGGGCCGCCCCGTAGGGGCTTTTGCAGCGGGGGTCGCCGGGGTCAAACCAATATGGGGTCTTTAGAGTTTCTGTCTGCAAGGTATATCACTCTTTCTGGGTGATTTTCAGCGGGCCATGGTGTTCTCCACCGCCGGGGCGTCCATCACGTCCCGGGAGGAGAAATAGTTGTCTAAGATCTCCGCGGCGATGGCGGCCACCGAGGTGCCGGAGCCGCCGTGCTCCACCACGATGGAGATGGCGATCTCCGGGTCGTCGTAGGGGGCGAAGGCCACCAGGATGGCGTGGGCCTCGCTGTTGCGGGAGACCTGGGCGGTACCCGTCTTGGCCCCCACCTTCACCGGCAGGTCTTTGAAGTACCAGGCGGCGGAGCCCTCGCTGGCCACCATGCCCATGCCCTTCTTGATGGCGGCGATGTTCTCCTCGTCCAGGCCAATCTCGTCCCGGGCCACAGGCTGGTATTCCTCGATGACCTGGGAGAAGTCGTTGGACTTCACCGTCTTTTTCAGGTGGGTGGGGTAGTGGTGGCCGCCGTTGACCAGGGTGGCCACATAGTTGGCCAGCTGGATGGGGGTCACCTTGGTGTTGCCCTGTCCGATGGCGGCGTACATGGTGTCCCCCTCGTACCAGGGCTGCTCGTGGCGCTTGCTGGTCTCGGGGCCGGCCACCTCCCCCTTCTCCTCGTAAAGCTCCAGGCCGGTATACTCCCCCAGGCCGAAGAGGGAGGCGTATTGGCCGATGCCGTCGATGCCCAGCCGCAGGCCGGTCTCATAGAAAAATACGTTGCAGGAGTCCCGGATGGCCTCGGACACATTGACCCAGCCGTGGGTGCCGCCGTACTGACGGAAGTACCAGCACATGGGCTGATCCTCGATGCGGTCGTAGTGCTTGTAGCGGCCGGTGTCCTGAATTTTCTCCGTCCGGGTGATGGCCCCCTCCTCCAGGGCGCCCGCCGCCACCGCCATCTTGAAGGTGGAGCCGGGGGCGTAGAGGCCCTGCAGGGCCCGGTTGAGCATGGGCTTCAGGGGGTCCTGGGCCAGGTCGTTGTAATTCTTGCGGTAGGTGGCCGGGTCAAAGGAGGGGTAGGAGGCGCAGGCCAGCACCCCGCCGGTCATGTCGGTGATGACGCAGGCGGCCCCCTCGGTCTCGTCGGTCATGGTGGGCACGTGGCGCTCCAGTGCCTCCTCCACCACCTCCTGAAGGCGGATATCCACCGTCAGCATCAGGTTGTCTCCCGGCTGGGGGGCCTGGACTTCACCGGTCTCGCTGCTCACATGCCAGCTCTCCCCCACCACCTTGCCGTTCTGGTTGAGCTCCACGTCCTTGGTGCCGGGGGTGCCCCGAAGGATGTCCTCAAAGGCCCGCTCCGCTCCGTCCACGCCTACGGTGTCGTTCATGGAGTAGCCCTTTTCCCGGTAGTAGTCCCAGTTTTCCGAAGTGATGGGGCCCACCTGGCCCAACAGATGGGCCGCCGAGGCGGTGGCGTATTCCCGGACGGTGACGGTATCGATCTTCACCCCCGCCAGGCCCCGCTCCTTCACGGCGGTGATGAAGGCGATGTCCACATCCTCGGCAAAGGTATAGCCGGTGCGCACCACGTCCTTGGAGCGGAGGGTCAGCTCGTAGAGCACCCCCACCAGGGCCCGGCCCCGGGCCTCGTCCAGGGTCTCGTCAACCTCAAAATATGTCCGCAGGGCCCACACGGTGTCCTGGGCCGTAGCGTCGGCGGTGACGGTTTTCAGCCGCAGGGTCTTGGCAAGCTGGAAAAGCCGGGTGTCGGCGGTCTTGACCTCTCCCTCCCCGGTCTCCCACTGGGTCTGAAAGGGCTCGTCGGTGGTGAAGCGGAAGGGGGGAGCGGCGGTGATGGGCAGGCTGTCGTTCCACTCCTGGCCCTGCTCGCCGCAGACCTCCAGAAGGGAAAGGAGGGTGCTGTTGCGCTTCTGGGTGTCCCCCATAAGGCTGGCGTCCAGGGTCACCTGGTAGCTGGCCCGGTTGGTCACCAGGGGCCGGCCGTAGCGGTCTAAAATTTCCCCCCGGGCGGCCTGAACGGTCTCGGTGTTGGCGATCTTTCGGGTGGACTGTTCCCGGTAGTAGGCCCCCTGGACCACCTGCAGATCGTAGAGGGCCAAAACAAAGACTGCCAGGATGACCCCCAGGAGCATCAGCACCACCCGGGAGCGGCGCAGGAATTGTTTTCCGTCCATAGCGTCCTCCCTCACAGCACGGTGGCCTTGGGCACCCGGCGGAACACCCAGCGGAACAGCAGGTAGATGAAGGGGACGAAGCACAGGCTCCACAAAATTTCCTTCCCCGCCACCAGAGCCATGGCCTCCAGGGGGGCGGCGCTGTTCAAAAGGCGGATGCCCATGCGCATGGCGTCGATGGCCCCAAGGGCCAGGGCGGAGCAGATGAGACAGCCGATGAGGTCTTGCCGCAGGGCGTACTGGGCCAGCAGTCCCGCCCCCAGGCCCAGCAGGGCCATGAGGAAGGTCATGGCGCCGGGGATACCCTCCAGGGTGATGGCGTCATACAAAATGCCCACCGCCAGGCCGAAGCCGGCCCCGGCGGTGGCCCCCTCCAGGGTGGCCACCGCCACGGCGCACAGGGGCAGCAGCATGGGGATGACCCCCATCAGGGGGAATTTGGGCAGCAGAAAGGCGTTCAAAAACCACACCGGCAGCAGGGCCAGGGCGTAAGCCAGCCATTTGATGGTAAAGTCTTTGGTGGTCATGCTCCGGCCCCCTTTCCTTAGGTGATGTGGTCAATCCACCACGTCAAAATCCTTGATGATAAATACCTGCTCCAGGCTTTCCAGCCGGGTGGCGGGGGTGAGCACCGCGTAGTCGCTCATGCCGCTCTCATCGGTGCGCACTTCCTCCACATAGCCCACCAGCAGCCGGGAGGGATAGATGGCCTTGTCCCCGGAGATGAGTCCCGAGGTGAGGACGGCGTCCCCCGCCAGGAGCTGTACCCCCTCGGGCAGGTAGGTCAGCTTCAGCTTTCCCTCTCCCATAAGGGAAAAGTCCCCCTCCAGGATGGCGGCGCCGTCGGTGCGGGAGATGAGCCCGCCCATCTCCAAGTCCACGTCCACCACGGTGATGAGGGTGGCCCAGTTGAGGCCTACCTGGCTGACGACCCCCACCAGGTTGCCGTACTCGTCCACCACGCAGTCTCCCGCCGCCACATCCTGGGCGGAGCCCTTGTTCACCGTCAGGGTGGAGGACCAGTTGGAGCTTCCCCGGGCGGTGACGGTGGCGGCCTCGAAGTCAAAGCTGCGCCGCTTCTCCTTGAGCCCCAGCAGGCTGCGCAGCCGCTCGTTCTCCCGGCTGGCGGCATCCCCCTCCCGGGCCTGCTCCTGGAGCTTGGCGTTCTCCCGCTTCAGCTCCTCCAGCTCCTCGGCCATGGCCGCCCGCTCAAAGGCGTCGGAGTAGACCCCCTCCGTCCAGGTGACAAAGGCGTGGATGCCGTTGCGGAAGGGGGTGGCGATCACCCCCGCCAGGTTGGCGAAGGGGTTGGCGATGCCGCCGAAGGTGAAAGAGACCACCGCCGTGATGAGAGAGAGCAGCAGGGCGATGACCAGGATCAATATTCCGTTTTGTTTCAGAAAATCTTTCACGCCAGACAGTCAACTCCAAAATTTTTCAGGGCCATGCCCAAACGGCACACGGGAAGGCCCATGACATTGAAATAGTCTCCGTGGATGCCCCGCACCAGCAGGGCGCCGTAACCCTGGATGCCGTAAGCGCCTGCCTTGTCCATGGGCTCCCCGGTGGCGATGTAGGCGTCGATCTCCCGGCTTGTCAGCTCCCGGAACCACACCTCGCTCTCCTCGCAGCCGGACTCGGTCTGTCCCGCCCTTTGCAGGGTAAAGCCGGTACACACATGGTGGGCCTTGCCGGAGAGGGCGGTGAGCATCTCCCGGGCTTCCTCCCGGGAGTGGGGCTTGCCCAGGAGGCGGCCGTCAAAGACCACGATGGTGTCGGCGGCGATGACCAGATCGTCGGGATGGTCGGCGGCCACCGCCGCCGCCTTCTGGCGGGACAGGGCCATGACGGCCTCCTGGGGAGTGAGGCCGGGCGGGATGACCTCCTGGATGTCGGCGGGGTGAACGGTAAAGGTGAGGCCCATCTGGGTCAGAAGCTCCTTGCGCCGGGGGGACTGGGAAGCTAATACGATATCCATATTCATACCTTCCCTGTGCTTCCGAAGCCACCCTCGCCCCGGCCGGTGTCATCCAGTGTGTCCGCCACGGTGATCCGGGCCTGGGTCACGGGGGTGATGACCAGCTGGGCAATGCGCTCCCCGGGCTGGATGGTGTAGTCCTCCTTGGAGGAGTTGAGCAGGCCCACCATGACCTCCCCCCGGTAGTCGCTGTCGATGACCCCCACGCAGTTGGCGGGGGCCAGGCCGTGCTTGATGGCCAGGCCCGAGCGGGCGTAGACCAGGGCCACCCACTCCGCCCCGGGCAGGGCGATGGCCAGGCCGGTAGGGATCATGGCCCGCTCCCCGGCGGGGATGGTGACGGCCTCATTCATACAAGCCCGCAGATCCATGCCGGCGGAGCCGTCGGTGGCGTAGGCGGGATATTCGATCTCCTTCCCCAGCAGGGGGGAAAGGGGCTTTATCTTCAATTCCATGTCATTCAACTCCTCTATAATAGAGCCCTCTGGTGAACTCCGCCGGGGCCCACTGGCTCTTGCCCAGGTACCGCTCCAGGGCCTGGACGCACTCCCAGGGATTCTCCGTGGTGAAGTGGAGCCGGGCGTAGGTGAGGCCGCACCGGCGCCAGTCCGGCTTGTCCGCCAGGAAGAGCTTTTTGCTGTTCAGTATTTCACTCCGGCAGCCGGGGGCCTTCACCACCGGGAACCGCTCCCCCTTCCGGTCGGTGAGGATGTTCTCCCCCTCGCAGGCGCACCGGCCGGAGCGGTTTTTGATAATGCAGTTCTGGGTGATCATCAGGGGCAGGCGGCCGTAGACCAGGGCCTCCACCGGGATGGCCTTGGACATATCCCGGATCTGGGCCAGCTTCAGCTCAAAGCTGGCGGTGGCGGAAACGAGACCCAGCCGCTTGAGCTCCTTGAGGGCCTGGGCGTTGAAGACGGGCAGGCCGTAATCGCCCCGGAGGGTGTACCCCAGCTTTTTGGCCGGGGCCAGAAGGCCGTAAGTGCCCACCAGGGCTTCGGTAGCACCCAGCTCCCGGCAGGTTTTCAGCTGCTCCATGACCTCTGGCAGTTCCCTGTCCCAGAGGATGCGGGGGAGGATGACCCCCACCGCCGTATTTTTGCCCAGGCCCGTCAGGCACGACCGATGCCGGGCAAGCTCTTCGGCGGGGATATAGACGATGGCGGGATCCAGGCGAAGAAGCTCCGGGCTCACCTGGCTCGCCCTGCGCACCGAGACGGTGAGGGCGGGAGGCTCTTCGGGATTTTCATAGCGGGCGCCGGGGTGGAACTGGCCCACCTGCCGCCGGGGCAGGGCCTGCCGCTGGGCGGACAGCTCCTCCAGCACCTGCCTGCGCAGGGCGTTGAGGGCGGACAGGGGCACGCTCAGCCCCTCCTCCACCAGAGCCTTCGTCCCCAGACAGCGGTAGGGGGTGCCCCCAGTGCGGGAGAGCTGTTTTTCCACCTGCTGGGCGGTGATGGGGTGGTTGATGGCGGCTTCGGGGACGCTCCCGGCGGCGGTGACCACCCGGCCGTCCTCGTCCTCCACCCCCACCTGGAGGGGTTCCCCCCTCCGGGCCATGGCATAGAATTTCACGTCCACCAGGGGGTTCTCCTGGTTCACGTAGGTCTGCCGGGCCTGGGCGAAGAGCTCTTTGGGCTCGGGGGCCTTCTCCGGCCGGACGCCGAACATATCCCGGCCGGTCTTGTCGTCAAAATATCCCTGGGTGAAGCCCTCCCGGGAGAAGGCGGCCTCCAGGTCTTGGAGCTCCTGGGCGGTGGGCAGGCGGTCCTCCTTGAGGACAGCGGCGTAGATGCGGGTGATGACCGCCACATACTCCGCCCGCTTCATCCGTCCCTCCAGCTTCAGACAGCTCACCCCCATCTTCCGCAGGGAGCGCAGCCGGTCGATGAGGCAGGCGTCCTTCAGGGACAGGGGGTAGCCGTCGGGCTTGCCGCCCCAGCCGTACTTCATGCGGCAGGGCTGGGCGCACAGGCCCCGGTTGCCGCTGCGCTGGCCCACCACGGCGGAGAAATAGCACTGGCCGGAGTAGCACATACACAGGGCCCCGTGGCCGAAAACTTCGATCTCGATGGGAGAGTGGGTGCAGATGTACTCAATTTCCTTCTCCGGCAGCTCCCGGGACAGCACTGCCCGCTTCAGCCCCAGGTCGGCGCACAGCTTCACCCCGTCCAGGGAGTGGACGGTCATCTGGGTAGAGGCGTGGAGCGGCAGGTCGGGGGCGGCCTGCCGCACTGCCCGGAGGACGCCCAAGTCCTGAATGAGGGCGGCGTCCGCTCCCAGCTGGGAGGCCCTGGAGGCAAGCTGTGCCGCGTCAGGCAGCTCCCGGTCGGTGAGAAGGGTGTTCAGGGTCAGATAGACCTTGACCCCCCGCAAATGGCAATAAGAGACCGCCGAGGCGAAGTCCGCCTCGGTGAAATTCCTGGCGTTGCGGCGGGCGTTGAAGTCTCCAAAGCCCAGATATACCGCGTCCGCCCCATTTTGTACGGCGGCCTCCAGTGCTTCTCTGGAGCCGGCGGGGGAGAGCAGTTCCAGCATCTTACTTCTTGCTCTGGAGCTTGAAGATCTCCTGCTTGGCCTTGGAAAGCTCCAGCTTCAAAGCGGCGGCCTCCTCCAGATAGCCCTTGATCTGGCCCCGGAGGGCCTCTGCGGCCTCCTGGCCCTTAAAATACTCGTCGGCCATGTTCAGCGCGGCCAGGATGGCGGCGTCGGAGGAGGAGACCCTGGCTCCGTCCAGTACCTCCTGCACCTTGGCGTCCACATGGGCGGCCACCTTCTCCATGTAGGCGGCGTCCTCGGCGGCCACCAGGGTATATTCCTGCCCGGCGATGGTCACAGTGAGCTTGTTTTGCATGTTCAGCCCCTCCTTTGTATGTTTGCATGGTTACAGTCATTATAGCACATGACGGCCCGGTTGAAAAATAAAAAATACATGAAAATCCGTTTTTTTAGGCTTTTTTCCTCCGCCGGCGCTTCAAGGGGCAAAAATGAAAGCCCCCGGGGCAAAAAAAGGCCCGCCGTCTATGACGGCGGGCCTTTTGAGCTTTGTGTCTTAAGTGGATTCCTTGATGATGATGGAGGCGTTGAAGGTGGCTCCGTCGTAGCTGCCCCGCAGCTCCACAGTGTCGCCCACAGAGAAGTCCTTGTTCAGGCTCAGCTCGGAGCCGTCGGCGCCCAGCAGAGTGGCGCCCTTGAGGATATTCACCTGCTTGGTGGTGGCGGTGCCGTTGGGATTGGGCACCAGCAGGGTCATGGTGCGGTTGTTGGGGCTGACGGTGTACACCGTGCCGGTGAGCTTGGTGGCGGAGGAGGAGTCGGCAGTGATGTTCACAGAGACCACCTCGTCCCCGTTGGTCACCAGGGCCACGGTCTGGTTGGGCTTGAGGTTATAGACGTTGGAGGCGGCGCTGCCCTGGGTGACGGACACACCCTCGCCCACGGTGTAGGTGGCCACGGTGCCGTCGGTAAGCTGTACATCAATGGTCACGCCCCGGTTCTCC
Organism: uncultured Pseudoflavonifractor sp.; assembly: GCA_947425785.1. Lineage (GTDB taxonomy): Bacteria > Bacillota > Clostridia > Oscillospirales > Oscillospiraceae > Vermiculatibacterium. The sequence goes on along the minus strand of CANEAY010000003.1, from coordinate 89,726 downwards.
AGGGTCACCTTGTTGATGGTGCCGGTGAGGTTGGCGGTCTGGGGAGTGGCGTCAATGCGCTCGATCTCGTTGTAGCGGATGGTGATGGACACGCTGTCGCCGGTGCGCAGCTTGTCGATGGAGCTGGCCTTGTTCTCCCGGTAGATGTCGGGCAGCTTGGTGATGTCCAGGTCGTAGCGGGTGATGCTGTCGTCGCTCAAGGTCACCTCCAGCACGGTGGTGGCGCCGTAGGAGATAGAGGTGAGGACGCCCTCCACATTGGTGGAACCGGGATAGCCGTCCAGCTGGGCGATCATGTTGTTGGAGATGAGGGCGGTGGCGTACCAGCCGTTCTCCAGCTGGGAGACGGTCTTGGGCTCGCCGTCGTAGGTGATGGCGATGCTCTGGCTCACCAGGTAGGTGTAGTCCCGGCCGGTGAAGTGGTCGGCGATGGTCACGTTGCGCACGGTGCCGGTGGTGCCCAGCTTCTTGATGGGGCCCTGGATGTAGTTGCTCACGGTGTCCACGGCGATGGAGGCGGCGTCACCCTTGTCGTTGTTCACACGCACCTGGATGTACTTGCCCACCTGGTTGGCGTTGAGGCTGCCCAGCACACCGTTGACGGTGACGGCGATGCCGGTGGGCACTGTGTAGCGGTAGACCACGCCGTTGAAGGCGGTGACGCCCAAAACGGTGCTGCCGCCCACGGTGGTGACGCTCTCAACAAGGCCCTCGGTCATCTGGGTGCCGCCGGTAAAGACCACGCCGGCCAGGTGGCCCATCTCGTCCACGTAGCATACGGCGGAGGTGTAGCCCGCGTCCTCGTCGATGATGGAGCGGTCGCCGGTGTTCTTGCCCACCATGACCTCGGTAAAGCGGTCGATCTTCAGGTTCTTGCTCTGGCCCCCGGCCAGGATGGAGAGCTGGCCGTCGGCCAGGCTGGACACGGAGCCGGCCCAGGTGGTGAGGCCGCCGCTCAAGCGGGCTTCCCGGATGGAGCCGTTGGCGTTCAGGTTCAGGCGCACATACTGGCCGGTCTTGAGGGCGCTGGTGGAGGTGAGCATATTGTCGTCAAAGATCTTGGCGCTGGAGGGCAGGGAGAAGGAGCGGGTGCCGGAGATGTCGCTGGCCAGGGTGAGGATCACAGCGCCGTCGGCCCCGTTGGTGACGGCGGCGATGGTGCCCGCAGTCCAGTCGTAGTCGGTGTACTCGCTCAGCTCCACCTCAATGCCGGCGGAGGACATGAAGTCCAGGGTGCGGCACAGCATGGTGGTCATCTCCGCGCGGGTCACAGCGCCGTGGGGGTTGAACTCACCCAGCTCGTTGCCCTGGACGACGCCGAAGTTGTTCAGCACGTAGATATAGGGCTGGAGGGCGGAGGAGATGCTGGCCTTGTCCTCAAAGTTGAGGGTGTAGGTGGACAGGCTCTTGGCCAGGGGCTCCAGCTGCATGGCCCGCACCAGGTACATACAAAGGTTTTCCCGGGTGATGGTCTGCTCCAGATAAGTCCGGCCCTTGGGGTTGGCCTCGGTGACCGTCTTGGGGTCGGTCTGGGCCAGGGCTTCCAGCTCGGAGATGGACAGCACTCCGGTCTCGATGGCGATGGCCATCTCCTTGCCCGCCCAGGAGTACATACCATTGGGCAGGATGGACTCCATCTCCTCGGCCCGGGCGGCGGCGATCTTGTCCTGGGTGGTGCTGTCAAGGCCGGTGGCCCGGGCGCAGAACAGCAGGGTCTCGGCGGCGGTCATCTTGCCGTCGGGCTTGAAGGTGCCGTCGTCATAGCCCTTGGCGTAGCCGCGATTGGCCATCTTGGAGATGTAGTCCTTGGCCCAGTGGTTCTCCACGTCGCTGAAGGTGGCGGCGTGGGCGGGGACTACAGCCAGGGAGAGGGTCAGAGCCAGTGTCAGTGCCAGGGCTCCAAGGCGTTTCAGTTTCATATAAATTCCTCCAGACATTCAAGATATGGAAGATGGACATCTTGTAAACCACATTATACGCTATATTTGGCGGAAAATCAATGATTTCCCACCCACGGATTTATTTCCCAGAAAAGGGCTCACAAAGCGGCGTTTCGTTTCAGGCGGATATCCTCCCCGTAGAACCGCAGGACCCGGTATTCTCCCTCCAGCCGGGAGGCGGTCTGGCCGTTATACCGGGCCCGGACGCCGTCCATGGACAGGTTGGAGGAGATGACGGTGGCCTTCCCCCGCACCAGCCGGGTGTTCACCAGGGTGTAGAGAACGCTCTGGACGAAGGGGGAGGTGAACTCGCTGCCCAGGTCGTCCAGAATGAGCAGGTCGCAGCCCAGGTACCGCTTGGTCTCCCCCCGGGCCTCCTCCCCCTCATAGACGTTCCTGGAAAATTTTTGTTCCTCAAATTTGGAAAAAAGGCTGGTGGCGGTGTCGTAGACCACGGAAAATCCGTTTTCCGCCACCGTCCGGGCCATGCAGGCGGACAGGAAGGTCTTGCCCAGGCCGGGGTCGCCGGTGAGGAAGAGGTTTTTGAAGTAGAACTTCCCAAATTTCTGGGCGTAGTTGAGGCAGACCTCGTAGATGAACTCCATGTTCTCCTTGGGGGAGAGGTTCTCTCCCGGCCAGGGCAGGGGGGAGTACCAGTCCAGGGAGAAGTGGTCGAAGGACTGCTCTCCCAAGTCCAGCAGGTTGGACAATTCCTTCACCTGCTCCTCGGCACACAGGGCCTTGAGGCAGTCGCACATCTGGGTGCCCCGCCAGCCGGTGTCATTGCAGTGGGGGCACACGCTCTTGCTGTCCAGAGCGTCGGGGGGATAGCCCAAGTCCTGGAGGAGCTGGGTCTGCCGGGTCTGAAGCTCCATGTTCCTGTCCCGGATGACCCCCAGGGCGGGGCCGGGGTCGGTGCCCGACTTGAGGCAGGAGGTGATCACGTCCAGGATGGCTCCCCGGAGCTGGCGGTCGATGTCCCCCAGCTCGGGGCACAGGGTGAAGAGGTTTCGGCGCAGGGCCTCGTCGGCCTTCTCCCGCTCCTTGCGCCGCTGGGTCAGGCGGGCGTTGGCCCGGTGAAGGACTTCCGGCTCGTATCCCATTTACTTCCCCTCCTCTTTCTGCTGCTTGAGATAGGCCCGCAGCCGCTCCATGTTCTCCCTGGCCCGGCGGTCGGCCTCACCGCCCTTGGTGGGCTGGGGGGCGGTGGCTCCCGCCCCGGGGCGGGAGGCGGGCCGCTGGCCCTTGGCGTCGCTTGCCTGGATGGCCTCCAGGGTATGGAGCCCCTTCTGGTGCCAGTCCAGCAGGATCTTGTTCATATAGGGAAGGCTCCGCTTCCCGGTCTGCAGTACCGTCTTTTCATAGGCCAGGCGGATGACCTCGTCGGCAAAGCCCATGTTCAGCCAGCCGTCGATGAACTCCTTCTCCCGGGTCACCGCGGGGCGGTCACGGATGTCCATGAGGGCCAAAATCTCGGTGGAGCGCTCCCGCAGGAGGGTGAGCCGCTTCAGGTGGGCCTCGGCGGCCTCGGCGGTCTCCACCCCCCGCTCCTTCCAGAGCATGGCCTCCCGCTGGATCTGGGGCATCCGGGGCCTGCGGCCGGGGCCGTATTTGCGCTGGTATTCCTCCAGGCACCAGCTCACCACCAGCAGGATGACCTCCGGGGGCAGGCCGGAAAAGTCGTAGATGGTGTAGAGACTTTTCAGGTCGGTGGTGGACAGGGGCTTGCCCAGTCTGCGCTGTACCTCCGCCACCAGGGCGGGGAAGGGAGAATCGGCGTCCTCCAGCTCCTTGTTGATGTCCTCGGCGGAGTACTCCGGCGGCTCCGGCTGGGCGGGAGGGGCCGCGGGGGTATCCGGCAGCTTGGCAAGGCCCAGCCCCGCCAGAAGGCCGGCGGCGGCGTCGCACCGGCCCGGCTCCCACTGGAGGGCCTTGGCCGCCTGGGCGGTCTGGTACTCCCCCGCTGTTTTGAGAAGATAGAGGTAGAGCAGGGCGGCGTCTCCGCTGCCTGCGGCAAGGAGCCGGTCTGCCGCCCCGGCGGTGAGGGACAGGATGTGTCCCGGCAGATAACTCTCGTTGGCCACGAAAAACGCCCCCTTCCGAAAAATGGTGTTGCCTCTATTTTACACGAAAGCCCTCATAAGGTAAATAAAAACTTTATTACGATTCGATGTCAACAATGCGTATATAACGCCGTAGAGAATACTCTCCGTCGTGTCCTTCCCCGGGGAAAGAGGCGGACATGGCCCCCGGCCGGGTGATGCGGGTGAGTCCCGCCCCTGCCAGCAGGGCGGTGAGCTGCTCCCGCTTCCCCGGGGCACAGATGAGCCCCGCTGTCTGTAATCTCCCCTTCTGGCGGCGGAGGGTAGGGAGCAGATCCCCCTGGGGCAGGCATTTTACCAGCACGTTGCCCTCCATGGGGGAAAGTTCCAGCTCTCCGTCGGGGCGGAAGAGGACGCTGCAGCCCCTGCCCCGGTAAAGGGTCTCGCCGCCGGTCTTTCCCTCCACGATGCGCTCCAAAAGGGCGGTGTGGCCGCTCAAGGTGGCCTGGGCGCCGCCGGACAGGCCGGGACGCTTGGCGGCGGCAGCTTCCAGATAGGGCAAAAATTCCCGGCAGAAGGTCTCTCCCTCCTCCCTGCTGTCTGTATCCAGGAAAATGACCTGGCAGGAGGAGCACAGCCGCTGGCCCGTCTCAATAATGTGGTCAGCCAGGGCGGAGAGCTCGGCATCCTTGTCCTCGCAGCCGGAGAGGTAGGCAAAGCTCAAGCGGTGGCCCCATTCCATCAGCTTGCACCCGGCCCCGGCCAGGGCCCGGGCAGCCCGGATGGCTCCGTCCCCGCCCCAGGTGACGATGCCGTCGGCCAGGTCGGCCAGGGCCTGCAAGTCCTCCCTGTCCTTAGAGGGCAGGTCAAAGGCGTAGAGGTAAGGGGCCAGCCTGGGCTCCTGCTCTGCCAGCAGGCGGAAGGCCGCCAGAGACAGCCCCTTGTCGGCGTGGGGGAGCTTTATGAGGTTCACATTGCCGGTGAGCAGGCCCTCCAGGGCGGTGTACACCGGCAGGCCCGGCATATTGCCGGGAGCGATGTGGAGGAGGGTACCCAGAGGAAGGATGCGGGCGGTGGTCTTTTCAAACTTCCGCCCTTCAAAGGGGGCCTCCCCCAGCTCGGCGTGGAGCTTGGCCTCGATGGTTTCTCTGCTCAAAAGAGGGAGAAGGTCGTCCAAAGTCACCCCGGCGGGGAGGAATTGGCCCAGAAGGCCGTCAAATTCCCCGGCGGCCAGCCGCTTCCCCAGAGCGTCCACGGCGGCGATGACGGTCTCCGCCCCGAGGGGCTCCCCCATGCGGACGGTGTTGATCTGCTCTTCCAGGCTGTCAATGACTGCCCTTCGCTCCGAATCAGGCAATAGTTTTCCGTTGGCGAAGATCAAAAGGCTTCCCCCTTTCCAAGAAGTTCCGAGGCCCCGGCGGCGCAGGTCTGGATGTCGGCCATGCCCACCCGGCCGAGGATGGTCAGGTAGGGGGACTTTTTGCCGCAGCCGCAGTCCTCCCCGGGGGTGAGATAGCCCAGGTCGTCGGTCATGACGCTCAAGGTGGGGGTGGCGGTCATCAGGGGGGAGATGAGGTTGATGAGCCCCACCTTTCCCATGGGCAGGGGCTCCAGGGTGTCCGGGTCACGGATGATGACGCGGCCGTAGATGGGGATGTGGAAGTGGTGCCTTTCACAGGTGTTATAAAAGATGGGGTGCTCCACCGCCCCAAAGAGCTCGTTGATGTTCTCCTCGGGGATGCCCAGCACTTTGTCAACCAAGGCATAGAGGGTGCCCTTGTCCACCTCCTGGGCGGCGTGCTGCTTCCAGCCCCCGGCCAGGATGATGCGGGAGCTCTTGGGCAGCTTGACGCGCAGTCCCAGCTCCTCCATTCGCCGGAGGCCGAACCAGAGGTAGGAGGGGAAGCCGATGACCCGGGTGGGGAAGGGGGAATTTTCCAGCCGTTTCAGGGCCGCTGCCACTCCGTCCAGGTCGGGGACGTAGGAGCCGTCCACCATGTTGAGGGCGTAGGTGCGGCTGATGGGCGGGGAGAAGTGGGTCAGGCCGAACATGGTGCGGGTGACCCCGGTATGGTTTGACTTGTGGGGCTTGTAGCCCAGGATAACGCAGTGGGTGGGCTTGGGGGAGACCAGATGGTGCCGGAAGCCCAGATTCACCACCATGGGGGCCTCGGCCAAAATACAGCCCCAGTCGAAGCCAATCTGGCTGAACTTGCCGCTGGTGCCCGAGGAGGTGACCTTCATGGCCATCCGCCATTGGGGCATGGAGAAGAGGGCCTTGCGCTTAAAAAATAGGGTGGGGATGACGGGGATCTTCGCAATGTCATCTATGGTTTTCAGCTGATCGGGGGAAAAGCCCAGATGGCGGCAGATGGCGGCGTAGCCGGGGCAATGCTTGATGTGGTAGGCGGCGTTGTCCCGGCAGGAGCGAAGAAAGGCCCTGTCGGAGCCGGGCAGGTCGTAGGCCCCGGGCCGCCAGAAAAGCCGTTGTCTTGCAAGCATGGTCTCACCCTCCCTCCTAAGATATCCTAATCATAGCAAAGCCGGGACAAACCCGCAAGGGGAGAATGGGTACAGTCCAATTTATGGGACTATATGCCTGATAGAATGGCATCATCAGAAAGGAGTGAGGCCAAAATGGCAGAGCGTTTCGAATTCCGGTATGTGGGCGGCCACGTGGAGGTCTACGACGGCGCGGGGGAGTTTTGCTTCTCCGCCGACAACATGGGGGAGGCCCGGGAGGAGCTGCGGGCCCTGGCGGCCTAAGGGCGTTCCCACAGCAAAAGGCAGGGACAGCCATGGCTGTCCCTGCCTTTTTATCCTTAAAACTCGATCTCGTCCAGTTCGATGTTGAAGCGGTCGCGAAGGAGCGTCCTGGGGGTGCCGTCGGGGTGGGTGGCGTCCTGGTATTGCCAGGACACCTCGCCGCCGGTCTGGAGGGGAACCACCACCTTGGGGGTGGCCTGAAGGGCGTTGTAGAGGAACTGGGAGGCGGCGTCGTAGGTGAGAGGGGCATTGGAGTTCAAGCTCTCAAAGCCCCCGTAGAGCCCGGTCACCCGGGCCAGCTCATCTGCCCGGACGGCCCAGGTATCGCCGGTGAGCCGGTAGGCGTTGGCGTCATAGCCCAGAGCGCCAAGGAGCATTTTTATAAAGGCAAAGGCGTTGACCTCCCCCTCAGGATCAAAATTTCCACCGCTGTCGCCGGTGATGATCCCCAGGTCGGCGCAGTATTCGATGTAGGCCTCCGCCCAGTGGCCCCGGATGTCGGAAAAGGTGGGGGTGTCCTTTACGCCCAGATCGGTGGGGAGCTCACCGCCGCACATGGTGGCGGTGAGGAGCCTGGCTGCCATGGCCCGGGAGACGGTCTTGCCGGGCTGGAATTCCGAGGCGCCGGTATCCCAGACGTGCAGAGCGGCGAGGGTGGCCACCGCCGGCTTGTATTGAATGTCGGCGGCGTCTGTGTAGAACTGCTCCAGATAGGCGGCGTAGTCCGGGCCGCCGTCAGTCTCCGCCGGGGCGGGGGTGTCGGTCTGGGCAGGCTCCGGGGTCAGCTCTGTTGTGGGAGTGACAGTCTCCACCGGCGGGGCGGTGGGCTCGCTCCGCCCGGCCTGCGACCAGCGGCCCAGCAAAAATACCGCCAGGGCGGCCAAAACCAGGAGGATAGCCAGGGCGATCCGCTTGCGCCGCTGGCGGTAGAGGTGTACTACCTCCGGGTCTACCTGGGACATGATCTCCTGGGCGAAGTCCTTGGGCGGGCCGAAGGAGTTTACGTAGTCGCTGTAAAAGGCGTTGGGGTTTTCCTGGGCAAAGCTGTCCAGCATGGCCTCCGCGTCGGTGAGCAGGCGGTCTCTGTCCTCTTTGGGACAGGGCAGGGCACGCCGGACTTCGTTCAGATAGCGCTGTGCGGTTTTATCCATCGGATCTTATCCTCCCCTCGCAGCAGCACCCGGTCGACCCCGCCGGTAAAGCGGGTGTATACGTCCTGCAGTTCCCCCAGGTATTCCCGGCCTTGCTCTGTGATTTGGTAATACTGCCGCCGCCGTCCGTCGGGGGCGGTCTTTTTATAGGCCTCCCAGATATAACCGGCACTGATGAGCCGGTAGAGGGCGGAGTAGGGGAACACGATGCTCACCGCCCCGTCGGAATACTTTTCCAAAGACTGGGTGATCTGGTTGGCGTACATGTCCTCTCCGTCCAGCAGGGAGAGCACCACCATTTCGGTGACCGCCTTTTTCAGATTATCCTCCATGCCCGGGGAGGAGTTTCCCTTGTTCAGCTCCATGATCGCCCTCCTTGTCACATGGGTTCAAATTTTAGTATAGCGGGGAAAGGTTTGTTTTGCAAGAAAATTTTGATTCCTTGAAAATGTTTTTTATTGACAAAAATTAAAGGGCGTGGTACAGTGGTCACAGAAGGTTCCAACAGTCCTGTTTGAAAAACTGAAAAAGGGAGGAAGCTGAAAATGAAAAAGCGCTTTTTGTCCCTGGCTCTGGCGGCGGCCATGAGCCTGACCCTGGTCACTCCCGCCCTGGCGGCGGAGACCGCCGACGCCCAAGTGAGAAACTACTTTGTGGTCGTAGAGGAGCAGCCTATGTTCAGGCTCTTTGACGGCAAGGACACCCTGGCCTACCCCATCGCCTATGAGGACAGGGTATACATCCCTCTGGTGACTGTAGGGCAGTGGCTGGGGGCAGATACCTCCTGGGACAGGAAGGACGGGAAGGTCACCCTCACCTCCAATGGGGAGGAGCCGTTCTTCTATGACTATTACGACAGTCTGAAGGCGGAGGGGATGGACTACCTCTTCACCGAGGAGGAGCGGGACAAGCCCTTCCAGGCGGAGCTGGTGAAGGATGTTACCGTCACGTTGGACGGTAAAGCCTGGCCTGTCACCGACGCCCAGGGCCAGGCCATCCCCCTGCTGGCCCTCCGGGATTGCCTGTTCCTGCCGGTGGAGACTGTGGCCCGGAAGATGGGAAAGGAGCTGCTGAAATGGTCGGGGGATCTCTTCCTCTATGACGCCCCCACCCAGGAGGAGCTCGACCAGGCCAACGCCTGTCTGGACGAGGCCAAGGCCCATCTGGACGCCGTTCGCGGCATTGCGGAGGGGGAGGCCCCCAAGACCCAGGAGGAGTTCACCGCCAAGGTCTTGGACATCCAGAGCCATCTTGCGGCCGTCATGGATCAGGCCCCGCCCCAGCCCGCGTTCCGTCCTCTCCAGAGCCCGATGGGCCTGCCTGACCTGAAATTCTGGGCGACCCTCACCCTCATGCAGAAGGTGGATCCCTACCTGCCGGAGGAGGCCTGCAGCGGCGCCTACCTGAAAGAGGCGGTGCTGGATCAGTTCCCCGGCCAACAGCGCCAGCCGGTGCGCGTCACCTACCTCCCCACCCAGGTGGATGCGCTGTGGGAGCGTTTCTCGGCCAGTATGGTGACCACGCAGCCCAACACAAGCACTAACTTTATGGAGACGGAAAACGCCTATGAGCGGTGCCGCTCCTTCCTCCGGGCGGTCACCGGGGAAAACACGCTTCCCGATGCGCCCGCCTGGCCCCAGCAGCCCTCCGACGCCGGCAAGGGGGAGACGGTAACAATGACCCCTGCCGACCCCACTGAATTCACCGACGCCGCCCAGATCACCTACTGGGACGCTGTGGCTACCCTGACCCAGCTGGGGATCGTCTCCGGCAGGCCCGACGGCGCCTTTGACCCCGCCGCCCCGGTGACCCGGGGAGAGGCGGCCAAGCTGGTGGCCACCGCCATGTGCGGCAGCGGCACCTCTGATATACCGGCGCCGAAAGCGGAGCCTACCTTCCCCGACACGAAGGGCTGCTGGGCGGAGGCCTACATCGAATACTGCGCCGATCTGGGCATTCTCTCCGGCCGGGGGGACGGGAACTTTGACCCCGATGGGAACGTCACCGCCCTGGAGCTGTGCAAGATGGCCCTGACCATGCTGGGCTATGACGCCGCCGCCTACCGGCTCACCGGCAGCGATTGGGCCGACCGCACCGACGAGCTGGCCCGGCGGGCTGGACTGTACAGCGGCTTTTCCGGCCTGGCGGCCACCGCCCCCATCAGCCGGGAGGAGACGGCCCAGCTGCTCTGCAACGCCCTGCAGGCCACACACTTGGTGGTAAAGCCGGACGGAACAGGCGGCTGGAAATATGAGAGCGCCACCAATCGAGATGGCACCCCACAGAGCTTTTTCAAGGCGCGCTATAACAAGGACGTCCTCCCCGAAGTCCCCGCCCAGCCCAAGACAGACGCATAAGCAGATAGAGCAAAAAGAGGAGACGCTTCAAAAGAAGCGTCTCCTCTTCAGCTTGAGCTTGTCTAACTTGTCTAAAACTGTATTCAGCAGCGAAATGGGATTTATCTTTCCGCCCCCAGTGGGAGAGATAAATCAATTTTTTGTCTGCTGTTGCGTCACAGGGAACCAGCTTCCGTCTATTTCATCAGATGGCTGTATGGTCTGCGCTGCTAAGGCCAAAAATTCAGGGGATGGGCCAGCATCCTGCACACCGAAGAAAGCGGCGTACATTGCCTCAAAGTCCCCGGCATCGGACATCACCATATCATACAGTTTAAAAAAGCTGTTCCATTGCGGGGACAGTTCGTCACGCATAGTCTTATAAAGCGTGCGAAGCTCTTGCGTGTCACAACAGATTTTCAGAAAATCATCCTGGGTCACTTCTTTGCTCTGCAGCAGCGTTTCCCCTTCCAGCACAAGTTGTTTGCCGTGGGTATAGCTGGCCCCACAGGAGCGGGCCCATTTATCTCTGTGCAGCTCGTCATACCGCAGAAATCCAGGGCAGTCCTTTAGGCATCTGCCCAATTCCTCCAATATTAGGCAATCTATCCGATAACCGAGACAGTGGGAAAGCATATATTCCTCCCGGCCATTGAAAATTGGAGTGCACGATACCATATCAGACCTTCTCTCTTATTTTTCTCACTCCATTTTATAGCATTGTATCGAATTATTTGCTGTCGAATTCTGTCGAATAAAAATAAAAATTCGGATTTTAGCAAGAAACATAATATCAATCGTTAAAATAGCGATAATGCCCTTGAGGTGAGATCGCTATGTCGCACATTACCAGGATCAAAGACTTGATTGCAGACAGAGATATAAAGCAAAAAGTGTTGGCAAGGGAATTCAATATTCCAGAGAGCACATTGAGCAATTATCTGACACAGCGGACAGAGATGCCAATAGAAATTCTGGTGAAAATCGCTGGATACCTCTCCGTTACTACGGATTATCTGTTGGGTCTCACCGACGACCCGGCGCCCGCCTACCCGGTATCTGCCGGAGAGCGGGAAATGCTGGAGCGGTTTCGCTCGTTGAGCCGGGAACAGAAGGAGCTCATCGTTCAAAATATTGAGTTGATGCGTAAGCAGAATCAGAGGTAAAAAAGGAGACGCTTCAAAAGAAGCGTCTCCTCTTTGTATAATGAGATGGAAATATTACTTTCCGATGAAGTTCTTCTCCTTCCGCTTCTCCAGGAAGGCGGACATGCCCTCGGTCTGGTCGGCGGTGGAGAAGCACAGGCCGAAGGCCTCGGTCTCGTAGGCAAGGCCCGTGTCGATGTCGGTCTGGATGCCCCGGCGGATGCAGGCCTTGGACTCCCGGACGGCGATCTGGGCGTTGGCGGCGATCTGGGCGGCCATCTCCAGGGCCTTGCCCATCAGCTCCTCGGGGGGATAGACGGCGTTCACGAGGCCGATCTTCTCCGCCTCGGCGGCGTTGATGGTCTTGGCGGTGAGGATGAGCTCCATGGCCTTGCCGGTGCCCACGATGCGGGCAAGCCGCTGGGTGCCGCCGAAGCCGGGGGTGATGCCCAGGCCCACCTCGGGCTGGCCGAACTTGGCCTTTTCGGAGGCCAGGCGGATGTCGCAGGCCATGGCCAGCTCACAGCCGCCGCCCAGGGCGAAGCCGTTCACCGCGGCGATGACCGGCTTGGAAAGCCGCTCTACCTTCAAAAACACGTCGTTGCCCAGGCGGCCGAAGGCCTTGGCCTCCACGGCGGTGAGGGGCTTCATCTCGCCGATGTCCGCCCCGGCAACAAAAGACTTCTCCCCGGCGCCGGTGAGGACGACTACATTGACGGCGCTGTCCCCCTCCACCTGATCCAGGCAGGCGCTGAGCTCGGTGAGGGTCTCGCTGTTCAGGGCGTTGAGGGCCTGGGGCCGGTTGATGCTGATGACGGCGACGCCGTCCTTCACTTCCAAAAGAAGATTGTTCATGGTGATTCCCTCCAAAAAAATGGTGTGGCGTCACGCCGCCTTAGCGGCGGCTGCTTTTCCGCCAGATGCCCAGCTTTTCCGCCCCGGCGATGAGCTCCTCCCGGAAATCGGGGTGGGCGATGGAGATGAGCTGTTCCGCCCGCTCCCAGGTGGAAAGGCCCTTCAAGTCCACCATGCCGTACTCAGTGACGATGTGCTGGGTGCAGGAGCGGGGGTCGGTGACGATGGAGCCGGGGGTCAGGGTGGGGAGGATGCGGCTTTTCACGGTGCCGTCCTTGCCGGTGACGGTGGAGGACATACAGATAAAGCTCTTGCCCCCCTTGGACAGGTAGGCCCCCATGACGAAGTCCAGCTGTCCGCCGGTGCCGGAGATGTGCTTGGTGCCGGCGCTCTCGGCGTTGACCTGACCGAAGAGATCCATGTCGATGGCGTTGTTGATGGAGATAAAGTTGTCCAGCTGGGCGATGACCCCCACGTCGTTGGTGTAATCCACCGGGGCGGCCATCACATCGGGGTTGCGGTCGATGTAGTCGTAGAGCTTCTTGGTGCCCGCGGCGAAGGCGTAGACCTGACGGCCCTTGTCCAGGTTCTTGCAGCGGCCGTTGATCTTCCCCGCCATGGCGATGTCCACGAAGGCGTCTACATACATCTCGGTATGGACGCCCAGGTCTTTCAGGTCGGACTGGGCGATGAGGCTGCCCACGGCGTTGGGCATACCGCCGATGCCCAGCTGAAGGCAGGCCCCGTTGGGGATTTCCTTCACGATAAGTTCGGCCACCGCCCTGTCCACGGCGGAGGGCTCTCCACCGCCACCCAACTCTGCAATGGCGGGGTCGTCCCCCTCCACCACGAAGTCCACATCCTTGATGTTGATCTCGCTGCCGTTCAGGCCAAAGCCCCAGGGCATATTGCGGTTGACCTCCACAATGATGTGCCTGGCCTTGTCCAGCATATCCGCCAGGTGGGAGGCGGACAGGGCAAAGCTGAAGTTGCCGTGGTCGTCCATGGGGGTCACCTGGAGCATGGCCACATCCACCCTCACGTTGTCGTCCCGGTAGTACCGGGGCAGCTCGGAGTAGCGGATGGGGGCGAAGTAGCCCATCCCGGCGGACATGATCTTTCGGTCGATGCCGGAGCAGTGCCAGGCGTTCCAGGTGAAGTGCTCTCCGGCCCCTTCCACCTTGGCTACCTCGGGCATCCACATGCTCACGCCGCCCCGGATCTTCACGTCGAAGAGCTCATCCTTCCGCCCGGCCAGGGCCTTGTCCAGAGCCACCGGGTGGTTGACGCACCAGCTATAGTCCACCCAGTCCCCGGACTTGACCAGCTTCACCGCCTCCTCAGCGGTGGTGCGCTTTTGCTGATAGAGCGCTTTGTAGTCCGTCATGGCTTACTTCGTGTAGTCGAAGAAGCCCACGCCGGTCTTGCGGCCCAGCTTGCCCGCCCGCACCATCTTGCGCATGAGCAGGCTGGCCCGGTACTTGGGATCGTGGGTCTCGTTGTAGAGGGTGTCCATGATGGCCAGGCACACGTCCAGACCCACCAGGTCGCCCAGGGCCAGGGGGCCCATGGGGTGGTTGGCGCCCAGCTTCATGGCGGTGTCGATGCCCTCGGCGGTGGCAACGCCGGTATACAGAAGGTCGCAGGCTTCGTTGATCATGGGGATGAGGATCTTGTTGACCACGAAGCCGGGGGCCTCCTCCACGGCCACAGGCTCCTTGCCGATCTCCACAGACAGGTCGGTGATGACCTTGCAGGTCTCATCGGAGGTGTTGGCGCCACGGATGACCTCCACCAGCTTCATCACGGTGGCGGGGTTGAAGAAGTGCATACCGATGAACTTGTCGGGCCGCTTGGTGGCGGCGGCGATGGCGGTGATGGAGATGGAGGAGGTGTTGGAGGCCAGGATGCACTCCGGCTTGCAGATGGCGTCCAGCTCGGCAAAGACGCTCTTCTTGATGTCCAGGTTCTCGATGGCGGCCTCCACCACCAGGTCGGCGTCGGCGGCCTTGTTCATGTCGGTGGTAAAGGTGATCTTGTCGGTGATGGCCTTCTTGCCGGCCTCGTCCAGCTTGCCCTTGGCCACCAGCTTATCCAGGCCCTTGTTCAGCCGGGCCTCGGAGGCGGCGATGATCTCATCCTTAATGTCGCGGACAACAACGTCCCGGCCGTTTCTGGCAAAGACCTGGGCGATGTCCAGACCCATGGTGCCGCCGCCGATCACTACTACCTTTTGGATGCTCATAACTATGTACCTCCTAAATATTTTTTGCACGGCCCTCACCGTGCGCCGCTTGCTCAAAAAGCGGTAAGGAATACCTGTTCTCTATTATAGAGGATGAGGGAAATAATTACAAGATTACGGGACGTTTATTAAAAAATTAACGAGTTAATTATTTTTTTAACAGCAAAACGGTCAAAAAAGTATGTTTCGTTATTTTTTTAACATATTTTCTTTTGAAAGAGGCCGCCCAAAAGGCGGCCTCTCGAAAAAATTTTTTTGAAAATTTTTCTTGGCAAAGGATCTTCGACTTATTTCTTCAGTCCGGGGTTGTCCTTCATCTCCCGCAGGGCGTCCCGGTAGGAGAGGTTCACCCGGCCCTTCTCGTCGATCTCGGTGACCTTCACCCAGATCATGTCGCCGATGTTCACCACGTCCTCACACTTCTCCACCCGGCGCTCGGAGAGCTTGGAGATGTGTACCATGCCGTCCTTGCCAGGAGCCAGCTCCACAAAGGCGCCGAAGGGCATGATGCGCACCACCTTGCCGTAGTAGAGGCTCCCCACCTCGGGGACAAAGACGATGGTCTCGATCATCTTCTTGGCCTTCTCGCAGCACTCGGCGTCGGGGGAGGCGATGTGGATGGTGCCGTCCTCCTCGATGTCCACCTGGGCGCCGGACTCGGCCACGATCTTCTGGATGACGCTGCCGCCCTTGCCGATGACCTCCCGGATCTTGTCCACGTCGATCTTCATGGAGATCATCTTGGGAGCCCACTTGGACAGCTCGGCACGGGGCTTGGCAATGCAGGGGAGCATGATCTCGTCCAGGATGGCGTAGCGGGCATCCTTGGTGATGTCCAGGGCCTCCTTAATAATGGCGTGGGAAAGGCCGTCGTTCTTAATGTCCATCTGGATGGCGGTGATGCCCGCCTTGGTGCCGGCGACCTTGAAGTCCATCTCGCCGTGGAAGTCCTCCACGCCCTGGATGTCGATAAAGGTGGTGAAGCCGCCGTCGTCGTCCTGGATAAGGCCGCAGGAGATGCCGGCCACGGGGGCCTTGATGGGCACGCCCGCGTCCATGAGGGCCAGGGTGGAGCCGCAGATGGAACCCTGGGAGGTGGAGCCGTTGGAGGACAGGACCTCGCTCACCACCCGGATGGCGTAGGGGAACTCCTCCACGCTGGGGATGACAGGCTCCAGAGCACGCTCGGCCAGGGCGCCGTGGCCCTTCTCCCGCCGGTTGGTGGAGCGGGCGGCACGGGCCTCGCCCACAGAGTAGGAGGGGAAGTTATAGTGGTGCATGTACCGCTTTTCCTCTTCCTCCCAGATGGTGTCCAGCTTTTGGCAGGCGGTGAGGGTATTCAGGGTGCAGATGGAGAGCACCTGGGTCTGGCCCCGGGTAAAGAGGCCGGAGCCGTGGACACGGGGCAGCACGCCCACTTCGGCGCCCAGAGGACGAATTTCATTCTTCTGGCGGCCGTCTACCCGGTGGCCCTCCAGCAGCCACTGCTTCACGATCTTCTTCTGGAACTTGTAGGTGATCTCCTCCAGGAACTGATCCATGTCGGGGTGCTCTTCCAGATACTTCTCGTGCCACTTCTCGATCATGGCGTTCCAGCGCTCTTCCCGGATGTTCTTGTCGTCGGTGTCCATGGCGGCCTTGGCCTCGTCCATGAAATCGTGGACGATCTTGTCGAAGAGCACCTGGTCGAAGGCGGCGTGGTCGTAGGTCATCTTCTCCTTGCCGATCTCGCTGACCATGGTGTTGATGAGAGCTACCTGCTTCTGGATCTCCTCGTGGGCCTTGAGGATGGCGTCGTACATGATGTCGTCGGGCAGCTCCTTGGCCCCGGCCTCGATCATGATGACCTTCTGGGCGGTGGCGGCCACGGTCAGATCCAGCTGGGACTCGTGCTTCTCGGCCTGGGTGGGGTTATAGACGATCTTGCCGTCCACATAGCCCATCTCCAGGCAGCCGATGGGGCCGGCCCAGGGGATGTTGGAGATGGCAAGGCAGGCGGAGACGCCGATCATGGCGGTGACCTCGGGAGAGCAGTCCCGGTCCACGCTCATGACGGTGCAGGTGCACACCACGTCGTTGCGGAAGTCGTAGGGAAACAGGGGCCGGATGGAGCGGTCGATGACACGGCTTGCCAGCACGGCGGGCAGGGAAGGCTGGCCCTCCCGGCGCATGAAGGAGCCGGGGATGCGGCCCACGGCGTAGAGCTTCTCCTCAAAGTCCACGCTCAGGGGGAAGAAGTCGATGCCGTCCCGGGGCCGGGGGGAGCAGGTGACGGCCACCAGCACGGTGGTCTCGCCATAGCTCACCATGGCGGAGGCGGTGGCCAGCTCGGCCACCTTGCCCACGTTGATCTTCAGGGGGCGGCCGCACAGATCCATCTCATAGGTCTTCTCGTTGGGGAATTGCTTGCGGGTGATAACGGTTGACATGATTTTGTCCTCCTTTGTTTCTCCCCCGTACTCTCCCGTTTTAGCACTTGAATTTGGGCCCCGTTTTGGAGGCATTGGGCGGGTCTGGGACCCGCCCCTACACCCTCTCCGTAGGGGCGGGTTCTAAACCCGCCCGGCACAGGGCACAAATTCAACTGCTAAACCAGGGGGTGGCGGGGGACAGATTTTCCTCATTATAAAACAGAAACCAGGGCAGCGGGGGTCTCCCGCGCTGCCCTGGTCTATTTTACTTACTTACGGATACCCAGCTTGGCAATGATGGCGCGGTAGCGCTCGATGTCCTTGCGCATCAGGTAGTCCAGCAGCTTGCGGCGCTTACCGATCATCTTGTACAGGCCCCGGCGGCTGTGGTTGTCGTGGATGTGTACCCGCAGATGCTCGGTGAGCTCGTTGATGCGGGTGGTGAGAATTGCGATCTGCACCTCGGGGGAGCCGGTGTCAGTGGCGTGGGTGCGGTTGGCCTCGATGACGGCCGTCTTTTCGTCCTTACGGATCATGTTGTGTTTCCACCTTTCAAAATTTTTTCCAAACAGCTGGGAAATGGGCCGGTGAATGCCCCTGATACAGGGGCCGTCTCCCGTTTCTAAGCCGCCGGATGGTCGTGCCTGAAAAATATATCACAAATTTTACCCCTTGTAAAGGGAAATATCACATTTCACCGCTATTTTCTTCCTCCGCCGGAACAGTCTCCTCCGGGAGGGGCTCCTCCACCGGGTCGCCCTCCCACCGGTAGCCCATCTGGGCCATCTCTTCGGCGGTGTAGAGGGTGGAGGACAGCTCGGTGGACCGGCTCAAGTCCAGATAGAGCTTTTCCGACCGGGGCAGGCGCACCTCATTCCAATAGTGGGCCTCCCCCTGAAGGGTACCCTCCACGATCTCACAGGTCACATTCCGCAGCTCCTGGCACACCAGGGCATAGGCCAGGGCCAGCCCCTCGTCGTCGGCGGAGCCCTCCACCAGGGCGGCGTAAGCGGTGGAGCCGCCCTGGGGATCATAGCTGCTGTGATAGCAGACCTCCGCCGCCGCCTGGCGGGCGGCGGCCTCCCGGTCCATGTCCCAGGGGTAGACGAACTGGGCGGCCGCGGCCAGCAGCTCCTGGCTGCGGCGGCGCAGCTCCTCGGCGCTGTGGCTGTAGGTGAGGAGGATCTCCACCACCCGCTCCCGACCGCTGTCGGGGTAGAGGCTCACGTCGATCTGGGGCATCCCCAAAGCGGCGGTGGGGGTGTCATAGTAGGCCTGCCGCACCAGGGCGCGGATGGAGTCCTCGTCCTCGGCAAAGTAGGCCACCCGCAGCACCACCTGGCCGCTGAACTGGCTCAGGGCCTCCTGGAGCTCCGAGCGGATGGCCCCGGAGCCGGTGACGTTCACCATGGAGCGTATCTCCTCCTGGGTGCGGCGGTAGCTGATGGATACCTTGGCCTGGTAGTAGGACACCACCCGGCTGGACTCGTGCTTGATGTAGTCCACCGCATAGGCCCCCAAAGGATCCTCCGTGGCCACCTCCAGGCAGGCCCGGGTCAGGTCGTTCTCCACCTCGCCGTCGTAGTCGTAGAGCTGGATGGAGCCCTCCTCCTGGCCCTGGGACACCAGATACAAAACGGCGGAGACCAGCTCCCGGTAGTTCTCCACCCGGAGGGCGGAGGCGTCGGCGGCGGTGGCGGGCTTCTCCTCATGGCGCTGGGCGGCCTCGTAGGAGCGCTCCAGCATGGCCGAGCACCCGGAAAGAAGAAGGGAGGCGGACAGTATAAGGGCCAAAAGACCTTTTTTCATGTGTCCAAGCCTCCCTTCCAAGGGTGTATTGCCGTTAATAACCAAGCTCCTCTTCCACCAGGATCACATAGGCGGTGGGGATGGCGGTGGGCTTGCGCAGATGGGTGGAGACCACCCGGCAGATGCGCTCCGGGCTGTCGCAGTCATAGCACTTGTCGCCTTTCGCGGCGCAGGGGGTCTTTTTCCCCAGCCGCTGGGCGTTCTTGGGGGAGGCGATGTTCCGCGCCCGCCACAGGGCCTTCTCAAGGTCGGGGGCGATCTTGTTGACCCCCACCACGAACCAGACCTCCTCATGGCCGTAAATGGTGGAGGCTACCCGGTTGCCGTGGCCGTCGATGTTGATGAGCTCCCCCGTCTCCGCCAGGCCGTTGACGGAGGTCAGGTAGACCTGGGTGGCGGCGGAGATATCGCCCACGCCGTTGCCCTGGGTCCAGGGGTCGTAGAGGGTGTTATGTACCCCCAGCAGCTTGTCCAGACCCAGCTCCCGCAGGGTCACGGAGCCGCCGAGGGCCACGGTCTTGCCGTCGATGTGCCCGTCTATGAAGGCCGCCGCCTCCTTCGCGGCGGCAAAGCGGTGAACGGTGAAGCCGTGCTTCGTCAGATTTTCGGTCAGTTTCTCCCAATCAGGCATGGAAAAGCCCCCCTTCTAAACATCCTGGTGATAGCTGTGGAACCCCTCGCCCAGCACCTCGTGGGCGGAGGTGACGATCATAAAGGCGGTGGGGTCGGCCTGGCGCACCGTCTCCTTGACGGTGACGATCTCCCGCTGCTTGAAGGCGCATAGGATCACCCGCTTGGGCTGGCCCAGATAGCCGCCCTCCCCCTGGAGATAGGTCACCGTCCGCTCCATCTCGTCCATAATGACCCGGGCGATCTCCTCCGGCTTGTCGGAGATGATATAGGCCACCTTGGAGGTGTCCATGCCGTAGAGCACCCAGTCCATCACCATGGTGGACACATAAAGTGCCACAATGCCGTAGAGGGCGCTTTCCAGACTGCGAAAGACGGCGGCCACCATCAAAATGACCATCAGGTCGATGACCATGAGCACCTTTCCCATAGGCAGCCAGGCCATTTTGGACTGAGCCAGCCGGGCCAGAATATCAGTGCCGCCGGTGGTGGCCCCCTGCTGAAAGATGAGCCCCAGCCCCAGCCCCAGCAGGGCTCCGCCGAAAACGCAGGCCAGCAGCGGCTCCGCCATGGGCGGGAAGATGAAAACGGCGTTGATGGCGTCGATAAACACAGAGGAGAGGGCGGTGGCCACCAGGGAGGACACCAGCAGATGCCCTCCCAGCACCCGCCCGCCCACCAGGAAGATGGGCACATTGAGGCAGAGGACAACAGTGCCGATGGGTGCGGCAGGAATAAAGAAGTTGACGATCTGGGCCAGACCGGTCACGCCGCCAAAGGCAATGCCGTTGGGTTCAAAGCCCCAGTCGAAGGCCAGGGCGTAGAGAAAAGACCCCAGCAGGATGAGAAGATAATTTTTGACCAGAACTTTGGGCGTGCGTTTCATTTACAGTCCCTCCAAAAGAGACATCTGCTCCTCGCCCCGATCCTCCGGCTTCAAAAGGGCGCCGGCCACAGGCAGGGAGCGGGCCCGGTACCGGGCCTGGTTCTGAATGGCGGTGGAGGCCAGGGGTGTGGCGCTCTCCAAACGGTACTTGGGTTTGAGGGTCATCACGTTGACCCCCTGGGTGTTCCGGGTGGTCTTGGGGGCCAGAACGGCGGTGTGGAAGATGACGCACCGGCCCTCGGTGGAGACGAGGGCCATCTCCAGATCTTCCTTCAGGTGCCACGCCGCCGCCAGGGGCGACTTGTCCGAGTAGGCCCCGGTGAGCCGCTTGCGCCGGGTCTGGGTCTGGTAGGCAGCCAGCTCCACCCGGGCGGCCTTGCCGTTTTCAAAGAAGAACAGCAGGTGCCCGGAATAGTCCGCCGTGACGCAGGCCCAGGCCACGTTCTCCCCGGGATCCATCCCCAGCTTGGTGGGCAGGTAGTCCCCCAGTACGCTGGCCTTGGCGTCGTCGAAGTCGGCCAGCCGGGTCTTGTAGCACTGCTGCTTGTCGGTGAACACCAGCAGCTCATCCCTGTTGCTGGCGTCCCAGCGCAGGTACTCCCGGTCGCCCTCCTTGTACTTCTGCTCGCTGGACATCCGCAGGGAGGCGGGGGTGATCTTCTTGAGATACCCCTCTTTGGAGAGGAACACGTGGACAGGGTAGTCGGGGATGTCCTCCTCCAGCTCCTCCACTCCGGCGGTCTGGTACTCGTAGATGATGTCGGTGCGCCGGGGGGCGGGGTATTTGCCCATGACCTCCTTCAGCTCGCCGGCGATGATGCCCTTGACCTTTTTGGGGTCGTCCAGAATGGCCTGGAGGTCGGCGATCTCCTTTTCCAGCTCGTCGGTCTCCGCCACCCGCTTGAGGATATATTCCTTGTTGATGTTGCGCAGGCGGATGTCCGCCACATACTCCGCCTGGATCTGGTCGATGCCGAAGCCGATCATCAGGTTGGGGATGACCTCGGCGTCCAGCTCGGTGTCCCGGATGATCTTGATGGCCTTGTCGATGTCCAGCAGGATCTTTTTCAGGCCCTTCAAAAGGTGGAGCTTATCCTTCTTTTTCTTCTGGATAAAGTATGTCCGCCGCCGTACCCCTTCGATACGCCAGGCCGTCCACTCCTCCAAAATTTCCCGCACCCCCATGACCCGGGGCATCCCGGCGATGAGGATGTTGAAGTTGCAGGAGAAGGAGTCCTGGAGGGGGGTGGACTTGAAGAGCTTCTGCATCAGCTTCTCCGGGTCGGTGCCCCGCTTCAGGTCAATGGTGAGCTTCAGGCCGCTGAGGTCGGTCTCGTCCCGCATGTCGGCGATCTCTTTCAGCTTGCCCGTCTTCACAAGCTCGGTGACCTTGTCCATGATGGCCTCGGCGGTGGTGGTGTAGGGGATCTCGTAAATTTCGATGACCCCCTCCTCCTTCACGTGCCGCCACTTGGCCCGCACCTGGAAGGAGCCCCGGCCGGTCTCGTAGATATCCCCCATCACCTTCCCGTCGTAGAGGAGCTCTCCCCCCGTGGGGAAGTCCGGGGCCTTCAAAATGGACAGAAGGTCGCACTGGGGGTCTTTCATATAGGCGATGGCGGCCTGGCACACCTCGTGGAGGTTAAAGCCGCACAGGTTGGAGGCCATGCCCACGGCGATGCCCTGGTTGGCGCTGACCAGCACGTTGGGGAAGGTGGTGGGCAGCAGGGAGGGCTCCTTCATGGAGCCGTCGTAGTTGTCCACAAAATCCACCGTGTCCTGGTCGATGTCCCGGAACAGCTCCTGGCAGATGCCGTCCAGCTTGGCCTCGGTGTACCGGCTGGCCGCCCAGGCCATGTCTCTGGAGTAGACCTTGCCGAAGTTGCCCTTGGAGTCCACGAAGGGGTGCAGAAGGGCACCGTAGCCCCGGCTCAAACGCACCATGGTGTCGTAGATGGCGGCGTCGCCGTGGGGGTTCAGGCGCATGGTCTGGCCCACGATGTTGGCCGACTTGGTGCGGCCGCCGGAGAGGAGCTTCATGTTGTACATGGTGTACAAAAGCTTCCGGTGGCTGGGCTTGAAGCCGTCGATCTCCGGGATGGCCCGGGAGATGATGACGCTCATGGCGTAGGGCATGTAGTTGATCTCCAGGGTCTGGGTGATGGGCTGTTCCAGCACCTCGGCCCGCAGGCCCATGACGTTGGGGTCGGCAGGGCGGTGTTTGACCCCGTCAGGGGCCTTCTTTTTAGGCATGGGTATCAGTCCTTATCCTTTGGGTGTTATGATATTATACATCGTTCTCCAAAATTTGAGTGCCCTTTCCTAAATTACACATATCACACAATGTCCACAGGTTGCTCATCTCTGTTTTTCCTCCACGTGCCACGGGAATAATATGGTCTACATGAAGTATTGCACCATCTTCTTGCCGCGCTCCACAAATTTGGCAACGGCGGCCATCTCGTTCTATCACAGCAAATCGCAATTTTGGGGTCATTTTGGCGCGCTCCATTTT
This sequence comes from uncultured Pseudoflavonifractor sp., assembly GCA_947425785.1. Taxonomy (GTDB): domain Bacteria; phylum Bacillota; class Clostridia; order Oscillospirales; family Oscillospiraceae; genus Vermiculatibacterium. The sequence continues at coordinate 66,995 of CANEAY010000003.1, read as the reverse complement.
TCGCTTGTATGTTTCCGATTCTTTGTGCTTCGATATTTCTTCCAAAGCGCAAAGCCGCTGTATCACATTGGTATAAGAGTATGTATTACTTTTACTGTAATGATTTCTCCCTGCCGGGCTGGTATATTCTACAATACAGGTCAAAGTAACATCCACGGTGGGTGATAGCTGCTGTTTTGCAAACAATGCTTTCTCAATTTCAAGATACCCTTGGTAAGGAACTCCTAAACGCTTTGCTTCTTCTTCGGTGATAGTAGATTTTAACTTATCTATTTCTGATTTGTAATCATTATATTTTTCTCGATTCTCTTTTACCTTTGCAAGAAGTTTGTGGAATGAATGCTGGGCATCCAATAGAATATCATCAAGAAGATGGCCGCAGCTATACCGGTCATACGCTGGCTTTGACAGCATCATCCTACTTTGTGTATACTTCGTTTCGCAACAATGAAAATGAGTTTTTTCGTTGGTTTTATTCAATTCTTCCAATAGAACGCTTGTATTCCTAACTTTTTTTATTCTTTTAGCATTTCTGATGTGCGTCACAAGAAGAATAAGAATAATTCCAAAGATTCCAATGGAGATCAAAACGTTTAGAGTATCATTTAGCATATGTTTATCAATCACCCGGGCTCGTCAATTTAGCATGGTAGTATAGCGTCTTAAGCAGACTAATATTACAAGGTCAAAATGAAAGGAGAGATACACCCGCTTTCAAAACTTTATTATAAATGAAGTTAAGTCTTGGGCCTTTCGAATTACAGAAAATCGGCGAGAAGCTCGGTGCCCAGCTCCACCACCATGATAACGTCGGCTCCCTCCGGGGGCGTCAGGGCGGGGGCGGTCTTGGTCTCCACCCGGTCGGTCTCGGTGTCCAGCTTCAGCTTGAAGGCGTTTTTCTGGTGGTACTCCATGGTGCCGGTGGCCTTGTCCATGCTGCCGGCGCTGTGGGCGGTGACCTGGAAGTCAAGAAGGCCCATGAACCGGCCGGTGAGGATGCTCACCACGCTGTAAATGGAGCTGCCGTAATAGTCGTAGCTGTCGTATAAGCCCTTCATCATGCCCTCGAAGTCGGGCCGCATCTTCATGTCGGCGGAGAAGGTGCCGTCGTTTCTCATAACGTAGGACAGCTCGTAATCCTTAAAGAGGGAGACATCCGTCCCGCTCATCTGGGCAAAGAGGCCGTTCATGGTGGCGGTGTCCACCTTCCAGGTCAGGGTGCCGCCGGACTTGCTCACCCGGTCGGGGCCCATGACGGCGTCAAGGACGGAGACCATGTCGTCGAACTCCTCCCAGGCCAGCACCGGGGAGTTCCACCACCGGGCGCTGCTGGAGAGGAGCTGCTCCTCATAGATGTAGTCCGCCAGGTAGGAGGTAAGGCCGCTGACCAGCTCCTCGCTGCCGAGGCCCAGGCCCTCCTGGAGAAGCTCCTCCAGCCCCATGCCGAAGTCGGCGCCGTACCAGGTGTCGGGCTTCACCGTGTCGTCAAAGACAGAGAGCACAGGCACGTTCCAGTAGAACTTGCCGCTGCCCAGGTCGGCGATGGCGTTCAGCTCCAGGCCCTTCATCAGGGTGGGCAGGTCGCTGAGGGAGAGCTGGGGGATCTCATCGGCGGCCAGCTTCAGGATATCGTCGCCGATGAGCTTCAGTACATCGGCGGCGTTCACTTTCACCGTCAGCTCCAGGGTGTTGTCCTTCTGGAGCATCTCCAGAGTCACACGCAGCTTGTAGTCGGTGTCCCCGTCCAGGCTGTTGAGGGTGGTGAAGGTGATGTCGCAGGTCTCGGTGGTCTTGTAGCTCTTCCCCGGCTCCAGCCGGTTGTGTTCCATGGACCAGTCCAGGATCTCCTCCAGGGCGGTGAAGCTCTCCCGGATGCGCTCTTTGGCGGCGGCCTTATCAATGAGGAACACGGCATTTTCGTGCTCGTTCCAGCCCACGTCCCAGCCCTCGGCCTCGGCGGCGGCGCGGATGGATATCATCTCCCCCTCGTCCACATAGTGGGTGCCCAGGGCGGCGTTGAGGGTGGAGCGGTCGGCGTAAGACCAGCCGTCCTGGGCGGAGAGGACGGCGTCCTCCATCACCTGGCCGTTGACCACCAGCTGCAGGGGCTTGTCGCTGCCGTAGTTATAGTCCGGGTCGTCGTCCCAGCCGCCCCAGTCGTCTTCCTCGCGATCCCACTCCCAGTGGTAATAGTCCACATAGTCTGTGAACATCCGCTCCACGAACTCCTCCTCAGTGAGGAGGTGGAGGTAGGCCATGGTCTCCTCCTTGGTCTGACCGTTCCAGGCGAACTCCTCTTTGAAAAAGGTCTCAATGTCAAATTCGGCCCACTGGTCAGGGTACTGGGCCTGGTAAGTGAGGAAGGTCTCGTGGGTCTCCGCCACCCAGTTGCGGTCATTGACGTAGTCCCACAGCAGGTAGGGCAGCACCTCCTCCTCGGTCTTCACGGCCCAGGAGAACTCCGCCATGTACTGCTGGGCGGGGGTGAGGGTCTCGGTATAGCCCAGCCAGGCCAGCAGCTGCTCCTGGGTCAGGGCCTCCAGCTCACCGGGGTGGGCGGCCCGGTAGGTCTCCACCTCCTGGACCTGCCAGGCCTGGTTGGCCTTGTCGGACACGTAGGACTCCCACATGGTCTGATCGAACTGGTCGGCGCTTTCCCAGCCTTCCCATTCGATCATCTCTTCAATGAACTCTTCCTCGCTGTCCCAGTATTCACTGTAGTTCTCCTGCCAATAGGCGTGGGGGTCGAAGGCAGCCTGCTCCTCCGGGTGCTCCTGGGCGTACTGGGCGGTGAACTGCTCCAGGAAGACCTCGTACTCGTCCTCCTGCGTCACCTCCACATTGAGACCGGCGGGGAGGGGCTCCGGCAGGGTGGTGATGATGACGTCATCCTCCGCCACGGGGAGGATAGCCTCGGCCTCGGCGATGGCCTCCTTCAGGGCGGTGTCGTCCACCTCCGTCGCCAGGGCGGGGGCGGTCAGGGTCAGGGCCAGAGCCCCGGCGGTGAGCAGGGATAAAAGACGGCTGCGATTTTTCATACAAAATTCCTCCTTTTTGATTTAAAAAACGCGATTTTTACCCACTTTTGCACCAGTTGTTGTACGCTTTCTGCACCCTTTGTTGTATGTTCAGGAGATGTCTGCCAGCTCCAGGAACTTGTGGCCGTTCTCGGCGATGTGGTCTTTTCGCCCCTGCAGGTTGTCTCCCAGCAGCAGGTCGAACATCTGGGCGGTGGCCTCCATGTCCTCGGGCATGACCTTGATAAGCCTTCTGGTCTCCGGGTTCATGGTGGTCAGCCACATCATCTCCGGCTCGTTCTCGCCCAAGCCTTTGGAGCGCTGGATGGTGGGCTTTTTCCCTGCCCCGATCTCCTTTACGATGTCGTCCTTCTCCTTGTTGGAGTAGGCGAACCAGGTCTTTTCCTTATAGGTAATCTCATAGAGCGGCGACTCCGCGATATACACATATCCCCGGCGGATAAGGGTGGGGGTGAGCCGCCAGAGCATGGTCAAAATGAGGGTGCGAATCTGGTAGCCGTCCACGTCGGCGTCGGTGCAGATGACCACCTTGTTCCAGCGAAGGTTCATCAGGTCGAAGGCCGCCAGATCCTTGGCCTTTTTGTCATTGACCTCCACGCCGCAGCCCAGCACCTTCAAAAGGTCGGTGATAATTTCCGATTTGAAGATGCGGCCGTAGTCCGCCTTCAGGCAGTTCAAAATTTTGCCCCGGACGGGCATGATGCCCTGGAACTCCGCGTCCCGGGAGAGCTTGACGCTGCCCAGGGCCGAGTCGCCCTCCACGATGTAGAGCTCCCGCCGCTCCGGATCCTTGGTGCGGCAATCCACGAACTTCTGCACCCGGTTGGACAGATCCATGCTGCCGGTGAGCTTTTTCTTGATGTTCAGCCGGGCCTTCTCGGCAGATTCCCGGCTTCTCTTGTTGATGAGCACCTGCTCGGCAATTTTTTGGGCGTCAAAGGGGCTTTCGATGAAGTAGACCTCCATCTGGGCCTTCAAAAACTCCGTCATGGCCTCCTGGACGAACTTGTTGTTGATGGCCTTCTTGGTCTGGTTTTCGTAGGAGGTCTGGGTGGAGAAGTTGTTGGACACCATCACCAGGCAGTCGGCCACGTCGTTCCAGGTGATCTTGCTCTCGTTTTTCTGGTACTTCCCCTGGGCGCGCAGGTAGCCGTCGATGGCGGAGACGAAGGCGGAGCGGGCCGCCTTCTCCGGGCTTCCCCCGTGCTCCAGCCAGGAGGAGTTGTGGTAGTATTCGATGATATTCACCGTGTTGGAGAAGCAGAAGGAAACCGACAGCTTCACCTTATACTCCGGCTTATCCTCCCGGTCACGGCCCTTACGCTCGGCCTGCCAGAACACCGGGGTGGTGAGGGAGTTCTCCCCCGCCAGCTCCTTCACGTAGTCCTCAATGCCGTTTTCGTAGAGGAAGTCGAAGGTCTCGAACTTGCCGGGGGTGGTCTCGTTCTGGAGCCGGAAGGTGACCCCGGCGTTGACCACCGCCTGCCGCTTCATCACGTCGGCGTAGTACTCCAGGGGGATGTCGATGTCGGTAAAGACCTCCAGGTCGGGCTTCCAGCGGAACTTGGAGCCGGTCTTCTTCCCGCTCCAGGGCTCCTTTTTCAGCCCCCCCACGTTCTCGCCCTTCTCGAAGTGGAGGGTGTACTCAAAGCCGTCCCGGTGGATGAGGGCGTCAAAGAACTCACTGGCGTACTGGGTGGCGCAGGAGCCCAGGCCGTTCAGGCCCAGGGAATACTCGTAGTTATCCCCATCCCCGCCGTACTTGCCGCCGGCGTACAGCTCGCAGAACACCAGCTCCCAGTTGAACTTCTGCTCCACCTCGTTCCAGTCCACCGGGCAGCCCCGGCCAAAGTCCTCCACCTCAATGGACTTGTCCAGGTAGCGCTTGACAATGATGAGGCTGCCGTGGCCCTCCTTGGCCTCGTCGATGGCGTTGGACAAAATTTCAAATACGGCGTGCTCACAGCCGTCCAGCCCGTCGGAGCCGAAGATGACGCCGGGGCGCTTGCGCACCCGGTCGGCCCCCTTCAGGGAGGAAATAGAGGTATTGTCATATTGCGGTTTGGTTGCCATGGGCCTTCCCTCACTATATCAAAGTTACCGTGTCCACCACATATTGTGGGGAACATACCAATTCATCATATATCTTATACCAAAAATGGAAAAGCGTCAAGAAAAGAGCGCCCCTTTTCCCCGCGAAAAGGGCGGGATGGGGCTTTCCCTTTTCGCCTCTTGCATTTTGCGGTAAACTGCTATATCATGGTAGGGAAAAATGACCATCTTCCCGGTTTTTCCCAGCGGCGATCTGATACAGTACAAAGGAGGACTTAGTATGAAGCGAAAGGCAATGGCTCTGGTTTTGGCGGCCGCTTTGCTCATTCCCGCTTTCAGCGGTTTCCCCTCGGCAGCGAAGGCGGCGGATGCCCCCATACAGCTGGGCGACTACATCACCATGGGTACCTACGCCGAAGGTTACGATGATCCAAAGCCCATCAAGTGGCGTTGTGTGTCCTTTGACAAGATCATCGGCTACGATGCAGATGGAAACCCCATCATAGACTCCACCGACACCGTCACTGTTCCCACCCCTGGCTATCTGCCTCTGATGCTGGTCGATACCTGGCTATGCGAGAAGGAATTTGACACTGTCAATATGAATACCACAGGCTCCCATGGGCGGGGCGAGGGCAGAACGGCCTATCCCGGCAATACAAACGGCGGCTCCAACTACTGGGGGGACAGTACTCTGCGCTGCTGGCTTAACTCCGGAGAGGAAAAGGTGACCTATACCTGCGGTAACCCGCCCACTAACAGCAATCTCTATCAGAGGGGAAGAGAGGCGGGGTTCCTTACCAACTTCACCGAAGAGGAGCTGGCCATGATCAAGCCGGTCACCCAGAAGGCCATTTTGGCCAAGTGTGACTATGATTATCTTGCCACCCAGGCCGATGCCCAAATAGGCGGTGCAGAGGAACTCCCGGTTCATTCCAATATTGATTTCGGCGGCAAGGGACTGCCCCTTTCAACTGTGATCGAAGGCTATGAAAACGCTTATTACGAGTACGTCACCGACAGCGTATTTGTGTTGGATGTTCAGCAGCTGCAAAATGTGGCAGATAACGGTGATGTGCTGGGTGAAAGGTATTATTCCGGGACGTATGACAAATCCAATTATAAGACAGGCTGGCCGCTTTTCCTGCGCACGGCCGGTGGAACAGGGGCGTTTGCGTCTTGTGTTACGGTAATTGACCCATACACTCCCAAAATGTTCCGAAGCCCTGCCGGTTTTATCAATATCCTGATCCGCCCCGCTTTTTACCTGAACCAGATCACCGAGGCGGAGCCGGAGCCGACTCCCACAACAGAGCCCACAACGGAGCCGACGACCTCTCCGACGACGGAACCCACCACGGAGCCCACCACCTCTCCGACGACGGAGCCCACAGCGTCCCCTTCGACGGAGCCGACCACCTCCCCCACAACGGAGCCCACCGACTCCCCTGACCCCACACCGACCACGGAACCCACCCCCACTCCGACGCCCACTCCCACGCCGCCGCCTGCCCCCGCGCCGGATGACGACGATGACGACGACGATTATACACCGCCCCCCAAGAAGACCTCCAACGCGTCCAAGCCCACCCCCACCCCCACACCTGCGCCTACACCAGAGCCCACCCCGGCGCCTACGGTGGAGCAGTTCAGCGATGTGCCCGAGAAGGCCTGGTACTATGGATCTGTGGACTATGTCCTGGAAAATGGGCTTATGGTGGGAATGAACGACAGCAGCTTTGCCCCCGAAGCGGAGATCACAAGGGCCATGTTTGTGACGGTGCTCTATCGGATGTCGGGGGCACCCCAGCTCTCCGAGGAAGCCCTTGACGCCCCCTTTGGCGATGTAAAAGGGAGCAGCTGGTATGCCGATGCGGTGTACTGGGCCAGGGAGAACGGCATCGTGCAGGGCAATACCCCGGAAGAGTTCGCCCCCAACCAGGGTATCACCCGGGAGCAGATGGCGGTCATGCTCTACCGCTTTGCGATGCTGGGCGAGGATGACATGGAGCCCGGCGAGGCGTTGACTTACAGCGACGAGGCCGGTATTTCCAGTTATGCCAGACAGGCGGTCAGCTGGAATGCGGCCAATGGCCTCATGCAGGGCCACAAAAACAACAGCTTTGACCCGTCGGCAAATGCCACCCGGGCCCAGGCCGCCGCCATCTTTGAGCGGCTCCACAAAAACATGCAGGAATAAAAAGGAACGCCGCCGCAGATCTTCTGCGGCGGCGTTTTTCGTTAAAGGCTTCTCTCGATCCATGCGCTGCCCACCACGATATCTCCGTCGTAAAAAACGGCCAGCTGGCCCGGGGTGGGCGCCCGGACGCTCTCCCGGGCCTCCACCAGTACACCGTCCTCCAGGGGGGAGATGGTACAGGGAGTCTCCACTCTGGCGTGGCGGAACCGTGCGGTGACCTCTATGGGCCCATCCAGAGCGTTAATGGCGATCCAGTTGGGCCTGGTGCAAAAAATTTTGTCCCGCATCAGATCGCTGCCGTCGGAGAGGGTGATGGTGCCCCGCTCCGGGTCGATGGCGGAGACGTAGTAGCGATGGGGGCCGGACACCCCCAGCCCCCGCCCCTGGCCCAGGGTGTAGCGGTGGATGCCCCTGTGCCGGCCCAGGACAGTGCCGTCGGGGGCGATGAAGTCGCCGGGAGGGCAGCTCCAGCCCTGGTTTTCCAGCCAGGCGGCGTAGTCGTCATTGGGGATGAAACAAATTTCCATACTGTCCGGCTTGTCCGCCACCGGGAGACCGGCCCCCTGGGAAAGGCCGCGGACGGCGGACTTTTCGTAATTACCCAGGGGGAAAACAACTCTTCGTAATATTTCCCGGGGAAGCTGGGAGAGCATATAGGACTGGTCGTTGGCGGGCATCCCCTTCAAAAGAAGGCGGCGGTTATCGTTTTGAACAACGCGGGCGTAGTGGCCGGTGGCCACCTGCTCCGCTCCAATTTCGTCGGCCAGGGCCAGCAGGGCGGGGAACTTCACCAGAGGGTTGCACACGGCGCAGGGCAGGGGGGTGCGGCCCGCCAGGTAGCCGGCGGCAAAGGGGGCCTTCACGTGCTCTTCCAGGGCCTGGGAGATGTCCATGACCCGGAAATCGATACCCAGCGTCTCCGCCACCCGGCGGGCATCCTCCTCCCCGGCGGCCTCGGGGCCGATGGAGAGGTAGAGGCCGGTGACGGTGTAGTCCTTTTGCAGAAGGCGGGCGGCCAGGGCGGAGTCCACTCCCCCGGAGAGGCCCAGGACGATCTTCGGTTTCATAGGGCGCATCTCCTTTCCCGGCTCGTCAATTCTTGTCCTGCAGCATGGGGGAGTACATCATCACGGCACAGTTTTCCGCCACCGGCTCTTCACCCAGGAGGGCGCCGGACAGGTCGAAGACCTGGCGGAAGAGCTTGTTGCGGCGGGTGTAGCCGCCCCAGTACTCACCCCGCATCTCGTGATCACGCTCCACGATCTCATAGCGGAAGGCCGGGGGAGTTTCCCCTAAAATGGCCCCCTCCAGCTCTTTTTCCCCCACATGGAGGGAGAACTGAAAGCACTCGTCTGTGTCGTTGCGGAGCATCAGGTCGGCGTGGGGGTAGGCACAGGTGGCCCCGCTGCCAAAGGGCTGGGTGCGCTTCGCGTCGGGGAACACATCGTAGCCGTGGCGGTGCCGCTCCACCACCGTCAGGGGAGAGTGGAGGGCCATCCAGTAGATCAGGTTGGAAAGCTGACACAGCCCGCCGCCCACGCCGGCGCACACCTTGCCGCTGCGCAGGATCATCCCCTCCCGGTAGCCCTTCCGCCGGGAGGGCTTTCCGATGAGATACCAGTAGCTGAAGGTCTCGCCGGGGCGGATGACCACGCCGTCCAGCTGTTTTACGGCCAGCTTCAGGTTGGTCACCTTGTTCTGCTGGAGGGCCATGTCGTCCCCCTGCAATTTCCGCAGCAGGGGGGTGGCGTGGGAGAACTGGACATAGGGCAGGCACTCTGCCCGTCGCTCCTTGGCAAAGGTGGGGGAGAGCTTCAGCCACAGCAGCTGCCGAAGACTGCCGTAGTAGGCACTCCCCAGTCGTGAGCGGAGCTTGGAGCGCTTTTTAGGCTCCTCCATGCCGTCCCTCCTTCTCCAGATAGACCATGAGGGCGGCCACGTCGGCGGGGCTCACCCCGGAGACCCGGCTGGCCTGGCCCAGGTTCTCCGGGCGGAGCTTGTCCAGCTTCTGGCGGGCCTCCAGCCGGAGGCCCTGCATGGAGAGGTAGTCCAGATCGGGGGGCAGAGCCCGCCGCTCCAGCTTTTTCAGCTCCTCCACCTGCTTTTCCTGGCGGCGGATGTACCCGGCATACTTAATTTCAATTTCCACCGCCTCGGTGACGGCAGGGGGCAAGTCCGGGCGGGTGGGATCAAGCGGCCCCAAGCTCTCGTAGGTATTCTCCGGGCGGCGGAGCAGGTCGGCCAGGCGGCCGCCGGGACAGCCCGTTTTCTCCAGCCGGGCGATTTCCTTATCTACGGCGGCGTACTTGTCCACCACCTTTTGGTAGTCCTCGCCGCTCACCAGACCCACCCGGTGGCCGATGTGGGAAAGGCGGCGGTCGGCGTTGTCCTGCCGCTGGAGAAGGCGGTATTCCGTCCGGGAGGTCATCATGCGGTAGGGCTCATTGGTGCCCTTGGTCACCAGGTCGTCGATGAGGACGCCGGTGTAGCCCTCCTCCCGGCCCAGCACCACCGGGGGACGGCCCAGGATCTTCATGGCGGCGTTGATGCCCGCCATGAGGCCCTGGGCGGCGGCCTCCTCGTAGCCGGAGGAGCCGTTGAACTGCCCCGCGCCGTAGAGGCCGGATATCTTTTTGTGCTCCAGGGTGGGGCGCAGCTCGGTGGGGTCCACGCAGTCGTACTCGATGGCGTAGGCGGGCCGGGTCATCTCGGCATTTTCCAGGCCGGGGATGGTGTGGAGCATTTTCACCTGAACCTCCTCCGGGAGGGAGGAGGAGAAGCCCTGGATGTAGAGCTCTTCCGTGTTCAGGCCCATGGGCTCGATGAAGAGCTGGTGCCGGGGCTTGTCGGCGAAGCGTACCACCTTGTCCTCAATGGAGGGGCAGTACCGGGGCCCCACCCCTTCGATGACCCCGGAGAAAAGGGGGGAGCGGTGGAGGTTTTCCCGGATGACCCGGTGGGTCTCTTCGGTGGTGTAGGTCAGCCAGCACACCGCCCGGTTCTCCGGGGGTGCTTCTGTGGTGAAGGAGAAGGGCACCGGGGCGGCGTCTCCCTCCTGAAGCTCCATTTGGGAGAAATCCACGCTCCGGCGGTTCACCCGGGGGGGCGTGCCCGTTTTGAAGCGGCGGAGGGTGAGGCCCAGGCCCCGGAGGCTCTCTGACAGAGCCCCCGCCGCGGCCAGGCCGTCGGGGCCGCTGTCCCGGGTCACCTCCCCTACGATGGTGCGGCCCGCTAAGTAAGTGCCGGAGCAGAGGATGGCGGCCTTTACCTGATACACCGCCCCATAGGCGGTGCGCACGGCGGAGACCGCCCCGTTTTCCGTGAGGATGTCCGTAATTTCCGCCTGCTTGACCCACAGGTTTTCCTGGAGCTCCAGGGTGTGCTTCATAATTTCCTGATAGCGGCGGCGGTCGGCCTGGGCCCGGAGGGACCACACAGCGGGGCCCTTGCCCTTGTTCAGTACCCGGTACTGGATGCAGGCTTTGTCGGCGGCACGAGCCATCTCGCCGCCCAAAGCGTCGATCTCCCGCACCAGGTGGCCCTTGCCGGTGCCGCCGATGGCGGGGTTGCAGGGCATATTGCCCACCGCGTCCAGGTTTACGGTGAAGCACAGGGTGCGAAGGCCCAGCCGGGCGCAGGCCAGGGCGGCCTCGATACCGGCGTGGCCCGCCCCGATGACGGCCACGTCAAAGCTGCCGGCGTTGTGATCCATGGGTGCCCCTCCTTTCCCAAGAGTAAGAAGTCAGTCAGTTTTGGCCAAAGACGATCTGAATGGGCTCATTCACCGCGGTGATGTCCGCCTGGGTGTACTCCCCGCCGAACTCGCCGTCCAGGGTGTAGGGGACGGCCTGGACGCAGAGGATGCGGAATTTGGAGGAGTGGAGCCCTACCACGCCGCTGTCCTCGCTGTACTCCTGTCTGGCCAGGGCGTAGATGGCGGCGTTCATCTGGGCCACGGTCTGGGGCATCCGCACCAGCACCGCCTCCAAAAGGCCGTCGTTGAGGCTCACCTCCTCGGCAGGCAGGCCGATAAGGCCCCCTACGGAGACGGTGTTGCTTACCATGACATAGAGGAAGTCCCCTTCCAGCACGCCGCCGTCGTGCTCCACCCGGAGGGCGTAGCTCTGGAGGTTGGCCAGCTCCGCGGCCCCCTTGAGGACGTAGGCCAGGTGGCCCAGGGCATTCTTGAACTGCTGGGGGGTGTTGTAGGATACGTCGGTGAAGGCCCCCAGGGCGGCCACGTAGGTAAAGTACCGCTCCCCCAGCCGGCCGATGTCCACGCTCCGGGGCTCCCCGGCGGCGGCCAGGGCGGCGGTCTCCTCCATGCCCCGGGGCAGGCCCAGGTTCCGGGCAAAGTCGTTGGTAGTCCCGGCGGGGATATAGCCGATGGGAGGCCGGGCGCTCTGGGGCAGTTCCATCAGGCCGGTGATGACCTCGTGGAGGGTGCCGTCCCCGCCGCACACGGCAATGCGGTCATAGCCAGCGGAGAGCTCCTTGGCGGCTCGGATGGCGTCGCCGGGGCCCTGGGTGGGGTAGACGGTGACCAGGCACCCGGCCCGGGTGAAGGCGTTGAGGATGCCCGCCAGCTTGCTGCGCACCCGGCCCTTTCCGGCGTGAGGATTATAGATGAAGAGGAGTTTTTGCATAAAAAAGCCTCCCAAATGTGGATGGAAGGTATTATAACGCGTTTTTGGAAAAAAGAAAAGGGGAAAGGTCAAGCCTTTCCCCTTTTGTCAGCCATTCTTCAGCGCCGCCAGAGCGGCGGCCTTGGCCCGCTCCACGTCCAGGACCTGGCCGGTAAAGTGCTCCAAAGCCAGGATGGCCTGGTGGAGGAGCATCCCCATGCCGTTCATGGCGGGGTGGCCCAGCTCCCGGGCCTTTTTCAGCAGCAGAGTCTCCGCCGGGGCATAGATGGCGTCGCACACCGCCGCCTCCCGGGGCAGGGCCTCCAGGAAGGTGAGGTCGTCAAACTGGGAGGCAGTCCCCTCCATCCCCAGGGAGGTGCAGTTGACCAGCAGGCCGCTGTCCGCCGCCACCGCCCGGAGGGTCTCCAACTTGAAGTCCGCCGAAGCAATGGAACCGGGGGCCATGGCCGCCACCTGCTCCGCCTTGGAGAGGGTGCGGTTGCAGACGGTGACGGCGGCTCCCGCCCCCACAAGGGCGGCGGCCACCGCCTTGGCCGCGCCGCCGGAGCCCAGGAGCATGACCCGCTTTCCGGCAGGCTCCACCCCCAGGCCGCCCAGGGCCCGGAGGAAGCCGCCGCCGTCGGTGTTATAGCCCATGGCTCTCCCGTCCCGAATGCAGACGGTATTCACCGCCCCGCACAGGCGGGCCACCTCATCCAGTCCGTCCATCAGGGGCGCCAGGGCCTCCTTGTGGGGCATGGTGGCGTTGAACCCAACATAGCCGCCAAATTTGGCGCACTCCAGCCACCGGGTGGTCTCTCCCTTGGGCACGTGCTGGCAGAGATAAACATAGTCCAGACCGAATTCAGATATCATGGCATTCTGCAGCAGGGGCGAGCGGGTGTGAAGCACCGGGTCGCCGATGACGCAGAGCTTTTTCGTGGTGTTTTCCAGCTTGACCAGCATAGAAGAACCTTCTTTCTCTCTCAAACTGTGACCAGGGTGGGGACGCTCTGCCCGTAGTAGTCCCGGTCATACCAGCTGCCCAGGGTACCACGCCGGGCGGCGGCAGAGAAGAATTCGGTGATGGCCCGGACGGTGGGGAGAACGGTCTCCTCCAGGATCAGGGCCAGCGTTTCGGCCGCAGGGGCGCAGGTCAGGTCGGGCCGGGGGGTGAGAAGGGAACCGCGCAGAACGGAGAGCTGGGAAAAGCGGCCTCCCAGCCGATCCATGGCGGTGGAGGCCCAGGTGCCCGCCCACCGGGTCTGGAGCCGGCACACCCGGCAGAAGGAATCCAGGGCCTCCCGGAAGGCCTCCGCCGTTACGCCGGGGCAGGTGGCCGCCGTCACGGTGGAAAAGAACGTGTCAGGCAGGTCAAAGGAGGGCAGGGGGGTGTCCAGGAGAGGGTCAAGCCCCTGGGCCGTCATCAGGGTGCGGTCCAGCTCGCTCTCCACGGCACTGTGGGCCAGGCCGTGGGAGACCTGCTCCTCCACCAGGGGGTGGCAGGCGCTGTCCAGGGCAAAGTGGCACAAAAAACCGGCGGCGTAGCTTCCGGCGAAGGGGGCCTTCTCCTCCACCGCCGCCAGCAGGCCCTCCGCCGGGGCGCGGAAGCTGTGGTGGTGGAGGTCGATGCCGGCCTGCCGGGGAAGGCTGGGGAGGAGGGGGCGGTAGAAGAAAAGGGGGTCGGGGCCCAGGCACCCGGCCAGGAAGGGATCCTCCTCCCGGGTGAGGGCACTTCGCAGCAGGGCGGGCAGCCGCTCCATTACCCGGCGGCCGAAGTCCAGATGGGCGTAGTAGTTGGGCATGGGGCCTCATTCCTTTGTATAACGGGATTCGTGAGAGACATTATAGCAGTTTGGACAGGGAAAGAAAAGAGGAAAAAGCCGGGACTGCCTTCGAAAAGGCAGTCCCGCTGCGGCCATGTTCTCTTGGGGCGGAGGAGTTCAGTCCTCCCAGTCGGCGTAGTCGTCAAAGTCGGCGTAGTCGCTGCAGCCGCAGGAAAAGCCCAGCTTGTTCCCCACGCGGTTGACACACTCGGTGATCTTGTCCCAGTAGGCGATGATGCAGCAGGCGGCCGCGGCCAGCGCCAGGCAAGTCCCCACGATCTTCAGTACGAAACGGGCAATTTTCATGTTCCCGTCGCCTCCTTTTTTCATATGGTATCCTTAGTGTACACGACTTTCGAGGAAATTACAATCGTTTCCCGCCACTTTTTCCCTTGTAATTTTGTTGAAAATAGAATACAATAGCCACAATGATATACTATGGGTCAATAGGCATACAGCGTTTTACGCGCGGAAAGGAAGGATATCCATGAAGCTGCAAACGGAAAAGGGCGTCATCACCATCAGCAGCGATGTGTTTACCAACATTACCGGCGCCGCCGCCACCAACTGCTACGGTGTGAAGGGCATGGCCATCCGCTCCACCACCGACGGACTGGTGCACCTGCTGCGGCGGGAGTCCATGGCCAAGGGAGTCAAGGTCAAGCTCAACGAGGACGATACCATCTCTTTGGAGCTCCACATCATCGTGGAGAACGGGGTCAACCTTATGGCTGTGAGCCGCTCTATCATGAGCGAGGTCAAGTACAACGTCAGCCGTGCCACGGGAGTGGAGGTCAAAAAGGTGGACGTGTTCATCGACTCCATGGTCATCGGCTGAAAGGAAGGCAGAAAGATATGATCACTACCATTGATGGGGCGCTGTTTGCCCGTATGATCGTCCACGCCTCGGCGTGTATCAACGCTCAGAAGCAGGAGATCAATGAGCTCAACGTCTTCCCTGTCCCCGACGGGGACACGGGCACCAATATGTCCATGACCATGGGAGCCGCCGCCGAGGAGCTGACCAAGAAGAGCCGGGACACCGTGGGGGAGGCCGCCAACGCCACCGCCAACGCCCTGCTCCGGGGCGCCCGGGGCAACTCCGGCGTCATCCTCTCCCTGCTGTTCCGGGGCTTTGCCAAGGCGGTGAAGGAGAAGGAGACCATCGACGGCCGGGATCTGGCCATCGCCCTGGACTTCGGCGTGGCCGCCGCCTACAAGGCGGTGATGAAGCCCGCCGAGGGCACCATCCTCACCGTCTCCCGTCTCACCGCCGCCGCGGCGGCCGCCGCCGCCCGGGAGGACGCCGGCGCCCAGTGTGTGTTGGAGAAGGCCATTGCCGAGGGCCTGGTGGCCCTGGACAACACCACCGAGCAGAACCCGGTGCTGGAAAAGGCCGGAGTGGTGGACTCCGGCGGAAAGGGCTTCCTGGTCATCCTCCAGGGTATGCTGGACGAGATGAAGGGAGAGCCTATGCCCGAGGGGGCCAGCGTGCCCGAGGTGAAGAAGTCCGGCGCGGACTTCGCCGCCCTGGGAGATGAGGACATCACCTTTACCTACGACACGGTCTTCATTGTCCGCAAGGAGAAGGAGAACGTGAACTTGGAGCCCTTCCGGGCCTACCTCAACTCCATCGGCGACAGCCTGGTCATCGGCGAGAGCGACGAGGAGTTCAAAGTCCACGTCCACACCGACACCCCGGGCGCCGCCCTCACCGAGAGCGCCAAGTACGGCATCCTGGAGCTGGCCAAGATCGAGAATATGCGCACCCAGGCCGAGGATCTGGCGGCGGGCAAGCACGTCCAGTCCACCGACGACCTGGATGAGGTAGAGGAGCAGCTGGAGAGCGGGGAGCGGAAGATCGCCCCGCCGGAGCGGAAGTACGGCGTGGTGGCGGTGGCCGCCGGCGACGGCCTTGCCGCCGTCCTGCGGGATCTGGGGGCCGACGGGGTCATCTCCGGGGGCCAAACTATGAATCCCGCCACCGAGGACATCCTCAAGCAGATCGACGCCACCCCGGCGGAGATCGTTTTTGTCCTGCCCAACAACAAGAACATCGTCATGGCCGCCCAGCAGTGCATCCCTCTGGCCGAGGGCAAGCAGGTGGTGGTCATCCCCTCCAAGACCATCCCCCAGGGCATCTCCGCCCTGCTGGTGATGGATCCCGACGCCAGCGTGGAGGAGAACGAGGCCGCCATGGCCGAGGCCATGGCACGGGTCTCCACCACCGAGATCACCTATGCCGCCCGGGACAGCGATTTCGGCGGCTTCACCATCAAGCGGGGGGATCACATGGCCCTGCTGAACGGACAGCTGTTTGACACCCAGAAGAACCCCAAGAAGCTCTTTGAGAAGCTCTGTAAGGAAGATACCTTCCAGAACGCCGAGTTCATCAACATCTACTACGGCGCCGATGTGAAGGAGAGCGAGGCGGAGAAGACCCTGAAGTTCTTCACCGCCGCCTGCCCCAAGGCGGAGATCACTCTCCTGTCCGGAGGCCAGCCGGTCTATTACTACATGATTTCCGCTGAATGAGAATGTAACAGACACCAAGGGGGCCTGCGGGCCCCCTTGCACTTTCAAAGGAGAGAAAGACCAATGCTTGGCATCATTGACGTGGGCGGCGGTATGCGGGGTTCCTTTACCGCCGGCATCTACGATTATATCCTGGATCAGGGCGTCCAGCCCTTCGACTACCTTATCGGGGTGTCGGCGGGCAGCGGGAATATGGTCTCCTACCTGGCGGGCCAGCGGGGGCGGAATATCCGCTTTTACCTGGACTATGCCTTCCGCAGGGAGTATATGTCCATGCACAATATGCTGCGGACAGGCTCCTATATCAACCTGGACTACCCCTACACCTTCCTCTCCGGCCCCGGCGGGGAAGACCCGGTGGACTTGGAGGCCTTCAATGCCTCCGCCGCCCGGTACGAGGCGGTGGTCACCGACGCCGCCACCGGGAACCCGGTCTATTACGACAAGGCTCTTCTGCGGGACGGGAATTTTGACCCTATCAAGGCATCCTGTGCCGTGCCCGGCGCCTGCCAGCCCTACCCCGTGCAGGGCAGGCCCGGCTTCGACGGCGGCATCGCCGACCCGGTGCCCTATAAACGGGCCCTGGAGCAGGGGTGCGACCGCATCGTGCTGCTGCTGACCCGCCCTGCGGACTACCTCCGCCCGCCTCTGGAGCACCAGGAGGTGCTGGAAAAGGCCCTGCGCCGCTGGCCCAATGCCTATGGCGCCCTCCTGCGCCGGGCCGTCCGCTATAACCGGGACGTGGACGCCGTCAAGGCCATGGAGAAGGAGGGCAGGGCTTTGGTGGTGGCCCCTGCCGACATTACCGGTATGTCCACCCTTACCAGGGACAAGGAACTGGTGGAGGGGCTTTACCGTATGGGCTATGACCAGGGCAAGAAGATCATGGACTTTGTGAAGGCGTAAAGACCGCCGCCACTTGACAATTTTCCCCCAGTTGCATACAATAGAGCCACATTTGAACCAAAAAGGATGGAGAGACATATGGCACAGGACAACAAGAAGCAGGTGGAGCAGATCACCGACATGGAGGTGGACTTCACCCAATGGTACACCGACGTTTGTACCAAGGCAGAGCTCATCGACTATACCAGCGTAAAGGGTATGTTCATCTACCGCCCCTATGGCTACGCCATTTGGGAGAACATCCAGCACGAGCTGGATAAGCGCTTTAAGGCCACCGGCCACACCAACGTGGCCATGCCCATGCTCATCCCCGAGAGCCTTCTTCAGAAGGAGAAGGATCATGTGGAGGGCTTCGCCCCCGAGTGCGCCTGGGTCACCCACGGCGGCAGTGAGAAGCTGGAGGAGCGGCTGTGTGTCCGCCCCACCTCGGAGACGGTGTTCTGCGACCACTGGAGCCATATCGTCCACTCCTGGCGTGACCTGCCCCTCCTCTATAACCAGTGGTGCAGCGTGCTGCGCTGGGAGAAGACCTCCCGCCCCTTCCTGCGCCACCGGGAGTTCCTTTGGCAGGAGGGCCACACCCTCCACGCCACCGCCGAGGAGGCCATCGCCGAGACCGAGCAGATGCTGGAGGTCTATGCCGACGTGTGCGAGAACGTGCTGGCCATGCCGGTGGTTCGGGGCCTCAAGACCGACAAGGAGAAGTTCGCCGGAGCGGAGCGCACCTACACCATCGAGTGCATGATGCACGACAAGAAGGCCCTCCAGTCGGGCACCAGCCACTTCTTTGGGGACGGTTTCGCCAAGGCCTTCGGCATCGCCTTCGCCGACAAGAATAACCAGCTCACCACCCCTCACGAGACCTCCTGGGGCGCATCCACCCGCATCATCGGCGGCATCATCATGACCCACGGCGACAACCGGGGCCTGGTGCTGCCCCCCCGGGTGGCTCCCATCCAGGTCATCGTCATCCCCGTGGCCCAGCACAAGGAGGGCGTCCTGGAGGCCAACCGGGCCGTTATGGATAAGCTCACCGCCGCCGGCTTCCGGGTGAAGATGGACGACAGCGACAAGGCCCCCGGCTGGAAGTTCGCCGAGTATGAGATGAAGGGCGTGCCCCTCCGGCTGGAGCTGGGCCCCAAGGACATGGAGAAGAACCAGTGCGTGCTGGTGCGCCGGGACAGCGGGGAGAAGGTCTTTGTCTCCCTGGACGGCATTGAGGAGACGGTGGCCAGAATGCTGGACGACATCCACGACGGACTCTTCCAGAAGGCCAAGAAGAACCTGGAGGAGAATACCTTCCCCGCTTTCTCCCTGGCCGAGGCCAAGGCCATCCAGGAGGAGAAGGGCGGCTTCATCAAGACCATGTGGTGCGGCGGCCTGGAGTGTGAGCTGAAGATGAAGGAGGAGGCGGGCATGACCTCCCGGTGTATCCCCCTGAAGCAGGAGCACCTGGGGGACACCTGCGCCATCTGCGGCAAACCGGCCCAGAAGATGATCTACTGGGGCGTGGCATATTAAGAAGCGCGGAGGAGCGGGCTGTGAGGGAGCTTACCCTCCGGGTATGAGCTGTCCCTAAGCGGCAAGCCGCCAAGGGACAGCCGATGGACTGGAGCATGACACTCTGAAACAAAAAAGGAAGTCCCCCGCGGGGGACTTCCTTTTTTGTTTCAGCCTTTACTCTCAGCCCAGCTGTGCCTTGAACTCGGGATAGGCGTTGTCGGCAATGTCCAGCAGGCGGTAGAGAAGCTCCGTGCACACAGCGCCCACCTCCTTGGCCTCCACCGGCATATCCATCTGCATGCCCACGTGGTCGCCGCTGACCACGAACTTGGCAAAGCGGAATTTGTTGTTCATTTCGTTGCACAGGTGAAGGGCGGCGTGCTCCTTACCGGCGGGGATGGAGAAAAATTCAAAGGCCCGGACGGCCACGTCGTTGTCGGCGGCGGAGATGAAGAAGATCTGGACGTTGGCGCCGCACTTCAGATCGAAGCCGGTGATGACGGCGGAGCTCTTGCCGTCGGGATGCTCGTCCACCTTGTAGCTCCAGTTCTGGGCCTTGAAGGCCTCCTCGATGGTCTTTGTGGCTTGCATGATCATGGTTTTCTTCCTCCTATGTCAAAGTGTGTGAAAAAGCTTCCTGAACCGATGAAACCATGATAGCAAGTTCCGGCCCAAAACGCAAGGGGTTCCATCCCAGAGCCAGAAAAAAAGATTGCCTTTTGAGAAGGATAGGTCTATAATAACCCTATATCATTTCAGTGAGGTCACTGCTATGAAGCGTTCCGCCCTCACAACCGCATCCTTTTTCCCCTATTTTGGCCAGGCTCGATTTATGAGCTATGGCTTTTTCGGCATGGGCGAAAAGGGATGGACGAAATGAGACCGTCCGGGTCTGAACGGGCGGAAAACCCAATGATCTAGGCTGTACAGGGGTCTCATTGATGTTCATTCATCAATGGGGCCTTATTTTTATTCTCAAGAAGGAGAGATGGTTTATGGTCGTCGTAATGAAGCCGGGTACCCAGCAGAGGGAGATCGACAAGCTGGTGGCCCAGTTCCAGCTCCAGGGCCTTCAGGTGGGGGTCACCAACGGCGTGGACTGCACCATCCTTGGCCTGGTGGGAGATACCACCGCCATCGACATCGACAAAATTTCCATCAATGAGCACATTGAGCGGGTCATGCGGGTATCGGAGCCCTTCAAGCGGGCCAACCGCAAGTTCCACCCCGAGGATACCAAGGTGACCGTAGGCTCCGCCGCCATCGGCGCTGGCAGTTTCTCCGTCATCGCCGGGCCCTGCTCGGTGGAGAGCGAGGAGCAGATCATCGGCGTGGCCCAGGACGTGCAGCGCTCCGGGGCGGCCCTCCTCCGGGGCGGTGCCTTCAAGCCCCGCACCTCCCCCTATTCCTTCCAGGGCATGGGGGTGGGGGGCTTAGACCTCCTTTTGGAGGCCAAGGCCGCCACCGGGATGCCCATTGTCACCGAGCTGATGAGCCCCAAGTACTGCCAGCTCTTTGAGGACAAGGTGGACGTCATCCAGATCGGCGCCCGGAACATGCAGAACTTTGACCTTTTGAAGGAGGTGGGTAAGCTCTCCAAGCCCATCCTCCTCAAGCGTGGCCTCTCCAACAGCTACGAGGAGTGGATCATGTCAGCGGAGTACATCATGAGCGAGGGCAACGAGAACGTCATCCTCTGCGAGCGGGGGGTGCGCACCTTCGAGACCTACACCCGCAACACCTTGGACGTGTCCGCCATCCCCGCCGTCAAGCGGATGAGCCACCTGCCCATCATCGTAGACCCCTCCCACTCCGCCGGTATGTACTGGATGGTGGAGCCCCTGGCCCTGGCCGCCGTTGCGGCAGGAGCCGACGGCCTCATCATCGAAGTCCACAACGACCCGCCCCACGCCAAGTGCGACGGCCAGCAGTCCCTGACCCCGGAGCACTTTGACCGGCTTATGGGGAAGGTCTCCGCCCTGACTGAATTGGTGGGGAAGACCCTTATCAAATAAAACCTGAAGGAGGTGCCCTGTCCCATGAAGAAGCTTCACATCCACCTGGGAGAGCGCTCCTATGACATCCATATCGCCTCCGGCCTGCTGGACAGGGTAGGAGAGGAAATTGAAAAGGTCTGCCCCAAGGCCCGGCGGCTGGCGGTGGTCACTGATACCAACGTGGATCCCCTGTACAGTGAGCGGGTGACCAAGAGCATGGAGGCCGCCGGCTTCTATCCTGCCGTCTTTACCGCCCCCGCCGGGGAGGGAACCAAGTGTGCCACCCACCTGGCCGCTTTGTGGGAGGGGATGATGGACTTTGGCCTCACCCGCACCGACGCCGTGGTGGCCTTGGGGGGCGGCGTAGTGGGCGATCTGGCGGGCTTTGCCGCCGCCACTCTCCTCCGGGGGGTGGACTTCATTCAAATCCCCACCACCCTCCTGGCCCAGGTGGATTCCTCCGTGGGGGGCAAGGTGGCCATCGACCTTGCCCACGGCAAAAACCTGGCGGGGTGCTTCTGGCAGCCCAAGGTGGTGCTCATGGATCCCGACGTGCTGGGTACCCTGGATGACAAGACCTTCTCCGACGGCATGGCGGAGGTCATCAAGTACGGCTGTATCGCCGACAAAGACTTCTTCGACTTCCTCTGCGCCCACCCCTCCCGGCAGGAAATTATGGCAAATATCGAACACGTATTGTATACTTGTTGTGATATTAAACGCTCCGTTGTGGAAGAGGACGAGCGGGACACGGGGAAACGGATGATCTTGAACTTCGGCCACACTGTGGGCCACGCCTTTGAGCTGGCGGGAAATTACGAGACCTGGACCCACGGCCAGGCGGTGGCGGCGGGGATGTGCACAGCCCTCCAGCTGGGCTTTGGCCTGGGGGTCATGGAGAACGACGAGGGCATCCCGGCTCTCATGGAACTTTTGAAGGCCCTGGGCCTTCCCACCCACATCGATTGCGACTGGGAGACCATGGTAAAGGCCATCGGTCTGGACAAGAAGGGGGAGGGGAAGGACATCACCATGATCTTCCTCAAAAAGATGGGCCAGGCCCAGCCCACCAAAATGAGCAAGGAAGCGGTACTGCAAAATCTGGAAGCCATCTACGGGAGGTAGGGCGATTCGGGCGGGTTTGGAACCCGCCCCTACACCCCTCTTTCTTTTGTAGGGGCGGGTTCCAAACCCGCCCGAGACAGGAAAGGAAGGTCGTCTATGATCCTGACCATCACCCCAACAAAATTAAAAGGCGCCGTCATCCCGCCTCCCTCCAAGTCCCAGGCCCACCGGGCGCTCATAGCCGCCGCCCTGGCGGAGGGGGAGAGCAGGCTGGACAATGTGGCCCCCTCCCGGGACATCCAGGCCACCGTGGACTGCCTGACCGAGCTGGGGGCGGAATTTATCTGGGCGGGGGACGCTGTCACCGTCCACGGTATGGGGGCGGGCGTCATGTCCCCCCTGCGCCGCATGGCCCACCCGGTGCTGGACTGCGGGGAGTCCGGCTCCACCCTGCGCTTCCTCATGCCGGTAGCCCTGGCAGTCCGGGGGGGCGGGCGGTTTTTGGGCCGGGGGCGGCTCATGGAGCGGCCCCAGAAGCCCTACTTCGATATTTTTGGGGAAAAGGGCATCTTCTATGAACAAAAGGAGAATACCCTGACCCTTCAGGGACTGTTGACGCCGGGGGAATACCGCCTGCCCGGCAACGTGTCCTCCCAGTTCATCACCGGCCTTCTCTACGCCCTCCCCCTGCTGAATGGGGACAGCTGGATCACCCTCACCTCTCCCCTGGAGAGCCGGGGCTATGTGGATATGACCCTGGACGTGCTGAACCTCTTCGGCATCTACCCGGAGATGAGGGAAAACGGCTTTTTCATCCCCGGAAACCGGGTCTATGCCCCCCAGGGCTTCTGCATCGAGGTCGACTGGTCCCAGGCGGCGTTTTGGTATGTGGCCCAGACCCTGGGGAGCACTGTGGAGGTGGGTGGTATGGATCCCGGCTCCGCCCAGGGGGACACGGCCATCCTGGAATTTTTGAACCGGCTTGCCGCTGAAAGGGAGCTCTCCTTCGACGTCTCCCAGTGTCCCGACCTGGTGCCCCCCATGGCGGCGGCCGCCGCCTTGGCCCCGGGCCGGGTCACCCGCCTCACCAATGCCGCCCGTCTGCGGCTCAAGGAGAGCGACCGCCTTACCTCCGTTACCCAAGTGCTGAACGCCCTGGGAGCGGACATCGAGGAGGGAGAGGACTTCCTCCTCATCCACGGCAAAGAAATGCTTCAAGGCGGCGTGACAGTGGATTCCTGGAACGACCACCGCATCGCCATGATGGCGGCCATCGCCGCCACCCGGTGCGGGAAGCCCATCACCCTCACCGGGGCGGAGAGCGTCGGCAAATCCTACCCCACCTTTTGGGAAGAATACGCCCGCCTGGGCGGCAAGACCGAGGAGGTCACGGTATGAAATACACCATTTTCGGCGAATCCCACGGAAGTGCCATCGGGGTGGTGCTGGAGGGGGTGCCCGCCGGGCTGGAGCTGGATATGGCGGCCCTTCAAAGGGAGATGTCCCGCCGCTCACCCGGCCAGGACAGCCTCTCCACCGCCCGGAGGGAGGCGGACGAAGTCCACATCCTCTCCGGCGTTTTTGAGGGCAAGACCACCGGGGCGCCCCTCGCTATGGTCATCCAAAACTCCGACCAGCACTCCACCGACTACGACTCCCTCCGTTACACCCCCCGGCCCAGCCATGGGGACTACGCCGGGTTCATCGCCTCCAAGGGCTGTCTGGATTACCGGGGCGGCGGCCACTTTTCCGGCCGCCTCACCGCCCCCCTGGTGGCGGCGGGAGCGGTGGCCAGGCAGGTGCTGGCTCAGAAAAACATCTGGGTGGGGGCCCACATCAGCGCCATCTACGGCATCCTGGACGACTCCGCCCTGCAGGAGCCAGAGCTTCTGAAGACTGTGGCGGACAAACCCTTCCCCGTACTGAACGACGCCAAGGGGGAGGAGATGCGCCAGGCCATTCTGGAGGCCAAGGCCGACGAGGACAGCGTGGGCGGGGCCATCGAGTGTGCCGTGGTGGGCCTCCCCGCCGGGCTGGGTGCCCCCGACTTCGGCAAAAACGTGGAGGGCATCTTCTCCCAGTACCTCTTCGCCGTCCCCGCCGTGAAGGCGGTGGAATTCGGCTTGGGGGCGGGTCTGGCCTATGCCCGGGGTACCGAGGCCAACGACCCCTTTGCGGTAAAGGACGGCAAGGTGGTCACCAAGACCAATTACGCCGGGGGCGTTAACGGCGGCATCACCAACGGTATGCCGGTGGTGTTCACCGCCACCCTCCGCCCCACCCCCTCCATCGCCCTGCCCCAGGAGAGCGTAGACCTGCGCACCGGGGAAGAGGTGGAAATTGAGATCAAGGGCCGCCACGACCCCTGTGTGGTCCCGCGTGCTGTTCCTGTTATTGAAGCGGCAGCGGCTTTAGCCGCCTGTGAGGTTTTAGGTATATAAAAGGAGAGGTGTGCTATGTCCCAGTTAGACGAATACCGTGCCCGCCTGGACGCCATCGACGGCGGCCTTACCGAGCTGTTCCTCCGCCGGATGGAGGTCACCGCCCAGGTGGGGGAATATAAGCGCCAGGCCAAGCTGCCGGTGCTGGATGCCCAGCGGGAGCAGGAGGTCATCGCCCGCCGCTCCGCCCTGGCCTCCACCCCCGCCGACCGGGCCTCTGTGGCCCGCTTCTTTGAGTCCATTATGACCCTTTCCCGCCGCCAGCAGCACAAGATCGTCAAGGAGGGGGCGGAGGACGCGCTCTATGCCCGCTGGCTGGGCCAGCTCAGCCGCCAGCGGGAATCGGTAGCTGACCCCCGGGTGGTCTACCAGGGGGAGCCGGGGGCCTATTCCGAGGAGGCCGCCGTCGGCTTTTTCGGCGAGGGGGTGGCTGCCCGCGGCCTTCCCTGGTTTGGGGATGTGTTCGAGGCCCTGGCCAAAGGGGAGGCGGACTACGCCATGCTCCCCATCGAAAACTCCTCCACCGGCTCCATCCGCCAGGCCTACGACCTTCTCTCCCAGTATGACTTCTGTCTGGTGGGAGAGTGGCAGGTGAAGGTGGAGCACTGCCTGGCCGCCCTCCCCGGCGTCACCATGGAGGAGATCAGGACGGTCTACTCCCACGAGCAGGGCCTTCAGCAGTGCGACCGCTTTCTAGACACACATCGGAACTGGGTGCAGGTGCCCGCCTTGGACACGGCAGGCTCTGCCAAGCAGGTGCGCCAAGCGGGCGACTGCACGGCGGCGGCCATCTGCTCCCAGCGGGCCGCCAGGCTCTACGGCCTGGACGTGCTGGCCGCCCCCATCAACCACAACACCGCCAACTTTACCCGCTTCGTGGTGGCCTCCCCTGTGCTGGAACTGCGGGAGGGGCGGGACAAAATTTCTGCCGTTTTCACCCTGCCCCACCAGTCTGGCTCCCTCCACGAGATCCTGACCATCTTCGCCGTCAGCGGCCTGAACCTGGTGAAGCTGGAGTCCCGGCCCATCCCCGACCGGGGCTGGGAGTACCGCTTCTTCGTGGAGTTCTCCGGCGACCTCACCGCCCCCGGCATGGACGGGGTGCTCCATGAGCTAAGCCAGCTCTCGGCGGACTTCCGGGTACTGGGCAATTTCAGGGGGTATGAGGGTTAGAATATGAGAGGGAAAAAGCTGTCCCGACTGGGTGTGGCTGCCCTTTTGACCATTGGGCTCTTTACTCTGATGTGGCTTTTTTCATCCCAAAAGTATGCCGGCCTTATTTTTCTGTATCGGGAAAATAAAACCGCTTTTGAGGCGTCTGCCCAGCAGCTTCAAGCTATGATGGCCGAGATACAGAGCGGGGAGACAGAGCATCGGGATCACAGTGAATATATCAAGGTGCACTTTCGGCAGGGAGAGGGAACCGTCACGCTTTATCAATGCGTATGGAGAGAAAAACCCCGCCACGAAGTCGAGGATACGGAGCATTCCATCTCCGATTTCCCCAAGTTGGAGGAGTCTCTGCAAGCACTTTACCTGGCCGGAGTGCGTTCCGTTTATGTCTATGATTTTTCGGACTCTGGCGGTGCCTCCTGTGAAATTTGGTATGGGGAATGTGAGGAAACTCTGGTGTATTCTGCGGATGGGCATCTTACCCGCTCCTACAATGTGGCTATGGCGGATGGGGGAGGGTATCAGCTCTATCAGAAAAAATTGGATGACAACTGGTTCGCCACAGTGAGCCGCTATGACCGGGATAGTTCCTATTGGAGAACATGAGAGGAAAGGGTGAATGGGCATGAAAAACATCATTCTCATCGGCATGATGGGCTGCGGCAAGACCACTGTGGGAGAGCTGCTGGCCATGCGGCTGAAAAAACAGCTGGTGGACACCGATAAACTCATTGAGGCCCGGGAGGGCATGACTGTCGCTGAAATCTTTGAGACCCAGGGGGAGGGCTATTTCCGTTCCCTGGAGATGGGCATGGCCCAGGCCCTCTCCCTGCGAAGCGACCTCATTATCGCCTGCGGCGGCGGCCTTCCCCTCCAGGAGGGAGCCATGGCCGCCCTGAAGGAGAGCGGCATAGTCATCTGGCTTGACCGGGACGCCGGGGACATCTTCGACAGCGAGGACATGACCGCCCGCCCCCTGGCCCAGGCGGGCCGGGAGGCCTTCCTGGAACGGGCGGCCCAGCGGGCCCCGGTCTATGAGAAGTGGGCCGACGCCGCCATCCACGACTTCACCTCCCCTGTCTCCACCGCCGCCCGGGTGAAGGAGGCGGTGGAGGCCATCACATCCTGGGATGAAAAGAAAGAAGGACAGAGCCAATGAAATTCCTCATCATCAACGGCCCCAACCTGAACCTGCTGGGCAAGCGGGAGCCGGGCATCTACGGGGAAGAGAACTACGAGAGCCTCTGTGCCCGGCTCAAGGCCTACGCCGCCGCCCACGGCAGCACGGCGGAGTGTTTCCAGTCCAACCACGAGGGGGCCATCATCGACGCCATCCATGCTGCCGACGGGGCCTACGACGCCATCATCATGAATCCCGGCGCCTACACCCACTACTCCATCGCCATCCTGGACGCCTTGAAAGCGGTGAGCGTGCCCTGCATCGAGGTGCATATCTCCAACGTCCACCAGCGGGAGGAGTTCCGCCATAAGAGCGTCACCGCCCCCGCCTGCGTGGGGCAGATCTGCGGCCTGGGTCTCTACGGCTACGAGGCTGCCATGGGCTATTTCCTGGGGAAACAGTAAGTTGCGGAAGGGAGGCGTAGAATTGGATAAGCTGACCCTGGGGATCCTGGCCCACGTGGATGCGGGCAAGACCACCCTGTCGGAGGCCCTTTTGTACAAGGGGGGCGTCCTGCGGAGCCTGGGCCGGGTGGATCATGCCGACGCCTTCCTGGACACCGACGGCCAGGAGAAGGAGCGGGGCATCACCATCTTCTCCAAGCAGGCGGTGCTGCCCCTAAAGGATGTGGAGCTGACGGTGCTGGACACCCCCGGCCACGTGGACTTCGCCGCCGAGGCGGAGCGGGTGCTGGGGGTGCTGGACTGCGCCCTGCTGGTCATCTCCGCCCCCGACGGCCCCCAGGGCCACACCCTCACCCTGTGGAAGCTCCTGGAGCGGCACGGGGTACCTACCTTTCTCTTCCTCAACAAGACCGACCAGCCGGGGGTGGACAGGCCCGCCCTGGTGGAAAAGCTCCGCTCCGCCCTCTCCGACGGCGTCCTGGACTTTGACGGTTATGGGACGGACGGCTTCTGGGAGGAGGCCGCCCTGGGGGACGAGAGCGCCCTGGAAGAATATATGGAGAGGGGGATCCTTTCCGACGAGACTCTCCGGCGGCTCATCATGGGCCGGAGGGTCTTTCCCTGCCTTTGGGGCTCTGCCCTGAAGCTGGAGGGGGTGGAGGAACTGCTCACCGCCCTCTCCCGCTTCGCCCCCCGGCCCCAATGGGGGGAGGAGTTTGGGGCCAGAGTGTTCAAAATATCCCGGGACGCCCAGGGCGCCCGGCTGACCCATCTGAAGCTCACCGGGGGCAGTCTCCGGGTGAAATCCACCCTCCCCAGTGTGGAGGGGAAGGTGGAGCAGATACGCATCTACTCCGGGGCTAAGTTCACCCCGGTGGAGGAGGCACAGGCCGGGACGGTCTGCGCCGTCACCGGCCTTACAGACTCCGCCCCAGGCCAGGCCCTGGGAGTGGAGAAACCCTGGGCGGCCCCGGTGCTGGAGGCGGTGATGACCTACCAGCTCATTCTGCCCCAGGGGGCAGACCCCCACAGTGTCCTGCCCAAGCTGCGGCTCCTCACCGAGGAGGATCCCCAGCTTTGCCTGGAGTGGAAGGAGGCTCTGGAGGAGATCCATGTACGGCTCATGGGCCAGGTACAGGCGGAGGTGCTGAAAAAACGCATCAAAGAGCGGTTTGGTCTGGAGGTGGACTTTGGCCCCGGCAGCATCGTCTACCGGGAGACCATCGCCGCCCCGGTGGAGGGGGTGGGCCACTTTGAGCCCCTGCGCCACTATGCCGAGGTGCATCTGCTCCTGGAGCCCCTGCCCCGGGGGAACGGCATCGAGATCGCCGCCGCCTGCTCCCAGGACGTGCTGGCCCTGAACTGGCAGCGGCTCATATTGACCCACCTGGCGGAGAAGGCCCACCGGGGGGTGCTCACCGGCAGCGCCATCACTGATGTGCGCCTCACCTTAGTGGCGGGCCGGGCCCACGAAAAGCACACCGAAGGGGGCGACTTCCGCCAGGCCACCTACCGGGCGGTGCGCCAGGGTCTGATGAAGGCGAGGAGTATTCTGCTGGAACCCTGGTACGACTTCCGTTTGGAGCTGCCCGCCGCCAGCCTGGGCCGGGCCATGAGCGACATCCAGCGCATGGGGGGCGAGACGGAGTCAGCCCAGACCCTGGGGGAGGAGTGCGTCCTCACCGGGGCCGCCCCGGTGTCCGCCATGGGGGATTACGCTATGGAGGTGGCGGCCTACACCAAGGGCCGGGGAAGGCTCACCTGCACCGCCGGGGGCTACCGGCCCTGCGCCGACCAGGACAGGGTGGCGGCGGAGCTGGGCTACGACCCGGAGCGGGACGTGGATGACCCGGCGGGCTCTGTGTTCTGCGCCCACGGGGCGGGATACAACGTGCCCTGGAACCAGGTGGAGGAGCATATGCACCTGGCCGCCCTGGATCTGTCCACATCGGAGATGAGCTCTTCTGCTGTGGGGCCGGCAGGCCCCGGCAGGCCCAGCTCCCGCCCCGCCACTGTCTCGGGCAGCCTGGAGGCGGACAAGGAGCTTATGGGCATCTTTGAAAAGACCTACGGGGCGGTGAAGCCACGCGCCTTCCAGTCCCCGCCACCTGCCCCGCCCAGGGGGGAGAGCCGTGAGGTCTCCAAGGCCCCCAAGGGAAAGCCTGTGCCCACCGGCCCGGAGTACCTGTTGGTGGACGGCTACAACATCCTCTTTGCCTGGGAGGAGCTGAAAAGCCTGGCCAGGGACAACCTGGACGCCGCCCGGAAGGCCCTTATGGACATCCTGAGCAACTACCAAGGATTCCGAAATAACCGGGTCATTCTGGTCTTTGACGCTTACAAGGTGGCGCAGGGGACGGGGTCGGTGGTGAAGTACCACAACATCCACGTGGTATATACCAAGGAGGCGGAGACGGCGGACAGCTATATTGAGAAGGCAAGCTACCGATTGTCCAAGGAGGGAGCCCGGGTACGGGTGGCAACTTCCGACGCCGCCGAGCAGTTCATTATACTGGGGCACAACGCTTTGCGCCTTTCTGCCCAGGAGCTGCGCAGCGAGGTAGAACAGACCAGGGTAGAGATCGAGAGCATCCTGAAACGGAACAATATGGCCCTGCCCTCCGGGCCGGTGAAGGCCGCTTTTCAGCGGGCCCGGGAGGCGGAAAAAACCGGCGGAAAAAGCGAAAAATGATAAAAAGGGGCGCGGTTTTTTCACAAAACTGCGCCCCTTTTTATAATCGTTCTTTTTAGTCGGGGATATATTCCCGCACCCGGAGCTTGGCACCCAGGCTCTCGGCCAGGATGCGGCAATTTTCGATGTCCGCTTCCGTCTTGTCCTTGTTGACGATGGTCATGACCACCGAGGGGACATACTGGGCGGCCTTTTTGGTGAAGTCCAGCATATCTGTCCAGCCCAATGCCCCGGTAGAGGGCTGGGTGACGGCGGTGTACTCCGCTTCGTCGGCGCCGTTGAGGGAGATGGAGACGATGTCCACCCGGCCCTTCAGCTCGGGGGTCACGTCCCGGCCCAGGATGCGGTTGGCGTGGCCGTTGGTGTTGATGCGCACCGGGGGCAGCTTCACCCCCCGCTCCTTCAGCTCATCGATGAGCCAGGCGTCGTCGTCCCAGCGGAACATGGGCTCCCCAAAGCCGCAGAACACCAGCTCCCGGTACTGGCTCATATCCCGGGCGAGGAGATCGTCCAGGGCCTCCTGGCGGGTGGGCTCGTGCTCCAGCCAGAGGTCGTCGGCATAGATGCTGCCCTTGTGGCCGTTGTGCCGCAGGCAGAACACGCAGGCGCAGTCGCACTTGTTGGTCAGGTTCACGTAGAGGGAGCCCTCATACTCATAGGAAATGGTCATCATAGGGAAATGTCCTCCAATCCAAAGAATTTCAGTCCGTTCTGGAAGGTGGCCTCCGCCACCGCCTCGGTGGAAAGGCCCTTGATCTGGGCGATGGTCTCCGCCACCCGGCAGACATAGCGGGAGTCACACCGCTTGCCCCGGAAGGGCTCGGGGGCCATATAGGGGGCGTCGGTCTCCACCATGATGCGCTCCAGTGGGGCAACAGCGATGACCTCCAGGGCCCGGCGGGCATTTTGGAAGGTGACGTTGCCGGTGAAGGAGAGGTACCAGCCCAGGGAGAGGGCCGCTTTGGCATCCTCGGCGGAGAGGGCGCAGCAGTGGAACACGCCCCGGGCACCGGGATGGGAGCGGACGATGTCCAGGGTGTCCTTATGGGCGTCCCGGTCATGGACGATGGCGGGCAAGTCCAGCTCCTCCGCCAAAGAGAGCTGGGCGTCGAAGAAGTCCCGGCTGTTGGCCCTGTCCTCTGGGGTCTTGACCCAGTAGTAGTCCAGGCCGATCTCCCCCACCGCCACGCACTTGGGGTGGGCGCACAGGGCCTTTACCTTGTCCAGGTCGGCCAGGGAGGCCCCCTCCAGATTCTCCGGGTGGAGGCCGGCGGCGAAATAGAGGAAGGGGAACTGCTCCGCCAGGGCAAGGCTTTGGCGGGAGCTTTCCAGGTCACAGCCGGGGCAGACTACCCGCTCCACCCCCGCGCCGGGGAGGGCGGAGAGCACCTGGGCACGGTCGGGGCCGAATTTATCATCATAGTAGTGTGCATGGGTGTCGAATAGGCGCATAGACTCACCTCTTGGGTCTATTCTATCACGGAGAGGGCCGTATTTCAATATAGCTCACAGCCCCAGCCGGTGCTTGAGGCCCACTTTGTCCAGACCGCCCGCCAGGACGAGGAAGACCGCGCCGCTGGCCACGGCCTGGATGAGGGTGCCCAGAAACTGGGGCAGGAAGGCGGCCCAAGTCCCGGTGAAGGCCACGTTCACCAGACCGTAGAGGGCGGGGGAGAGAAGGCCGGAGATGGCCACTGCCGCCAGGTTCCGGGGGCAGAGCGTCCCCTCCCCCTTTCGGGTGAAGGGCAGGCAGATGAGGGCCTTGATGAAAAAAGTGGGAAGGGCCCACATGGGGGCGGTGAGCAGGTCGGCCAGGGCGCCCCCCACGGCCCCCGCCGCCATGGCCCAGGGCAGGGGCAGCAGGCAGGCCCCCAGGTAGATGAGGGCGTCCCCGATATGGACATAGCCTCCGGTGGGCAGGGGAAAGTGGAGGATGTAGGCGGTGGTGACGGCGACGGCGGCGGCGAAGAGGGCGGCGAGCACCAGCACCCGGAGCTGTTGGGTGGGTTTCATAGAAAAGACCTCCTTGGAGCCCCTTGGGGACTCCGTATCATCATAACAAAAATCGGGGGGATTTGAAATATCAATATTTTAATTTTTTTATAACTTAAATGCTTTTGATCCCACAAAATTTGGTTGACAAATCGAACAAATGTATTATAATAAATGTACATTTGTTCGAATGGGGGCCTTGCAGTGGAACTGATGGACAAGCTGACCATACTGGCCGACGCCGCCAAGTACGACGCCGCCTGCACCTCCAGCGGCACGGTCCGGGGCGGGATGCGGGGGGGCATCGGCTCCGCCTCCAACGCCGGGTGCTGTCACACCTTTTCCGCCGACGGGCGGTGCGTGTCCCTTTTGAAGGTGCTGATGACCAACCACTGCTGCTATGACTGCGCCTACTGCGTCAACCGCCGCTCCAACGACCTGCCCAGGGCGGCCTTTACCCCCAGGGAGCTGTGCGAGCTGACCATCCAGTTCTACCGGCGCAACTATATTGAGGGGCTGTTTCTCTCCTCGGCGGTGCTGAAAAGTCCCGACTACACCACCGAGCGGATGATCGAGGCCCTGCGGCTGCTGCGCACGGAATACCGCTTTAACGGCTACATCCACGCCAAGGCCATCCCGGGGGCGGATCCGGGCCTCACCTACCAGCTGGGGCTGTTGGCCGACCGCTTGAGCGTCAATATCGAGCTGCCCTCGGAGGAGTCCCTGAAGCTGCTGGCCCCGGAGAAGAAAAAGGAGGCCATTTTGGCCCCCATGGCCCAAATTCGGAACGGCAGCGAGCAGTCAAAGGCGGAGCTGAAGCTCTACCGCCACGCCCCCAGGTTTGCCCCGGCGGGGCAGTCCACCCAGATGATCGTGGGGGCCACGGGGGAGACGGACCGGCATATTTTGCGGCTCAGCGACGGGCTGTATAAGAAATATGGGCTGAAGCGGGTGTTTTTTTCCGCCTATATGCCGGTGTCCGACAACAAGCTGCTGCCTGCGGCGGAGGGGTTCAAGCCGCCCCTTCTCCGGGAGCACCGGCTCTACCAGGCGGACTGGCTCATGCGGTTCTACTCCTTCCGGCCGGAGGAGCTGCTGGACGAGGAGCACCCCAACTTTGACGCCAACGTGGATCCCAAGACAGACTGGGCCCTGCGGCACATGGAGTATTTCCCGGTGGAGGTCAACAAGGCCCCCTATGAGAGCCTGCTGCGGGTGCCGGGCATCGGGGTGCGGGGGGCCAAACGTATCGTTACGGCCCGGCGGGTGGGGCCTATCACCTTTGAGGGGCTCAAGCGGCTGGGGGTGGTGATGAAGCGGTGCCAGTACTTCGTCACCTGCTCGGGGCGGATGCTGCCGGGGCTGCGGTGCTCCCCGGAGAGCGTATACCGCCGCCTGGCGGGGCTGGAGCGGGAGGCGCTGCCGGAGGCGGAGTGTGAACAGCTGACCCTTTTTGGGGAGAAAACGGGTTAAGAATTGACGAGGAGGGCGGGAGGTGCTATCCTTGGAACAGGTATGCTACCGCTATGACGGGGAATTCATGGGGTTCCTCACCTGCGTGTTTGAAAGCTATGTCCACAAAGAGCCGCCGGCGGCCTTCCTCACCTTTGGAGACCCTTCCGCCACCCTGTGGCCCGAGCGGGAGGTGGAGACCGATGAGCCCCGCGCCATGCGGGTCTACAAGGCACTGGGGGAGAAGGGGGGCGCACTGCTCCGGCACCGGCTGGAGCGGGCTTTCCTCACCTGCCTGCCGGATCGGGAGCTCATCCTCTACGGCCTTATCCGCCGGGTGTTTGACGGGGAGGGGAAGCGGGTGGTGAGCGATTTGAGCGACCCGGCCATGGCCAGGGTGACCCTGGCCCTCCAGAAGCTCTTTACCGAGGAGGACCACCTGCGGGGGTTCGTCCGCTTTTCCGAGGTGGATGGGATGCTGGTGGGGGAGATCGAGCCAAAGAACCGGGTGCTGCCCCTCATCGGGCCGCACTTTGCCGCCCGGTTCAATGGGGAGAAGATCGCCCTCTACGACTGCACCCATAAGGAAGCCTTCTTCTATGAGGGGCTTCAGTGGCGTATCCTGCCTGTGGAGGAGTTCCGCATCGGGGCGCCGGGGGAGGAGGAGCGGGCCTGGCGGGGGCTGTGGCGGCGGTTTTACAAGACCATCGCCATCGAGGGAAGGGAGAACCCCAAGTGTCAGGCCACCCATATGCCCAAACGGTACCGCCATGTGATGACGGAATTTATGGAGGATGAAATAAGCGATCCTCTTCCGGCAAAACTACCCTGAGAAGGGGCGGTCAATGTTCAAAAGGAGTGACCCGGGGAATAGGGGCTTTTGGAAGAAAAGGGGAGGTATTTTTTATGTATGACATTCTCATCGTAGGGGGCGGCACCGCAGGGCTCACCGCCGCCATCTATGCCCGCCGGGCGGGCAAGAGCGTGCTGGTGCTGGAGGGGACGGCCTTTGGAGGGCAGATCACCTCCTCCCACCTGGTGGAGAATTACCCCGCCCTGCCGGCGGTGAGCGGGCTGGAGTATGCCCAGGCCCTGGCGGGGCAGGCCAAGGCCCTGGGGGCGGAGACCAAATTCGGCAAGGTCACCGCCGCGGAGGAGACGCCGGAGGGATTTAAGGTCACCGCCGGGAAGAAGGAGTACGAGGGCCGTGCCCTCATCCTGTGCACCGGGGCCAGCCACAGGAAGCTGGGGCTTCCCAACGAGGAGGCCCTGACGGGCCGGGGGGTGAGCTACTGCGCCGTGTGCGACGGGGCCTTCTTCAAGGACAAGGACACGGCGGTGGTGGGGGGCGGCGACAGCGCCCTCCAGTCCGCCCTTTTCCTCTCCAATGTGTGCCGGAAGGTGACCCTCATCCACCGCCGGGACGCCTTCCGGGCCCAGGAGGCCGCGGTGAAGGCGGTGGAGGGCAGGGAGAACATCGAGCTGGTCATGGACAGCCAGGTCACCGCCCTCCACGGGGAGAGCGCCCTGACGGGGGTCACCGTCACCGGGAAGGATGGGACGGAGAGGGAACTGGCGGTCTCCGGCCTCTTTGTGGAGGTGGGGCAGGCCCCGGACAATGGGGCCTTTGCCCACCTGGCGGCGCTGGACGAGGGGGGCTACTTCAAGGCGGGGGAGGACTGCCTGACCGGGACTGGCGGCGTTTTCGCGGCGGGAGACTGCCGGAGCAAGGCTCTGCGGCAGCTGACCACCGCCGCGGCAGACGGCTCCGTGGCCGCCACCGCCGCCTGCGGCTGGCTGGACAAGAGATGAGAAAGCGCCCCTGAAAAGGCCCGTC
The DNA here is from genome assembly GCA_947425785.1 of uncultured Pseudoflavonifractor sp. GTDB lineage: Bacteria > Bacillota > Clostridia > Oscillospirales > Oscillospiraceae > Vermiculatibacterium. The sequence goes on along the minus strand of CANEAY010000003.1, from coordinate 32,077 downwards.
CTTTTCAGGGGCTTTTTTTGGAAATAGCATTGCTTTTTACCGGAAAGATGGTAAACTGAAAGCAGAGACCCCGAAACTGCTTATGGGGCACAAATGAAAGGAGCGAATTCGTATGAACCATCGTTTCCGCAAGTTCCTGGCGGGGGTGCTGGCCGTCACCATGCTGGCCTCTCTGCTTCCCGCCGCCTTCGCCGCCGAGGGGGACACCACCCTCACCATCATCGCCACCTCCGACACCCACGCCAATGTCTGGGGCTGGTCCTATGAGGACGGCAAGGAGTCCACCGCCGGTTCCCTGGCCCAGATCAGCACCTACGTCAAGGGCCTCCGGGACGCGGGAGAGAACGTGATCCTGGTGGACAACGGCGACACCATCCAGGGCACCATCATGTCCGACGACCTGGCCAACAAGCGGCCCGACGACGCCCACCCCGTCATTGCCGCCATGAACTACATGGGCTATGACGCTATGGGCCTGGGCAACCACGAGTTCAACTGGGGCCTGACCAACATGAAGAAGATCCTGGGCCAGGCCCAGTTCCCCGTGCTGTGCTCCAACATCAAGGACGCCAAGGGTGAGTTCGTCACCGCTGACGGCGCCTGGACCATGGTGGAGCGGGCCGGAGTGAAGGTGGCCATCATCAGCGCCGACACCCCCAACATCAAGAAGTGGGACGGGGGCAAGGACGGCATCGACGATCTGCAGATCAGCTCCATGGTGGAGGGCGTCCAGGCCGCCATCAAGGACATTGACGGCAAGGCCGACCTCATCATGGTGGTGGCCCACGCCGGCCCCACCGCCGAGTACGGCGGCGACGACGCCCAGGCCATCCTGGCCGCCTGCCCCGAGGTGGACATCCTCCAGTGCGGCCACTCCCACACCAGCTACATCAATAACGACGGCCCCGTGCCCGTGGGCGAGGTGAAGAACGGCGCCGGTGAGGTGCTCAAGTACACCGTGGTGGTGGATAAGGACAAGAAGGTCACCTCCGCCACTGTGGAGACCGTCTCCGTGAAGGAGCAGGCCCCCGACGAGGGCCTGCGGGCCGTGGAGGCCGTGAAGGCCGTCCACGAGGAGGCCGTGGAGTACATCTCCGGCAACGTGCTGGGCCACGCCACCGCCAAGTTCCAGCCCGAGAACGAGATCAAGGGCATCCCCCAGGGCAAGCTGGAGGACACCGCCGTTATGGATCTCATCAACGCCGTGCAGCTGGAGTACGCCCAGGCCGACGTGTCCGCCGCCGCCCTCTTTAAGGACACCAGCGACCTGCCCGAGGGCGAGCTGAACTACGGCAATATCTTTGATATCTACAAGTACGACAACACCCTCTGCCGGGTGAAGATCACCGGCGCACAGCTCAAGGAGTACATGGAGTGGTCTGCCAGCCATTACAACACCTGGACTCCCGGCGACATCAACATCTCCTTCAACAAGGCCATCCCCGGCTACCGCTACGATATGTTCGCCGGTGTGGACTACGAGATCAACCTCTCCAAGCCCGCCGGGGAGCGCATTGAGAACGTGATGTACAAGGGCGAGCCTTTGAAGGACGACCAGGAGCTGAAGCTGGCCGTCAACAACTACCGCTTCTCCTCCGCCGTGAAGGCCATGGTGGGGGGCGACGAGGCCAAGGAGTGGGAGTCCTCCCAGTCCATCCGGGATATGCTGGTGGAGTACCTGGCCGAGCATGATCCCCTGGATCCCGCCGACTACCTGGACAACAACTGGAGGATCACCGGCGTCGTCCTTCAGGAGGGCCTGGCGGCCCGGGCCGCCTACATTGAGAAGATCAACTACACCGGCGAGCTGGCCACTCCCTACTACAAGTCCATCAACCTGAACGAGGCCAACAACGTCATTGTGGACGGCACCCTCAACAGTGCCGACAGTGTGGACGATGACAACACCCCCAACGGTGAGGTGTTCTACTTCCGGCTCCGGGATATGGCCACCATCCTGAAGGGCACCGACGCCGCCTTCAACGTGGAGTGGAACGACGAGACCGCCCAGGTGGTCATCACCAAGGGCGGCGAGTACACCGCCGAGGCCCTCCCCGCCCATGACGCTGCCGCCGCTGTGGCCACCGCTCCTCTCACCGTTCTGGTGGATGGAGCCGCCGTCACTGTGGATTCTGTCCTGGTGGGCGGCAACTACTACGTCACCGCCCAGGGCCTCAACGACATTCTGGGCACCAATGCCGCTATGGGAACCACGCCTACGGACAAGGGCGTGATGATCCTCTCCGCCAAGAACACGGCGGCCTCCGGCCAGGGGGGCTAAAGCCTCTGCTGCCAGAGAGAAAACGGGTATAAGAAAAGCGCCTCCCGAACTTCGGGAGGCGCTTTTTTGTGTTTGCTTGAGAGGGGGGCGGTTCAGCCGCCCAGGTAGGCCTTCTTCACGCTCTCGTCATTGAGAAGCTCGGAGCCGGTGCCACTGGAGACGATCTTGCCGGTCTCCAGCACGTAGCCCCGGTCGGCCACCGACAGGGCCATCTGGGCGTTCTGCTCCACCAGGAGGATGGTGGTGCCCACCTTGTGAAGCTCCTTGATGATGTCGAAAATTTGCTCCACCAGAATGGGGGCCAGGCCCATGGAGGGCTCATCCAGCATGATGAGCTTGGGGTCGGACATGAGGGCGCGGCCCATGGCCAGCATCTGCTGTTCGCCGCCGGAGAGGGTGCCCGCCACCTGGCGGCGGCGCTCCTTCATCCGGGGGAAGAGGTCGTAGACCCGGGCCAGATGGGGCTCCACCTCGCTGCTGGGGCGGGTGTAGGCACCCATCTCCAGGTTCTCCTCCACCGTCATGTTGAGGAAGATGCGCCGTCCCTCGGGGACCTGGGCCAGGCCCTTGCTCACCAGCTTGGGGGCGGGGACGCTGGCGATGTTCTCCCCCTGGAAGGTGATGGAGCCGGTGGGGGAGTGGAGAAGGCCCGAGATGGTCTGCAGGGTGGTGGATTTGCCCGCGCCGTTGGCTCCGATGAGGGTGACGATCTCCCCGTCGTTGACCTCGAAGGAGACCCCTTTGATGGCGTGGATGGCGCCGTAATAGACGTTGATATTCTCTACTTTCAGCATCCCTCAGCCCTCCTTCTGCTTGCCCAGGTAGGCCTCGATGACCGCTGGGTCGGCCTGGATCTCGTCGGGGGTGCCCTTGGCGATGATCTGGCCGAAGTTCAGCACGCAGATGCCCTCGCAGATGCCCATGACCAGGCTCATGTCGTGCTCGATGAGGAGGATGGCGATCTGGAAGGTGTCCCGGATCTTGACGATGTTTTCCATGAGCTCGGCGGTCTCCGAGGGGTTCATGCCCGCCGCCGGTTCGTCCAGCAGGAGGAGGGAGGGGTTGGTGGCCAGGGCCCGGACGATCTCCAGCCGGCGCTGGGCGCCGTAGGGAAGGCTCCCCGCCTTGGCGGAGGCCAGGTGGGCCATGTCGAAGATGGAGAGGAGCTCCATGGCCCGCTCATGGGCCACCCGCTCCCCCTTCCAGTAGCCGGGCAGGCGGAAAAGGCCCTGCCACATACCGTAGCTGATGTGGTTGTGAAGGCCCAGCTTCACGTTGTCCTCCACGGTGAGGTTGTTGAAAAGGCGGATGTTCTGGAAGGTACGGGCGATGCCCGCCTTGTTGACCTGGACGGTGTTCATGGAGTGGGTGTCCACCCCGTCCAGAAGGATGGTGCCCCGGGTGGGCTGGTAGACCTTGGTGAGCAGGTTGAAGACCGTAGTCTTGCCCGCGCCGTTGGGGCCGATGAGGCCGGCGATCTCGGTGCGGCCGATGGCCATATTGAACTCGTTGACGGCGGTGAGGCCGCCGAAGTCGATGCCCAGGTGGCGGCACTCCAGGATGGGGCTTTTGTCCACGTCCCGCTCCGGGATGATGTTGGTGGAGGGGACAGGCACCAGCTTGGTGGGTTCCCGTTTCGGCATGACCATTACTGCGCGCCCCCTTTCTCCGCTGCGGCGGGCTGCTTTTTGAATTTCCCGATGGTGTTGTCCATGAGCTGCTTGAGCATGGGGTTGTTGGTGCACAGCATCACCAGGATGAGGATGATGGCGTAGATGAGCATACGGTACTCCGCCAGCTTGAACTGCCGGAGAAGCTCGGGCAGGACGTAGAGCAGGGCGGCGGCGATCACGGAGCCCCGGATGCTCCCCAGGCCGCCCAGCACCACGAAGACCAGCACCAGGATGGAGGTGTTGAAGTCAAACTTGGAGGAGACGGTGGAGGAGTAGTTCAGGCCGAAGAGGGCCCCTGCGGCCCCCGCCAGGGCGGCGGAGGTGACGAAGGCCATGAGCTTATACTTGGTGACGTTGATGCCCACGCTCTCGGCGGCGATGCGGTTGTCCCGCAGGGCCATGATGGCACGGCCGGAGCGGGAGCTGACCAGGTTTTGCACCACCAGGAGGGTCACCAGAATGAGGAGGAAGCCGGCGGTGAAGGAGGCCAGTTTGGGCACGTTCACGGCGCCCATGGGGCCCTTGACGATGGTGACGCCGCCTTCGGCCAGGTGGAGGCCCGCCTCGCTCATGGCCACATGAAGGCCCTTTTCGTCCACGCCGATGTAGAGCACCATGATGACGTTTTTGATGATCTCGCCAAAGGCCAGGGTGACGATGGCCAGGTAGTCGCCCCGGAGCCGGAGGACGGGAACGCCGATGATGACGCCGCCGATGGCGCCCACCAAGCCGCCCACCAGAAGGGCGGCGGCCAGGCGCAGGGCGGGGGAGGGGATCAGGCCCTGGAGGGCGATGGCGGCGGTGATGCCGCTGAAGGCCCCCAGGCTCATGAAGCCGGCGTGGCCCAGGCTCAGCTCGCCCAGGATGCCCACTGTCAGGTTCAGGGAGACCGCCATGACGATGTAGCAGCAGGTGGGCACCAGCAGGCTCTGGAGGGAGTTGGAGAGGGCACCGCGGTTCAGCAGGAGCTGGAGGACCACGAAGGCGGCGATGACGATGCCGTAGTTGATGAAGCCGTTCAGGGAATTTTTATTGATCTTTTTCATATGCCGCCCTCACACTTTCTCGGGCACATACTTGCCCAGCAGTCCGGCAGGCTTCACCAGCAGGACGATGATGAGCACGGCGAATACCACCGCGTCGCTCAGGTCTGTGGAGATGTATGCCTTGGCAAAGGTCTCGATGATGCCCAGCAGGATGCCCCCAAGGAAGGCGCCGGGGATGGAGCCGATGCCGCCGAAGACGGCGGCGGTGAAGGCCCGGATGCCGGGGAGGGAGCCGGTGGTGGGGGAGAGGATGGGGTAGGCCGAGCACATGAGCACACCGGCCACCGCCGCCAGGGCGGAGCCGATGGCGAAGGTCATGGAGATGGTGGAGTCCACGTTGATGCCCATGAGCTGGGCGGCCCCCTTATCCTCGGAGCAGGCCCGCATGGCCTTGCCCAGCTTGGTGCGGCCGGTGAAGAGGGTCAGGGAGACCATGACCACCAGGCAGACCACGATGGAGAGAAGGGCCACGTAGGAGATGGACAGCTGCCCGCCGAAGAGCTGGAGGGCGTTGGGCTCCCCGGCGGCGTTGGTGGGGGAGATGATGGGGGTGAAGGTCTTGGTGGCGGCGCCCCAGAGGATCTGGGCGCCGTTTTGCAGCAGGTAGCTCACGCCGATGGCGGTGATGAGAACCGCCAGGGAGGGGGCCTGCCGCAGGGGCTTATAGGCCAGGCGCTCGATGACCATGCCCAGCACGGTGCACACCACCACGGCCAGCAGCACGCCCACCAGGGGGGGCAGGCCGAAGGAGCCCATGGCGAAGAAGCACATGAAGGCGCCCACCATGATGACGTCGCCGTGGGCGAAGTTCAGCATTTTGGCGATGCCATAGACCATGGTATAGCCCAGGGCGATGATGGCGTAGATACTGCCCAGGCTCACGCCGGTGATGACATTGTTCAGAAATGACATAGACACACCTCTTTTTCTCTCACGCAGACACTTGACGGAAAAACTGGGACAAGAGGGCCGCCGAAGCGCTCGGCGGCCCTCTCAAAATGGGTTCAGAAGACCTTATTCTTATTAGGCGTTCCCGTAATCAGGCGTTCTCGTACACACCGTTGACGACCTTGACCACCACGGGGGCCTTGGAGATCTCGCCGCTCTCCAGCCAGGTCATGCTGCTGCCGGTGAGGCCGTCCACGGTGAAGGAGCCGCCGGTGAAGAGGGCGATGAGGGCGTCGCACAGCTGCTCGTGATCCATGTCGGCGATGCCGTCGATCTTGCAGCAGGCCTCGTAGATGGCGTACATACAGTCGTAGCCGTCAGCGGCGAACTGGTTGGGGAGCACCCCGCCGGAGAGCTTTTTGTAGCTGTCCACGAAGGTGGTGGTGCGGCTGTCGGTGGCGCTGGCGTTGAAGGGGGTCATCAGCATCAGGCCCTCGGCCAGGGACTTGTCGAAGCCCTCCATGTCCAGCATACCGTCCATGCCGTCGCCGCCGAAGAAGATGGGGGCGTAGCTCATCTGCTTGGCCTGGGCCAGGATGAGGGAGGCGGGGGTGTAGTAGATGGGCAGGAACAGCAGGTCGGCCCCGGCATCCTTGCAGGCGTTGAGCTGGACGGTGTAGTCGGTGGTGGTGTCGGAGGGGTAGGTCTGGGTGGCCACCACGTCCAGGCCCAGGTTCTTGGCCTCGGCCAGGAAGGCGTCGGCAATGCCGGTGGAGTAGGCGTCGCCATTATTATAGATGACGCCGATCTTGGTGCCCAGGCCGTTGTCCTTCAGGTAGTTGGCCGCGGCCACGCCCTGGCCGGGGTCGGTGAAGCACATCTGGAAGGCGTTATCCTTGTTGGCGGTCACGTCGGGGGAAGAGGCGGAGGGAGTGAGCTGGAAGTAACGGTCGGCATAGGTCTCGGCGGCCACGGCCACGCAGGGGGCGGTGGTGGTGGTGCCGTAGATGACCAGGGGAGCGTCCTTGGCCCAGTCCTTCAGGGAGTTGTAGGCGGACACGGCGGTGTCGGCCACGCCGGTGTCGTCCTCATAGGTGAAGTCCAGGGTGATGGGGCCGCCCAGAGCGTTGATCTCGTCCACAGCCACCTGGGCGCCCCACTGGGTGGCGGTGCCGTACTGGGCCAGGTCGCCGGTGATGGGGCCGATGCCGCCCACCTTAACAGTGACGGCACCGGAAGCGGCGCCCTTGGACTGGGCGGGAGCGGGGGTGGTGGCAGAGCCGCCGCCGCAGCCGGAGAGAAGACCCGCAGTCATGGCCGCGGCCATGGTCAGAGCAAGAACACGATTTTTCATTTCATTCAACCTCCTTTGGGTTAGTTGACATTATACGTTCATCGGGGCGGATTGTCAACCGTTGTTTTTCATAACGTGCACAGGCGGAGGACAAATGTTTCGTGGAAAATGACGAAGAGAATGGCCGGCAGCCTGGGGGCCGCCGGCCATGGAAAACGGGGGAAAACCTTGGGACAGTAAGGAAAAGTGGAGGAGAGAGCTTCAGATCACCAGGCCGCCGTTGGGGGCGATGACCTGGCCGGTGAGGAAGCCGCCGTCGTCGGAGCAGAGGTAGGAGACGCACCCAGCCACGTCCTGGACGGAGCCGAGACGGCCCAGGGGAGTCTCCTCCGCCAGGTCGGCAAGGGCTTGGGGGCCAAGGGCTTGGTTCATCTCGGTGTCGATGACGCCGGGGGCGACGCAGTTCACCGTGATGCCGGAGGGGCCCACCTCCTTGGCCAGGGCCTTTGTCAGGCCGATAAGGCCCGCCTTGGCGGCGGAATAGGCCACCTCGCAGGCGCCCCCCACCTGGCCCCACATGGAGGAGATGAGGACGATCTTTCCCGACTTCCGGCGTATCATATGGGGCAGAACGGCCTTGCAGCAGTAGAAGGCGGCGTCTAAGTCCACCGCCATGAGATAGCGGTAGTCCTCCTCGCTCATGTCCTGGGTGAGGCCCCGCCAGGACACCCCGGCGTTGCATACCAAAATGTCAAGTTGACAAAATTTTTCTAACACAGTGTCAACCAATTTGACGCAGTTGGCCGCCTCCTCCGCCGCGAAGGGGGCGTAGAAGCCATCCCGCTCCAGCAGGAGGGGGTCGGGGGTCACGGACTCCGGGCGGCGGGAGGTGGCGCAGACCCGGAAGCCGTCGGCGGAGAGACGGTGGGCGATGGCGGCGCCGATGCCCCGGGAGCCGCCGGTGACGAGGGCAGTTTTCATGGTGAATACCTCCTTTGGTGGAAACAGTATAGCAAAAAAATCCCCCGGAAGCAAATCCGGGGGGAGAAAAAGGGGAACTTGCGCTTATACTATAATTATGATAATATCCCAGGAGAAAAGAGCGGTTGCAATGTAAAGGGCACTGTGCTATAATACCTATCGAAACAATAGGAAATAATCCCTGCAAAGGAGAAAGACGATATGCTGGAGATCAGTCATTTGCGATATGACGTGCCTGCCGAGGACGGCGGGGAGCTGGGCATCCTGCGGGATGTGAGCCTCACCGTGGACGACGGCAAGCTGGTGGTCATCACCGGCCCCAACGGCGGCGGCAAGACCACCCTGGCCAAGACCATCATGGGCCTGAACCAGCCCACCGGCGGCTCTATCCGCTGGAACGGCCGGGACATCACGGGCCTGTCCATCACCGACCGGGCCAGGGCGGGGGTGAGCTACGGCTTCCAACAGCCCCCCCGGTTCAAGGGGATGCGGGTGCGTGACCTCATTGCCCTGGCGGCGGGGAAGGAGGACTTGACCCCTGGGGAGGGGTGCCAGTACCTGACCCAGGTGGGGTTGTGCGCCGACGACTACATCGAGCGGGAGGTGGACGCCAGCCTCTCCGGCGGCGAGGTCAAGCGCATCGAGATCGCCACCATCCTGGCCCGGAAGGCGGGGCTGATGATCTTTGACGAGCCGGAGGCGGGCATCGACCTTTGGAGCTTTGCCAAGCTCACCGAGACCTTTGAGCGCATCCACCGGCAGGGGGATTCCACCCTGCTCATCATCTCCCACCAGGAGCGCATCATCCAGCTGGCCGACGAGATCGTGGTCATTGAGAAGGGCGAGGTGGCCAAGCACGGGCCAAAGGAGGAAATTTTCCCCCAGATCATGGCCCGCACCCTGCCCGGCTGCGGCTATATGAAGGAGGCGTGAGGGATGGACAAGACGGAATGGAAAATTTTGAAGGAGATCGCCGAGCTGGAGAAGACCCCCCAGGGGGCCTATAACTTCCGGGTCAACGGCGCTCTGGACGACCGGAAGGTCACCGCCAACATCGACATCCGCTCCAAGGAGGACGGGAAGCCGGGCATCGACATCATCGTCAAGCCGGGCACCAAGAAGGAGAGCGTTCACATTCCGGTGGTGCTGAGCATGAGCGGCCTGACCGACGTGGTATATAATGATTTCTATATCGGCGAGGGGGCCGACGTGGACATCGTGGCGGGCTGCGGCATCCACAACACGGGGTGCGAGACCAGCCAGCACGACGGCATCCACGTGTTCCACATCGGGAAGAACGCCAAAGTCCGCTATGTGGAGCGGCACTACGGCGAGGGCCCCGGCACCGGGGAGAACATCCTCAACCCCCGCACCGAGGTGTACCTGGAGGAGGGGGCCTCCATCACCATGGAGATGACCCAGATCAAGGGGGTGGACTCCACCATCCGGGACACGGTGGTGGAGGTGGGCCCCGGCGGGGAGTGCGTCATCAACGAGAAGCTCCTCACCGACGGCAAACAGCGGGCGGAGTCCAACATGGAGATCATCCTGAAGGGGGACGACGCCACGGGACGGGTGGTGTCCCGGTCGGTGGCCAAGGGGGACTCGATCCAGGTGTTCCGGCCCTGCGTCACCGGCCAGGCCAAGTGCTTTGGCCATGTGCAGTGCGACTCCATCATCATGGACGAGGCCAAGATCAAGTCCATCCCCGCCATCGACGCCCAGGATCTGGACGCCCAGCTCATCCACGAGGCGGCCATCGGCCGCATCGCCGGGGATCAGATATTGAAGCTGATGACCCTGGGCCTCACCGAGGAGGAGGCGGAGGAGAAAATTCTGGAGGGCTTCCTCAACTGAAAAGGGCAAGAAAGGGAGGCTCCGCCGGGCGCGGAGCCTCCCTTTTGGCCAAAAAATGAAGTGGAAATGCCAGGGGCGGTGTGTTATAATGTAAAGACACCGTTAAGGAAAAAGGAGGGGCCGGGATGGCATTGGAACAGAGACAACTGCAGAAGCAGACCATGACACTTCTGCCCCAGATGATACAGTCCATGAACATCCTGCAGATGGGCATACAGGAGCTGCGGGAGTACACCGAGGAAATTTTACAGGAGAACCCGGCCCTGGAGTTCCCGGAGGAGGAGGGGGCCGCCGCCGCGGCGGCTGACGCGGTGCGCCGGCTGGAGTGGCTGGAGGCCAACGACAGGCAGAACACCTACTACCACCGCCAGGACGAGGAGGAGGGGGACGCGCTGGCCAACCTGGGCCAGTACAGCGACGGGGAGAACGACCTTTCCTGGTATATCCTCTCCCAGTTCATGATGGGGGACTTTTTGGAGCCGGAGGTGCTGAAGGCCATCGAGTTCCTGGTGGAGCAGCTGGACGCCAACGGCTTTTTGGACGGGGACGCCGCATTTTTGGCCCGGAGCGCCCGGATGGAGCAGGGGGTGATGGAGCGGGCCATCATCGAGCTGCAGTCGGCAGACCCCGCTGGGGTGGGGGCCAGAGACCTGGCCGAGTGCCTGCGGCTCCAGCTGGAGCGGCGGTCGGGAGACCACCGGCTGGCCGTGGCCATCGTGGAGGGCTATCTGGACGAGCTGGCCCGGGGGCGGTACAACCAGATCGCCAGGAGCCTGAACGCCTCCAAGGAGGAGGTGTGGGCGGCCTGCGACCTCATCCGCACCCTGAATCCCCGGCCGGGGACGGGCTTTGCCGCCCAGGAGAACCTGGCCTACATCATCCCCGACCTGGAGGTGGTGGTAAAGCCCGACGGGATGGAGATCTCCCTCAACGACACCGCCGTGCCCCGGCTGGTCATCAGCGACTATTACCGCAAGCTCCTGCGGGAGACAAAGGATCCGGACGTGCAGAAGTACCTGACCCAGAAGCTGGGCCAGGCCAAGTGGGTCATCCAGGGCATCGACCAGCGCAGGTCTACCCTGCTGCGGTGCGCCCAGTATCTGGCCCAGCGGCAGGAGGAGTTTTTCCGGCTGGGCAGGGGGCACCTGCGGCCCCTGACCATGCGGCAGGTGGCCCAGGCGTTGGACATTCACGAATCCACCGTCAGCCGGACGGTGAAAAACAAGTACCTGCGCTGCCCCCAGGGGGTCTATCCGTTGGGGTACTTCTTTACCGGCTCCCTGGGGGAGACCGCCTCCACCCAGGAGTCGGCCAAGGTGCTGCTCCAGCGGCTGATCCGGGAGGAGGGCAAGCCCCTGTCCGACCAGAAGCTGTGCGAGGAGATGGCCCGGCAGGGCTGCCCCATCTCCCGGCGGACGGTGGCCAAGTACCGGGAGGAGCTGCACATCCCCAGCGCCGCCGACCGTCGGCGTGGATAAAGGCGTATTTTGTTGCAAAAAAATGAGGGTTTTTGCATATTTTTTGACGTGAAATAATTGACAATGTTTTCTCCAAGCGGTATAATGAATCGTGTTCAGTTGGGAAAAACTGGCAAACGAGGTATAAAAGGGAGGAACATCAATGAAAAGAAAGCTCGCATTTGCTCTCGCGCTTGCCATGACGGTCTCCTTGGCCGCATGCTCCAAGCCCGCGGAGCCCGCCGAGGGCATTTACACCCCCGGCACTTACACCGGCGAGGCCCAGGGTTACGGCGGCACCGTGAAGGTGGAGCTCACCGTGGACGCCAACGCCATCACCGACGTGAAGATCACCGGCGACAAGGAGACCCCCGCCATCGGCGGAGCCGCCCTGGAGGATCTGACGAAGCAGGTCAAGGAGAAGGGGGCCGAGATCGACGGCGTGTCCGGCGCCACCCTCACCTCCAACGGCGTGAAGGAGGCCGCCGCCAAGGCCATCGCCGCCGCCAAGGGCGAGGCCGCCGACAGCCCCGACGGGGCGCTGAGCTTCACCGCCGGCACCTACACCGGCAAGGGCACCGGCTACAACGGCCCTGTGGAGCTGGACGTGACCTTCTCCGACAGCGCCATCACCGACATCGCCGTCAAGACCTCCGGCGAGACCGGCTACGTGGGCGATCCCGCCTATGAGATCATGTTTGCCGACGCCATCGCCGCCACCGGCTCCGGCATCGACAGCGTGTCCGGCGCAACCTTTACCAGCCGGGCCGTCAAGGAGGCCCTGAACGACGCCGCCCAGCAGGCCAAGGCCACTAACCTGGACGCCTTCAAGGCCAATACTGTGAAGCACGAGGCCGGCTCCCCCATTGAGGGCGAGTGGGACGTGGTCGTGGTGGGCGCCGGCGGCGCCGGCATGGGCGCTGCCGCCCAGGCCGCCCAGAACGGCGACACCGTGCTGGTCATTGAGAAGAACGCCCAGATCGGCGGCAATACCGTCGTCTCCGGCGGCGCTTTCCAGTCCGTTATGCCCTATCTGTGCTGGGATCCCGCCAACCCCGACGCCACCACCGGCGAGTACCGGGGAGCGACCTACGACAAGGTCAAGGCGGGCGGCGGCTCCATCGCCACCCTGCGCACCATCGCCAACTGGTCTGAGGAGCCCTTCGACGAGGACTACTACAAGACCAACGAGTACGTGGCCGGCGACATCGAGGAGCTGAGCAAGCACGGCGTTCACGCCGACTTCCTGCCCACCCTCAAGGAGCTGAAGAGCGAGATCAAGGCCTACCTGAACTGGGCCGATCCCAAGCTGAAGGCCGGCACCGCCGAGACCCAGCTGCCCCTGTTCTCCACCGTGAACCTCCACATCTTCCAGACCTACTACGGCGGCCTGCGCCAGAGCTCTGACAAGAACGAGTGGATCTACGGCGACGTGGAGCTGGTCAAGCAGTTCATCGAGGACGGCCAGGAGCTGAAGGGCTGGCTCCAGGATCAGGGCGCCCTCTTCAACGACGCCGACCAGTCCACCCTCATCGGCGCTTTGTGGTGGAGAGAGAACTCCTTCTCCGGCGGCGACATGGACGGCGACGGCAAGATGGACATCCCCGCCCAGTTCGGCACCTACTTTGCCACCACCCGCAAGACGGTGCTGGAGGCTTCCGAGACCGCCAAGGACAACCAGATCATGACCCGCTGCGAGGCCACCGACCTCATCGTGGAGAACGGCAAGGTCACCGGCGTGAAGGCCGTCATGTTTGACGGCACCGAGGTCACCGCCCACGCCAAGAAGGGCGTGATCCTGGCCACCGGCGGTTACGCCGCCAACATCTCCAAGGTCATGGAGACCAACAAGTACTGGGATCCCAAGTTCATCACCGCCTCCACCAAGACCACCAACCGCAGCTCCCTCCAGGGTGACGGCATCGCCATGGGCGAGGCCGTGGGCGCCGCCACTGTGGGCGAGGGCTGGACCCAGCTGATGCCCATTGCCTGGATCGACAACGGCAACCTGTCCTTCGGCGCGGGCAACTACGCCGCCTACATCAACCCCACCACCGGCAAGCGCTTCGTCAACGAGGCCGCCGAGCGTGACGTGCTGAGCCTGGGCGAGCTGCAGAACGGCATCGAGGTCAACGGCACCCAGGGCGTGTTCCTGGAGTTCTCCAACGCCGAGACCGTGGTGGGCTTCCCCTATCCCTACGACACCTATGTCCGTCCCGGCGTGGAGGAAGGCGCCACCACCGGCAAGACCCAGATCGACAACCGGGTCTACTTCTGCACCAGCCCCGACGAGCTGCAGAAGGTGCTGGACGAGTTCGGCATGAAGGCCGATCCCAAGGTCATCTACGAGACCCTGGAGGCTTACGACAAGGCCGTCATGGCCGGCGAGGAGCCCCCTGAGGTCAAGAAGGAGAACCCCACCAAGCTGGTGGGCACTGCCGAGGTGGACGAGAACGGCAAGTATAAGGCCGACACCTACAAGCTGGAGGGCGAGCTCATCCGCATCCGGGTGATGGCTCCCTCCACCCACCACACCATGGGCGGTCTGGCCATCGACACCGAGCGCCACGTGCTGGACGACAGCGGCAAGATCATCGAGGGCCTGTACGCCGCGGGCGAGGTCACCGGTGGTATCCACGGCGGCAACCGCCTGGGCGGCAACGCTATTGTGGAGATCTTCGTCTCCGGCCGTACCGCTGCCAACGCGGTGGACGCCGACAACAAGTAATTTCGAGCCAAGGCATACAAAAAGCGCTCCCGGTATGACCGGGAGCGCTTTTTTGGCACCCACGAGACGATTCGAACGTCCGACCTGCTATTAGATTGCTTTGTTTGCAAAAGCCTTCAATCTATTTGATCGATCCACTCAACTCCATTGTTTTCGGGATTTCCTCAAACCAACCAGTTAACATGTCTAATTCTTCTTGGGGCGCTTTATCCTTAGAGGAGTACTGGATGGTCACTTGAACGATATCGGTATTTTTGAAATAAACATATTCGCATACAGCAGCGGCTCCTCCCTTTTTCCATTTTGTTGCGCCGGAAAGTGCATAGTATAGCCACTCCACATCATGGATTTCTTTTTTACTTTTTTCACTATCTGGTGACATTATCCCCAAATCTTCAAAACTCTCTTGTGAAATATACCGGACATCTGAGCCCATTAGCGTATGCATTGTTTCTTCTGACATATCCCAATCGCTTTCCGTTATGTACACAAGCATTTGGAAATTGCTACAATCTGTGTGGTAATTGGCCCACCAGGATCCTTTTCCCCCTACCTCACTCATTGTCAAATCCGGCGGGAGGCTCACAGTCAGCGTAGTATCCTTTTCACCTTCTAATACTGTTGTAACCCAATTATCAGTATCTGCTTGCCCTTTCGTCGATCCGCAACCAGATAACAGCAACGCCACTCCCAATATCAACGCAATAGCTTTTTTTCTTCGCCCTGCATTCACTCGGTTTTCCTCCTGTTCAAATTTTGTATCCCTGCTTTCGATATGTCTCTATCAGTTCCGCGGCTTCTTTTTGCCGCGCAACTTTGTTTTTGTCCACTCTTTCCATCATGGTTCCTGCAATAGACAGTGCACCTATCGCGCAACAGATGATCCCCGGCCATTTCATTGAGAAAAAATAATTTACGGCAAGCCCTATTCCGGCCAAAACACAACAAACCACAATGGTGCCAATAGGAGACTCTTTTATTTCCTCATAATCTTCAGCAAGCTCTAATGTCGATTCTAAGCGCACACTGGTTGCAATATCCAACTCTTGCAATAATACCGCTTTTTCCGCATCACTGATCGGCGTTTGCAAAATTTGGGGACGGAGCATAAGAAACTCCTGTTCAGTAGAGCACAGTGAAAACATTTCTTCTATTCTTTTCTTAGCCGCAACACGCTTTGCTTGTTCCTGTGTCTCCTCTTTTTTCTGCTGTTCACTCATACTTGCTGTAGAATTGGTGTCTGGATCCATTTTCTGGGGCAACGGATCAGGAACTCTTATACCCTGCCTCGATCCACACGAGGGGCAGAACTCCATGGTTTCCTCTAATTCTTTTCCACATTTTTGACAATACATAAAATCACCTCATGCCACTTTTTTGTATTGTGAAAATTTTGGCTTGTGCCCATTGTGCCTGATTACATCATAATACATCTATCATCACATATTATACATGAAATATAATCGCATTTCAACCCCTCTTCACACATACTAAACTTGTGATAAGAGGTGATAGCATGGATGCGATCAATAAGGCCGCCATCGGGCAGCGACTTCGAAGCAAGCGAGAACAGGCAAATTACACACGGGAACAACTGGGAGAGCTGTGCGCTCTCAGCCCTCGTTTCATTGCAAATATTGAGCTTGGGGACTCTACCTTTAGCCTGGACACTCTGATGACAGTCTGCCGGGTGCTTTCCTGCAGTGCTGATTTTATTCTGTTCGGAAGCACGGTCAATGAAGGGGCTTGGGCAGAAACGATCTCCCGGCTGCAGCACTTGGACGTTAAGTATCAACCAAGCGCGGATAAAATGCTGCAGGGTCTAATCGAAGCAGTTACAAAAGCATCTCAAGCAGGAGCGTAATTGGAAAAACACATATACAAGGAAAAGCGAATCATTTCCGCAAAGAAAAGAGCGGTGAAAATCAAGTGATTTTCACCGCTCTTTGGCACCCTCGGCGCGATTCGAACGCGCGACCTTCCGCTTAGGAGGCGGACGCTCTATCCAGCTGAGCTACGAGGGCATATGGGAGATAGGTAAGGGGCAGCCAGTATCCTACTGAGCTGCGGGGGCAGATGAGTGCCCGTCTATTTTATCCCAACTGACTCCCTCTTGTCAACGGCTCAAAATCGTTTTATAATGGGGAAAACCTGTGAAAAGGGGTCAGAGCCATGTTTGACGGTATTTTATTTGATCTGGACGGTACCCTCTGGGACGCGGTGCCGGAGATCACCCTGTGCTGGAACCAGGCCATCGAAGGGTCAGGGGCAGTCCGCCCGCCGCTGACGCAGGAGGAGGTGCGCGCCTGCATGGGGATGCAGATCGCCGACATCGCCGCCCGGCGGCTGCCGGGGCTCACCTGGGAGCGCCAGCAGGAGGTCATCGCCGAGTGCTGCCGCATTGAGAACGACTACCTGGCCGCCCACGGGGCGGCGGTGTACCCCGGGGCGGAGGAGGCGCTGGAGGCGCTGGCCCGGGAGTATAAGCTCTTTGTGGTGAGCAATTGCCAGGACGGGTATATCCAGGCATTTTTCACCGGCACCGGCCTGGGGAAATACTTCACCGACTTTGAGTGCGCCGGCCGCACCGACAGGCCCAAGGCGGAGAACATCGCCCTGGTGGTGGAGAAGTACGGGCTGAAAAAGCCCCTCTATGTGGGAGACACCGCCCTGGACTGCAAGTCGGCCGCGGCGGCGGGGGTGCCCTTCCTCCACGCCAACTACGGCTTCGGAACGGTGGAGGATGTGCCCCAGCTGGAGGCTCTGGGCGACCTGCCCCGGCGGGTGAAGGAGCTGGAGGGATAAGGACATGAAAAGTGGGAGCGGCTATGGGCCGCTCCCACTTTTTAGTATTATTTGCGAAGTCAGGAGGCGGGGCCCTTGGGCTCCACCTGATCCAGATATTCCTCCAGCACCTTCAAGATCAGGTTGGAGACGGGACGGCGCTCCCGCTGGGCCTGGGCTTCCAGGCGGGCCTTGAACTCGCTGGTGACACGGAAAGAAATTTGAGTATCTGTTTTAGCCATAATCCCGCCCTCCTTTGTCTATCATTGTATAGCAAAGTTTAGCGGATGTGTTGACAAACAATATATTACTTTGCTATGCCATATATGTCAGAACGTGTCGTATTGTGTCGGACTATGTTGAAAAGGCGGTGAACGGCCATGACCATTGATGAGGAGAGAGAACTGCGGGAGCTGGAGGAGCTGGAACGGCTGGAGAACCTGCGGGTGATAGAGGGGTACGAGATGGATGAGGAGGAAGAGGAAGCGGAGCGGAAATTCATAGAGCGCTACCATAGGATCGCGGCGGAGGACTTTGACCCGGAGAAGATGTATTCCGAGGCACAGCCCTTCGAACAGGGTCAGCTTGCCCAGATGGCGGAATATCAAACACTGGAAAAGAGCTGCCGGGAGGCTTTGGCGGCGCTGAAGTGCAATTTGTCCGAGCCGATGAGGACCCAACTGAAGATCCTGCTGGTCTCCGGGGCGGCTATGGGAAAGTGCCGCGACCGCCACTTTTTCCGCCAGGGCGTCTTCGTCTTTTCAGTGCATATGGGGAGGGCGCTGGAGAAGGCCGCGGAGCTGTCGGAGATGCTGAACAGGCAGGAGAGAGAGGAAGAAAAGAAATGAAGGCCGTCCGAAACCCCGGACGGTCTTCCTTCTTTTTTGCCGGGGAATTTTTCCGGCCACGGTTTACAACCTGGGGGAGATACAGTATAATAAAGGACACTGATTTTCGGGAAAATAAGTCCGAATCGTAATATTGGAGTCAATTATAGCTAAAAGTATTTGGATTTGGAGTGATATCCTTGCCGAAATATGAAGCAGAGATCAACCGCCGGCGCACCTTCGCCATCATCTCCCACCCGGACGCGGGCAAGACCACCCTGACGGAAAAGTTCCTCCTCTACGGCGGAGCCATCGCCCAGGCGGGGCAGGTGAAGGGGAAGAAGAACACCAGGGCGGCCACCTCCGACTGGATGGAAATTGAGAAGCAGAGGGGCATTTCGGTGACCTCCTCGGTGATGCAGTTCCAGTACGAGGGGTTTTGCGTGAACATTCTGGACACCCCGGGCCACCAGGACTTCTCCGAGGACACCTACCGCACCCTGATGGCGGCGGACAGCGCCGTCATGGTCATCGACGCCGCCAAGGGCGTGGAGGCCCAGACCCGGAAGCTCTTCAAGGTCTGCGCCATGCGGGACATCCCCATCTTCACCTTTGTGAACAAGCTGGACCGGGAGGCGAGAGACCCCTTTGAGCTGTGCCAGGAGCTGGAGAACGAGCTGGGCATCGAGACCTGCCCCATGAACTGGCCCATCGGCTGCGGCAAGGAGTTCCAGGGGGTCTACGACCGGGAGAAGGGGCAGATCATCCACTTCACCTCCAACGGCGGGGCCAAGGCGGCCACCGCCACCACTGTGTCCCTGGACGACCCGGGGCTGGACGGGCTGCTGGGGGAGCGGCTCCACAGGCAGCTCAGCGACGATGTGGAGCTGCTGGACGGCGCCGCCGCCGAGTTCGACCTGGAGAAGGTGCGCCACGGGAAGCTGTCCCCGGTGTTTTTCGGCTCCGCCCTCACCAACTTCGGCGTGGAGCCGTTCCTGGAGGGCTTTTTGAAGATGACCACGCCCCCCCTGGCCCGGATGGCGGGGGAACAGCTTATCGACTCCATGGACGACGATTTCTCCGCCTTTGTGTTCAAAATTCAGGCCAACATGAACAAGGCACACCGGGACCGCATCGCCTTTATGCGGGTGGTGTCCGGCAAGTTCGAGGCGGACAAGGAGGTCTACCACACCCAGGGGGGGAAGAAGCTGCGGCTGTCCCGGCCCCAGCAGCTGATGGCCGCCGAGCGGGAGATCATCGAGGAGGCCTACGCCGGGGACATCATCGGCGTGTTTGACCCGGGCATCTTCTCCATTGGCGACACCCTGTGCGCCCCAGGGAAGAAGTTCCAGTTTGACCCCATCCCCACCTTCGCCCCGGAGCACTTCCGCCGGGTGCGGCCGCTGGACACCATGAAGCGCAAGCAGTTCCTCAAGGGGGCGGAGCAGATCGCCCAGGAGGGCGCCATCCAGATGTTCAAGGCCCCCTACACCGGCATGGAGGAAATTATCGTGGGCGTGGTG
The DNA here is from genome assembly GCA_947425785.1 of uncultured Pseudoflavonifractor sp. Classification (GTDB taxonomy): domain Bacteria; phylum Bacillota; class Clostridia; order Oscillospirales; family Oscillospiraceae; genus Vermiculatibacterium. The sequence continues at coordinate 12,738 of CANEAY010000003.1, read as the reverse complement.
GGCACGCTGCAGTTCGACGTGCTGGAGTACCGGCTGAAAAACGAGTACGGGGTGGACATCTTCATGGAGGGCCTGCCCTACGAGTACCTGCGCTGGATCGAGACGGAGGACGCCGAGCCGGTGAAGGAGGAGGATCTGACCCTGGGCACCGACACCAAGCTGGTGGAGGACTTCAAGGGGCGGCAGCTGCTGCTCTTCGGCTCCAAGTGGGCGGTGAACTGGACGGGGGAGCGCAATCCCCAGATCACCCTGCTGCCCTTCAGCCAGGCGGGAGAATAAGGGAAAAGAGGAAGGCCCCGAAGCGTCGCTTCGGGGCCTTTTTTGCGGTCAGGTGGCCTTTTCCAGCACGTGGATGCGGAACTGCCCGGTGAGCTTTAGCTGGGTCAAGGCGGACAGCCGCTCCCCGCCCTCCCTGGGGGTCTTCCAGTAGTAGGGGGTCATGCGGAAGAGGTCGGCGATGGCCTGGGGGGTGGGGAGGGTAAAGGCGCACTCCACCGGGAGGACGTCTACGTAGCGGAAGCCGGGGTACTCCTCCCGCTTTTCCTCATTTTCGTAGGGAGAGGGGTACAGGATCTCCTTCAGCTCCCACAGGTGCCGGGGGCCGGGGACTACGTAGAGGAATTTTCCGCCCGGCTTCAACACTCTGTAAAACTCCTCTGCCGCCAGGGGGGAGAAGCAGTCGGTGAGCACGTCCACGGCGCCGCCGGCCAGGGGCAGGCGGTAGACCGAGGCCACGGCGAATTCCCCCTGGGGGCACCGTTTGGCCGCCTTTTTCACCGAGGGCTTGGACAGGTCGATCCCCGCCGCGCGCCCGCCGCCTTCGGCTACGGTCTGGGCCAGGGCGGCGGTGTACCAGCCCTCCCCACAGCCCGCGTCCAGCAGGGCGGCGGGGGAGAGGGGGCGGATCAGGGCACAGAGGGCCTCCCGGAGGGGGGAATACCAGCCGCCGTCCAAGAACCGGGTGCGGGCGGCGGCCATCTCCCTGTCGTCGCCGGGGGCCTTGGAGTGCCGGCGGTTGGCGGGCAGGAGGTTCACGTAGCCCTCCCTGGCCAGGTCGAAGCTGTGGCCGCCCGGGCAGGCGTACCGCCCCGGCGATGGGGACAGGGGGCCGCCGCAGATGGGACAGGTGAATAGGGATGTCATGGGGCGAGCCCCCTTTCCTTTTGCAACAGTATAGCACAAAGTATCGAAGGGGGACAAGTCCCGGGAAAAGTTCTAAAAAGCCATTTTGTTCTTGTCTTTCCAGCGGTTTACTGATACAATAGCAGGGCTGAATTTTTATTCTAAAAGGAGTACGCCATGATCACCGTTACAGACCTCTCTCTTAACTATTCCGGGACGCCCCTCTTCTCCCACGTTGACCTGCAGTTCATCAAGGGCAACTGCTACGGCATTATCGGCGCCAACGGGGCGGGGAAGTCCACCTTCCTGAAGATCCTCTCCGGCCAGCTGGAGCCTACCTCCGGGGAGGTGTCCGTCCTGCCCAACACCCGCATGTCGGTTCTGAAGCAGGATCAGAACCAGTATGACGCTTACACCGTGATGGACACCGTCCTCATGGGCAACCAGCACCTTTACGACATCGGCAAGGAGATGAACGCCCTCTACGAGAAGGAGGACTTCACTGACGCCGACGGCATCAAGGCCGCAGAGCTCCAGGCGGAGTACGCCGAGCTGGGGGGCTACGAGGCCGAGTCCGACGCTTCCCGCATCCTCCAGGGCCTGGGGGTGGGCACCCAGTTCCACGAGACCCAGATGGCCGATATGGACGGACGGCTGAAGGTGAAGGTGCTGCTGGCCCAGGCTCTCTTCGGAAACCCCGACATTCTGATGATGGACGAGCCCACCAACAACCTGGACATCGCCGCCGTGGGCTGGCTGGAGGACTTCCTGCTGGACTTTGAGGGCACCGTCATCGTGGTCAGCCACGACCGGCACTTCCTCAACACCATCTGCACCCACATCGTGGACATCGACTACAACAAGATCAAGCTCTATGTGGGCAACTACGACTTCTGGTACGACGCTTCCCAGCTCATGCAGCAGCTGATGAAGAACCAGAACAAGAAGAACGAGGAGAAGGCCCAGGAGCTCAAGGAGTTCATCTCCCGGTTCTCCGCCAACAAGTCCAAGAGCAAGCAGGCCACCGCCCGGCGCAAGCTGCTGGAGAAGATCAGCCTGGAGGAGATCCCCGCCTCCTCCCGCCGGTACCCCTGGGTGCAGTTCTCCCCCGACCGGGAGGTGGGCAAGGACATCCTCTTTGTCACCGACGTAAGCAAGACGGTGGACGGGGTGAAGGTGCTGGACAAGGTGAGCTTCATGGTGAACCACGGGGACAAGATCGCCTTCGTGGGGGACAACGAGAACGCCCACACCGCCCTCTTTAAGATCCTGACCGGGGAGTGGGAGCCTGACGAGGGCACGGTGAAGTGGGGCCAGACCGCCACCTTCTCCTACTTCCCCAAGGACAACACCCAGTTCTTTGAAGGGTGCAATGACAACCTGGTGGAGTGGCTGCGGCAGTTCTCCAGCGATCCCCACGAGGCATACCTCCGGGGCTTTTTGGGGCGGATGCTCTTCTCCGGGGACGATGTGTATAAGCCGGTGAAAGTCCTCTCCGGCGGGGAGAAGGTGCGGTGCATGCTCTCCCGGATGATGCTCTCCGGGGCCAACGTGCTGCTGCTGGACCAGCCCACCAACCACTTGGATCTGGAGTCCATCGCCGCGGTGAATAACGGCCTGGAGGCGGTGAAGTGCAACGTGCTCTTCTCCTGCCACGACCACCAGCTGGTGGAGACGGTGGCCAACCGGGTCTTTGACTTCACCCCCGAGGGGAAGCTCATCGACATGCCCATGACCTATGACGAGTATCTGGCCCGCCAGGCGGAGCAGGGATGATGGGCCCGCTTTTCAAACGGGATAAAATGTGATATACTATACTATTATTTTCCAAGAGTTTCCTCGCGAGGGGGAGTGCGTATGCGAAAAGATGTGATACTGCCCGGTATTGCCGCTGTGGGCGGCGCTGTGGGCTTTGGCCTGCGGCGGTGGCAGCTCCACGCCGGCTTTGAGCCGGACACCGGCCTGGCCATCCCCGGGGCGCCGGCCTCCATGGCCCTTGTCGCCTGTTCGGCGGCGGTGGCCCTCCTGCTGCTTCTGCTGGTGTGGAACACCAGGGAGCGGATGAACTGGGAGCGGGCCTTCGCCGGGGCGGGGGGCTGCCAGGTCTACATGACCGCCATGGTGCTGGCCGCCTTCCTGCTGCTGATGAGCGCCGGCATCGAGGTGCTGGCCTATCCCGGCGCCCTCCAGTCGGCCAAGAGCGCCGAGAGCTGGGGACTGCGGGCGGCGGCCACGGTGCTGCCCCCCCTGCGCATCCTTCTGTGCCTGGGGGGCTGTCCCTGCGTTCTCATCTGGGGCAGGACCCTCTACCGGGGCGGAGAGGGGGGGAAGGAGAGCCTTCCCCTGCTGGAGCTGTGCTTCCTCTTCTGCGTGTGGCTGGTGTCCAACTACCAGAGCTGTGCCGCCGACCCGGTGGCTTTGGACTACATCTGGGAGGTGCTGGCCATCTGCCTGAGCCTGCTGGGGCTCTACTACGTGGCCAGCTACTCCTTCCTGAAGGAGGTGCGGCCCCGGCGAGCGGTGATGGCCTGCCTTCTGGGGGTCTTTTTCTCCCTGACGGCCATGGGAGGGGAGCTGTCCCTGTCCGAGCTTCTGCGCGGCGGCTTCTCGGTGCTCTTTCTGAGCGCCCACGCCGCGCTGATCCTCCAGGAGCGCCCGGCGGGCGGGACGGAGGAGGGCACTGCTGCTGAAGAAAAGGAGGCTGATGACAATGGCTGAAAAATACTATATCACCACACCCATCTATTATCCCTCGGACAAGCTCCACATCGGGCACACCTACTGCACGGTGGCCACCGATACCCTGGCCCGCTACAAGCGGCTCCAGGGCTATGACGTCATGTTCCTCACCGGCACCGACGAGCACGGCCAGAAGATCGAGGACAAGGCCAAGGAGGCGGGGGTCACGCCCCAGCAGTTTGTGGACAACATCGTGGAGGGGCCCGGCGGCGTCAAGGATCTGTGGAAGCTGATGAACATTTCCAACGACCGGTTCATCCGCACCACCGACGACTACCACGTCTCCGCCATCCAGAAAATCTTTAAGAAGATGTACGACAACGGGGACATCTACAAGGGCAAATATGTGGGCAAATACTGCAAGCCCTGCGAGTGCTTCTGGACCGAGAGCCAGCTGGTGGACGGCAAGTGCCCCGACTGCGGCCGGGAGGTACAGGACGCGGAGGAGGAGGCCTATTTCTTCCGCCTTTCCAAGTACGCAGACCGCATCCTTGACCTGCTGGAGAACACCGACTTCCTGGAGCCCCGCAGCCGGGTCAACGAGATGGTGAACAACTTCATCAAGCCCGGCCTGGAGGATCTGTGCGTGTCCCGCACCTCCTTCACCTGGGGGGTGCCGGTGGATTTTGACCCGGGCCATGTGGTCTATGTGTGGGTGGACGCCCTCACCAACTATATCACCGCCCTGGGCTATCAGAACGACAAGTACCAGGATTACGACAAGGGCTGGTGGCCCGGGGTGAACATCGTGGGCAAGGAGATCGTCCGGTTCCACTCCATCATCTGGCCCGCCATCCTCATGAGCCTGGGGGAGCCCCTGCCCAAGAAGTGCTTCGGCCACGGCTGGCTGCTGCTGGACGGCGGCAAGATGTCGAAGAGCAAGGGCAACGTGGTGGATCCCTACCTGCTGGCAGAGCGGTTCGGGGTGGACGCCCTGCGGTTCTTCCTCATGCGCACCTTCCCCTTCGGCTCCGACGGCAACTTCTCCAACGAGCTGCTCATCCAGACCATCAATGTGGACTTGGCCAACGACCTGGGCAATCTGGTCAGCCGCACCACCGCCATGGCGGAGAAATATTTTGGCGGCACCCTGCCCGCCGGCCAGAGGGCCGACGAGGCGTTGGACGCTCCCCTGGTGGAGCTGGCCTCCGGCCTGCGTGACCGCTATGAGGACGCCATGGAGCACTACGCCCCCCACAAGGCCCTGGAGGAGGTCTTCCAGGTCATCGCCCGGGCCAACAAGTATATTGACGAGAACGCCCCCTGGGCCCTGGCCAAGGACATGGAACAGAACGGGGCCCGGCTGGCCCGGGTGCTCTACAACCTGCTGGAGACGGTGCGGCTGTGCACCGTGCTCCTCACCCCCTTCATGCCGGACAGCTGCGGGAAAATTTTTGACCAGATCGGGGCCTGCGAGGGCTGCCGCACCTGGGACAGCGCTGGGAAGTGGGGGAGCCTGAAGGCGGAGGCCACGGTGCGCAAGGGGGAGAACCTGTTCCCCCGCATCGACATGGACAAGGAGCTGGCGGAGCTGGAGAAGGCCGCGGAGGAGGCCAAAAAGGCAGCTCTCCCCGCCCTGGAGATCGAGCCCTTCGCCCAGGAGAATGTGGACTTCGACACCTTCTGCAAGTCCGACTTCCGGGCGGTGAAGGTGAAAGCCTGCGAGGCGGTGAAGAAGAGCGAGAAGCTGCTGCGCTTCACCCTGGACGACGGCACCGGCACCGACCGGCAGATATTGTCCGGTATCCACAAGTTCTACGAGCCGGAGGAGCTGGTGGGCAAGACCCTGGTGGCCATCGTCAACCTGCCCCCCCGGAAGATGATGGGGCTGGAGAGCTGCGGTATGCTCCTGTCCGCCGTCCACAACGAGAAGGGGGAGGAGAAGCTGAACCTCATCATGGTCAGCGACGCTATCCCCGCCGGGGCCAAGCTGTGTTAAGGTGACGGAAATGAGATATGAATATCAGTATATCACCTTAGGAACAGGCGGAGGCTATATTAACGACAACAGCCGCTGCGGCCATCGTGCCATCATTGATGAACAGGCCGCCCAGGGTTGGCGCTATGTGGGCTGTGTTCCCACCAGCTTCACCAGCCACGGAGGTACGGCGGGTGTTGACCTTATCTTTGAACGGCCCGCGGAGGAGATCCGGTAAGGCCATGTAAAAAGTCCCCGGAGCCACTGGCTCCGGGGACTTTTTGTGCGTTTGCGGCATTTCACCACTTTTTTGAAAAAAATCGAAAATTTTTCTTGACTTGAAGGGGATTTTGCTATATCATAATGGGGCGCCTGTTTGGGGCGCACTATGCGATGATGCAGGAGATTGCTCCGAAAGGAGGTAACTTCTGCGGAGTATGTCCGTTGAATCGGGCGGCTGAGAGCCTCTGTTCACGCGTATATCGCCGTGCGGGGGGTAAACCGGCCAGCTATGTGCCGGTTTTCTTTCTGTCACGGAGTGATACGCACGAGAAAGTGGATAGAAAAACGCTCTCACCCGTACGAAGCGCAACGACCCATCAACACTTCGTATGTATCAAGGAGGAAATCAAGCATGGCTCAGAAAGAAATGATCCGTATTCGTCTCAAGGCCTACGATCACCAGCTCATCGACCAGAGCGCCGAGAAGATCGTGGAGACCGCCAAGCGCACCGGCGCCACCGTCTCCGGGCCCATTCCCCTTCCCACCAAGAAGGAAGTCGTCACCATCCTGCGGGCCGTCCACAAGTATAAGGACAGCCGTGAGCAGTTCGAGCGCCGCACCCACAAGCGCCTCATCGACGTCATCAAGCCCTCCCCCAAGACTGTGGAGGCCCTGATGAGCCTGGAGCTGCCCGCCGGTGTGGATATCGAGATCAAGCTCTAAGCCCCACCTAACTTTGTTGTACCGCAGTCTGCCGCTTATGGAGGCAGACGGGTCATGTCGCGGCGAAAGCCCCGACCAATAACCTTAATTAAGGAGGAAGACACATGGAAAAGGCCATTATCGGCAAGAAGGTCGGCATGACGCAGATCTTCGACGAAGTCGGGCACGTGATCCCCGTCACCGTCATCGCCGCCGGCCCCTGCACCGTGGTGCAGAAGAAGACCGAGGAGACTGACGGCTACACTGCCGTCCAGCTGGGCTTCCAGGACGTGCCCGAGCGCAAGCTCACCAAGCCTGAGCTGGGCCACCTGAAGAAGGCCGGCGAGGGCGTTCTGAAGAAAGTCCTCAAGGAGTTCAAGCTCAAGGATTGCGAGAGCCTCAACGTGGGCGACGTGATCGACTGCACCGTGTTCGCCGAGGGCGACCGGGTGGATATCACCGGCGTCAGCAAGGGCCACGGCTTCCAGGGCGTTGTCAAGCGCCACGGCGCCGCCATCAAGCGCATGACCCACGGCGGCGGCCCTGTCCACCGCCATCAGGGCGCTCTGGCCGCCGGCACCTACCCCGGCCACATCTTCAAGGGCCGTGACGGCGCCGGACAGATGGGCAACGAGCAGGTCACCGTGCTGAACCTGGACGTCATCAAGGTGGACGCCGAGCTGGGCGTCATCGCCGTGCGGGGCGCCGTGCCCGGGCCCAAGGGCGGCCTGGTGTACCTGAGAAACAGCGTCATCAACGTCAAGGAGAAGGGCGCCGACGCCGGCATCTCCAAGAACCCGCAGAAGGCTTCCGGGCGCAACCCGCAGAAGGCTTCCGCCCGCAACGCTTAAGGAGAGGAGAGAGTAAGACATGCCTAAGGCTAACGTTTTTGATATGGCCGGCAAGCGGGTCGGTGAGATCGACCTCAGCGAGGCCATCTTCGGCATTGAGCCCAACGTCAGCGTCATGCACGACGTGGTGAAGAACCACCTGGCCAACTGCCGGCAGGGCACCCAGAGCGCCCTGACCCGCGCGGAGGTCTCCGGCGGCGGCAGAAAGCCCTGGCGCCAGAAGGGCACCGGCCGGGCCCGTCAGGGTTCCACCCGGTCTCCCCAGTGGACCCACGGCGGCATCGTGTTCGCCCCCAAGCCCCGCAGCTACCGGTACACCCTGAACAAGAAGGTGCGCCGCCTGGCTCTGAAGTCCGCCCTCTCCGCCAAGGCCGCTGAGGGCAAGGTGCTGGTGGTGGACGGTCTCGGTATGGACGAGATCAAGACCAAGACCTTCCAGGGCTTCCTGAACACCATGGGCAGCAAGAAGGCCCTGGTGGTCACCAGTTGCCCCAACGTGGTGAAGTCCGCCCGGAACATCCCCGGGATCGTGACCAGCCCCGCTACGCTTATCAACGTCTACGACATCCTGAACGCCAATGAGTTCATCGTGGACAAGGCCGCTCTGGCCCAGATCGAGGAGGTGTTCGCGTAATGTCTGCCATGACTGCTTATGACATTATCAAGCGGCCCATCATCACCGAGCGCTCCATGGCCGGTACCGAGATGAAGCGGTACACCTTCGAGGTGGCCAAGGACGCCAACAAGATCCAGATCGCCAAGGCGGTGGAGGAGATCTTCGGTGTGAAAGTCGCCAAGGTCAACACCCTGAACATGCAGGGCAAGGAGAAGCGCCAGGGCCGCTGGCCCGCCGGCCGCCGTCCCAGCTGGAAGAAGGCCATGGTCACCCTGACGCCCGATTCCAAGTCCATCGAGCTGTTCGAGAACATGGTGTAAGGAGGAGATAAGAATGGCTATTAAGACTTATAAGCCCACGACCCCCTCCCGGCGCCACATGACTGTGTCCGCTTTCGAGGGGATCGACAAGAAGGCCAAGCCCGAGCGCAGCCTTCTGGAGAACCTGAAGAAGAACGCCGGCCGCAACAGCTACGGCCGCATCACCGTCCGCCACCGCGGCGGCGGCAATAAGCGCAAGTACCGCGTGGTGGATTTCAAGCGGGACAAGGTGGGTACCGCCAAGGTCGTGAACCTGCAGTACGATCCCAACCGCTCCGCCAACATCGCCCTCATCGAGTATGAGGACGGCGAGCGCCGGTATATCCTGGCTCCTGTGGGCCTGAAGGCCGGCCACATCATCATGACCGGCCCTGACGCCGACATCCTGCCCGGCAACGCCCTGCCCATCAACAACATCCCTGTGGGCACCATGATCCACAACATTGAGCTCTATCCCGGTAAGGGCGGCCAGCTGGTGCGCTCCGCCGGCGTGGCGGCCCAGCTGATGGCCAAGGAGAACGGCATGGCCCAGGTCCGTCTGCCCTCCGGCGAGATGCGCTACATCCGCCTGGACTGCATGGCCACCATCGGCCAGGTGGGCAACACCGACCACGAGAACATCCAGATCGGCAAGGCCGGCCGGAAGCGCCACATGGGTTGGCGGCCCACCGTCCGCGGCAGCGTCATGAACCCCAATGACCACCCCCACGGCGGCGGCGAGGGCAAGAGCCCGGTTGGCCGTCCCGGCCCTGTGACTCCTTGGGGCAAGCCCGCTATGGGTTACAAGACCCGCTCCAAGAAGAGCCGCACCGAGCAGTTCATCGTCAAGCACCGCAACGCGAAGTAAGGGAGGAGAGTAAAACATGTCTAGAAGCGTCAAGAAAGGCCCGTTTTGCGCCCCCGAGCTCCTGAAGCGCGTGGACGAGCTCAACGAGAAGAACGAGAAGAAGGTTCTGAAGACCTGGAGCCGTGCCTCCACCATCTTCCCCTCCTTCGTGGGCCACACCTTTGCCGTCCATGACGGCCGCAAGCACGTGCCCGTTTACGTCACCGAGGATATGGTGGGTCACAAGCTGGGCGAGTTCGCCCCCACCCGCACCTTCAAGGGTCACTCGGGCAGCAAGACCGGCAAGTAAGGAGGAGAGAAAATGGAAGCGAAAGCAACTTTGAGATACGCCCGTATCTCTCCCCGTAAGGTCGGCGTCGTATGTGACCTCATCCGGGGCAAGAGCGTGGCCCAGGCCACTGCCATCCTGATGACCACTCCCAAGGCCGCCTCCGAGCTTCTCCTGAAGCTCCTCAAGAGCGCTGCCGCCAATGCGGAGAACAACCACCAGATGGATCCCGAGAAGCTGTACGTGTCCAGCACGTTCGCCACTCCCGGCCCCATCATCAAGCGGATCCGTCCCCGTGCCCAGGGCCGGGCGTTCCGGATCAACAAGCGCACCTCTCACATCACTGTCGCGGTAGCGGAAAAGGAGGCCAAGTAATATGGGACAGAAAGTCAATCCCCACGGCCTTCGCGTGGGCATCATCAAGGACTGGGATTCCCGCTGGTACGCCAAGAACGAGCTGGTGGGCGACCTGCTGGTGGAGGATCACAAGATCCGTGAGTACCTGAAGAAGAGCCTGTACTCCGCCGGTATCCCCAAGATCGAGATCGAGCGCGACAGCGCCAAGGTCCGCATCTACCTGCACTGCGCCAAGCCCGGCGTGGTCATCGGCAAGGGCGGCACCGAGATCGAGCGCATCCGTGCCCAGGTGGAGAAGCTCATCGGCAAGAGCGTGGCCCTCAACATCGTTGAGGTCAAGAGCATGGACACCAACGCCCAGCTGGTGGCGGAGAACATCGCCCAGCAGCTGGAGCAGCGCGTGGCTTACCGCCGCGCCATGAAGAACGCCATGGGCCGCGCTATGCGGGCCGGCGCTCTGGGTATCAAGGTCACCTGTTCCGGCCGTCTGGGCGGACGGGAGATCGCCGGTGTGGAGCACTATCACGACGGCACCATCCCCCTGCAGACCCTGCGGGCCGACATCGACTACGGCTTCGCCGAGGCTGCCACCACCTACGGCCGCATCGGCGTGAAGGTGTGGATCTACAAGGGCGAGGTGCTGACCCAGACCCTGCGGACCACCCCCCGCACTCTGGACACCAAGAACTTCAAGGAGCGCCCCGACCGGCCCCGCCGGGATCGCCGTGACGGCGACCGCCGCGGCGGCGGTTTCCGCCGCGATGGCGACCGCCGTGGCCCCCAGGGCCCGACCTACAACCGGGTGCAGAGCCGTCCGGCCCCCAAGGCCGCCCCGGCTCCCGAGGCCGCTCCCGCTGCCCCTGAGACTCAGGAAGGAGGCCAGGACTAATCATGCTGCTGCCTAAGAGAAGCAAATACCGCCGTGTCCACCGTGGCCGCATGACCGGCCGGGCCATGCGCGGCAACAAGGTCGCCTACGGCGAGTGGGGCCTCCAGAGCCTGGAGCCCGCTTGGATCACTTCCAACCAGATCGAGGCCGCCCGTGTGGCCATGACCCGTCACACCAAGCGCGGCGGTAAGGTCTGGATCAAGATCTTCCCCGACAAGCCTGTGACCAGCAAGGCCCTGGGTACCCGTATGGGTTCCGGTAAGGGCGCTCCCGATCACTGGGTGGCCGTGGTCAAGCCTGACCGGGTCATGTTTGAGATCGCCGGCGTTTCCGAGGAGGTCGCCCGTGAGGCCCTCCGCCTGGCCAGCCACAAGCTGCCCGTCAAGTGCAAGATCGTCAAGAGAGAAGACGCCCCTGTGAGCGAGAAGGGTGGTGAAGCGTAATGAAGGCCAATGAAGTTCGTAAGATGTCCGCCGCCGAGCTGGAGAAGAAGCTGGGCGAGCTGAAGAAGGATCTGTTCAACCTCCGCCTTCAGCACGCCACCAACCAGCTGGACAATCCCGTGAAGATCGCCGAGGTCAAGCGGGATATCGCCCGGGTCAAGACCATCATCCGCGAGCTTGAGCTCGCCAGCCGATAAAGGAGGAGTAGGAAATGGAAAACAGAACTTCTTCCCGCAAGACCAGAGTCGGCCTGGTGGTCTCCGATAAGATGGATAAGACCGTTGTGGTGGCCATCGCCGACCGTGTGGCTCACCCCCTGTACAAGAAGATCGTCAAGCGGACCTACAAGCTCAAGGCCCATGACGAGCAGAATGCCTGCGGCGTGGGCGACCGCGTCCGCGTGATGGAGACCCGCCCCCTGTCCAAGGACAAGCGCTGGCGCGTGGTCGAGATCATCGAGAAAGCGAAATAAGGAGGTGCTGGTATGATTCAGCAGGAAAGCTATCTGAAAGTCGCCGATAATACCGGCGCCAAGGAAATCAAGACCATCCGTGTGCTGGGCGGCTCCAAGCGGAAGTTCGGCAACATCGGGGACGTCATCGTGGCCTCCGTCCGGAAGGCCCAGCCCGGCGGCACTGTGAAGAAGGGCGAGGTGGTCAAGGCCGTCATCGTCCGCACCACCAAGGGTGTCCACCGTCCCGACGGCAGCTATATCCGCTTCGACGAGAACGCCGCCGTCCTCATCAAGGACGACAAGAACCCCAGAGGCACCCGTATCTTTGGGCCGGTGGCCCGGGAGCTCCGGGACAAGGACTACATGAAGATCCTGTCCCTGGCCCCTGAAGTGCTGTAAGGGGGTAGGAGAAAGATATGAACACTATGAGCATTAAGAAGGGCGACACCGTAGTCGTTCTCTCCGGCAAGGACAAGGGCAAGCAGGGCACCGTTCTGGAGGCCATGCCCGAGAGCCGCAAGGTCATCGTGGAGAAGGTCAACGTGGCCACCCGCCACACCAAGCCCCGCAAGCAGGGCGAGCAGGGCGGCATCGTGAAGAAGGAAGCCCCCATCTACGCCTGCAAGGTCATGCGGGTGTGCCCCAAGTGCAGCAAGCCCACCCGGCCCGCCAGCAAGGTGGGCAAGGACGGCAAGCGTGTCCGCGTCTGCAAGAAGTGCGGCGCTGAGATTTAAGAGAGGAGGAGAACCAAATGTCTGAGAAGAAAGTGCCCAATCTGAAGGCGAAGTACCAGGCCGAGGTGGCTCCTGCTCTGATGCAGAAGTTCGGCTACAAGTCTGTCATGCAGATCCCCAAGCTGGACAAGATCGTGGTCAACTGCGGCTGCGGCGAGGCCCGGGACAACTCCAAAGTCCTGGAGGCCGTCGTGGGCGACCTGACCAAGATCACCGGCCAGAAGGCCATCATCACCAAGGCCAAGAAGTCCGTGG
>CANEAY010000002.1 GCA_947425785.1 uncultured Pseudoflavonifractor sp. | reverse complement strand
GTCAGTCCACGCCTGGGTAAGGGAATGTAAATGACTGTCTGCGCCCGGAGAAGTTTCCATGAAAATGCTTTCGGACGGGGGTTCGACTCCCCCCGCCTCCACCAAAAAGGCTGGTTTGCTGCGATTCAAATTCACGGTAAACCAGCCTTTTTCATGCTTTTCAGGGCGAAAAAATGTTGTCGGTCTGGCTGAGTAAACATTTGGGTACACATTCTAAAAAATTTTTCTGACCAAGTTGTTGAAAAAGTTTTTTCGGTCTGGGGCAAACGATAACTAACTGATTGAACCGCATAGTTCTAGTAGCGTTTTTCTCTTAATTATGATATACTTGAAAAAATATTATGGGGGTGCAATATGAACTCGAAAGTCATTGTATTATTTAATCATAAAGGAGGCGTAAGCAAAACAACAACCAGCTATCATGTTGGTTGGAAACTTACCGAACTCGGAAAAAAGGTTTTGCTGGTTGATGGTGATCCTCAATGCAACCTCACAAGTCTAATACTCGGCGAGTACTTTGACGATTACTATATTAATTCGGAAACGAATCAAAACAACATCAAAGATGCTGTAAAAATGGCTTTTGAAGGAAAGCCTCATCCAATTTCCGCAATTGATTGCTTTTCGCCAATTGATAACTCAAATTTATTCATTATCCCTGGCCATATGGACTTATCAGAATTTGATCCTGCTTTAAGTCTTGCGCTTAACAGCAACAACGCAATTACTACATTGCAGAACCTCCCTGGTGCATTTTATGAGCTTATTCGTCTGTGCTGTGAAAAATATGAAATTGACTTTGTTCTAATAGATATGAACCCTGGATTAAGTGCTATAAATCAAACATTTTTTATGATTTCTGATGGGTTCATTGTTCCTACAAACCCTGATCCCTTTTCTGTTATGGCTCTTCGAACTCTGAGAAATGTTTTGCCCCGTTGGAAAAAATGGGCCGTCCAATCTCGTGAGGCATTTGCGGACTCTGCATATCCCCTTCCAGAATCTAGTATGAAGTTTATTGGCGAAATTATACAGCGGTTCAATCTAAGAAATCAGCGTGCCGCACGGCCATATCAGGGAAAAATCCAAGAAATCAAAGATTATATCGAAGATGAATTATGTCCAGTTTTAGAAAAAAATGATATGCTATTTGACAATTCCAATTTAAAAACTAAAGGAATTTTAACTGACCATTGTCTGGCCGAAATATCTGAATTCGGTGCATTGATTCAAAAAGCCAACGCGGCCTCAGTTCCCGTTTTCGCTCTTACGCGTGACCAATTGGAGGCAACTGGAACAGTTTTAGATAACATGATTGTTAGTCAGCAACGATTTAATACCGAATTTGAAAGAATTGCCAAAGTTATCTTGGAGTTGGTAAAATGACCAGTAGCTTCTGCATTTTTAAAGACATTATCAATGAAACAAGAAACTCCAGTAGCTTGTATAACTATTTGCAAAATGTTGTACGGCCGCCATATGACTATACAGACTTGCTGCGGTGGCAATGGGCCCAAAGTGTTTCAGCTCTAGACAAATTGATACATGACCTAGTCCGAGTGGGTATGCTGGAAACATTCCAAGGGAAGAGGCCGCCTACTTCTAAATTTTTGGCCTTTCCGCTTTCTTTGCAGACACACGATCAAATGTGTCATACTCCGCACCTATCCTATTCAATTTTAGAGCACGAAATTGTGCGGAAGCACAGTTTTTTAGCGTTTCAAGATCCCGATAAAATTTCCGATGCTTTAGCATATATTTGGGCAGAGCCTCACAAATGGGCCGTTCTATCACGACATTTAGGCATGACCGACTCCAGCATACGGGTACAGGTCAAAAATATTTCTATAAGAAGAAATCAAATTGTCCATGAGGGAGATTATTCAAGTAACTTGCTACAACGTCAACCAATAGAGGCAACTGATGTCGAGGCTGTCTTGACGTTTGTTTATAGCCTTGGCAAGGCAATATATAACGAAGTAAAGTAAAAAAGCAGAGCGGACCCTTTAGAGGATCCGCTCTGCTTTTTGCTTTGGACAGGCGAGCTCCCGCCGCCCTTATATCTCCTCATAGGCCCGCATGGCCCGGCGCAGTTCCTCCACCGCCGACAGGAGCGTCTCCGCCGACCAGCCCAAATGACTGCGCGCCTCCTCAAGGGTATAGCCTTCCAGGATATACCGGGCCAGGCAGCGAAGTGTCCGGGGCAGGTGGCCAATGTAATCGAAAAAGGCCACGCCGTTGGTGAAATCTCCACTTCTGGCGGGCAGCAGGTCGAGGAAGCTCTCGTTGCTCTCCGGCAGAAGGAGCCGGTTCAAAGACAGCTCCTGGTAGAGCCGGGCGGTGCGTTTCTGCTTTTCCTGCCATATGGCCTCGGCAATGTGCTCCTGGACATCCGACCAAAAGTCAGGCGCCCACAAGCAATCACAGCTTCGATAGTGGGTCATAAAGGAGGCCCAGCCAGCGGAGCGGTATTCCTCGTCCTGGGGATCCAGAGCTGCCTGACCGCAGGCGCTTTCAATGTATTCGCTCACCCACAGCGCCTCTTGTTGGGACAACTGCCGTTTCCGCCTCATTTCAGCTTCTCCCCCGCTTTCTGCACTTGGCCGTCTGCTTTCCCGGGAGCGGCGGCGTAAGGCCGTCATATTGAGCGATCCAACACCCCGCATCCTCTTCCCAGGCCACCAAGAAGGACAGAGGCGGTTCCAGCCCCTGCTGCCGCAGGAGGCGCCCCAGGGGGTGATGAGTCCGAACGCCCACAGGGCTGAATGTCATGTTGCAAGGCCCTTCTGTGTCCAGGGCCAGCGTCCGGCCATCGGGGCTGATGCGCAACCGAAAGGCGCTCACACCGTCAAAGAGCTTTTGCAGGGCTTCGTTTTGGGACAGTTGATCCCCTTTGGAAAAGGACAGCCGGGGCATCTGGGTTCGAAATTGGGGCTTGGGAACGTCGATAAACTGGTTCAGATCATAGGAAACGCCGAAGGAACTCAACACGGAAACTCCCTCCTTATTATTGATAGGTTCAGCAATCATCGTACCACATTCCCCGAACTCAATCCATTCAAAAACCGCAAGAAATAATGCTGGACATTGTTGGAAATATGAGTGCTTTTGCGCCTTATTTTCGGACATTTCCTTTGATAAAATGAAATGTTTGGCTTCTATTTTCCCGCTTTCAGGGGCAGCAAAAAGGCCGCCCCATCCGGGCGGCCCGTTCCATATTTTTAGTTCAGCAGCCACACGCCGCAGTTGAGATATCCCGCAAAGGTGACCCACAGGAGATAGGGGATCAGCAAAGCCCCGGCGGGCCTTGAAATACGCCAAAACAGCCTCATCGTATACAGGATGAGCGCCCACAAGGCAACCAGCCAGATAAGCGCCAGCAGGTGCTGGCCAAGGGCAAAGAAGATGATCGTCCAGAGGAAGTTTGCCCCCAGCTGAAGGCCATAGAAGGTCAGTGCCCGGCGGTCATGGCCCCGCCTCTCCCCCGCCACGCTCACCAGGTAGGAGGCTGCTCCCATCATCAGAAAAAGGAGCGTCCATACCACCGGGAACACCCACTGGGGCGGGGACAGGGGCGGCTGGCGCAGGGTGAGGAACCGCTCTACGCCCTTCTTGGTCAGCAGGGCGGACAGGCCGCCCACTGCCTCGGGTATGGCGATGGCCAAAAGCAACTTTTTCCATTGTATCTGCATTTTTAACACCCCCGGTCAGCATACGTCAAACTCAGGTTCTTTATACGCCCCGGCATTTCTCCCCGCGCAAACAAAAAGATGGCCAGACCTATTCGGTCTGGCCATCTTTTATTTATCCAAAGAACTTCTTGAAGAAACCGCCCTTTTTCTTGGGCTCCTCCTCTTTCTTTTCAGGTTCTTCCTTCTTTTCAGGCGCCTCCTCTTTCTGCCCCGGGAGCACGTTCCTGAACTTATCCTGCACCGGCACGGCGCCGTCGGCCACCGAGGGCGTGGTCTTATCCAGCCGCGCCAGGGCATCCTTGGCGGCTTCGGAGCCCTTTTCCGCCGCCCGGCGGTAGTAGTCCAACGCCTTGGGGATATCCGGCCCCAGGCCCGCCAGGCCCCGCTCGGTGAACTCGCCCAGCTTATAGAGGGCTCCGGCATGGTCACGGGCGGCGGCCTTACGGTACCACTCCACCGCCTTCACCCGGTCTTTATGTACGCCGTCGCCGTTCTCATAGCACAGGCCCATGTTGTAGAGGCCCCGGAGATTGTTCTGCTCGGCGGCTTTCTGGAACCACTGGAAGGCTGCCACCTTGTCCTGCTCCACCCCGGTACCATTGATATAGAACCAGGCGATGTTGCACTGGGCAAAGGGATCGCCTGCCTGGGCGGCCAGCAGATAGAGCCGGGCCGCCTCCTTCAGATCCTTCTCCACGCCCTCGCCCACCTCGTAAAGGTAGCCCAGGTTGCACTGGGCGCGGGGATAGTTTTTCTTCACCGCCTCGGAATACCAGTGGACGGCCACCGCCTTGTCCACCTCCACACCCAGGCCCTCGTCATAGCAATAGGCCAGATTGGTCTGGGCACGGGGATAACCCTGCTCGGCGGCTTTGGTGTACCAGAAAATAGCTTCGGTCATGGACTTCTCCACGCCGATGCCCGCCTCGTAGCAGTAGCCCAGGTTGCACTGGGCACGGGGATAGCCCTCCTCGGCGGATTTGCGGTACCACTCCACCGCCTTGGCCTTGTCTTCAGCTACGCCGCTGCCGCTCTCATAGCACCAGCCCAGGTTGCACATGGCCACCTCGTCACCCAGCTGGGAGGCCTTCTGGTAGCACTCCACCGCCTTCTCCCAGCTCTGGTCACAGCCCCAGCCGTTTTCATAGCACACGCCCAGGTTGCAAAGGGCGGGGGGATACTCCCGCTGGGCGGCCTTGGTATAGAGCTCAAAGCACTTTTTATAGTCCTGCTCCACACCTCTGCCCCGCTCGTAGCACCAGCCCAGGTTACACAGGGCACGGGGGTAATCCTGCTCGGCGGCCTTACCGTACCAGAGAGCGGCCTTCTCCCAGCTCTGCTCTACGCCCTTCCCGGCCTCGTAGCACCAGCCCAGGTTGCACTGGCCCCTGGGGTCGCCCCGCTCGGCGGCGGCGGCATACCACTTCACCGCCTCCTCCCAGCTCTGTTCTACACCCTTACCGGCTTCACAGCACCAGCCGTAATTGCACTGGGCCCGGCTGTAGCCCTGCTGGGCGGCGGCCAGATACCACTTGGTGGCCTCCTCCCAGCTCTGCTCCACACCGTCGCCGGACTCGTAGAGGTAGCCCAGGTTGGTCTGGGCACGGGGATAGCCCTGCTCGGCGGCGGCCCGGTACCATTTCACCGCATCGGTCATGGATTTCTCCACGCCCTTGCCCGCCTCATAGCACCAGCCCAGGTTGCACTGGGCGGGGGCGTAGCCCAGGTCGGCGGCCTTCCGATAAAGCTCGGTGGCCTTCTCCCAGCTCTGCTCTACCCCTTCGCCCTCTTCATAAAAGAGACCCATACGGCAGATGCCCCGGGGATTGTTCTTTGCGGCGGCGGCGGAAAACCACTTGAGAGCCTCTTCAATGCTCTTCTCTACGCCCTTGCCGAACTCACAGCACCAGCCGTAGTTGCACATACCGGGGGCGTAATCCAAATTGGCAGACTTCAGGTAGAGTTCAGCGGCTTTTTCCCAGCTCTGCTCCACCTCTTCGCCGTTTTCATAGCAAAGGCCCAGCCGGCACACGGCGGGGGGATAATCCCGCACCGCGGCGCCCTGGTAACAGCGCACGGCCTCCGCCATGTTTTTCTCCACGCCCTCGCCGTACTCATAGCACCAGCCCAGATTATTGAGGGCACGGGGGTCGCCCTGGGCGGCGGCTTTGGCGTACCACTCCACCGCCTTCTGCCAGCTCTGCTCCACGCCCAGCGCGGACTCGTAACACCAGCCCAGGTTGCACTGGGCCCGGGGGTAACCCTGCTCGGCGGCGGCAGTGTACCACTTGATGGCGTCGGGCCAGCTCTGCCCTATACCCTCGCCGGCCTCATAGCACCAGCCCAGGTTGCACTGGGCCGGGGGATAGCCCTGCTCGGCGGCCAGCTTATAGAGCTCCACCGCCCGCTCCAGGCTCTTCTCCACGCCGTCTCCCCGCTCGTAGCAGAGGCCCAGGTTGCACTGGGCGCGGG
The DNA here is from genome assembly GCA_947425785.1 of uncultured Pseudoflavonifractor sp. Lineage (GTDB taxonomy): Bacteria > Bacillota > Clostridia > Oscillospirales > Oscillospiraceae > Vermiculatibacterium. Next base: position 153,124 of record CANEAY010000002.1, on the reverse strand, counting down.
GGTCGGACTGGTCGGCGGCCTTCATGTACCATTTAATGGCCTCCTGCTGGTCTTTCTCCACGCCCTCGCCCATCTCGTAGCACCAGGCCAGATTGCACTGGGCAGGGGCGTAACCCCGGTCAGCGGCGGCCCGGTAGAGGGCTACCGCCTTCTCCCAGCTCTGCTCGTCCACGCCCTCGCCCCGCTCGTAGCAGAGACCCAGGTTGCACAGGGCACGGGGATCCTCCTGATCGGCGGCCATGGAATACCAGTAGACAGCTTCCTTCCAGCTCTGCTCCACGCCCTTGCCGTACTCGTAGCACCAGCCCAGGTTACACTGGGCACGGGAGTAGCCCATGTCGGCGGCCTGACGGTAGAGCTCGGTGGCTTTTTCCCAGCTCTGCTCCTTGCCCTCGCCGCACTCCCAGCACAGACCCAGGGCGCAGACGGCGGGGGCGTACTCCGCCTCGGCGGCCTTCTCAAAGAGCTCCACCGCCTTGTCGAAGTCCTGCTCCACCCCTTCGCCCTGCTGGTAGAGCTGACCCAGGGCGCACCAGCCGGCGGGGTCGTCCATCTCCCCCACCTTTTCAAAATACTCCGCCGCCTTCTCCTTATCCTGGGGCAGACCCAGCCGCCCCCGCAGGTAGCAAAGGCCCATGTGGTACACCGCATGGGGGTATTCCTCATCAATGGCCCGCTGGACATAGCCCAGGGCCTTTTCATTGTCTCCATTTTCCTCCGCCTGCTCGGAAAGGCACATCCAGCCGTAGCCGGAGACATAGTCCTCCTCTACGGGAATAAAGAAGGTGCCGCCGCAGCGGGGACATTTCTCCAGTTCCCCGTCCTCGGTCACATAGCCGCAGTCAGAGCCTTCACAGCGAAAATATTCCAAATCGGAGCCCTCCTATTTACCTTTTTCTGCCCCTGCAGGGGCCATACTGATCCTATTATACACTCCGTCTCCCCACGGTACAAGAGGGAAAATGGGTAAAAAAACGCCCGGCCTTTCCAGGGAAAGACCGGACATAAAAAAGAGCTCTTTTTCGTTGACTTTTTTCCGCTGTTTCGGTATCCTTTGGGTAACAGGACACCACAGAGAAGGGATGATCTTTTATGCTGACCAGTCAGGACTTACGCACCCTCTCCCCCGAGATCGACCCCCTCCGCATGGGTATGGGCTGGACGCGCGGCGACCTGTCCAAGCCCCAGGTCATGGTGGAAAGCACCTTCGGGGACAGCCACCCCGGCTCCGCCCATCTTCTGGAGCTGGCCAACGCCGCCGCTGACGGCGTCCACCGAGCCGGGGGCCGGGCCGCCCGGTATTTTGCCACCGACATCTGCGACGGTATGGCCCAGGGCCACGACGGCATCAACTTTTCCCTGGCTTCCCGCTCCACCATCTGCGACCTCATTGAGATCCACGCCTCCGCCACCCCCTTTGACGCAGGGGTGTTCCTGGCCAGCTGTGATAAGTCTGTTCCCGCCCAGCTCATGGCCATGGGCAGGCTGGATCTCCCCGCCGTCTTTGTCCCCGGCGGAGTCATGGCCCCCGGCCCCGACTGCCTCACCCTGGAGCAGATCGGCACCTACTCCGCCATGTTCCAGCGGGGTGAACTGGCCCAGGAGCAGTTCCAGTGGTATCAGAAGCACGCCTGCCCCTCCTGCGGGGCCTGCTCCTTTATGGGCACCGCCTGCACCATGCAGGTCATGGCCGAGGCCCTGGGCCTGGCCCTGCCCGGCTCCGCCCTCCTCCCCTCTGTGGGCGGTGAGCTGAAGGAGTTCGCCCGCCAGGCCGGAGAGACCGCTCTGGCTCTGGCCAAGGCGGGGCTTACCGCCCGCAGGATCGTCACCATGGATTCCTTTGAAAACGCCATTATCGTTCACGCGGCCATCTCCGGCTCCTCCAACGCCCTGCTCCACCTGCCGGCGGTGGCCCATGAGTTTGGCCTCCGTCTGGATGCCGACGTCTTTGACCGGCTCCACCGGGGGGCACACTATCTGGCAAACATCCGCCCCGCAGGAAAGTGGCCCGCCGAGTACCTCCACCGGGCGGGAGGCGTCCCCGCCGTTATGGAGGAGCTGCGGCCCATCCTCCACCTGGACGCCCTCACCGTCACCGGCAAGACCCTGGGGGAGAATCTGGACGAGCTGAAAGCGGGCGGCTGGTATGACCGCTGCGCCTCCCTTCTGGCCCAGGTGGGCCGGAAGAAGGAGGACATCCTGCGCCCCTATGGTGACCCTATCGGTGCCGACGGCGCCATCGCCATCCTCCGGGGCAACCTGGCCCCCGACGGGGCGGAGGTGAAGCACACCGCCGTGCCCGCCGAGATGTTCCGTGCCACCCTTAACGCCCGCCCCTTTGACAGCGAGGAGGAGGCCATCGACGCCATCCTCCGCAAGCGCATCCGTCCCGGCGACGCGGTGTTCATCCGCTACGAGGGCCCCAGAGGCAGCGGTATGCCGGAGATGTTTTACACCGGGGAGGCCATCTCCTCCGACCCGGAGCTGTCCGCCTCCATCGCCCTTATCACAGACGGCCGCTTCTCCGGCGCCTCCCGGGGCCCAGTCATCGGCCATGTCTCCCCCGAAGCCGCCGACGGCGGGCCCATCGCCCTAGTGGAGGAGGGCGACCTCATCGAGCTGGATATCCCCGCCCGAAGGCTGGCCATCGTGGGCGTCAAGGGGGAGCGGAAGAGCCAGACTGAAATGGACAAAATTTTAGGGGCACGAAAAGCCCGATGGACTCCCCGTGCCCCCAAATATACCTCCGGCGTCCTGGGCCGTTTTACCCGCTCCGCCGCCTCCCCCATGGAGGGCGCCTATTTGTCCTGACTCTCCGGCTCCTCCGGCTGGGGCCGCTCTCTGGGCGTGATGCCGGTGAGGACGCCTTTTTTCAAAGTCAGGTCGCAGTAACCGCCGCAGGCCCAGACCTGGGCCACCAGAGTCTCCGGCACCGCCACCCAGCCCTCCAGCCAGCACTCCTTCCGATGGCTCTGGCTCTGGAGGCCGTGGCCGCCGTCCTCCCTGGCTTTTACTTCAATAATGGTAAGCAAATCGCTCCCCCCCTTTCGCCCTCTCCTTTTTCACCCCTCGCCGTGGCACGTTTCCATACATCCAATCAAATTTTTCAAGGAGCAGTCTTTATGAAGCGTATCCTCATGCTCACCACCGGCGGCACCATCGCCTCCGAAATGACCGAGGCCGGCCTTGCTCCCGGCCTCACTGGCGAGGACTTTTTGAACTATGTCCCCAACCTGCGCCAGCTCTGTCAGGTGGACTGCCGCCAGGTCTGCAGCATCGACTCCACCAACATGACCCCCTCCCACTGGCTCCGGGCAGCTGCCGCTATCCGGGAGGACTATGACCGCTATGACGGCTTTGTGGTCTGCCACGGCACCGACACCATGGCCTACACTGCCGCCGCCTTGAGCTACCTCATCCAGGAAAGTCCCAAGCCCATCGTCCTCACCGGCAGTCAGAAGCCCATCCACGCCGACATCACCGACTCCAAAACCAACCTGCTGGACGCCTTTACGGTGGCCTGCGACGGCCGGCTCGGCGGCGTTATGGTGGTCTTCGGCGGGGCGGTGATCCTGGGCACCCGGGCCAGAAAGACCTACTCCAAGAGCTACGGGGCCTTCTCCAGCATCAACTACCCCGCTCTGGCCGTCATTCAGGACGGCCAGCTCATCCCCTACCTGTGCCCCACCACTGACCATGGGCCAAAGTTTTATGACCGGCTCAATGAGCGGGTGGCTCTGATGAAGCTCATCCCCGGCGCCTCCCCCGCCCAGCTGGCCTTCCTGCTGCGGGAAAACGACGCCGTTATCATCGAGAGCTTTGGGGTGGGCGGCGTCCCCGCCGGGGATCAGGGGGAGTATTATGACCTCATCCGGGCCGCCCTGGCCCAGGGCAAGCTGGTGGTGCTCACCACCCAAGTCCAGAATGAGGGCAGTGACCTGTCCATCTATAATGTGGGCCACCGGCTCAAGAGCGACCTGGGGGTTCTGGAGGCCTATGACATGACCACCGAGGCGGTGGTGGCCAAGCTCATGTGGTGCCTCTCCCTGACCCGGGAGTCCACCGAGTGTGCCCGCCTCTTCTACACCCCCGTGGCCAACGACATCCTGGCCCTGCCCCCCGCTCTCCCGCAGGAGATATAAAAGTATCCCGAGCAAAACCGAAAGCGGCCGTTCCCCGTTGTGGGGAACGGCCGCCTTTTTTCTTTATCTCTCCCCGGCTTGGCCGCTGGGAAAACGTTCCTTCACATGGAGGATGAATTTATCCACCGCCTGGGGCAGCTCCCGGTTGAATTTCCAGACCATACACAGAGAGGATGTCAGCACGCCGCAGTCCACGTCCCACACCTGCAGATCCCGGTCAGCGTCGGGGCCCAGGACATTTTTGGGGGTGAGCATGACTCCCATGCCCGACCGGGCGCAGAGAAAGGCCACTGTGGCGTTGCTGCCCCTGCAGATAATGTTGGGCTTGATGCCCTGCTGCTGGCAGGCGGTGAGGACGGTATTCTCGTAATTTTGCAGCAGGATCAGTTTCTCTCCGGCCAACTGCTCCAGGGTGATAGGCTCTGCCGGGTCGTGGCCGATGAGTCCGCCTCTGGGCTGATAGGCCCGGCCGGCGACAGCCACCACCGGCTCGGAAAAGAGCGGGAAGCTCATATACTCTTTAGAGGAAAAGGGAGTGCGGACGAAGGCCACATGGATGATGCCCTGATCCAGCATATCCAGGAGACTGAAGGTATCACTCTCGATCAGATTATAGGCCACCCAGGGGTTTTGCGTACAAAAAGAGTACAGATCCAGATTCAGCAGCAAATTTACCGCAGAGGAGATGATACCGACCTGGATGGTGCCGCTGGTGCCGTGGGCCACGTCCCGGAGCTCCTGGCTCATGTTGTTGACCATGGTGAGGATCTGGGTGCCGTGGCTGTAGAGCAGCCGCCCGGCGGCGGTGAGTTCGATGCCCTTGGTGGTACGGTTGAAAAGCTTGACCCCCAGGGAGTCCTCCAGCTGCCGGAGCTGGAGGCTCAAGGGCGGCTGGGTCATGTGGAGCTTTGTGGCGGCGCTCGTGATCTGCCCCTCTTCCGCCACGGTCAGGAAGTATTTCAGCTGTAGAAACGTCATAGTCTCCCTCCCCATACAGAAAACATATGGTTATAAATCTTATGTGTATTTGCTTCTATCGTACAACAATGTCATAATAATACCAGATTTATTGTTATAGTCAACAAAAAAGAGTGAGGAAACAAAATTGCTCCTCTTTCTTTTTCGACAAGTAAACTGTTCGGTCAGGAATTTTCCATATGTTTTTCATATGTGCAAATGTCTCCGTTCGGGAGCGAGAAGACAGGAGGAACAAATATGCTGCGCAAAGTTCTGGAGGAACACAAGGAAGAATACCTGAAGATCTTTACCGATCTTGTCTCCATCGACACCCAGACCATTGGCCACGGCATCGGCGGCGGAAAAGAGATCGCCGGCCAGACCTATCTGGAAGAACTGCTTCGGGGCATGGGGGCGGACATCCAAAAGGATCCCATCCTGGAAGAGACCATTCAGGAGGGCCTGCGCCGCTTCCACGAAGGAAATCCCGGTCACAACAATAAGGATCGTTACAATTTGATCGCCACCTTCCCCGGTCTGGGCCAGGCCCGCTCCCTGCTTTTCAACGGCCACATGGACACCATGCCCGCCGGGGATCTGGAGCAATGGGACACCCCGCCGCTGAAAGCCACCGAAAGGGACGGCAAATACTACGGTCTGGGCACCTCCGACATGAAGGCGGGACTGGCGGCGGCCGTCTGCAGCGTAAAACTGCTCCAGGACGCGGGCATCCAGTTGCCGGGATCGGTGCGCATCGTCTCCGTAGTAGATGAGGAGGGAGGCGGCAACGGTTCCCTCTCCGCCACCCTCCACGGCTACAACGCCGACGCGGCCGTCATCTGTGAGCCGACGGACTGCAACATCACCACCGCCAACATGGGCTTTGTGTTCTTTTCGGTAAAGGTGACCGGCGTGAGCCTCCACTCCGGGATGAAGTGGCTGGGGGTCAACGCCATCGAGAAGGCCATTTTCCTGATGGGCGCCCTTGACGAACTGGAACAGCGCTGGGGAGAAAAGTATCATCACCCAGAGCTGCCCTCTCCCTCCATCAACGTGGGCGTTATCCAGGGCGGCACCGCCGGCTCGGCAGTGCCGGGCTCCTGCGAGTTCAAGCTGTGCCTGCACTACATCCCCGGTCTCATGGAGCACGAGGCCGTATGCCAGGAGGTCGTCCGGGCTATAATGGAGCGGGCCGGACAGGACAAGTGGCTGCGGGAAAATCCGCCGGAACTGGTCATCTATCAGCAGGGCGGCGGATTTGAGATCGACCGGCGCTCCCCCTTCGTGCAGTGCGTACGCAGGGCCGCTGAAAAAGGCATGGGCTGGGCCAACCTCAACGTGGCCGCCACCGGCAATGACGCCCGGTATTACCAGCACATTGCCGGCATCCCCACCGTCATCTTCGGCCCGGGACACGCTGGAAAGGGCCACCGGCCCAACGAGTATATCGAGATCAAAAATTTCTATCAGTGTATCCTGGCCTATGCCAACCTGATCCTGGACTGGTGCCAATAAATGTGTCTTGGCAAGGGGTGCCAAGAAAACCCCGTGAACATAAAAAACACATGGGAACAACAAAGAAAGGATTGAGAACAAGATGAAAATGAAGAAGTTGCTTGCCCTCGTACTCTCCACCACTTTGCTGCTGTCCAGCGCGGCCTGCGGCGGCCCGGCCCCCGCCCCCTCCGAGGCGGCGACCGATCCCGTCACCTCCGAGCCCGCCACTTCCGCAGACGCCGCCGCCGGCGGCGTGGAGCTGGAGGGCAAGCGGGTCATGCTGGCCCTGAACGCCCTGGGCGACCTGTCCTTCAATGATCTGCTCTATCAGGGCCTCCAGGCCATCGAGAAGACCCACAAGCTGGATGTGGAATACGCCGAGGTGGGCACCGACATCTCCACCTACGAAGGCTATTTCTTTGACTTTGTGGACGCCGGTTACGACTACGTATTCCTGCGCAGCGGCTTCCTGGATCTGTGCAAGAACTACGCCCAGGACTACCCCGAGATGCGCTTCATCGTCTACGATACCACTCCCCTGGACGTATGTGAGCAGCCCAACGTCTACCTCTACGCCAGCTCCACCTATGAGGCCGCTTACCTGGTGGGTATTGCCGCCGCTAAGACCAGCGAGACAGGCGTTATCGGCTTCGTGGGCGGCCAGGAGAACCCCCTCATCAACGACTTCCTGTGCGGCTATATCCAGGGCGCCCTGTCCGCCAAGGAGGATATCAAGGTGTGCAGCGCCTTTGTGGGCAACTACAACGACACCGCCAAGGCTCTGGAGCTGGCCAACATGCAGATCGGCAAGAATGCCGATATCATCTTTGCCGCCTGCGGCGGCGCCAGCCTGGGCGTGTTCCAGGCCTGCAAGGATGCCGGCAAGCTGGCCATCGGCTGTGACTCTGACCAGTACAGCATCTACAACGCCAAGGGCGAGACCGACCTGGCCTCTGTCATCATGACCTCCTGCCTGAAGAAGATCGACGTCTCCCTGGAGTCCATCATGGCGCACATCGCCGACGGCGAGGACATCTTTGCCGACTCCCAGGCCGCCTCTCTGAACCTGGCGGACGGCGTCGTGGGCATTGCCGACAACGAGAACTATCAAAAGTTCGTCTCTGCCGAGACCCAGGAACTGGTCAAGCAGGCCGAGGAGGACATCAAGGCCGGCAAGGTGGAAGTCCGTTCCGCTTACTTCATGTCCCAGGACGAGATCGACCAGCTGGTCAACTCTGTGACTCCGTAAGCACGGACAACACAAATCAAAGGTTCCCCACGGTTTAAAGCTGCAGAGAAGGCCCGGGAGATACACCTTTCATAGGCGTCTCTTTCCCGGGCCTTTTTTGTCATACAGGATCAAACGACACGGAAACATCACAGAATGGCGGGATAAACTATGAGCGAATTGCTGCGCGTAGAAAACCTGACTAAGGTTTATTCCAACGGCTTTGTAGCCAACAGCGACATATCATTCTCCGTGAACGCCGGCGAGATCCATGCGCTGGTGGGCGAAAACGGAGCCGGTAAAACTACGCTGATGAAGATGCTCTTCGGCATGGAGGACTACCAGAAGGGCGCTATCTACCTCAACGATAAGAAGCTGGAGATGAAATCCGCCCTGGACGCCATCCACAACGGCATCGGAATGATCCACCAGCACTTCATGCTGGTGCCCTCCCTGTCCATCGCGGAAAACATCGTGCTGGGTATCGAGCCTACCAAAGCCGTCATGTTCAACTACAAGGAGGCCGTCCGAATGACTTCGGAGGCCGCCAAGAAGTACGGCTTTGACCTGGATGTGACCCAGCGGGTCTCCGATATCAGCGTGGGCTCCATGCAGAAGGTGGAGATCCTGAAGGCCCTGATCCGGGGCGTCAAAGTTCTCATTATGGACGAGCCCACCGCCGTACTTACTCCCCAGGAGACCCGGGAGCTGTTCGAACAGCTCCACCGGCTCCAGGAGCAGGGCTACGCCATCATCTTCATCTCCCATAAGCTGGAGGAGATCATGGAGCTATGTGACCGGGTGACCGTCCTGCGGAAGGGAAAATGCCTGGGCACATACGACATCAGTGACATGACTCAGGAGCGCATCTCCAACCTGATGATCGGCCGGGACGTGGAGCTTCGCTTCCAAAAGGACGACCCGGAGTCAGGGGAAGACCTGCTTCTGGTGTCCGACCTTATCGTCGTGGGCGACGATGGCAAGCGGAACATTGACGGCGTCAGCTTCCGTGTCCGGGCCGGAGAGGTGGTGGGCATCGCCGGCGTGGAGGGCAGCGGGCAGACCGAGCTGGCCGCCGCCATTACCGGCACCGAGCCTTACCACTCGGGCAGTATCACCCTCAGCGGCGAGGAGATCCGCGGCCACACTGTCCGCCAGCTCCGGGAGATGGGCATGGCCAGCATCCACGAAGACCGTATGACCATCGGCGCGTCGGTAAACCAGTCCATCCGGGACAACATCATTGCCGACCGCTTTTACCGCCCGGAGTTCCGCAAATTTATTTTCACCGATAAAAAGGCCATTGACGAGTTCGTTGACCGCTGTATCGAAGAATTTGAGATCGCCTGTGACGACGCCGACCAGCCTGTACGGATGCTCTCCGGCGGCAACATCCAGAAGGTGGTAGTGGCCCGGGAATTCACCTCCGGCTGCCGTTTCATCCTGGCCAGCCAGCCCACCCGCGGCATCGACGTGGGCACCACCGAGATGATCCGCAAGCGGCTGGTGAGCATGTCCCACGAGAACAAGGTTGCCACGCTGCTGATCTCCGCCGACCTCAATGAGCTGCTGGAGGTCTCCGACCGGCTGTTGGTGCTGCGCAGGGGCAAGATCGTGGCGGCCTTCCCCAAGGCCTCCGAGGTAAGTGAGGACAAGCTGGGCGAGTATATGCTGGGGATCCGAACGATGACTCCGCAGGAAATGGAAGGATTGCTATGAAAAATGTACGACGTGTAGAAGCGGTCTTTGAGGTACTGCGTATCGTGGTCGCCTTCCTGGTGGCCTATGGCCTGACCCTGCTGGTTCTGGTGATCATCAGCGAGGATCCCGCCCAGGCCATCTACAGCTTCACCGTAGGGCCCTTTACCACCCCCCGGCGGATCGGCGGCATTATCCAAAAGGCGGTACCGCTGGTCTTCACCGGCCTGGGTATGTGCTTCATGTACTCGGTAAACCGCTTCAACCTCTCCGGTGAAGGCATCTTCATCATGTCCGCCTGCATCACCACTTATTTTGCCCTGTCCATGCAGGGACTGGGACTGCCCAAGTGGCTGTATATCCTGGTACTGTTGGCCATCGGGGCTCTGGTAGGTTTTGTTCTGGCCAGCATCCCGGCCATTATCAACGTAAAGCTGGGCGCCAACATCATTGTGCTGTCCATCATGCTCAACTACATCCTGCTCTATTTCACCCAGTTCGTGCTCACCCGCGTGGTACGGGACGTGGGGGTGTCCTACACCGCCTCCTACGAGATCCCCGTAACCGCCCGGTTTGGGGAGCTCATCCCCCGCACCGGCATCCACACCGGCGTGTTTGTGGCACTGCTGTTCTGTGTGGTGGTCACCGTGCTTTTCAAAAAGACCTCCCTGGGCTTTGAGATGCGCACGGTGGGCTCCAACCCCGACTTCGCCGTCCAGATCGGCATTAACGCCGTGACCACCATCGTCCTGGCCCAGGCCTTGGGCGGGGCTTTGGCCGGCGTGGGCGGCTCCCTGGAGCAGCTGGCCATGAACAGCCGCTTCCAGTGGACTGAACTGACCAACCACGGCATGAACGGCGTGGTGGTGGCGGTGCTGGCCAAGAAGCGGCCCCAGTACGTCATCCTCACCGCCCTGCTCATGGCCTATATTCGGCAGGGCGCCCAGGTGGTCAGCAGCTCCACCGATATCCCGGCGGAGTTCATCGTACTGGTGCAGGGCGTCATCATCCTCATGGTGGCGGCAGAGACCTTCCTGTCCAAGACCCGGAACAAGATCATCTATGAGTCGGCCCTGCGCAGTACCGAAAACAGCAACGCCGCATGATGAGGGGAGGAAAAATAGTATGATCAATTTTATCACCAATTTCGGTTTTTCCGTCCTGAGACTCTCCACCCCCATCATCTACGCCGCCCTGGCCTGCACCGTGACCAAAAAGGCCGGTCTGCTGAATATGTCCGTGGAGGGCATGATGCTCTGCGCCGCCCTGCTGGGAGTCATCTCCAGTGCCCTGACCCAAAGCGTCCTGCTGGGCGTGTTGGGCGCCATGCTGGCCGGATGCCTGGTTGGCGCGCTTATTAGTTATGTAAACCTTGTGGGCAAATCGGAGCTCTACCTGACCTGCATCGCCATCAACCTGATGGCCACGGGCGGGACTACCTTTGCCCTCTACATGATCACAGGCGCCAAGGGCACCACCTTTTCTTACCTGGCCAGCCTGGCTGTGCCCACCATTCAGATCCCCATCATCAAAGACATCCCCCTGCTCGGCCCCATCCTGTCGGGCCACAGTCTGCTGACCTACCTGGCCTTCCTGTGCACTGCCCTGATCTGGTGGCTGCTGTTCAAGACCCGGCTGGGCCTGCGTCTGCGCTCGGTGGGTGAGAACCCCCACGCTGCGGAGTCTGTGGGCATCTCGGTGACCAGGATACGGACGACCGCCTACCTCATCGCTGGGGCGGTGGCCGGTCTGGGCGGCGCATTCATGTCCATGTCTTACGTGGCCTGGTTCTCCCGGGACATGGTGGCCGGCCGGGGCTTCATCGGCCTGTCCGCCAATAACATCGCCAACGGCTCCCCTGTTGTCGCCACCATCTTCTCCATGCTCTTCGGCATGGCGGATACGGTAGCCAACATTCTGCAGCTTACCGATGCGGGCATCGCCTACTTTGTGAAGATGCTGCCCTATGTCATCACCATCGTGGGCATGGTGGTGATGTCGGTGTTCCAGATCCGGCGCCGGAAGCACATGAAGCAGAAGGCCGTGGCCGCCGCCATCCAAGAGGCAGCCGCAGAAAAGCAGACCTGACCTCCATAACAGAAAGGACGGATCATTATGTACAAGGTTTTGTTTATCGGTGAGAGCTGGATGGTTCACGTCCAGGAGACCAAGGGCTTCGACGTATTCACCTACGACTACTATGAGGAGGCGGTGGACTACATTCGCTCCGCCATCACCTCCTCCGGGGAGATGGAGTTCGTCCATATCCCCTCCCACCGGCTGGAGCTGGACTTCCCCCAGACGCTGGAGGAGCTGTCCCAGTACGACGTGGTGATGGTCAGTGACTGCGGAGCCAACACCTTCAACCTGCCCATGAACACCTTCATGCGCCTCAACCAGTGCGTAAATAAGCTGGAACTTATCCGGGAGTATGTGGCCGGAGGCGGCGCCTTTGTGATGATCGGCGGCTACCTGACCTTCCAGGGCATCCAGGCCCGGGGCGCTTGGAAAAACACCCCCGCGGAGGAGATCTTGCCTGTGGAGCTGCTCATCGGCGACGACCGTATGGAGCGCTGCCAGGGCGTGACCCCCCAGGTGGTCGTAAAGGATCATCCTGTTATGGCCGGTCTGGGCGACGCCCAATGGCCCGCCGTATTGGGCTACAACCGGCTCATCCCCAAGAAGGAGGCCCAGGTGCTGGCCAAGATCGGTGACGATCCCTTCGTGGCTGTGATGGATTACGGAAAGGGCCGCACCTGCGCCTACGCCACCGACTGCGCCCCCCACTGGTCCCCGGTGGAGTTCTGCACCTGGGAGGGCTACACCACCTTCTGGAACAACCTGGTGCGCTGGCTGGCGCAAAAGTGAGCGCCTGACAAAGGAGGACAGCATGGAGAAAAAGCTGAATATCCTGGTGGTGGGCAGCATCCTGATGGATCACCTGGCCACCACAGAGGTCTTCCCCCGGGAGGGGCAGACCGTAATGGGCAAAAAGTTCAACCGGGCTCCCGGCGGCAAAGGGGCCAACCAGGCGGTGCAGTGCGCCCGCCTGGGAGCCAATGTGACCATGGTGGGCAAGGTGGGAAACGACGCTTACGGCAAGGAGCTGCTCCAGGTCTGCAAGGACGCGGGCATGAACACGGAGCACATTATCACAGACCCCGTCTCCCCCACCGGCTGTTCCTTCATCGTTGTGGAGGAGCGGGGCGGCCAGGCAGTGAACCGTATCATAGTCCTCCCCGGCGCCAACGCGGAATTCCGGCCGGAGGAGGTGGACTTCCTGAAGGATACCATCGACCAATATGACATGGTCATCCTCCAGCTGGAGATCCCCATGGCAGTCAATGAGCGGGTGGCGGAGTACGCGGCGGCCAAGGGCGTTCCTGTGATGCTCAACCCGGCCCCCAGCACTCCCTTGAGCGACGAGTTCATCTCTCATCTGACCTATATCTCCCCCAACGAGCACGAGGCCGCCGACCTGGCTGGGATCGATATTCCCCATGACGGCTCCCAGCTGGATATGGAGCGGGTGCGGGCCGCCGCGGCAAAGCTGCGCTCCCGCGGCGTTAACAACGTGCTCATCACGCTGGGAGACGCCGGCGCCGCCCTGGACGACGGAGATCACCTGCGGTTCAGTCCCTGCGCCGAGGGCATCAACGCCGTCGATCCCACCGCCGCGGGAGATTCCTTTGTGGGCTCCTTCTGCGTGGGGTTGGGCTCCGGCCTGGATGTGGAAGCGGCCCTTCGGTTCGCCAATCAGATCGCGGCGGTGACCGTCTGCCGCATCGGCGCTATGCCGGCTCTGCCCACCTTGGCGGAAGCAGAGGACTTTTGGAAGAAAAGTCTGGGGCTCCCCCAAAAATGAACCAGCAGATATAAAAAGAGCTCTCTGCTAAATAGCAGAGAGCTCTTTTTATATCGTTATGAGGGGTTTTTACTCCCTTTCCCCGTAATAGCGCAGCAGATCCTCCATGAGAAGGCTCCCTACTGTGGCACAGCCGAAGCTCACCAGAGCGGCAAACTGGAAGACCTCCGCACAGTCGTAGAGCCACAGGCTCCCCGGCCCGCCCTGCCCCGCTTGGAGCAGGAGGGCCGCCGTCCCCGCCAGCAGCAATCCGCACAGGATCAGCCCTCTGGAGAGGATAAAACGCGGCAATCTTTGATATGTACCCATTTTATTCCTTTTCCCTCCATTTCCCGCTCATTCTACCTCAAAATATTCTAACAAATCTTTTCTTTTGCCGCAATGGAAAGAATTTTCCAACAAAGCTCCTGACAATTCGACCCGCTTTTGCACATTCGGTTGACCGATAAAAGGATACGGGAGACATAATCCATCTCCCCCGTCGCTTCCTGTCGAAGCTTTTTTCTTTTCAAACATCGAAAAACACAATATAATGTGGTCAGTCCATAAATGCGCAGGAGGGTACCACAAAATGAGGGAACTTAAATTGGATGTGTATTCACTGTATCCAGACTTGACAGACATCGGCCCCTACGACTATTCCATTCTGGTGGAAGAGGTGGCAGCAGGGAGTTTTCTCTGTGAAAGCTACGGCGTGCGCGTCACCTCCCGCGCCAGCGGGGAGAGCTCCCAGGTCACCAACGTCACGGTCAGCACTTCCCGCATCGATGAACTGATGGATCTTCTGGTTCGAAATCAGGTCAGCCCCATCCATCTGCAAGACGTCATTGACGATTGGCTCTAAACTACATAAAAAACCAGGGCGGCGAGTTACCTCACCGCCCCATTTTCTGCCCTTTTGCGGGCAGCTGCTCTTTTCTATTGCGCTGCCATGGTGCGCCAGTAGGCCGCCGTCTCCTCCCAGGCCGCCTCGTTCTCCTCGGTCTGGGGCCGAGGCTCATAGCCCAGCTCCCGAAGGAATTTCCCAGTGTAGGCGGAGAATATTTGAGCCCCATCCTGGTTCAGGTGACCCCCGTCATAGAGGTGTTTGGACACATCCAGGCCCATCTGGTCAAAACCGCTGCGCCAGTCCAGGAACCGCACTCCCTCGTTGGCTGTCACCGCCGTCTCCAACTCATCGTAGACCGCTTGGGGATACTGGCTGTAGGTAGGGTTCACGGTGACGATGAGGTCGATGCCCTCCTCCCTGCACAGCTGGGCAATGCGGGCAAAATCCTCCAGATTCTCCCGGCACACCTCCTCCGATTGGGTCAGCTCGTTGAGGAAGGGCTCCTGGGAATATTCCAGGGCGGGAAAAACCTGATCCACGGCGGTGTGTCCCTTCAGATGATCCGCCCCGGCGGGAAATATCTTCTCCACATCCGCCGCCGTCAGCTCCTTCCAACGGTCGTGGTAAAAATAGAGGTCAAAGAAAAGCCCCAGCTTCTTATCCGGCTCGGCGCACTCCAGGATGGCCCGCACCCGGTTCATCCCCCAGGGCATATAGCCCAGGTTGATCTGGGTGTAGTTGCGGTAGCGGTCAAAGAAGAGGGAGCTGGCCTCCATCACCACCACGGTCGGGCTCTGGGTCTTCAGGGCCTCCTTCAGATACCAGTAGGTGATGGCGGGGGTCTGCTCACTGCCCCCCATTACGTAGCCTGTCAGGCCGCTCTCGTCATACATGACACCGGGATTCCAGTCGCAGTAGGCGTAGGAGGAGCCAAGGAACAGCACGTCGATAGAGTCCTTAGGCTCCGCCAGGTACTGCTCCCAGGTGGAGCCGTAGTTCATGTGCAGGGGCCGCAGCACTGCCGCCGCCAGATGGAGGAGCAGGGCTGCCGCCAGCAGGAAGGCCACCGCCCAGAGGGCTTCCCGCCTTCCGCTCTTTGCTTTTTTCTCTTCCTTCACTTCCACAGGCATGGCCCTCACCTCCTCAAAATTGTCCGTAAATGAAGTCCTGGGCATCATAGCCAGTGCCGTAGCTGCCGAAGATGACCACCACCATCAGCAGGCCCAGATAGACGCACCACCGCACCCACCGAGGTGCCTCCAGCACCCGCCGGGTCACGTCGGTGTACTGGCTCACAGCGTCTACCGCCGTCAGAAGCAAAAGCCCCGCCACGGCGGCCAGGAACTCCAGCTTGTCCATACCCATGGCCGTCAGCCCACCGGCGTCCCAGAGGACGGGCTTGACCATGTTTCCCAGCACCGTCAGGGCGCCGGACACCGTCCCCGCCTCAAAGAACACCCAGGCGATGGTGGCAAGGCCAAAGACCCAGGCCATCTGCCAGAGGGCAAGGAGCTTGCTGTCCTCCCCCAGGCGGACAGCCCCCCGGAGGGCCCTCCGGGGCTTCTCCATCAGACTCCCCACCACCTGGTAGAGGCCGTTGAGCAATCCCCACACCAGGAAGGACAGGGCCGCTCCGTGCCAAAGACCGCTGACGGCAAAAACGATAAGGATATTGAGGTACTTCCGCCCCACGCCCCGGCGGCTGCCCCCCAGGGGGATGTAGAGGTAGTCCCGGAACCAGGAAGACAGGGAGATGTGCCACCGCCGCCAAAACTCCGCAATGGAGCGGGAGAAATAGGGGGTGCGGAAGTTCTCTATCAAGTCGAAGCCCATGGCCTTGGCGGAGCCCACCGCCATATCGGAGTAGGCGGAGAAATCGCAGTAGATCTGGATGGAAAAGGCACAGGCTGCCAGGATGACCTGGAGGGCGCCGTAGTTCTGGGGCGCGGCGAACACCGTATCCACCACCACCGCCAGCCGGTCGGCCAGCACCAGCTTCTTGAAGGCACCCCACAGGAAGCGGAGGAGACCCTCTTTCAAGTTGACATAATTTAATTTATGTAAACTATCGAATTGAGGCAGCAGCTCCGGCCCCCGGCCAATGGGGCCGGAGAGCAGGTAGGGGAAAAAGGAGAGGAACAGGGCGCACTTCACAAAGCTCCGCTCCGCTGGGCACTTCCCCCGGTATACGTCGATGAGGTAACCCATGGCGGTGAAGAAATAGAAGGAGATGCCTGCCGGCAGCAGCAGCTTGGGCACCACCGGCGACCAGTCCAGGCCCAGGGCGGCCAGCAGCTGGGTGAGCAGGGATAGGCCGAATCCCAGGTATTTAAACACCACCAACGCCCCAACAAAAAGGCACAGGGTTCCCACCAGCAGGCCCCTGCGTCTCCCCTTCTCCAGCGCTTGGGCGGCAAAATAGGTCAAAAGCACCGTAGCCAGCAGGAAGAGAAAATATTCCCGTCCGGCGCACAGGTAGAAGAACCAGCTGCACCCCAGCAGCCACATGTTCCGCACCCGCTGGGGAAGCAGGAAATAGACCAGGGCCGCTATGGGGAAAAAGAGGAAATAGGACGGGGACAAAAAGCCCATGCCCGCCCCTCCTTTCGTCAACATTCGATGTCCCTTATTGTACTTGATTCTTCCCCTGCTGTCAAACAGGGCGGCCCTTCCCCCTTCTTGACGGACACAGGCCCCGATGATACAATAAAAGACAACTGATACGGTATGGAGGGCTTGATATGAAAACCATCGGATTGCTGGGCGGCATGAGCTGGGAGAGCACAGTGACCTATTACCAGATCATCAACGAGGAGATCAAAAAGCGGCTGGGCGGCCTCCACTCCGCAAAGATCGCCCTTTACAGCGTGGAATTTGACGAGATCGAGCGGTGCCAGTCCAGCGGCGACTGGGACAAGAGCGGCCAGATCCTGGGCAGGGCCGCCCAGGGCCTGGAGAGTGCCGGTGCGGACTTTCTCCTCATCTGCACCAATACCATGCACAAGGTAGCCCCCCAAATCGCCTCCATACTCCATATCCCCATCGTACATATTGCCGCCGCCACGGCGGACGAACTGGAAAAACACCACATTTGCAAGGTGGGCCTTTTGGGCACAAAATACACCATGACGGAGACCTTTTACAAGCAGGTGCTGATCGACCGGGGCATCGACGTGGTCATCCCCCCGGCGGAGGACATTGAAGTCGTCAATGACGTCATCTTTCACGAGCTGTGCCTGGGTGAGATCAAAGATGACTCCCGCCGGGCCTTCCAGAAGATCATCGACAGCCTGGCGCAGCAGGGCGCCCAGGGCGTCATCCTGGGCTGTACTGAAATTGGCCTCCTGATCCGCCCCGCCGACTCCTCCCTGCCGGTTTTCGACACCACCTTGATCCACGCCAAGCGGGCCGCCGAGCTGGCCCTGGAGGATTGACCATGTCCCTTCCCAATCTCATCGTCATCTTAGGCCCCACCGCCTGCGGGAAGAGCGGTCTAGGGGTGGCCCTGGCCAAGGAATACAACGGAGAGATCGTCTCCGCCGACTCCCGGCAGGTATACCGGGGCCTGGACTTGGGCACCGGGAAGATCACACCCGGGGAGATGGAGGGCGTCCCCCACCATCTGCTGGACGTGGCCGACCCGGTCGAGCAGTTTTCCGTGGCCCAGTTCCAGCCCATGGCCTATGAGGCCATCGACGGCATTTTGGCGCGGGGAAATCTTCCCTTCCTGGTGGGGGGCACAGGATTATACCTGCGGGCTGTGGCAGAGGGCTACGTGTTCCATGAGGCCCCTCCCGACCCCATCCTGCGGGCCGCACTGGAGGCCCTTCCCACCGAGGCTCTTCGGGACAGGCTCACCGCCGCCGGGGTGGAGCTGGACGAGGACTGCTTTAATAACCGCCCCCGGCTGGTGCGGCTCATCGAAAAGCTGGAAAACGGAGAAGACCCCCACGCTGAGGCAGAGCGCCGGCCCCGCTACAACGTCCTCACTCTGGGGGTGAGCTATCCCCGGGAGACGGTATGCCGCCGCATTGACGACCGGCTCTGGGCCCGGCTGGACGCGGGCATGATCGAAGAGGTGGCAGGACTTCGGACACAGGGGGTCTCCGACCAGTTCCTGGAGGGCCTGGGCCTGGAATACCGTTATATCCTCCACTATCTCACCGGGGACATCCCCACTGTGGAGGCTTTGGCCGAGGAGCTGGGCCGGGCCATCAAGCGGTTTGCCAAGCGGCAGGTCAGCTGGTTCAAAAAGGACAGGGATGTCCACTGGCTGGACATGGAGGGCGATCCCATAGCCGAAGCCCACACTCTTCTGGACAGTTTTCTGGCACAAAAAGCATAAAACAGTGCAAAGCGGACATGATGGTACCATCTACACAAAGGGGGTATCACCATGTCCGTTTCCTTTGAAAACAGCGAGACCAAACGCAACCTCCTGCGCGCCTTCGCCGGAGAGAGCCAGGCCCGCAACCGCTACACCTTCTCCGCCGGTCTGGCCAAGAAAAACGACCTCTACGTGGTGGAGGCGGTCTTCCGCTTCACCGCCGACCAGGAGACGGCCCACGCCAGGGCCTTCTATGACTACCTGGAGAAGTGCTCCGGGGAGAACATCGCCATTGACGGCACCTATCCCGTCGACCTCTACGCCACTGTACTGGAGCACCTTCGGGCCGCCCAGCACAACGAGTACCAGGAGTACGAGCATGACTATATGGCCTTCGCCCACATGGCCAAGGACGAGGGCTTCCCGGAGATCAGCCACCTCTTCTCCAACGTGGCCCGCATCGAAAAGGTACACGGCGACCGCTTCGGCCAGCTGGCCGACCTCTTGGAGCAGGGCAAGCTCTTCGTCAACGAGAGTGCCTGTGAGTGGATGTGCCTCAACTGCGGCTATGTGGTCACCGCCGAGCGCCCCCCGGAGCAATGCTGGGTCTGTAAACACGATCAGGGCTACTTCGTTCGGGTGGAGATGGCGCCCTTTCAGATGAAAAAGTAACACAGTGCGGCCCTTCCTTTTTGGAAGGGCTGCATACTTTGACATAAAATATGTCATATCATATCATTTTTTCGTTGCAGTTCGCCTTTTTTTGTGGTAAACTATTCTCAAATATAATGTTATCAAACCATTTTTCTATGCCTACCCCATGGAATAGAGCAATAAAGAAGGAATGATGACCAATGAAAAAGCGCGCAATATCCACTCTTCTGGCTCTGGTGATGGCCTCCAGCCTGTTGCCTGCCGCTCTGGCTCAGGAAGATAAGGACGTAACTCCAGTTCCTACGGCCCTCACCTCGTCCCAGACCACCTTTGAGGACGTGGCACCCAACGCCTGGTACCACGACGCCGTGATCTACGTCTATGACCACGGCATCATGAACGGCACCAACAAGAAGCATACCCGCTTCAGTCCTGAGGTCACTATGACCCGGGCCATGCTCATGACCGTATTGGCCCGCTATGACGGCGTGGATACCTCCGGCGGAAACACCTGGTTTGTCAAGGGCCAGGGCTGGGCTGTGCAGAACAAAGTCTCCAACGGTGTGCTTCCCGATGCGGAAGTCACCCGGGAGCAGCTGGTCACCATGCTGTGGCGTTACATGGGGCAGCCCAAGAGCGACGGGGATCTGAGCAGCTTCCCTGATTCCAGCAAGGTCAGCCGCTATGCCCAGGACGCCGTATGCTGGGCGTTGGAGGAGGGCCTCCTGGTGGGAAAAAAGAACGGGAATCTGGATCCTAAGGCCTCCGCCTCCCGGGCCGAGGTCGCCGCTGTGCTCATGCGCTTCAGCGAGTGGGAGCAGGAGCATCCCAGACCGGAGCCCGAGGAAGAGGATGCGCAGGAGAAAGAGCAAGTCGAAGACAAAGAGCAAACCAAGGATAAGGTGCAGGATAAGGATCAAAGCAAAGATTAAGATACGCCTAAGACGTACCGCCCCGGCCTCATATGAGGCCGGGGCGTTTTTCCCTCTTGCAAGAAATCTCTAAGCTGGTATAATATGAAATTGTACTTTATCGTTTATCCTAACGCGAAAGGCGGAAGGTCATGAATATTATCATCGTCGGCGACGGCAAGGTGGGGGCCGCCCTGGCCGCCCAGCTCTCCACCGAGGGCCACGACGTCACCATCATCGACTCCAACCCCCAAGTCCTCAGCCAGAGCGCCGAGCAGTTCGACGTCATGGCAGTGACCGGCAACGGGGCCTCCATGGCCACCCTCCGGGAGGCGGGTGTGGACAAGGCAGACGTGCTCATTGCCGCCACCAGCCTGGATGAGCTGAATCTGCTCACCTGCCTCACCGCCAAAAAGCTGGGGGCCAAACACACCATTGCCCGTGTCCGCAACCCGGAGTACTCTGACCAGCTGGTATCCATGCGGGAGGAGCTGGGCCTGTCCCTGACGGTGAACCCGGAGCAGGCCGCCGCCCTGGAGGCCTACCAGCTCCTCCAGTTCCCCTCCTTTCTCAAACGGGAGTCCTTTACCCGCGGCCGGGTGGAGATCGTAGCCGTGCCGGTGGACGAGCATTCCAAGCTGGACGGCATCCCCCTGACCAAGCTCTACGACATCGCCCGGGTCAACGTGCTGGTCTGCGCCGTGGAGCGGGAGGACGGCATCCACATCCCCGGCGGCTCCTTTGTCCTCCACGCAGGGGATACCCTCTTCGTCACCGCTGCTCTCCAAGACCTGGCCCTGCTGGTGAAGAACCTGGGCCTGGTGGAGCACAAGGTAAAGAGCCTGCTCATTATCGGCGGCTCCCGCATCGCCTTCTACCTGGCCAAACGCTGCCTGGACAGCGGTATGTCAGTAAAGATCATTGAGCGCGACCACGACCGCTGTGTCAAGCTGGTGGAGTCCCTCCCCCGGGCCACTGTCATCGAGGGAGACGGCTCCCGTCAGGATCTGCTGGACGCCGAGGGCCTGCGCTCCTTTGACGCTGTCATCACCCTCACCGGCATGGACGAGGAAAACCTGGTGCTGTCCATGCTGGCCAGCCACCTGGGGGTGGGCAAGGTCATCACCAAGATCAACCGCATCGAGTATTACGACGTTTTCCGCAAGGTGGGCATCGGCTCCGTCATCAGCCCCAAGGGCCTGTGCTGTGCCAACATCGCCCGCTACGTCCGGGCCATGTCCTCCGCCGCCGGCATTGACAGCGTTCTCTCCCTCCACTCCATCGTGGACGGCCAAGTGGAGGCCCTGGAGTTCCTGGTGACCCCGGAGACCCGGCACCAGGGGGAAAAGCTCATGGATATCCCCCTGAAAAGCGGCATCCTTGTGGCCTGTATCACCCACCAGGGCCGCACCATCATCCCCAAGGGCGACAGCAGCTTTACCGCCGGGGACACCATGATCGTCGTCACAGCGGAGGGCCGGATCATCAACGACCTGGACGCCATCTTCGCAGATTGAGGAGCACATTTACATGAACGGTAAAATGATCGGCAAACTGCTGGGCTTTCTGCTTCTGCTGGAGTGCCTCTTCCTCTTCCCCCCCGCCCTCATCTCCATTTTGGACAGGGAGCAGACCGCCCTTCGGGCCATTTTCACTACCATGGCCCTCTCCGCCGGGGCGGGGATACTGCTGTGGAGCCTCTGCCGGAAGGCCCAGGGCCGCTTCTACGCCAGGGAGGGCTTCCTCATTACCGGCCTGGGCTGGATCGTCCTGTCTGCCGTGGGCGCCCTTCCTTTCTGGCTCTCCCGGGAGATACCCCGGTATATCGACGCCTTTTTTGAGACCGTCTCCGGCTTCACCACCACCGGGGCCTCCATCCTCTCCAATGTGGAGGCCATGAGCCGGGGCCTCCTCTTCTGGCGCTCCTTCACCCACTGGCTGGGCGGCATGGGTATCCTGGTGTTCCTGCTGGCGGTGGTACCCATGGGCAAGGGCGGGTACAGCGTCCACCTCCTCCGGGCGGAAAGCCCCGGCCCCTCGGTGAGCAAGCTGGTGCCCAAGCTGCGCCAGACCGCCGCCATTCTCTATCTCATCTACATCGCCCTCACTGTCTTGAATGTTCTGTTCCTTCTGGCCGGGAAGATGCCTCTCTTTGACAGTCTCTGCACCGCCTTCGGCACCGCCGGCACCGGCGGCTTCGGCATCAAGAATAACTCCATGGCGGGCTATTCCCCCTATCTCCAAACTGTCTGTACCGTCTTTATGGCCCTTTTCGGGATCAACTTCGCCGTCTACTTCCTCATCCTGCTGGGAAAATTCCGGCAGGCCCTGCGCAGTGAGGAGCTGGGAGTCTATCTCTCCATCATGCTGGGCTCCATTGCCATCATCACGGTGGATGTGCTTCCCATATACGGCGGCAGTGTCCGCGCCGCCCTTCATGACGCCGCCTTTTCCGTCTCCAGCGTCATGACCACCACCGGCTTTGCCACGGCGGACTTCAACCTGTGGCCCCAGCTCTCCCGCTCCATCCTGGTAGTGCTCATGGTGGTGGGCGCCTGCGCGGGCAGTACCGGCGGCGGCATCAAGTGCGCCCGCATCGTCCTGCTGTTTAAGTCTCTGGGAGCCAGGATGCGGCAGATGCTCCATCCCCGGAGCGTGAACCTGGTGCAGGTGGAGGGCCACACAGTGGGCGAGGAGACCCTCCAGGGGGTCAACACCTATATGACCGCCTACTGCGCCATCGGCGTGATCTCCCTGCTTATTCTCTCCCTGGACAATTTCTCTCTGGAGACCAACCTCACCGCCGTACTGGCCTGCCTGAACAACATCGGCCCCGGCCTGGATATGGTGGGACCCACCGGCAACTACGCCATGTTCTCCGACCTGTCCAAGCTGACCCTGATCCTGAATATGCTCCTGGGCCGGCTGGAGATCTTCCCCCTGCTCTTCCTGCTCTCCCCCCGCACCTGGACAAGGGCTTCCAATTAAAACAGGCAATAAAATCCCCGCCAAAATTTTGGCGGGGATTTTTGCATTTTATATCAGTAGCTGTCCACCCGGTGATTGCCCCGCCAGGTCCCCACCACGCTGTCTGCAGTGAGGACGGTGTCGGTAACGATCAGTGGCTCCCTGGGGAACACATGAGTGCTGTAAAACATATCCAGATCCAGTCCAAAATAGCGGTAGGGGATGGTTCTGGGGACGGCGTTGGGCTCCTTGATGTTGGTGGGCGTGTCGTACTCACCGACACCCCGCATCACAGCATACCCCTCTCCGGCCACCCGCTCGTAGGTCAGGGGGCTGTCGTAAGTATTGTCCATGGCCACCCACTTCCCGTCCAGGTAAGCCACATTCCAGGCGTGGTCTGTCGAGGTGACGCCCGCCTCATAGTAGCACTCCAGTCCCACGCAGTCCATGAGGGCCCCCGTCAAACCGGCGTAGCCGTCACAGATGGCAAGGCGGCTCTCCAGCACCTGCTCAAAAAACTGCTTGTCCACCGTGGCCTGACCACCGGCGGGGCTGCGGAGCTCCGGGTAGTCATAATAGATATGGGTGGAGACCCAGGTGCTGATGGCCTCCGCCTTCTCCAACTCCGTCTTTTTCCCGGCGGTGAGCTTATCGGCAAGGTCTCTGATCTCCTGGGAATATTCCAGGGCAGGCTCCCCGTCGGCACTCTGCTTCACCTTGGCGCGGATGGCGTCCAGGCGATCAGTGGCAGAAGCTACATAGGCATAGATATAGGCGAAATCCGTCTCCTTGCTGTCCAGATCCCAGGTGTCGGAGCTCCATCCCCTGGAGCGCAGACCGTGGGCGGTGCGGCGAACATAGTTGTCGTAGAGAAGCAGATCGCTCATGCCGTAATCTTCGGCCAGCACGTCGCCCAGGCTCTCCCCATCGGGCCCGGCCACAATGTTCATCATCAGCCACATGGCATCCGCCGCCATGGCCCGGGTCAGGGGCTTTTTGCCCCAGACCGCCTCGTCATAGATGAGCTTGGCGTCGTCTTTCAGGGCGCGGTGCAGGTTCCAGTTGGTGTAGGGGTACTCCTGGAAGGTATCGCTGGCGGCCACGGCAGCCTGAAAATCGTTCATGGCGGTGGCCCAGGACCAGTCCTTCCCCTCCTCCAGCCGGGTCAGACGGAAGAGCATGGTGATAAAGTCCTGGACGCCGCACAGGCCTTCGGGGGCAAAGTGGCCATCTCCCACCCCCTTGGATACGCCGTGAGCATAGGCAACATTGATGTAGCCGTTGGCCCAGCCCGGCACGTCGGTGAAGGGGGAGGGCTGGTTCATGGCCGCCTCGGCCTCCTCCTCCAGGCCCATGAGCCGGACGACCATGGTGGCGGCCTCCACCCGGGTGAGCTTGCCGTCCCAGTTCAGGTCTCCGCTCTCGCCGCTGCCCCGGATGACGCCGGAGTCGATAGCGAAAGCCTTGGGGAGCTGGGTCTGGCCGGAGTGGATCATCCCCTCCGAAACAATGGTGATGTTCCCCGTGTAACGGGCATAGCCCTCCTCATCGTAAAAGCCAGAGGCTGCCATGGCGGAGGTGATGCAGCTCAGGGACAGAGCCAGCAGCAGAGCCAGTGTGCGTTTCAGGTGCTTCATTTTCATACCTCTCCTTGTTCATTCTCAGGCCGTCAGCCCAGTCATCGCTTTTCAGGCCTCCAGTCTGGCCCGGATGGCCTTGAGGAAGTCCAGGCTGTTCACCGCCTGGGCGGGGCTCTCCCCCTCCCAGAGTCCGGCCAGATCCTTGGTCATCACGCCGCTTTCGATGACGGCAATGGAGGCTTTCTCCAACCGGTCGGCAAAGTCCACCAGGGCGGGGATGCCGTCCAGCTCACCCCGCTTGCGCAGAGCCCCCGACCAGGCAAAGATGGTAGCCATGGGGTTGGTGGAGGTCTCCTCCCCCTTCAGGTACTTGTAGTAGTGGCGGGTCACAGTGCCGTGGGCGGCCTCATATTCGTAGTTGCCGTCGGGGGAGACCAGCACGGAGGTCATCATAGCCAGGGAGCCGAAGGCGGTGGACACCATGTCGCTCATCACGTCGCCGTCATAGTTCTTACAGGCCCAGATGAAACCGCCCTCGGAGCGGATGACCCGGGCCACCGCGTCGTCGATGAGGGTGTAGAAATACTCGATGCCAGCCTTGTCGAACTTCTCCTTATATTCGGCGTCAAAGATCGCCTGGAAGATGTCCTTGAAGCGGTGATCGTACTGCTTGGAGATGGTGTCCTTGGTGGCGAACCACAAGTCCTGCTTCACGTCCAGGGCGTACTGGAAGCATGCGTGGGCAAAGGAAGTGATGGAGGCGTCGGTATTGTACTGGCCCTGGAGAACGCCGGGGCCGGTGAACTCAAAGATGGTCTGGCGGCTCTGTGTGCCGTCGGCGGCGGTAAAGACCAGCTCCGCCTTGCCGGGGCCTTTGGGCTGGAACTCACTGTTTTTATAGACGTCGCCATAGGCGTGACGGGCGATGGTGATAGGCTTCCTCCAGTTCTTCACCACCGGAGAGATCCCCTTCACCATAATGGGAGCCCGGAAGACGGTACCGTCCAGAATGGCCCGGATGGTGCCGTTGGGGCTCTTCCACATCTGGGAGAGCTTGTACTCCTCCACCCGCTGGGCGTTGGGGGTGATGGTGGCACACTTCACCGCCACGCCGTATTTCTTGGTGGCCTGGGCGGAGTCCACTGTCACCTGGTCGTGAGTCCGTTCCCGCTCGGGAAGACCCAGGTCGTAGTATTCGGTCTTCAGGTCGACGAAGGGTTCCAACAGCTCCTTCTTGATGTCCGCCCAGAGGATGCGGGTCATCTCGTCCCCGTCCATTTCCACCAGAGGGGTGGTCATTTTGATCTTTTCCATGGGTATACAGCCCCCTTTTCATTTGTCCCAGTGTACCACGCAGAGGCGGCCCAGTCAACCGTTTCCGTCCGGCTGCATAGGATGGGGAAACTTGTGACTTGAGGTGTCTTGTATGCTGAAACGTCTTTTCGCTCTGGCGTTCTGCCTTCTCCTTTTCCTCTCCCCTGCCCAAGCTTTGGAGGGCATGGACATCAGCGTCTTTCAAGGAAAAGCGGATCTGGCCGCCGCCAAAAGGAGCGGCATTGAAGTGGTCTATATCCGCGCCAGCTACGGCCTGCGGGGAGTGGACTCCCGCTTTGCCCAAAACTGCGCCGCCGCAGAGGCCGCCGGGCTTCCCTACGGCCTCTACCACTATCTGAACGCCACCACCCCCGAAGCCGCCCGCCAGGAGGCGGAGCACTTTGTCTCCCTGATACGCACCCGGAACTATACCTGCCGCCCCGTCCTGGACTTTGAGGGCCACAGGTCGCTCTCCGCCGCCCAGGCCACCGCGGTGGTACTGGCCTTTCTGGAGCGAGTAGAGGAATTGACAGGCCACACCCCCATGATCTATGCCGACCACACCACCGCCTCCAGACAGCTGGGCCCGGCGGTGGCAAAATACCCCCTGTGGCTGGCCCAGTGGCAGGTGGGGCGGCCCAACCTGGGAGGCACCCCCTGGCAGACCTGGACGGGCTGGCAGTATACCAATGTGGGGCTGGTGCCCGGCATCACCGGCCATGTAGATCGGGATCGGTTCACCGACGGCATTCTCCTCCACAGAGAGGAACAGACCTTCCCCTACACCGTCCGGCGGGGCGACACTCTTTGGGCCCTGTCCCGGCGGTTCGGCACCACCATCCCCACACTGGTGGAGCTGAACCACATCCAAGATCCAAATTTAATTTATGTAAATCAAATTCTCCAAATCCCCGGCACCGCTCCTATTGAGAAAACATATACGGTTCAGCCAGGAAATACCCTTTGGGGCATCTCCCAGCGATATGGAGTTACGGTAAACCAACTCGTCCAGCTCAACAACATCCCAAACCCCGACCTCATCTATCCCGGCCAAGTCCTACGGCTCCCCTGACACGTAAATTTGTCCTAGAAATATCCCCACTATTTTTGTCCGCACAAATTCAATTGAATATTCTTTCATTTTTATCTTGACATTTTAGTATAAATATGCAATAATTCGGATACACCAAAAAGAAAGGGTCGCGATCAAAATGAAAAAGCAGTTCAAACAGCTCTCCGCCGCTACTCTGGCTCTGACCATGAGCCTGGGTGTCACCTCAGGCGCCTTTGCCTGTACGGCCACATACGTGGGCAAGAACGTCAGCGCCGATGGTACAACCATTATTGCCCGCAGTGAGGATATCAGCCCCTCCGACTATAACAAGCTCCACTATGTAGTCCCCGCCTCCGACCAGCCGGGCCAGGTGCTGGTGGACGACATCAACGGCTTCACTTATCCTCTGCCCGACCACACGTATAAATATACAACTATGCAGGATCACACTGCCGCCGGTGACGGCCTATATGCCGCTGTGTGTGTCAATGACCAGGGCGTGGCCGTGACTGCCACCGTTTCCGCCAGCGGCTGTGCCGCCTGGAAGGAGGTTGACCCCACTGTGGAGACTGGCCTGCGGGAGGCCGTCCTTCCCGCTCTGGTCGCCGCCACCTCCGCCACCGCCAAGGAGGGCGTAAAGACTCTTCTCGCCACAGTGGACGAATACGGCTCCGAGGCTGGCAACATCATCCTCATCGCTGACCAGACCGAAGCCTGGATCGTAGAACTCTATGGCGGTCACCAATATGCCGCCCAAAAGCTGGATCCCGATATGGTCGCCGTCTTTGGAAACCAGTTTATGATCGGTGCCGTAGATTCCCAGGATACCGACACCTTCATTCTCTCCAAGGATCTGCTCTCCACTCTGGACAAGGCCGGCCTCACCGTGAAGGACGAGGACGGCAATGTCCTGCTGGCCCAGTCGGTCTGCGGCAAGGAGCGCTCCGACGGCTCCAATATGCGTACCTGGATCGGCCATGTGCTCCTGGCCCCCTCCTCAGTGGAGGACTATAAGACCGAGGTCTTCTACCCCCTCCAGTATGCCCCGGACGAGAAGGTCACCCTCCAGCAGGTCATGGCTATCTATCAGAACCGCTATGAAGGCACTCCCTACGACCTGACTCTGGAGGGTCAGGAGGGCAATCGGGCCATTGCCGTGTCCACCACCCCCGACACCCATATCGTCCAGATCTATGATGAGCTTCCCAAGCAGTCCGCCGCCGTCACCTGGCTGGCCATGGGCGGCGGAGAGCACGCCCCCTTTCTCCCCGAATTTTCCGGCATTACTGTCATCGACCCGGCCTACGCCGTGGAGGGTGAGACCTACACCGAGGACAGCGCCTACTGGGCCTTCAAAAAGGTCTGTGGCCTGGCCGATGTAAATCGCGCGCTCTACTCCAAGGGCGTCCAAGACTTCTGGGCCCTGGAGCAGGATACCCTCATTACCAAGACCGCCGCGCAGGTGGAGACGGTAAAGGCCCTCTACACCGAAGACAGCGCTGCTGCCGAGCAGTTTGTAAACGACACTGCCGCCGCCACCCTCCAGGATGCAATGGCCAAGTCCGATGCCCTCTACCAGGAACTGCTCACCACCGTCATCCACAACTCCGGCGTCACCGGCTCCCGGAAGCCTATCGTCTTTGCCCCCAGCGTACCTCTGCGCACCGCGGCCGAAGCCAAGGGTTACACCGTCTCCTGGGATGCCGCCCAGCCCGACACCGTCATCCTGACTCTAGGCAGCACCGTCAAGACTGTCACCCTGGGGCAGGACGGAGCTTACGCCTTCAACGGCTTTGCCTATGTTCCCGCCGCCTTTGCCGAAGAGCTGTAAGCACACAAAAGCAAGAGAGCCGACCCCTTCGAGTCGGCTCTCTTTTCGTTTCTGCTTAGCGGCTTCGGTTTCCCCGGTAGGGACGATAGTGGCTGGAGGTCTTCCGCCGCCGCGCCTTCCGAAGGATGACCGCCGCCAGCAAGAGCGCCAGAAGCACCGCACACAATACGATGGCGGTGGGCGCTCCCATGGGGAAGAGCAAATGGACGGGGTTCCAGGACTCCACAACCATCTTGCTCACGGGGGCGGGGGTCAACTCCTCCTGACCCTTCAGGTAGGCGGCCAGGGCGTACCAGGCCTTTACTTCGCTCCCGTCTTTGCTGTGGAGGATGCGGCTTTCCAGATCTTCCACCACATTCCCCTCCTCGTCTCTGGGGGTGACGGTGAGAAGCCCCATGCTCTTGCTCTTCACCGTCCCCAGCATCTGGCCGGAATAGAGGTCGGCCACTACCCGGTAGAGCTGGTCATCGTCAATGGGCACAGCACGCCTCACAGTGGACGCCCCAGTGTCCTCCCAGATGCTACACCCAATGACACGATCCAGAAACATCCGGTGGGGGTTATACCGCCACTGGCACCCGGCCCCGAAGAGCTGGGCGGCGGGCATCAGGGCGGACACCGAAGCGTCCACCTCAAAGGTGTTTTTCAGGTCTTTCCCCGTCAGGTACACCGACACCAAAGGGTAGCCCGGACTGCCGTCCGCCCCGGAGCCCAGGGAGAGGACGTCGAAGGCCTGGGCGGTGGTCACCTCCCCCGCCCGGAGGCGATCCCGGATGACCCCGTCAGGGGCCACGGCGAAGGCGATGGGCACATAGTCCTCCCCCTCCATGGCCCGAACGGTGGAGATGTAGGCCTCTCCAATAAGGTCGCCGGTCTCGGCGATAGTGAAGTCCCGGCCGCTCCGGGTCAAGACCTCATCGTACCCCAGGCCGTAATCTTTCAGATAATTTTCGTTCACCCGGCCCTGAAACTCCTTCGCCAGGGCCTCCATCTCCGGGTCAGGAGCTATAGAGCCGTCTATGGGGATGAGTTCATACTCCGAATAGGTCACCTCATGGTCGGGGCTGACCTTTTTGTGGATGGTGATACGGCCCAGGTTTTGGGTATAGGGCCCGCAGGAGACAATGAGGGTGTTGTTGACCTGGATGGGCTCCGGCAGAGTGGTGTGGGTGTGGCCGGAGATGATGAGGTCGATGCCGGAAACCGCCTTGGCCAGCTCATAGTCCTCTCCCTTCCCCTCCTCGGTGCCCGAGTGGGACAGGCAGATGATGAAGTCGGCCTCCTCCTTCTCCTGAATTTCCGCCACCACCCGCCGGGCGGCCTCCGCCACCGGCTCCAGGGCCATGCCGGACATGGGGGCGCACTCGTCGGAGTCCACACCCATAACGCCGAAAACGGCGATGCGCAGGGGCTTTTGATCCAGGAAGGGGTTGGGGTCGGCCCGCTCGATAACGGTATAATCGGTGACCGGGTAATGCTCCATGGCCTCCACCGCCACCTGGGCGCTGTCGTCCTTGGCCGTGCGGTAGTTGGCCTGGACGATGGCAGGAAGGGTCTCGCCGCTCTCCTTAGCGGCGGTGAGCATATCCGCCAGCCCCTGGGGCCGGTAGTCGAACTCGTGGTTGCCCAGGGTGACCACATCGTAACCCATGGCCCCCAGGGCCCGCAGCTCCGGGGCGTCGGTGGCGTAGACCGTCTGGAACAAAGAGCCCATGGAAAAGTCCCCGGCGTCCAGGGTCACTGTGGGATAAAAATAGTCGGCTCCCTCTCCTACATGGGCAGGGGTCTCCCTCTGCTCTCTCAACAGAGTGGCCAGCCGGGTATAGCCCCCCATATCGGCGGCATCAGGGTAAAAGTGGTCGTGGGTATCGTGGGTAAAGAGGATGGTCAGCCCCAGGCTGGGGGCGTTGGCCCCGGCGGTGAAAACCACCAGGCTCCCCAGCAGTACCCCCGCCAGCACGGCGGCCGCCCAACGGCGCAATATACGCATATTCAGTCCCTCCTTGTGGGATATAGCATCATTTTACCACATTTTTCTTTCTGTGAACACACTCCCTTTGTTTATCTTTTTTCTTGTCTTTTTCCTCTGATGCGCCTATAATGGGGAGCATCTTAGAAACAAAAGGAGCTGATCGCTATGACCAAGACCGTCATTCCCACGGGGTACGCCCCCTCCCTCAACCTCTACGACACCCAGAAGGCCATCGGCCTTTTGAAGCGGGTCTTTGAGGACACTCTCGCCGGGGCGTTGAATCTGCGCCGGGTCTCCGCCCCCCTCTTTGTAGAGGCTTCCACCGGCCTCAATGACGACCTCAATGGTGTCGAGCGTCCTGTCTCCTTCGATGTTCCCTATACCGGCAAGGATGCCCAAGTGGTGCACTCCCTGGCCAAGTGGAAGCGCATGGCTCTGTACCGCTACCACTTCTCTGTGGGCGAGGGCCTCTACACCGACATGAACGCCATCCGCCGGGACGAGGAGCTGGACAACATTCACTCTGTCTATGTAGACCAGTGGGACTGGGAGAAGGTCATGGCCCCCAGAGACCGCACCGCGGACTACCTGAAGGCCACTGTGGAGGCCATTGCCGAGGCCGTCCGGGAGACCCAGGCCACTCTCCGCTCCGCCTTCCCCGTCCTCCTCAAGCTGCCCACTCTGCCCCAGGAGGTGAGCTTTGTCACCGCCCAGGAGCTGGAGGATCGTTGGCCCGACAAGACCCCCAAGGAGCGGGAGCGGCTGTGGGTGAAGGATCACCCCCTCACCTTCCTCATGGGCATCGGCGCCCCCCTGAAGTCGGGCGCCCCCCACGACGGCCGCGCCCCGGACTATGACGACTGGGATCTCAACGGAGACCTGCTGGTATGGAACAGCGTCCTTCAGGATGCCTTCGAGCTCTCCTCTATGGGCATCCGGGTCAGCCCGGAGAGCCTGGACAGGCAGTTGACTGCCTCCGGCCACGACGAGCGGCGCAGCCTCCTCTTCCATCAGCTCCTCCTGGCCGGCAAACTGCCCCTCACCATCGGCGGCGGCATCGGCCAGTCCCGGCTGTGTATGTACCTGCTGGGCAGGGCCCACATCGGCGAAGTCCAGGCCGGTATTTGGGACGAGGCCACCCTGGACGCCTGCCAGAGCGCCGGCGTCATCCTGCTGTAAGCACAAACACAAAAAGAGCCCCGCCTGTTTGATACAGGCGGGGCTCTTTTCACATTCAAAGGGTGATCTGGATCTTCTCCTCGTCCTTGAAGAGGATCTTGCAGGTATCGCACAGGTAGGTGCGCTCCGGCAGACAGATGAGCACCGTGCCATCGTGATGCACCGGGAAGGGAGCGCCGTGCCAGGCCCCCGCCCGGAAGATCACCATGGTACCGGCGGGCACCAGGAAAGCCGCCTGCTTGTCAAATTCCACCTCGCCCCCATTGGCAGGGGCGGCGGCCATGACCATATCGTCGTCCAGGGGCATCATCACCTCCATGGCCTGGCTGTGATACTCGGCGTCAGCAATGATCATTTCCCGCTTGCCCACCTTCAGGCTGCCGAAGGCGGTGATGGCGCTGCTGGCGTTGGGCACCAGCACCATGTCCCGGTGGAATACCGAGGGATACTCCCCCATGCCGTAGGCCTCGCCGGGGTCGGTGATGTTGGCGATGAAACCGTAGGGGGCAAAGTTCTCCGCTGTAATGGGAACAGCCTTGATGGTTTTCATGTCAGACCCTCCTCAATAGACCGGGTTGTCCACATTGACCTTGTCCACATCCTGGAAAGGCGCCAGGGTGGAGACCATCTTCACCGGGGTATCGTAGGCATTCTTTACGTAGTGGACTTCCTTGGGCTCGATGTGAATGAGGTCGCCCGCCGACAGGGTGTGCACCACCCCGTCCACCACAATGTCCACCTTCCCCTCCAGGATGAAGAAATCCTCTTCCATTACGTTGTGGTAGTGGGCCTGGAAATCTTCCCCCGGCAGGAAGCGGACAAGGGCGAAATTCATCCGGGGGCCCTTCATCAGATACTTGGGGCCGCTCTCCCCAAAGCGGTACTCCCGCTCGGACTCATTGATGACAAACATTTTTATTCCTCCTCTTTCTCGGCCTTACAGGCCGGGGGCGATCCACATATTCCGGGTCAGGCCCTGGTCGCAGAGAGCCAGCTGCTCGGGATAGATCTTCTTCCAGTTCTCATAGAGCTCGTCGTAGACCTTCTTCACTCCGGCGTTGGGCTGGAAGACCTGATCCCACTTGACGGTCTTTTCCACCGCCTCGGCCAAGTCCTTGTAAAGACCCACGCCCACACCGGCCAGGATGGCCGCGCCCAGGGCGGTGGCCTCCTTCACCACGGGCACCTTCACTGGCTTGCCGGTGACGTCGGCCACGATCTGGCTCCACAGCGGGCTCTTGGCGGCGCCGCCGGCGAAGATGAGCTCTTCCGGCTCGTGGCCGGTGGCCTCCTTCACCAACTCAATGTGACTGCGCACCAGCAGGGCGGTATTCTCCAAAATGGCCCGATAGAAGGTATACTTGTTGAACTTCTCCGGCTCCAGCAGGAAGTTGGTAAAGGTGGGGCTGGCGTGCTTCCAGTTGATGAAGTTCATGGTGTCGCTGAAGCAGCACTGCATCCCATAGCATCCGGCGGGGATGTCCTTGGCCTTCTCGTTCATCAGGTCGTAGGTGTCCCGGCCCGTCTCGGCGGCCAGCCTGGCTTCCTCCTGACAGAAGCCATCCCGGAACCAGCGCATCACGAGGCCGGGCTTAAAGGCCAGGGCCTCATACTGCCAAAGCTGTGGCACCGCATGGCAGTTCACCCGCACCCGGCAGCCGGGATCGGTCTTGCCCGAATCGGTGTTGAACTCATACTGCCAGAAGCTGCCGCCGAAGACGGCGGCCTGGTTGGCCTTGTATGCGCCCACGCCCAGGGTGCCCAGCTGGCAGTCGCCGCCGCCCACCACCACAGGGGTGCCGGGGGCCAGGCCCGTGTCCGCCGCGCCCTTTTCGCTGACTACGGCAAAGTTGGTGCCGCACTCCACCACCGGGGGGAAGATGTCGGCGCGCAGGCCGCACTTGGCGGCGATCTCGGGCAGCCACTGGCGGCTCTGGAGATCCATGATGCCGGTAGTGCTGCCGTTGCTGGGCTCCACCGCCAGCTTGCCGGTGAGCTTGTAGATGAGCCAATCGTTGAACATACCCACGGCGGCTGTCTTCTCGTACACCTCGGGCATATTGTCCCGCACCCACAGGATGCGGGGCAGGGCCCCCAGGGCGTAGGTCTGGCCCGACTTCAGGTAGACTTCTTTTTCCAGGCCGGGATCCAGCTCCTTGAGCTGTCCCACCTGGGCGTCGGAGCGGGCGTCCACGTTGGCGCAGGCCCAAATCTCGTTGCCCTCCTTGTCATAGAGGAGAATGCCCTCCCGCATACAGGTGGTGGACACCGCCGCGATATCCGCCGGGGCGATGCCCGTCTCCTTCAGCACCCCGCGAATACAGCCCCGGGCCAGATCCCAGTTATGTACCCAGTCGAAGTCCATGCTTCCCGGCCAGCGGGGATCCTCTCTGTGAGACCACTCCTCCTGGACGCAGCCCACCTGCTCTCCATCCAGGGAAAAGACCACGGCCCGGACGCTGCCGGTGCCCGCGTCCACCGCCATCAGGTACTTTGCCATACCGAATACCCCCTAAATATATAAAAGTGTGATAGTCTTACGGTTCCGCCGCCTCCAGCAGGAGCTTGGCCGTGTCCTCATCGGTGATGAGCACATCCAGGTACCCGCCCCGAAGGGCTGCCAGGATGGCCTCCGCCTTCCTGACTCCTCCGGCCACGCCGATGACATTGTCCAGCTTCCGCAGTTCTTCCAGGGGGGTGGACATGAGCCGATCCTCCAGGCTGATGGAAATGGGGTCGCCGTTCTTGTCAAAGAAGTGGCTCAGCACATCTCCCACCGCTCCCTGCATTTTGAGGAAGGTAAAGTCATTCTGGTTGAGGATGCCGTTTTTCATAATGGTAGCCTGGTCGTTCATACTGCCGATGCCCACCACGCTCATGCTGGACAGCGGTATCATGCGGAAGATCTCCTCCACATCGGGCTCCTGCCGCAGGGACTGCCGCAGCTCCCCGCCGGAAAGCAGCAGCGGCGACGGGATCAGATAGAGCCGGGCGTTGAACACATTGGAACGGGTGTTGGGCAGGTAGTAGTTCACACCGCCGGTAAGACTCACCACATTCAGCGGCGACTCCGCCGCCGTGGCCAGATGGTTCAGGATGCGGCTGGTGGTGTCGCCATAGCCCATGTTGATAAAGGCGTTGTCCTCCGCCCGGCGCAGGATGTACATGGCCGCCGCCTGGGCAATGCTCTCGTTGGGCGAGGTCAGAGTGGAGGCCCCGGGAACAATAAAGGCATCGCTGAGGCCAAACCGGGCGATCATATCCTGCTCCACCTGCATCCGGCGGCTGCTCTCCTGCCGGACATTGAACTGGATCACCCCAGTCTGCCTGGCCCGCTCCAGCAGGCTGATGACCTTAGAGCGGCTCACGCCCAGCAGTTTGGAAATGTTCTGCTGGGTGTAGCTTTCAATATAATAGTACCAGACCGCCTTCACCATCAAAATGTGCTCGTAGTCCAGCTTATCGATCTTATCCAATCTTTCATCCATACAGAATACTCCCAAATGCGCAAACAAAAGTTTTTCCACTCGTCAAATGTTGTTCGTCTATAGTATAGCACCAGTCCCTTCTCACTGTCAAATGAAAGCGGTGGAATTTGGGCTCATTTTTGAATTTCGGGGAAAGCGACAAAATTCTCCGCCAAAAATTGTATATATCACATAAAAAGCAGGTCTTTACAGGCCTTTGAAGTCGGTTTTTTGACGGCATTTCAAGAAAAGGCAGGGGTCGGAAGCCCCTCTGTCCAGTTGACAAACAGGGAAAAAGACTTTATGATATGAGAGGAAACAAAAAGACTCATTCGGTAACATTTGTTACCATTCTGAAAGGGATTGGGGGAGTCCGAGTGGGAACCAACGAGACCGCGGGAAAAGCAGTGCCCCTGCTCTCGGTGCGAAGCATCTATAAATCCTTCGGCCTGAACGCCGTGCTCAAGGGCATCGACCTTGACATCATGCCGGGAGAGGTGCTGGCGCTGATCGGCGGCAACGGCGCGGGCAAGTCTACCTTAATGAAGATCATCATGGGCATTTACACCCATGACAGCGGCGAGCTGTCCATCAACGGCCAGGCCGTCGCCATGAACCGCACCTCCGACGCTCTGGCCCAGGGAATCTACATGGTGCCCCAGGAGCCTCTCCTCTTCCCCAACATGACGGTGGAAGAAAACATCGTCATCGGCTTTGACAAGAGCAAGGCCGAGCTCCACAAAGAGTTGGTGGACACCATGGCGGAGATCGGCTGGAACCTGGATCTGGGCCGGAAAGCCAACAGCCTGTCCATCGCCGAGCAGCAGCTGGTGGAGATCCTCCGGGGCATCCTCCGCCACGCCCGGCTCCTCATTCTGGATGAGCCCACCTCCGCCCTCACCTTCGATGAAGTCAAGAGCCTTTTTAAGGTGGTCAACGACCTGCGGGAAAAGGGCATCGGCATCATCTACATCACCCACCGTCTGGCGGAGGTCTTCGACATCTCCACCCACGTGGCCATCATGCGGGACGGCACCATCACCATCCAGGGCCCCGTGGCCAACTTCACCCGCGAAGATCTGGTCAAGGGCCTTCTCCCCCCCGACGCAGAGGAGGGTGCCCACAAGGAGGCCATCGCCGCCAAGCCGGTGGATTACTCCACCCAGCCCGTCCTGGAGCTCCAGGACTTCAGCGGCTACGGTTTTGACCACATCAGCCTCAAGGTCTGGCCCGGCGAGATCCTGGGCGTGGCCGGCGTAGTGGGCGCGGGCCGTACCGAGATGGCCACCACTATTTTTGGTATGGACAAAGTCCTGGGGGGCAAAGTCCTCCTCAAGGGCCAGGACATTACCGGCCAGAAGACCCGGCAGGTCATCGCCGCCGGTCTCAACTATGTCCCCGAGGATCGGCACCTCAACGGTCTGTTCAAAATTTGTGACGTCTCCGCCAACACCACCAGTGCCAGCCTTTTCGGCGGAACGCTGGGCAAGTTCCTGCTGGATCGCCGGCAGGAGTATGACATCACCGAGCGGTACGTCCAGAACTTCCGCACAAAAGTCACCGGCCACGATCAGCTCACCGGCAGCCTCTCCGGCGGCAATCAGCAGAAGATCGTCATTGGCCGCTCTCTGGCCACCGAGCCGGGCATCGTCATCCTGGACGAGCCAACCCGCGGCATTGACGCCGCCGCCCGCGGCGATGTGTACAGCATCATCCACCAGCTCCGGGAGCAGGGAGTCTCCGTCCTGCTCATCTCCAGCGACATGGAGGAGATCGTTGAGCTGGCCGACCGGGCAGTGACCATGTACCAGGGCCGCATCAACGCGGAGTTCCAGAAGGAAGAGATCAACCAGGACAACCTGATGGCCGCGGCCTTCGGCATTGTAGGAGAGGGGGCGAAGGAGGCGTGAATGGTGTGAAAAAGCTCTTTAAAGCGAGAGAGATGACCGCATTCCTCTTCCTTGTCGCCCTATTCCTCGTAGTTGGTGTAATAAATCCCGACTTCCTCCGGGGCGGAGAAAACATAGCTGCCTGCTTCAATGGCGCTATCGTCTACATACTGGTGGCCGTGGGCATGGCCTTCACCATTCTCATCGGTGAGATCGACGTCTCCGTAGGCTCCAACCTGGGCCTGGTGGCCGCCGTGGTGGGAACTATGATGCAAAACGGCGAGAGCTGGATCAAGGCTTTTCTCTTCGGTCTCATCATCGGCATCATCGTAGGTCTTATCAACGGCTGGGGCGTAGCGGTAATGAAGATCCCCTCCCTCATCTTTACTCTGGGCACAAACGGCGTGCTCCGGGGAATGATGTTCCTGATGGTGGGAACCAAGCAGGTCACCGATGTACCTGTCGCCTTTAAGAATCTGTCCTCCAAGTCCGTAGTGGGCCCTCTGACTGTTTTCTTCTGCTGCACAGTGGTATTGGTGGCTGTGATCCAGCTCCTTATGAGCCGCACCAAGCGAGGGCGCTATTTCATCGCCGTGGGCGACAACGCCGGCGGTGCCGATCTGGTGGGTATCCCCGCCACCCGGACAAAGGTGCTGGCCTACGTCATCTGCGGCATCCTGGCCGCTGTGGCAGGCATCCTCTTCTGCTCCCGGGCCGGTCAGGTCACCTCCCTTTCGGGCAATGGCTATGAGATGAAGGCCGTGGCTGCCTGCGTGTTGGGAGGCATCTCCCTCTCCGGCGGCTTGGGCAGTGTGGTGGGTGCCGCTGTGGGCGCCATTATCATGTCCTCTATCAGCTATCTGCTGGTGTTCATGAAGCTCTCCAGCTATTATGATAACGTGATCACCGGTATCGTGCTGCTTATTATCGTCGTTCTGGACGCTCTGATGCAGCACCGCTCCGCTGTGAATAACCGCCACGCCCGGCTTGTCGCCAGAACAGCCACGGCCGGTGTGGAGAAGGGAGGTGGGGAGCAGTGAAAAAGCGCAGCTTCTCCCTGGGCGGTCTGACCAAAGGGCCCAACTTCGGTTGGAATATGTTCCTGGTCATCGTGCTGATAGCCGAGTTTATCATCTTTGGCATGAAGAACTCCAAGTTTTTGCGGGTGTCTTTGCTCCTCAATGCCTCCAACGACTTTTTGCCCATCTGTTTTATCTCCATTTTTGTCACCTTCGTCATGATCACCGGCGGCATCGATATTCAGGCCGGATCTATCGTCGGCCTGACCTCCATCGTCATCGGCATCCTCTGGCAGGAGCTGGGGCTCAATGTTTGGGTGGCAGTGGTACTGGCCGTTATCGTGGCCGGATGCTGCGGCGCCTTGAGCGGCTTCTTCGTGGCCTACTGCCGGGTTCAGGCCATGGTGGTCACCTTAGGTGGGTCTTTCCTCTACTCCGGCCTTGCCCTGCTGGTGGCCAGCCTGTCCAGTACGGAGATGTATAAGGGCCTGAGCATCGAGTCCGAGTCCTTCCGGGCTTTTACCAAGACCAAGCTCTTTGGTGTGATTCCTTTGCAGATCATCCTGTTTTTGGTGATGCTCCTCATCGCCTATATCCTGCTCCACCGGAGCAAGTACGGCAGGAAGATCTATCTGGTGGGCGTCAATCCCAGCGCTGCAGAGTATTCCGGCGTCAACTCCCGGGCTGTCATCATGTCCACCTACATTTTGAGCGGCATCGCCGCCGGGATCACCGGTGTGTTTATGACCTCTCAATTCAGCAATACCGCCCTGCCCAGTCATGGCAGCACGCTGACCATGAGCATCATCACCGCCTGTGTGTTGGGCGGCACCCTGTCCACCGGCGGCAAGGGAAGCGTCATCGGCACCGCCTTGGCTGCCATCATCATTGGCCTGGTGCGTTTCGGTATGCCCCTGTGCTTCAATATCAACAAGCAGTATCTGGATATCCCCATCGGCTTGCTGCTGGTGGTGGTGGTCGTGGGCCGGGCCGTGGCCAGTAATCCGGCGGTCATCGCCAAGGTGGGCAAACTGCGCAAAAAGGACGCCGCAGGCGCCCGATAACCCTGATATTCCGGGGCAAAGGCCCCTGAATATGATATAAAAACAGGAGGTACGCAATCATGAAAAAGAAAAGTCTCGCACTGTTCCTCGCTCTTAGCATGACCCTGTCTCTGGCCGCCTGTGGCGGCGGCACCACCAGCACCCCTGCTCCCGTTGAGAGCAAGGCCGCTGAGCCCGCCCAGTCCCAGGCCGCCGATCCCGCTCCCGCCGGCGGCAGCGTGGAGGGCAAGGTCGTCGCCTTCATCCCCAAGGTCAGCGGCAACGCCTTCTTTGAGGTCGCCAACCAGGGCGCCCAGGCCAAGGCCAAGGATTGGGGCATGACCGTGGATTACATCGGCTCCCCCAACGCCACCGTGGCTGACCAGGTGGCCTGCATCAACGACGCCATCTCCAAGGGCGTTGACGCCATCTGCATCTCCACCGTGGACGCCGCCGGTGTGTCTGACGCCCTGAAGGAGGCTGCCGCCGCCGGGATCGTGGTCACCACCTGGGACTCCGACTCCAACACCGAGGATCGTGCCCTCATGGTCTCTCAGGGCACTCCTGAGGTTCTGGGCCAGATGCTGGTGGACATGTCCATTGCCGGTCTGAAGGATCGGGGCGTGGATCCTGAGAAGGACGAGGTCAAGTACGCCTGGCACTACTCTCAGGCCACCGTCACTGACCAGAACTCCTGGCAGGTCGAGGGCGAGAAGATCATCAAGGAGAAGTATCCCAACTGGGTCAACGTCCAGCCCGACAACTACTACTCCGAGCAGGACGCTGAAAAGTCCGTCACCGTGGGCGAGGCCGTTCTGGACGCCCATGCCGACATCGACCTCATCATCTGCAACGACTCCACCGCTCTTCCCGGCCAGCTGGAGGCTGCCCAGAAGAAGGGCCTGACCAAGGCTGACGTGACCATCACCGGCTTCGCCACCCCCAACGCCATCAAGCCCTACCGTGAGGCTGACGTGCTCTACAACTGGGGCCTGTGGGACTGCGGCGTGCAGGGCGCCATGGGCTGCTACGTGGCCGCTTACCTGGCCGCCGGCAATGAGGTCGTCGTGGGCGACACCATCGACATCCCCGGCATCGGCTCCTGCGAGGTTCTGGCCAACGACTCCATCGCTGCCGGCGCCTCCACCGCCGCCTCCAACAACGGCGTGGTGCTGCTGCCCGAGCGTGCCGTCTTCACCGCCGAGAACATGAACGACTACGATTTCTAATTTGTTCTCCTTGTTTTCCTCAGTCTCCCCCGATTGAGGACAGGAGCGGCGGGGCTCTGCCCCGCCCGCTCCCGAAAGCGCGCCGGTCATTCCGGCGCGTTTTCGGGAACGGAGGCCCTCTTTTTCGGGCCAAAATGCCCGCAAAAAGAAAAAATACTTCGTTTTATATTGTTTTTATTGAAAAAGGAGGATATAATCATGGCTGATCTGGACGGTCTGAAAGTTTCCAAGGATTATCACGTAGGTGTTCCCTTCGCCAATCAAAAGGGCTTCTACCTCAAGGGCATCAACAGCCTGGACTGGGGCATGAAGAAGCATATGGCCAACATTTTTGATCCCGAAAGCGGCAACACCGTGATGTTCGCCTTCGACCACGGCTACTTTATGGGCTCCACCGCGGGCCTGGAGCGGCTGGATCTGCTCCTGCCCCAGCTGGCTCCCTATGTGGACTGCTTCATGGGCACCCGGGGCGCCATCCGCACCTGCGTCCCCCCCGAGCTGACCAAGAGCGTGGCCCTGCGGGTCACCTCCGGCTCCTCCATGCTCCAGGACGACTTGAGCCACGAGGTGGTGGCCGTGGATATTGAGGACGCCATCCGCATGAACGCCGACTGCATGGCCGTGCAGACCTTCATCGGCGGCGACGGCCAGCTCTCCAGCATCGACAACCTGAGCCGTGTCATCAACGCCGGTATGCGCTACTCCATCCCCACCATGGGCGTGTGCGCCGTGGGTAAGGACATGGCCCGCACCGACAAGTTCTTTAAGCTGGCCACCCGCATCATCGCCGAAATGGGCGTCCAGATCGTCAAGACCTACGACTGCGAGAACTTTGAAGAGGTCGTGGCCGCCTGCCCGGTACCCATCGTGGTGGCCGGCGGCAAGAAACTCTCCGAGCCCGATGCCCTGAAGCTGGCCTACGGTGTCATTCAGAAGGGCGCCCACGGCGTGGACATGGGCCGCAATATCTTCCAGAGCAACCATCCTGTCGAGATGGCCCAGGCGGTCTCCATGATCGTCCACAAGGGCGCCACCGACAAGGAGGCTCTGGAGTTCTTCCAGGACGCCACCCACAGCAAGTAAGTCAAGCGTGAGCCGGGGGAGGGAGACAGGAAGGTCTCCCTCCCCTTTTATGATATGAAGGAGGCTGATGTCTCATGGCACTGCAAGTGCTGCAAATGGTACTGCCCATCGTGGTGCTGCTCCTGCTGGGCGCACTGTGCCGGAAAAAGCAGATCTTTGATATGAAGGGCCTGGCGGGCCTGAAGTCGGTGGTGGGAGACGTGTGCCTGCCCGTGGTGCTCTTCAACGCCTTCTTCACCGCCCACTACTCCCCCACCGTAGTCTTGCTCTTTGTGCTGGTCTACGCCGGCTTTGCCGCCGCCTTGGCTGCGGGCTTCGCCCTGCGGAAGCTGGTGGGCGCTCACGGCAAGTTCTTCCCCTTCCTCCTGGCCAGTGCCGAGGGCGGCATGCTGGGCTACGCCCTCTACGGCGTCCTTATGGGAGAGCAATCCGGCTTTGCCGCCGTGGACTTGGGCCAGACCGTCTTTGCCTACACCGCCTTCCTGGGCCTTCTCTCCCTCACCGACGGCCAGAAGCCCACGGCCAAAGGTCTTTTGAAGAACATGGTCACCAACAAGTGCTGTATCGGCATGGCTCTGGGCATCCTTCTAGGGGCTCTGGGCGTGGGGCAGTGGGTGCTCGCCGGTCCCGCTGCCGGCCTTGTTACCGGGGTCATCTCCGCCATCACCGCCCCCACCAGCGCCCTGGTGCTCCTGGTGGTGGGCTACGAGCTGGAGCTGGACAAGTCCCTTTTGAAACCCGTGGCCGTCACTGTGGTGTGCCGTCTGGCGCTGATGGCGGTACTGCTGGCGGCTGTCAGCTTCATCACCTTTCGCATCGTCCCCTATGACAAGGGGCTCCAAATTGCCCTTATGATCCTCTACGCCCTCCCCGCCCCCTTCATTATCCCTCTCTTTGCCGACGTGGGAGAGGAAGGAAAGTACATCTCCACCAGTCTCTCCGTCCATACCCTCTGCACCATTCTGCTCTTCGTGGCCATCGCAGCCTTTAGCCTGACCTGACAGAAAGGAGCCCCTCACCATGGCAAAGCGTTCCCAGCGCAACACCCGCGGCAGGATCGTCAACGCCGCCTGGAAGCTCTTCTATGAGCAGGGCTACGAGCACACCACCGTGGAAGAGATCATCGACCTGTCCAACACCTCCAAGGGCTCCTTCTACCACTACTTTGACGGCAAGGATGCTCTCTTGAGCACCCTCAGCGACCTTTTTGACGACAAGTACGAGGCCCTGGAGGAGGTCATGCCCCCGGATATGCCCGCCATGGAGAAGCTCCTCTTTCTCAACCGGGAGCTCTTTGAGACCATTGAGAACACCGTTCCCATTGAGCTCCTCTCCCAGCTCTTTGCCACCCAGCTGGTCACCAGCGGGGAAAAGCACCTGCTCGATCACAAGCGCACCTACTACCGCCTTTTGCGGCGCATCATCGCCCAGGGCCAGGCCGAGGGCCAGCTCTCCAAGGCGCGCAGCGTCAATGAGCTCTCTAAGCTCTACGCCCTGTGTGAGCGGGGTCTCATGTACGACTGGTGCCTGTGCGGCGGGGACTACAACCTGCGGGATTATGCCGCCCAGGTCATGCCGCAATTTTTAGCCGGATTTTTGTCTGATTAAAGACTTAATTTTTGTATAGTCAGTTTTCCCTTTATATATCAACAAAAATTCTATGTATCGTTCAACGGAGTATAGACTATAGTCTATACTCCGTTCTGTATTGCGTTCTATTCCAAACTGTGGTATGATATCCGCAATGTTCTTCCCTTCGTTCTTTGAGAGAGGCGGAGGGCACACACAAGGGAGGTTCCAACCATGACCACAGCGCAATTCTGTATTCTGGCCGCCATCGTGCTCTACCTGGTGGTGACCATCCTTATCGGTGTCTACTTCAGCCGCCAGGGCAGCGGCGATTCCTCCGACCAGTTTTACCTGGGCGGCCGGAAGCTGGGCCCCATCGTCACCGCCATGAGCGCGGAGGCCAGCGACATGTCCAGCTATCTGCTCATGGGCCTGCCCGGCCTTGCCTACCTGTGCGGCGTGGCCGAGGTGGGCTGGACGGCCATCGGCCTGGCCGTAGGCACCTATCTCAACTGGCTCATCGTAGCCAAGCGGCTGCGCCGCTACTCCGCCCAACTGGAGGCCTTTACCATCCCCAACTTTTTCTCCCGCCGCTACCGGGATGACAGAAACATCCTCTCCTGCATTGCCGCGGTG
The DNA here is from genome assembly GCA_947425785.1 of uncultured Pseudoflavonifractor sp. GTDB lineage: Bacteria > Bacillota > Clostridia > Oscillospirales > Oscillospiraceae > Vermiculatibacterium. The sequence goes on along the minus strand of CANEAY010000002.1, from coordinate 109,184 downwards.
GTGATCCTCATCTTCTTTATCCCCTATACCGCCTCCGGCTTTAAGGCCGTGGGCACCCTCTTCAACAGTCTCTTCGGCGTAGACTACCATGTGGCTATGATCGTAGGCGCAGTGGTCATCATCGGCTATACCGTCCTGGGCGGCTTCATGGCCGTATCCACCACCGACCTCATCCAGAGCATCGTCATGACCATCGCCCTGCTGGTCATTGTGGTCTTCGGCGTGGGCCAGGCTGGCGGTCTGGACGTGGTCATGGATAACGCCCGGGCCCTCCCCGGCTACCTGAACCTGACTCAGGGCTACAACGCCGCCACCGGCACAGCGGCCTCCTACGGCGGCCTCAGCATTGCCTCCACCCTTGCCTGGGGCCTGGGCTACTTCGGTATGCCCCACATCCTCCTGCGCTTCATGGCCATTCGGGACGAGAAGGAACTCACCACCTCCCGGCGCATCGCCTCGGTGTGGGTGGCCATCTCCATGTTCATCGCCATCGCCATCGGCATCATCGGTTACAGCGTCTCCGCCGCTGGAAAGATCCCCTTCCTCACCTCCAGCGCCGAATCGGAGACCATTATCGTTCAGCTCTCCGACCTGATGAGCCGCCACGGCATCCTGCTGGCCCTCATTGCCGGTGTGGTGCTGGCAGGTATCCTGGCCAGCACCATGTCCACCGCCGACTCCCAGCTCCTGGCCGCCGCCTCCAGCGTCTCCCAGGATCTGCTCCAGGACTTCTTCCACATCAAGATCAGCCAGGCCCATGCCATGCTGGCCGCCCGGGGCACCGTTATTGCCATCGCTGTCATCGGCATTGCCCTGGCCTGGGATCCCAACAGCTCGGTCTTTGGCATCGTCTCCTTCGCCTGGGCAGGCTTCGGCGCCGCCTTCGGCCCGGTGATGCTCCTGGCCCTCTTCTGGCGGCGGAGCAACAAGTGGGGCGCCCTGGCCGGCATGATCTCCGGCGGCGCCATGGTCTTTATCTGGAAGTACGGTGTGGCCAAGCTGGGCGGTGCCTGGGCCATCTACGAGCTCCTCCCCGCCTTCCTGGTGGGCTGCGCGGCCATTGTCATCGTCTCCCTGCTCACTCCCGCCCCGGATAAGGCCGTCACCGACGCCTTCGATGCCGCGGGAAGAAAGGCTTAAGAATAGCGAAACGTAAAAAGGGGAGGGTTGAAGCAAATGCTTCAACCCTCCCCTTTCGTATGTCTTACTGCTCCCGCAAGTCCTTTACGTACTTTCCGTTCTCCTCCGCAAATCCCATCTTCTTTAAATAGGCTCCGTGGATGTCCGTGGCGGAGGGAACCACCAGTTTTTGATATCCCTGCTGGGCCAGTTGACCGTAGAGATACCGTCCCACCGAGCAGTCCCGGTACTGGGGCGTGGTGTAGTCCAGGATCATCTCCAGCACCCCCTCCTCCACCATCCGGGCGGTCAGTACCCCGGCAGGGGTGGTGTCACAGCACACCAGACAGGCCACGTCTGCCCCATCAGCAGAGAGGGCCCCGGCAGGGAAAAACTTTTGGATATCCTCCCCGTAATACTGGAGAAAGTACTGAAAATAGGTCTCTTCCGGCCCCAGGGGCAAAAAGGTAAATGCCCGCTCGGTCTTGGCCATTTTGATGAGGAAGTAGATGTTCACCCCCACCAGGCAGAAATTCATCACCGCCGTGGGGTAGGAGGAGATGAAGAGGGCGTAGATAGCAAAAATAAAGGAACCGATCATATTGATGATCCGCAGCTTCACCACCGAGGTCATCAGCAGGGAGACCAGCACCAAAAGCGAGGCAAAGTAGCCCACCAGTTCCAAGATCATCTGTCTGTCCATAAAAGCACACCTTTCTTTTTACGAATCTCCAGGCATTGCTGTCAGTATATCATCTCCCCCCATTTTTGTCCATCCTTTCACTTCCGCTATCCCCGGCGCATAGGATGGCCCAGCATCAGAAATGGAGGGAACGCCCATGCGTCAAATGGAACTATGGGTCATCGGCGGCGACCCCCGGCAGGCCACTCTGGCCAGGTCTCTCCGGGAGGACGGCCACCGGGTACATACTTACGCGCTGGAACGGGGGGTGGAACCCTCCCTGGTCAGTGACAGCTTGGAGGGCGTGGCCGGAGCGGACTGTGTGATCCTCCCCCTCCCCGCCCTGGACGGTGACCGGGTCAACGCTCCCCTCTCCGCCCGGGAGCCGCTGCTCAGCGAGGTTCTGGACGCCATGTCCCCCGGCAGTCTCCTCTGCGCCGGAATGGCCTCACCCGCTCTGGCGGAGGCCGCCCAGACCCGAGGTCTCCAACTGGTGGACTACCTGGCCCGGGAGGAGCTGGCAGTGGCAAATGCGATCCCCACCTCCGAAGGAGCCATTCAGATCGCCATGGAGGAACTGCCCATCACCCTTCACGGAGCCAAGGCCCTGGTCATTGGAGCGGGGCGGCTGGGAAAGGTGCTCATTCAACAGCTCCAGGGCTTGGGAGCCCATGTGAGCCTGGCTGCCCGAAAGTTTTCAGACCTTTCTTGGGCCCAGGTGTGGGGCTGCGGCGTGGAGCGCTCCGACCAGCTGGACAAATGGCTGTGCGGCTACGACCTGGTCATCAACACCGTCCCCGCTCTGGTGCTTGGCCGGGAGGAGCTCAGCGACCTAAAGAGCGGCTGCCTGGTCATCGACCTGGCCTCCAAGCCCGGCGGGGTGGACTTCTCCGCTGCGGCAGAGCTGGGGGTGAAGGCCATTTGGGCCCTCTCCCTCCCCGGTAAGGTGGCTCCCGTCACCGCCGGCCTGGCCATCAAAAGCACCATCTATAACATCTTGACCGAATCTGGAGTGTGACCAATATGGAACAGCCCTCTTCCCGCATTGGCTTTGCCCTGTGCGGCTCCTTCTGTACCCATGCTAAAGCCCTGGGGGCCTTGGAAAAGACCAAGGCCCGCTTCGGGGACATGACAGCCATCGTCTCGGAGAACGTAGCCGCCCTGGACACCCGCTTCGGCGCCGCTCACGATTTGATGCGGGAGCTGGAGCGCATCTGCGACAAGCGGGTCATTGATTCCCTACCCAAGGCGGAACCCCTGGGCCCCAAGAAACTGCTGGACGCCCTGGTCATCTGTCCTTGCACCGGCAACACCCTGGGAAAGCTGGCCGCCGGCGTGGCAGATACCACCGTCACCCTGGCCGCCAAGTCCCATCTGCGCAACGGCCGGCCCCTCATTTTGGCGGTGTCCACCAACGACGCCCTGGCCTCCTCCGCCAAGAGCATCGGAATGCTGATGGACAAGAAAAACGTGTACTTCGTGCCTTTCCGGCAGGACGACTACCGGGAGAAACCCACCTCCCTGGTGGCGGATTTTGACCTGGTGCCTGACACCGTGGCCGCCGCCCTGGAGGGTCGGCAGCTCCAGCCCCTGGTGCTGGGCCCGGCAGAGTGATACTGTCTTTATACATCAAAAAGGCCCGCCCCTCTGTATACAGAGGGGCGGGCCTTTTTGACTGCGGAGACCTGCTCTATTCCCACCTGTGGCCGCCGCCATGTCCATGGTGTCCATAGCCCCAGCCGCCGTAGGAGGACGTCTCCTCCCCGTCGGGCGACAGGGCCTCTATCCTGTCCCAGATCTCCCGCATGGTCATCCCCTGCACCTCTTCGGGTGTTATACCAGGATCAAGACGCTGCAGCTCCACAAAGGCCCTGTATTTCCCGCAGGAAAAACCCATCTCGTGGGCCGGGGCCACATCCTCCGACGGCGTATAGTAGCAATAGGTGTTTCGATGGGCAGCCGTACAGCCCGCAACCTCCGTAAGGATCTCAGCAGAGCGCTGTTCGTCCGGGCCTATTACGGTGATCGTCATGACCTCATCCGCAGACAGCAGGGTCGTCACAGCATCACTGTTCAGTATCTCCTCAATGGCGGCCGTGTAGTTTTTGTACTTTATGTCCAGCCCCTGGGCAAGAGCACGGCCATCCTCGTTAAAATCTTTTACAGAGATCACCTGATCGAAACGGTTAATGTCCATTTCAAAGGAGGGATTGATGTCGATGCTGATCTGAGCCGTGGGGGTAAAGTAGAGCCAACGTCCCCCCACTAACGCGAGGAGCAGACAGGCACAGGCCGCGGCATAGCGGGGATATCTGCGGGCTTCCCGCTTCCTTTCGGTGTAGCCCTGGGTCGCCTGCGCCAGATATGCTTTGGTCTTATCCTTCAGCGCCTCCTCCGCCTGTATGGGGTCGAAGAGCTCCTTCAACATATTATTCATAGTCATGACCACCTCCCAGCTTTTCCCTTAACATCTGTTTGGAACGAGTTAGGAGCGTATAGACGGTATTCACATTTTTGCCCAAAATGCGGCTGATCTGCGGCGCTGTATAGTCTTCATAGTAATGCAGATATACCACATCCCGGTACTTTTGAGGAAGAGAAAAGACTGCCTCCCAGACCTCCCGGTGATCGTCAGGAAGCTCTGCCGCCCGCTCCTCCGCCTCCTCTAAGGACACCGTATAGCGGCGGAAAAAGCTTTTCAGCAGATCCTTGCAGGCATTGATGGTGACCCGGATGAACCACGCCTTTTCATGTTCCTCACTTTCAAAGGAAACGGAACTAAGGACATATTTCAAAAACACAGTTTGAAATATGTCCTCGGTATCGGCATCATTCTTCAGATACACCATACACAGCCGCCGGACGGTATCGGAATACCGTTCAATGGCTCTGACCGTTTCCTGTTCGTTCCGCATGACAAATTCTTTTTATCTGCCCCGTCCACACCGGGAACCGCGGCCGCCGCATCCGCGGCCATTTCCTCTTCCTCTGCCGCAGCCCCGGTCAGCGGTGTAGTTGTCGCAGATGCCGTCGTCATCCACGTCCACATAACCGCACACGCCGCTGCCGATGTAGTCACAGATCCCATCGCCGTCGGCGTCCACAAAGCCGATGCCGCAGGTGTCGCAGACCCCGTCTCCGTCGGCATCCACGTAAGCGCAGACGCCGGTACCAAAGTTATCGCAGACACCGTCACCGTTCGCGTCCACAAAATTGCGTCCGCAGCCCGGCCCCGCCGCAAATACAGTCGTAGCACACAGGGACAAAACAACGGCCGTTCCCAAAAGGCCCGAAAGTGTTTTCTTCATGATGTTTCCTCCATTCTGCTTGATAGCCCTTGTTGGCTTTATCCTTAATACGATTGGGTAAAGGAAATCCATTCAAAAGAATATAAATTTTTTAAGGGCACTGCTTTAGAGGTACTCCACCGTCACGTCGGCGGCAGAGGTGAGGAAAACCACCTCACTGTAGGAGATGTCAAATTCCAGGATGTCCCCTACCTTTACTTCTCGGGGGCAGTCCTCCACATCCAGGATGGTCAGGTCGCTGGCGCCCCCCAGGTGGGTGATGCCCTTCTCCCTGGCGATGAGCCGGGCGGAGGAGCCCATGTCCAGCTTGCCCACTCCGACAAGGGCCCGGCAGCGGACGCCCCGATCCTCATAGGTGGGCCGGTTGCCAAAAGCGTCCACGAAGATCTCCCCCACCGGGTAGCTGGGCTTGGCCCGGCACTCCACCACCTCCGCCTGGAGGGTAAAGACGTGGGAGGAGAGATATTCGATGTCGGTGACCCCCCACTCGTGCTTGAAGTCATAGCACAGCAGAACGCCCTCGCCAATGCGCAGATGGTTGATCTTCTTCGGCATCTTATGCTGATGCACCAGGAGGAAGGAGGTGGTGGCGCCGCCGGAAACGATCTCCAACTCCCGGCCGATGGTCTTTTCCACCCGCTCCGCCAGGGCAGAGAGCTCCTCCATCTTCTCCACGGTAGGCTTGATGGCTCCGTAACAACCCAGGTTGGTGCCAATGCCCGCCAAAACCACATGGGGAAGCTCCCGCTCCACATGAAGGGCCGCCTGAAGAAGCTCTTCTTTGTCCCACCAGCCTTCACGCAGGTCGCCCAGGTCGGCCATGAGCACCACCTTGTGTATCTTACCCTGGTGGTTGCAGGCCTCCTCAATAGCATCCAGCACCGCCAGGTCGCTCTGAAGGCTGTAGTCCGCCAGGCGAACCAGTTCCTCCACCTCGGAGAGCATGGGCACCCGGATGAGCATGGTGGGAAGGCCCAGGGATGCAAAGGTCTCCAACTGACTCAAGCGAGAAGAGGCCAGCTGGTCACAGCCCCCCTTGGCAAACTGCTCCACCATGGGCTCCCGGGCGTTGATGCCCTTCACCACACCGGCCACCTTGATACCGCTGTCGTGACAGCGGCGGGTCACCTGGGTGACGTTCTGCCGCAACAGGCCCAGATCACACAGTAGCCGGGGATAGCTCTTCTTTTCCATCGTCTCTTCCTCCCTTTTCAGCCCTTCCGGCTCAAGAACCGGCCGGGGAGGGCCCCGGTGAGGGTACTGCCCTCCACTGTGACCACGCCGGAGACCAGTACGGCCTCAATGCCCCGGTTGGGCAGGGTGATGTCGGTAAAGGTGGCCCCGTCAGAGATCGTGTCCGGGTCAAAGATGACCAGGTCGGCGTCCATCCCCTCCCTAATCTGGCCCTTGGTGGGCAGGCCGATACGCCGGGCAGCCCGGCGGGTCATCTTGTCCAGGGCCTCCATGAGGGTAAGGGCCTTCTCCTCCCTCACATACTTGCCCAGGATACGGGGGAACGTTCCGGCGCACCGGGGATGTCCGGTGCCGTCGGTGATGCCGCCGTCACTGCCCAGCAGTCCAGCGGGGTGGGCGATGGCGGCGCGGATGCTCTCCTCGTCCATGGCGAAGGCTACCACATGGGCCTCCGGGGTCTCCCGGCGTACCTTCTCATAGAGTTCCTTTGTACAGCGCTGTCCGGCGTAAGGCTCGTGGAGCAAGAGAATGATATCATAATCTACCCCCCACTTTTCCCGCCAGTCCATGTCAAAAACAGCGGTGCCGATACCGGTGGAGAAGGCGCAGTAGGGATAGGTGTCATAGCCCAGCAGAGGATTTTTCTCTATCTCCCCCGCCAGGAAATCCAGGGACTGGGGCATATTGTGGGCGGTGCCCGCCAGACTGCTCAAATGGGACACCTGCACCCGGCACCCGGTGTCCCGGGAGAGCTGAGCCATCTCCTGAAGGGAAGCCATGCACTCTTCACAATCCGCCCGGAAGTGGATGGAGACAAAGGGATCGTACCCCTTCACTGCCTGGACGGCCTGGGTCATCTCCTGGGCGGAGATACCGGGGCTATACTCCAGACCGAAGGAGAGGCCCCAAGCCCCCTCCTCCAGCTCCTCCTTCAGCTTATCCAGCACCTTGGCCTGCTTGTCCGGGCCAATGGCCTCGTACCAGCCCAGGCCCTCTTCCTCCCGGAGGGAGTTGTAGCCCGCCAGCATGATGTAGTTCACCGGGGCGCCGCCGTTGTCCGCCAGGATGGCCTTGAAATCGGCCAGACGGTGGTTCTGCTGGCCGCAGTTGCCCGCCAGGCAGGTGGTGACCCCCTGCCTGGCCATATATTCGGCGATGTCGTAGCTGTGGGAGCCGTCCTTGAACTCCTCCTCATGCATATGCATATCGATAAAACCGGGAGAAACCACCATGCCCGTGGCGTCTATGACCTTTGTGGCCTGGGGGCACTCCCCGGCGGGGAGGATGGCGGCGATCTTGCCCTCCTTCAGGGCGATCTCCGCCCGCTCCAGCTTGCCGGTGTCAAAGTTGGGGTACTGTCCCCCGACGATAAGGGTATCGTACATTTTTATGATCCACCTTTCTTCAACGGCTCCGGGGCATAGCCCCGGAGCCGTCTTGTATCAATCCTTCTGAAAGTCCAGTTCCCCGGCAAAAGCACAGGCGGCCAAATGTTCGCCGCCCATGTCCTTACACTCCGGCTCCGCTTCCCGGCAGGAATCCTGGGCAAAGGGACAGCGGGAGGCAAAACGGCAGCCCTTTAGTTCACCGATCAGGCTGGGCATATCCCCGGTGAGCAGGTACTTCTTTCGGTTTCGCTGACTGGGGTGCAGGGGCGGCACCGAGGAGAGCAGGCTCAAAGTATAGGGGTGAACGTAGTGGTCGTAGACCGCCTCGGTCTCCCCCAGTTCCATGATCTTGCCGCCATAGAGCACGCAGATGCGGTCACTCATGTAGCGCACCACCGAGAGGTTGTGGGTGATAAAGAGATAGGCCAGGCCGAACTTCTGCTGGAGCTCCAGCAATTCGTTGAGGGTCTGGGCCTGGACGGACACGTCCAGGGCGGAGGTGGGCTCATCCAGTACCAACAGCTTGGGCCTCAGCATGATGGCCCGGGCGATGGACACCCGCTGCTGCTGACCGCCGGAGAGCTCATAGGGGAACCGCTCCAGCAGCTCCCGGCCCAGGTTCACCTTCTCCGCCGTCTCGTAGATGAGGTCACGGGCGTCTCCCTTGCTGTAGCCGTTCAGCTCCAGAGGCCGTTCCAGAGAACGGTACACCGTAGTCCTGGGGTTGAGCGAGGAGGCGGGATCCTGAAACACCGCACCGATGGATTTGTGGAACTGGGCCCGGTGGGCTTTGTCCCAGATATCCGCTCCGTCCAGGGTAATGGTGCCCTCGGTGGGGGGCAAAAGGCCCAGGATCATCTGGGCCAGGGTGGTCTTACCAGAGCCGGACTCCCCCACCAGGCCCAGAGTCTCCCCCGGCCGGATGGTGAAGCTCACATCATCCACGGCCCGGACAAAGGCGGCGTTCTTTTTCAGGCCGCCCCGGAGGGGAAAGTACTTTTTCAGATGCTCTACCCGAAGCAGAGGCTCACTCATTCCCCTCACCCCCCTTCACACGATGGCAGGCACACAGGTGCCCAGGTTCCGCCTCCACCATGGCGGGAGAATACTGGCGGCAGGCATCGCAGGCATCGGGACAGCGGTCGGCGAACCGGCAGCCCTGAATGGGCTTGGACAGGTCGGGCACGGTGCCGGGGATGGTCTCCAGCCGTCCCTCCTTCTTGGTGATGACGGGCAGGGCCTTCATCAAGAGCCGGGTGTAGGGATGAAGGGGGTGGTCGAAGATGGTAAACACATCCCCCAGCTCCACGATCTCCCCGGCGTACATGACCCCCACCCGGTCGGCCATGTCGGCCACGATGCCGAAATCGTGGGTGATCATCAGTACGGCGGTATCGTACTTACGCCGCAGATCGTTCATCAGCTCGATGATGCCCGCCTGGATGGTCACATCCAGGGCGGTGGTGGGCTCGTCGGCGATGAGGAGCTTTGGGTGGCGGCAGAGCATCATGCCGATCATCACCCGCTGGCGCATGCCGCCGGATATCTCGTGAGGGTAGGACTTCACCCGCTTTTCCGCGTCGGGGATCTTCACGTCCCGGAAGGTCTCCTCCACCAGGGCCCAGGCCTCCCCCTTCTCCATCTTGTCCACAATGAGGCCCTCGGCCACCTGACTGCCGGAGGTATATACCGGGTTGAGGGAATCCAGAGGGTTCTGGAATATCATGCCGATATTCTTCCCCCGGACGGCGGTCATTTCCTTTTCGCTGAGGCCCAGCAGTTCCTTGCCCTCGAAATAGACCTCCCCGCCGGTGATACGGCCGGGGGCACGGATAAGGCGCATGATGGCCCGGGCGGTGGTGGATTTGCCGCAGCCGGACTCCCCCACCAGGGCGAAGGTCTCCCCCCGGTTCAGGTCAAAGCTGACCTTGGAGACAGCCTGAACGCCGCCGGAGAAGGACACCGACAGTTCTTTTACTTGTAAAATCTTCTCTTCCATGCTTTACACCTTCATCCGGGGATCCAAAAGTTCCTTCAGGCCCTCCGCAGCCAGGTTGAAGCCCAGCACCGTCCACACGATGGCAAGACCGGGCCAGAAGGAGATCCAGGAGGCCCGCTCGATGAACTGGATGCCGCCGGAGAGGATCATGCCCCAGTCCGGCAGGGGCTCCTGGGCGCCCAGGCTCAAAAAGCCCATGGAGGTGGTGGACAAAATAGCGGAGGGCAGGGCCAGAGAAGCCAGGATCACGATGGTGGAGGTCAGATTGGGCAGGATGTACCGCAGGATGATCTGCACATCGCTCTCCCCATAGACCTTGGCGGCCTGGATGTAGGACAGGTTCTTGATGGACTGTACCTTCACCCGGACGATCTTGGTGAACTGGGCCCAGGTGACCAGAGCCACGGAGATGGCCACATTCTCCGCACTGGGGGTCAGCAGCAGGACGATGGCCATGGCCAGTATGATGGGCGGGATGGACCAGATCATATCAGTGAGGAACATGATGGCCTGATCCAGCTTCTTGCCGTAATAGCCGGCAATGATGCCCAAAGTCACGCCGATGCCGGTCTCGATGACCACCGCCATGATGCCCACCTTCAGGGCAATGCGGGAGCCATAGACGATGCGGCTGAAGACACACCGGCCATACTGGTCGGTACCCAGAGGGAACTGGGCGCAGGGTGCGGTAAACTTGAGTGCCAGATTCATCTCCGCGTAGCCGTGGGGGGCGATCAGGGGCGCGAAGAGGGCGGCGATGACCACCACCGCCAGCATGAGAAAGCCGATGAAGAACAACGGCTTTCTTGCCACTTGCCAGAGCTTACTCTTTTTCATGCTCCCACCCCCTTATTCCACACGGATCCGGGGATCCAGGATGCCGGAGACGATATCTCCGATGAGATTACAGATGACGGTCAGGATGGCGATGACAAAGGTGATGCCCTGGACGATGGGAAAGTCCTGCTTGGCAATGCCCTTCCACAAAAGCTGACCCATTCCCGGCCAGGCAAAAACATTCTCCACCACCACAGACCCGCCGATGAGCCACGGAAGGTTGAGGAAGAAGGTCACCGTCACCGGAATAAGGGCATTTCGCAGCACATGGCGGATAAGCACGCTCTTGTCGGCCACGCCCTTGGCGTAGGCGGTCTCCACGTACCGCTCCTCCATCACATCCAGCACCTCGCTGCGGGTCAGGCGGAAGATCTGAGCCAGAGACGGAAGGGCCAGGGTCAACGCCGGAAGCACCAGAGACTTCAGGCCGCTGTAACCCGAGATGGGGAAAAAGCGGTTGTTGATGGCAAACTCCATGATGAACAGCACGCCCAGCCAGAAGGTGGGCATAGACCACAGCACCACCATGATGATGGTAAGGGACTTGTCCATGAGCTTCTCCTTGCGCACTGCGGCCAGAAGGCCCAGGGGCACCGCCACCAGATACTCGATGACTACGGCGGCGCCGGTGAGCATCAGGGTATAGGGCAGGCGCTGCTTGATGAGGAAAAACACCTCCTGCTTGGTGGTGATGGAGGTGCCAAAGTCCCCCCGCAGGATGTTCCCCAGCCAGTAAAAGTACTGCACCACCGGGGGCTTATCCAGTCCCCAGCGGGCCTTCAGCTCCGCCACCTTCTCCGGCGAAACACGGGTGTCCACCATCAGGTCGATGGGGTTGCCCGGCATGGCCTGCATGATGCCGAAGATGATGATGGTCACGCACAGCACCACCAGCACGCCGGTGAGCAGCCGCCGCAGTATGTATTTGCCCATATCGCTCAAGCCGATCCCTCCTTGTTAAAGCAACGAGTCAGAAGTGCCCAAAGGGAGCAACGGCAGAAAAGTGCCGTTGCTCCCCGTTGAATCTTCCATTCCTTGGGGTATGTTTCGCTCACAACCGGGCAAACAGCTCATCCATGATGGGGAAAAAGAGCTGTTCGTCCCGGGGGACGCCATTCCAGTTGGTGAGCATGATGGCGGTGACGCCATCCTCGGTGAACCGGCTGATCCGTGAGATAAAGCCCATGGTGCCGCCGGTGTGCCAAATTTCCTTATGGCCGGGATAGCTCTGGGACTTGCCCTCCACCTGATCCAGGAAGAAGCCCAGACCGTAATTGGTGGGCGTACCGTCCTTGAGCTTGTGGGAGTCAAAGAGCTCCTGAAGGGTGCTCCGCTTCACAATGGCCTCGCTGCCGCTCTCGTAGAGGAATTGGTGCCACTTGAGCAGGTCGTCCACATTGGAGGAGATATTGCCGTCAGCGTAGCCCACCAGCAGCATATCGTAAGGCTGGGGGACGAAGACTCCCTTCTCCTTCTCGTCGGAGTAGCCCACCACCTGGCGGGGATCCGGCTGGTCCATATAGTCGGGCGCCACCGTATGGCTCATGCCCAGGGGGGCGAAAATCTCGCTTTCCAGGAACTGGCCAAAGGGTTTGCCCGTCAGCTGGCGGACGATGTCGCCCAACATCACATAAGCGGTGTTGCAGTAGTCCCACTTGGTGTCCGGCTCGAAGTTCAGGTTGGGGCCAAAGCCCTTGGCGATCTCCAGAAGCTGGGCGGTGTCCGCCGTTTTCAGCTTCTCCTCATTGAAGCGGAACCCCTCTTCAAAGTACTCCCGGATACCGGAGGTGTGGGCCATGAGCATCCGCACCGTGACCTCCTTGCGGTAGTCGGGAAAGTCGGGGAAAAACCGCTCGATGCTCTCGTCCAAGTCCAGCAGCCCCCGATCCCGCAGCATGAGGATGGCAAGGCAGGTAAACTGCTTGGTGTTGGAGGCGATGATGAAGTTATCCTCCGGCCGGATGGGGATGCCCTTTTCCAGGTCGGCCATGCCGTAGCCCTTGCGCAGGAGCACCTGCCCCCCCTTGGCCAGCAGGATGGTACAGCCGGGGGTGTGGTCACCCATGACCTTCCCCACCACCCGGTCAACAGCCTGTTCCAGTGTCTCCATCTCTTAACCGCCCGTTACGTCGTTGTACCAGGAACGGCCATCGTTGGTGATCATCAGGCCCTTGATGTTATTCTTGGAGGCCACGCAGTAGTTATCGGCAAAGAGGGAGATGGCCTTGTACTGCTCCACCAGCCGATCCTGTGCCACCTCATAGGCGGCCACACGCTTAGCGGTGTCGTTCTCCACCCGGGCCGCCACAAAGGCGTCGGTGACCTCGGCCACATCCCAGGGATAGCCGGAGGCCTCGGTAAAGACGTAGTAGAGGATATCGGCGTCGTTCCAAACGTAGTTGCGGCTGGCCATGGTGTAGTCGTCATCCCGCACCAGCTGCTTGACGTAGGAGCCCTCGTACTCCCGGATCTGGGCATCCACACCGATGGCGGCAAACTGGTTCTGGAGCACAGGGCCGGCGGCCTTCAGGGAAGCCCGGTCGGAAGAAATGAGCATCTCAAAGGAGAGGGGCTGACCGTCCTTGTCCACGATGCCGTCACCGTTGGTGTCCGTCCAGCCGGCCTCGGCCAGGATGGACTTGGCCAGCTCGGGGTCATAGCCCAGCTTAGAGGCCAGCTCCTGCTCCTTGGCGGCGCTGTATCCGGCCTGGGCCTCGGAGATAAAGCCGTAGGTGGGGGTGACCACACCGTCCAAAGCGGCAGCGATCTCCTCCTTGTTGATAGCGTGGGTCAGAGCTTGGCGCACCTTCACGTCGGCGGTGACGCCCTTCTCGGTCTGCAGGTTCATGTAGGACACACCGGCCTGCTTGTAACGGTAGGTGGTCAGGTCGGGATTGCCCTCCAGCTCGCTGATGCTGGCGGTGGGCACGTCGTAGATGATATCCACGTTGCCGCTCTTGAGCTCGCTGACCCGGGTGAATTCGTCAGGAATAAAGCGCACCACGATGGTCTCATAGGCACACACGCCCTGGTTGGAGACATTGGGGTTATTGGTCTTGTAGTACTCGTTGCGCTTCAGGGTGATCTGGGAGCCCTGGAGCCACTCCTCAACGTAGTAGGGGCCGTTGGTGACGGGCTTGCGGTTGAAGGCCGCGTCGTCCATGGTCTCGGCCACGGCCACATTGTTGATGCCGCCGTAGGTGCTGGTGAGGGAGGCCCACATGTAGGGGGCGGGGCCGGTGAGGTTGTAGCGGATGGTGCGCTCATCCACCACCTCGATGTCGGCAACAGCGTCCAAGTCACCGGCATACTCGCTGATGGCCAGGAACCGCTCCTCAGAGGCCTTCACCGCCGCGGCGTCACACACATCGCCGTTGGAGAACTTGGCGTCGGCGGGAAGCACAAACTCAATATAGGAGCCATCCTCCGCCACAGTGTAGCTCTCGGCAAAGGCAGGCTGGATCTCGGACAGGTCGGGGCTGAAGACCACCAGGGGCTCGTAGAGCAGAGACTGCACCACATTCTCCCAGCCGATCTGCTGAATGTCGCACCCCTCCACCTCGTCCTGGATGGCAATAGTAAGGACGCTGTTGCCAGCGCCGTCAGCGGCGCCGGAGGGCTTGGGCTCCCCGCCGCCGCAGGCGGTGAGGGCCAGGCTCAGGCCAAGGCCCAGAGCTGCCATACGATAAAATTTCATTCTTCTTTCCTCCAAATCGGTGTTTTGCTTATATTTTGTTGAAAATAGCACCTTTCAAAATATATATGCAGTATAATACACACCTTATCTAAAGTCAATTCCACAGGGCCACTTTCTTTTTCTCACAGTCCTTTTCCACAAAAATCACAAGAGAGAGGGCAAATAGCCCCCTCTCTTTTAGAAATTTTTTCACGAATGTTTATGCATAATCAACTGCATATATTCATTATTTCTGATCCTTTACCCCGGCCAAAGCGCTCTTCACGCCCCCCAAAGCGCCGTCGATGACCCAGGCCGCCAGAATGGACAGGGGCAAAAGCACCACAAAGGTCAACAGCATAGCCTTCATGCCGCCATTGAAAAGGCTCACCTTCCGAAGACACTCCAGCAGGAGCACATGACAGAAAAAGACGGTCTGGGAGCGCTTTGCCAGGAAGGACACCGCCCGATCCACCTCCTCCCTACCCTTTAGCCGGGCTCCCAAGCCCAGAGACAACAAAAGGATGAGAGGCGTATAGAAGAAAAGCTGCCATTTCAGAGAGTCCAGGGAGCCTGTAAGGCGGCTCTCATAGGCGTAGACCAGGGCCGACAGGGCCGACAGCACCGCCAGAAACGGCAGGTTTTTCCCGCACCAGCGGCACAGCTTGGGAAGGCCCCACTGATGGAGGGCCATACCCAGAACAAAGTAGGCAGCCCAGGTGGGCAGAAGCTCCCATAGCGGAAGGCCCCCGGGCAAAAAGCCGGTGCCGGCATAAAAGACATATTGCTGACAGGCCAGAGATACCGCCACCGCCGCCAGAAGGGTCTGAAGGGGCCAGCGGTCTGTCAGGCGGCGGAGCAGAGGGTAAAAAAGATAGAACTGCAGAGTGATGGCAATGAAATAGAGGTGGGCGGAGCTGGTACCCCAGAGAAGGGCGCTGCCTACCCCCTCCCAGCTCTGGAAGCGGTGATAGAAGCCCCAGTAGAGAAGGCTCCACACCAGATAGGGCGGCAGGAGCTTGATAAACCGCGCCTTCCAGAACTGCCCACAGGATCGCACTTCCCCAAAACCAAGGGACAGCCCGGAGAGCACCATGAAAATGGGCACAGCAAACCGCACCACCTGGTTAAAGAGAAAGGCCAGATTCATGCCCCACAGAGTGTGGGCGGAGTCCTGGTAGACGAAAGCGCCGGTGACGTGGATGACCACCACACCGATCATGGCCAGCACCCGGACATAGTCCAGCTCCGGCATCCTGTTTTTCTTGTCCATTTTCTGCCCCTCCCCCACATATCGGGCCAGGATATCCTTCCCATTATTTTGATAGTATAACACAAAAAAGAAAAAATTTCCGCAAAAAAGCGGATTTCGTCTCCATTTTCCCACGAAACGCCGGAAAAACAATATCTATGCAGACCGTCAAAAAATAAACACCACATCTTGTGTTTTTTCTCTTGATTCCTACCCCAACATAGTGTATACTTGATATCACCGAGCGACAAAAGGGCGTCACTGCGCCCTTTGCTTATAATATAGAAAGAGGGGACGACACCACAAATGAAGATCATCAAACGCAGCGGCCAGGAAGTTACCTTTGACTCCGAGAAGATTTTTAACGCCATTGCCAAGGCTAACGCCGCCACCAATGGTGCCCGGGAGCTGACCCCCACCCAGATCCGCACCATCTCCGACACCATTGAGGCGGTGGCCGTTCAAATCGGACGCGCCCTCTCTGTGGAGGAGATCCAGGAACTGGTAGAGGTCGAGATCATGAAGGCCGGCGCCTACGAGACCGCCAAGCGGTACATCCGCTACCGCTACACCCGCTCCCTGGCCCGGGCCGCCAACACCACCGACGAGCAGATCTTGACCCTCATCGAGTCCAACAACGAGGAGGTCAAGCAGGAGAACGCCAACAAAGACCCCAAGGTCAACGCCGTCCAGCGGGACTACATGGCGGGCGAGGTGTCCAAGGACTTGACCAAGCGGGTGCTGCTGCCGCCCGAGATCGTGGAGGCCCACGAGGCGGGCATCATCCACTTCCACGACATGGACTACTATGCCCAGCACATGCACAACTGCGACCTGGTGAACCTGGAGGATATGCTGCAAAACGGCACCGTCATCTCCGGCACCATGATCGAAAAGCCCCACTCCTTCTCCACCGCCTGCAACATCGCCACCCAGATCATCGCCCAGGTGGCCTCCAATCAGTACGGCGGCCAGTCCATCTCTTTGAGCCACCTGGCCCCCTTCGTCAACATCTCCCGGCAGAAGATCCGCCGGGACGTGGTCGATGAGTGCAAGATCCTGGGCCACGACGTGGACGACGAGCAGATCTCCGAGATCGTGGAGAACCGCCTGCGGGAGGAGATCCGCCGGGGCGTCCAGACCATCCAGTATCAGGTGGTCACCCTTATGACCACCAATGGCCAGGCCCCCTTTATCACCGTCTTCATGTACCTGGGTGAGGCCCGCAGCGAGCAGGAGAAAAAGGATCTGGCCGTCATTATCGAGGAGACCCTGCTCCAGCGCTATAAGGGCGTAAAGAACGAGGCCGGGGTCTACATCACCCCCGCCTTCCCCAAGCTCATCTACGTGCTGGAGGAGGACAACGTCACCGAGGGCAGCGAATATTGGTACCTCACCGAGCTGGCCGCCAAGTGCACCGCCAAGCGGATGGTGCCCGACTACATCTCCGAGAAGATCATGCTCCGGGACAAGGGCGACGTGTACACCTGCATGGGCTGCCGCTCCTTCCTCACCCCCGACCGGTTCACCGAGGCCGGCGTGGGCAACATCGCCAACGCCAAAAACTATGAACCGGGCAAACACAAGTACTACGGCCGTTTCAACCAGGGCGTGTGCACCATCAACCTGGTGGATGTGGCCCTCTCCTCCCAGAAAGACCGGGACGAGTTCTGGCGCATCTTTGACGAGCGGCTGGAGCTGTGCCACAAGGCCCTCCTCTGCCGTCACAACCGCCTGAAGGGCACCCTCTCCGACGCCGCCCCCATCCTCTGGCAATATGGCGCCCTGGCCCGGCTGGAGAAGGGGGAGCCCATCGACAAGCTCCTCTTCAACGGCTACTCCACCATCTCCCTGGGCTACGCCGGCCTCTACGAGTGCGTCAAGTACATGACCGGCGTCTCCCACACCGAGCCGGAAGTGGGCACCCCCTTCGGCCTGGAGATCATGCAGCACATGAACGACGCCTGTAAGAAGTGGAAGGCGGAGAGCAACATCGACTTCTCCCTCTACGGCACCCCCCTGGAGTCCACCACCTACCGCTTCGCCAAGTGCCTCCAGAAGCGCTTCGGCATCATCGAGGGGGTCACCGACAAGGCCTACATCACCAACTCCTACCATATCCACGTCACCGAGGAGATCGACGCCTTCTCCAAGCTGGCCTTTGAGGCCAAGTTCCAGCAGCTCTCCCCCGGCGGCGCCATCAGCTATGTGGAAGTGCCCAACATGCAGCAGAACCTGCCGGCGGTGCTCTCCCTCATGCAGTTCATCTACGACAATATCATGTACGCCGAGCTGAACACCAAGAGCGACTACTGCCAGGTCTGCGGCTTCGACGGGGAGATCGAGATCGTGGAGGACGATGGCAAGCTGGTGTGGGAGTGCCCCCACTGCCACAACCAGGATCAGGACAAGATGAACGTGGCCCGGCGCACCTGTGGGTATATCGGTACCCAGTTCTGGAACCAGGGCCGCACCCAGGAAATTAAGGAGAGAGTGCTCCACCTGTAAGCCTTGAAGCGCTCTGTTTAACTCTGAAAAAGCCCGAAAGGGGCGGGCATTTTGCCCGCCCCTTTCTTATTGCGGCAGCTCCATCTCCCCGCCGATCCTCCCAGTCTCGCAGTTGAACCAGAAATAGCCCTCCTCCGGGACGCCCTCCTTTTCCCTGTTGTAATAAAACAGCATGGACGCCCCATCCTTTCCCCATTGGAGAAACTGGTATTCCGTATCCTCTCCCCCCATGTTCAGGATGGGATTCAAATTCCACTCCGTGTTCCGATCCAGCCAGTTGAGCACCACCCAGTGCTTTCCTCCCTGCCAAAAGCTCATCACGTACTTCCGCCCGTCGGGGGCCCACCAAAGGCCCTCATATTCACCATTGCCGTAGGCGATATAGCCCGTTTGGCCCCTATCCTTCAAAACCAGCTGCACCGCGTCTTTCAGTGTGAAGTGCAGAGGCCAGAAGTCCCACTCCTTGCTGTACACCCGCACCATACTCTGTCCATCGGGGGAAGGCTTTTTGTCCAACAGAAAAAACACCCCGCTGCGCCAGAGAAGAGCTCCGACCAGCATCAAAACCAGGGCCAGGAGAGCGATATACTTCTTCCTCTCCCCCCAGACCTTCCGGGCGATCTCCACCCGGGAGTACTCCAGCAGGCTCCTGGTATCATCCACCGGGACCTCCTCCCACCGCTGTCCCCGGATAAGCTCTCCCACCGACACGCCGAAAAGCTCCGCCAGCGGCTCCAGCAGGGCGATATCCGGGGCGTTGAGGCCCCGCTCCCACTTGGACACCGCCCGGTCGGTGATATGGAGGGCCTCGGCCACCTCCTTTTGGGTCAGGCCCTTTTCCTTTCGCAGTTCACGGATGAAATCTCCGATGCGCTGATTGTCCACGCTCTCACGCCCTTTCTGTCCCCTATCTTACCATTCCCGGCCGGGGTTGTCACCAAACCCCTGGTTGATTTTCAAAAGGAGCGAGTTTTATGAACTACTGCAACATCAAGCCCCGGGACATTGCCGACGGCCCCGGCGTCCGGGTGACCCTCTTCGTCTCCGGCTGTACCCACCACTGCAAAAACTGTTTCCAGCCCGAGACCTGGGCCTTTGACTACGGTGAGCCCTTCACCAAGGAGGTGGAGGACAGGTTGTTGGAGGAGATGGCCCCCCACTTTGTCCAGGGGCTGACCCTTCTGGGGGGGGAGCCCATGGAGCCGGAGAACCAGCGGGGCCTGCTCCCCTTTCTGCGGCGGCTGAAGGAGGAACAGCCGGGAAAGGACATCTGGTGCTACTCCGGGTACACCTGGGAGGAGCTGCGGGGCCTTACCCCTTCCCGGTGCCGGTGCGAGGTCACCGACCAGGTGCTGTCCCTCTTCGACGTACTGGTGGATGGGGAATTCGTGGAGGAGCTCCACGATATCACCCTCCTCTTCCGGGGCTCCTCCAATCAACGGCTCATCCATGTGCCCCAGAGTCTGGCCGCAGGCCAAATCGTTCTTTGGGGAGAATAAAAGAAGACCGGGGCCGGACAAATGTCCGGCCCCGGTTTTTTATTCTCACACCAAACTCCGATAGGCATTAAAGACGCTGATCCCCATAATGACCAGAAGCAGGCCCATAAACAGCCGGGACACCTGCTCCTCGCCGAGCTTTTTATTCAGCTTTCGCCCTGCCATACCGCCCAAGATGCCGCCCCCGGCCATCAGCACCAGCCAGACGGGCTGGAAGGGAGGCACACTGCGGGTGACCAGGGTGGTCAAAAGACTGGTGCTCTGGGAAACAAGGATGATGTACAGGCTGTTCCGGGCCGCCGCCTTGGGAGTCATGGAAAAGAAGAAATACAGCACCATCAGGTTGATAGGCCCGCCGCCTATGCCCAGGAAGCTGGAGGTCACGCCCAAAAGCAGACCAATAAAGACACAGGCCGCACGGCTCTCCACCCGGTGGGTCTTTACCCTGGACTGAAAAGCGGTATAGAGCAGAGTGATAAACGTCATCAGGCCCAGGCCCACCGCCTGATAGCCGCTGACCCGCTCCGGCTGGGCGAACGACCCACGCAGAAGGTCAAACAGGACTTTCCCCCCTACGCCGCCCAAGGCCGCGCCGAT
The DNA here is from genome assembly GCA_947425785.1 of uncultured Pseudoflavonifractor sp. Taxonomy (GTDB): domain Bacteria; phylum Bacillota; class Clostridia; order Oscillospirales; family Oscillospiraceae; genus Vermiculatibacterium. The sequence goes on along the minus strand of CANEAY010000002.1, from coordinate 89,125 downwards.
GGCAAGGGGGGTGCCGGTCTTCAGCTCCACCCCTTCCGACTTCGTTCCCAGGGATTTGACCACGGAATAACAGCTCATAGCCAGTACCGTGCAGCCCGACAGGAAGTTGATCGTGGATACGCCGGCCACATTCAGCACGTCCAGCACCGGCTTGATGACCACGCCGCCGCCAATACCGCAGATGGCCCCCACCGTACTGGCTCCAAAGGCCACCAGGGCCAAAATAAGATTTATCATCGCGCTCTCCTCACCCTATTGACTGCATTCCAGAACAGCCCGCTCCTTCGATATCGTCATTCTCCCAGGTAAAGGCGAATGATGTCCAGATATTCCTGGGGATAGAAGCCGATCTCCCCGCTGAACCGGGTCAGGGCGATCAGTCCGCCGTCGATCTCGGGGATGGAGGCCAGCATCTCGGCATTATCGGTCTTGAGGCCGCCGCCATAAGCCACATCCATGCCGCCGGTCTGCTCCTTGACAAAGGCGGCCACCTTGGTAATGTAGGGCTTGTCGGCAGGGGTCTTGCCGGGGCCAATGCTCCACACCGGCTCGTAGGCGATGGCCACCCCGGCCTTGTCCACGCCCTCCAGGCCCACAGACAGTTGGCTTCCCAGCACCTGCTGCCAGGTCTCCTGCTCCTCACTGCGCTCACCAATGCAATAGAGCACCTTCAGCCCTCTGGCCTGGGCCTGCTTGACCTCTGCGTTCAGCAGCCTGTTCACCGCCTGAGCGGCAGCGGAGCCAACGACGCCCCCCTCCTCCAGGATACCCCGTTTGTCGTTACGCTCCTCACAGTGGCCGATAAGGACGTACTCGCACCCCAGAGCCTTGGCGGCAGCGGCGGGGCGGCCGGTGGTAAAGGCGCCAAAGTTCCCGCCCACGGCGGTGTCCGCCCGGAAGACCCCCTGACAGCCCACTTGGATGGGGCTCTTGTCGCTCTTGGCTGCCACAGCGTTCAAAAGATGGGCCTCGGGAAAGAACATGGCGAACTCCACCTTGTCTCTGTCGTAGCCCTTCAGTGCCTCCTGTGTGCCCGTCACAATGGTCTTTGCCCAATCGGATACCTGCGCCAGCCGGTTCACGCCTCCCAACTCCACAGGAACGTCAAACCGCTTCAAATTCAGATAGATATGCTTCATGGTCAGATCTCCCTCGTTTTTATTCTTTTATATTGCCTCATAGCGCCACAGGCCGTCCTTTTCCTCCCGGCGCACCTTATCCCGCCGGCGCAGGTAGTCCAGATGGGACAGGCACTCCCCCACCGCAAACCACTTCTGTACCATGGGGAAGTCCTCCCAGCTGTTGGCCCGGATCTTCCAGGTCATTTTCCCGGCGATCTCATAGGCAGTAAGGCCGGGGGCCGCCCTCACCACCGACAGCGCCTCCTCCAGGCGCTTTTGGTGGTGGGACAGGAGATGCTCGATCCGCGCCCGGTAGTCCCCAGTTTTCCGATGTCCCGGAAGAGTCAGCTTCACCGGGTAGCCCTTCACCTTTCTCAGGCTATCCAGGTAGGCCCCCAGGGCGTCGTCCACGCCGGACCACTCGGTGATATTGGGGGTGATGTCAAAGAGAATGTGGTCGCCGGAGAACATGATGCCCTGCTCCTCCACCCAGAACATACAGTTGCCGGGGGTATGGCCGGGAACCAGAAGGGTCTTCAGCTCGTACTCCCCCGTCCGGAGAACATCCCCGTCCTCCAAACCTTGGAAGCTCCCGTCAATGCAGGGGACGGTCTCCTGACTGGCAGGGTTGACCTCGCTCACTGCCCGAACCAGGTCGGTGGGAAAGCCCTCGGAGATAAAGCGCAGCTCACGGGGGTCGGGCCCCCGCCGCCGGAGGAAGGTGTCCAGCCGCTCCATGTCCACCTTTCCCATATAGACGTGCCGCCCCGGCCCCACAAAAAGGTCTGCCATGCCGGCGTGGTCGGAATGGAGGTGGGTCAGCAGCACATCCCGGCGCGCCGGGTCGCTGCCCAGCTCCGCAAGGCCCTCTTCCAGCGCCTGTTGGCAGGTCTGACGACGAAAGCCGGTGTCGATGAGCAGGTCGGAATCTGTTCCCCGGATAAAATAGCTGTTGAGCTCCTTCAGCGGATTGCCCGGAAGGGGCACCCCGATGCGGTAAATATTTTCTGCCACCTGTTCGACCATATATGTTTCCTCCAGAGTCTGATTGATCGGCCCCATTTCCATCTGAATAACAGTCACTTGCGGCTATTATAGCTTCTTTTAGGTGTAAACACAAGAGTTTACTTTATGTTCTCTCTTTTCTTTGACATTTTCCCGAAATCCGGGTACAATAGGGAAAACGACCCTTGGAAAGGAGTTTTTTACCATGTTGTTTGCCGACAATACCCGCTATTCCTATGTCAATTCCCCTCTCATCGAGGTCATTTGCCAGCTTCGCTTTCCCACCATCCTGTCCATCGGCTCCACCGACCCCGCCCAGTTCCAGGAGGCCGTCCGGGCCGATTTTCCCCGGTATGTGGCCCGGCAGGAACAGCAGAGCCCCCGGGTGGTGAACGGCAAAGTGGAGCAGAGTCCCCCCATCACCAACTACAACTTTATCTCCACCGACGGACTGTGGAAGATCAACCTGACCCAGAATTTCGTGGCTCTGTCCACCCTGCGCTACACCCGCTGGGAGGATTTTGCCCAGAAGCTGGACAAGGTTCTGGCCCTGTTCATCCAGATCTACCAGCCCGCCTTCTTCGAGCGCATCGGCCTGCGGTACGTCAACGCCTTTTCCCGGAACCGTCTGGGCCTCCAGGAGGAGCTGTGGGACGACCTCATTGAGCCCCCCTTCATCGGGGTACTCTCTGAGCCCGATGTGGATGAAAAGCTGACCACCAAGTGCGCCCTGGACGTGGAAATGAGCCTGGAAAACCTGTGCCGCATGAAGCTCCACGCCGGCCCTGGTATGCTGGGGGACGGCAAGAAGGATCCCGAGCCCAAGTTCATCCTGGACGGAGACTTTTCCGTGCTGGAAAAGGAGATCGCCGCCGGCAGTATCGCCGGGCATTTGAGCAACCTCCACGACTATGCGGTGCGGTTGTTTAACGCCGCTGTCAGCCAGGAACTGAAAAACGCCATGGGCCCCACCCCGATCTGAACCTCGTCCAACCGCACAACACGCCGTTCCAAACGGGCACCCCGCTATGGGGTGCCCGCTCTTTCAGTACAAGGAGTTATTTTTATGCCCATTCAGCTATCCGACCATTTTACTTATTCCCGCCTCTTTCGCTTCACCCTGCCCTCCATCATCATGATGATCGTCACCTCCATCTACTCCACCGTAGACGGCCTGTTCGTATCCAACGTGGTGGGGCAGGAGGCCCTGGCGGCGGTGAACATCGTCTATCCCCTTACTATGATCATCGGCGCCTTCGGCTTCATGCTGGGCACTGGCGGCGCTGCGGAGGTAGCCCGGGCCATGGGCATGGGTGAGCCGGAAAAGGCCAAACAGTATTTTACCACCCTTATCCTCACCATCATCGCCCTGGGCGCAGCCCTGTCCACCCTGTGCGTGGTGCTCATGCGTCCCCTGTCCCTCCTCTTTGGCGCTGATGAGGCCCTTTTGGGGGACTGTGTGGTCTATGGAACGATCATGACCGCCGGAGCTCCCATCTTTATGCTCCAAACCTCCTTCCAGTCCTTTCTGGTCTGTGCCGAGCGGCCCAAAATGGGTCTGTGGCTGTCAGTGGGCGCCGGTGTGGCCAACATGGCTCTGGACTACCTCTTCATCGCCGTACTGGACTGGGGGGTAGCGGGCGCCGCCATGGCCACGGTGGCGGGCTATGTGGTGGGAGGTATCATCCCCCTCATCTACTTCCTGCTGCCCAACAAAAGCCCCCTGCGTCTGGTCAGGACCCATCTCTATCCCCGGATGCTGCTGAAAAGCTGTGCCAACGGCTCCTCGGAACTGATGAGCAACGTATCCGGCTCCCTGGTCACCGCCCTCTATAACCGGATCCTCATGGCCACTGCCGGCTCTGTGGGCGTGGCGGCCTACACGGTGATGATGTACCTCCAGTTTGTCTTTGCCGCCGTGTTTATCGGCTTCTCCATGGGCACTGCCTCCATTTTCAGCTACCACTACGGGGCGGGGAATACCGGGGAGCTGAAAAGCCTCTTCCGCAAGTGTATGACGGTGATGGTACTGTGCTCTCTGGGCATGGTGGCCATCGCCCAGCTCCTGGCCCGTCCCCTCTCCGCCATCTTTGTGGGCTATGACCCCCAGCTGCTGGAGATCACCGTGGCGGGAATGCGCATCTTCTGTCTGGCCTTCCTTACCGGGGGCATCAGTGTATTCTGCTCCGGCTTCTTCACTGCCCTGGGAGACGGCCTGGCCTCTGCCGCCATCTCCTTCTCCCGGACACTGCTGTTTCAGGTGGGGTCTATCCTGCTCCTGCCCCGGCTGCTGGGACTGGAAGGCATTTGGTGGGCCACCCCGGCGGCAGAGACTTTGGCCTTGGTGGTGTCCATCGTTTTCCTGATGGAAAGGCGAAAAAAATACGGTTACCTTTGAGCTATCGTTAAAAGCTAAATTTTCCTTTCCTTCTCTCCGTTTTACAGGTATAATATTGGTAACTTTTTACCCGAAAGGGGCGGTTTTGTGATGAAAGACCATCTCAATTACACTATGCTCTGCGACTTCTATGAGCTGACCATGGCCAACGGCTACTTTCAGACCGGCCTGGCCGACCAGATCTGCTACTTCGACGTGTTCTTCCGCAATGTCCCCGACGGGGGCGGCTTCGCCATCGCCGCCGGACTGGAGCAGGTCATCGATTACATCGAGAATTTGAACTTTGACGATGAGGACATTGAATATCTCCGGGGCAAGGGCTGTTTCAGCGAGGAATTTTTGACCTATCTGCGCTCCTTCCGCTTCACCGGCGACATCTGGGCGGTGCCCGAAGGCACCCCCATCTTCCCCCACGAGCCCATCCTCACCGTCCGGGCCAACGCCATCCAGGCCCAGTTTGTGGAGACCTTTATCCTGCTGACCCTGAATCACCAGTCTCTCATCGCCACCAAAACAAACCGCATCGTCCGCTCCGCCGACGGCCGGCCGGTGAGCGAGTTTGGCTCCCGCCGGGCCCAGGGGCCCGACGCCGCCATCCTGGGCGCCCGGGCCTCCTATATCGCCGGGTGCTCCGGCACCGCCTGCACTCTGGCCGACGAGCTTTACGGCTCCCCTGCCGGGGGCACCATGGCCCACTCCTGGGTGCAGATGTTCCCCGACGAGCTCACCGCCTTCCGTACCTACTGCCAGCTCTACCCCCACAACGCCACTTTGCTGGTGGACACCTACAACGTCCTCCAGTCCGGCGTACCCAACGCTATCAAAGCTTTCAAAGAAATACTTCTTCCCCAGGGCATCACCTCCTGCGGCATCCGGCTGGACTCCGGCGATCTGGCCTATTTGAGCCGCAAAGCCCGAAAGATGCTGGACGAGGCAGGGCTCACCGAGTGTAAAATTTTTGCCTCCAACGCCCTGGACGAGTATATCATCCGGGATCTGCTCCTCCAGGGGGCCAAGCTGGACGCCTTCGGCGTGGGCGAGCGGCTCATTACCTCCCGCTCCGAGCCTGTCTTTGGCGGCGTATACAAGCTGGCCGCCGTGGAGGACAAGGAAGGTCACATCATCCCCAAGATCAAAATTTCTGAAAATGCCGCCAAGATCACCACCCCCCACTTCAAAAAGGTCTACCGCCTCTTCGACAAGGCGGACGGCAAGGCTTTTGCCGACCTCATCACCCTCCATGACGAGACGGTGGACGAGGATAAGCCCCTGGAGCTCTTTGACCCGGATGCCACCTGGAAGCGGAAGACCTTCACTAACTTCACCGCGGTGGAGCTTTTGAAGCCCATCTTCCTGGGGGGCAAGCTGGTCTATAATAGGCCCTCTATCCAGGACATCCGCGCCTACTGCGCCCAGCAGGTGGGGCTCCAATGGGACGAGGTCAAGCGCTTTGAAAACCCCCACAACTACTATGTGGACTTGTCCCAGAAGCTCTGGGACATCAAGCAGAAGCTGTTGGAGGAGCAGGGCCGGTAAAGTTAAGGTATCGGGGCTATGCGATAACTCTTGATATGGCAGTATTTTTTGAAATAGATGCAGGTTTTGTGGAGGCAGCCAAGTGAAAAAATATATTAAAGAGAAACCCATTATCATATGCTGTCTCTTGTTTGTCATTTGTCTATGGGTCAGGTCTATCGAATACTTTGTGATCCGAACCGATGAAACGGTGATAGGTGAAAACCTGATCCACAAGGTTTTTGGGCTCATTCTGCTTTTTGCTGTACTGAGGGCCGCAAATATAAAGTGGAGCGAGATCGGGTTCGGCAAGCAGGGTATGCTAAAAAACACATTGCGGGGACTGCTTTTAAGTATCATCTGCTTCTCTGTTTCTTACGGTATGGAGATCATCCTTTTGACCACGCAGGGCAAAGCGGTGCATATGGAGCTCTACATAAGTGGATTTTCGCTGACAGGTATAGCGGTCAAAAATACAGGAGCCCTTTTTTTCTTGCTCTGTATTGTGTTCAACTTTATCAATGTCTGGATGGAGGAGGGCTTGTTTCGAGGCTTCTTTATCAAAGTGATCTCTGATAAGTATTCCTTTCCGAAGGCCAATGTGGGGGCCGCTCTGCTTTTTGGGGTGTGGCATTTTGTTATGCCCATCAGGAGCTTTTTCGGCGGCGAGCTGGAGTTTGGCCAAATGCTCCTGATGGCAGCGGGTTATATCGTCCTTTCGGGACTGATGAGCATAAAGTGGGGCCTGCTTTATAGAATGACGGGAACTCTTTGGTTGGGAGCGGCCGACCATTTCTTTAATAACACGGTCGCGGCCAATATGCTTCATGTCGTGACGAGTGGCGGGGCCGACGAAATGCAGATCGTGCGGATCATGCTTGCGCAGGTGATCTCATTCACCTTTGTTGTTGTGATTTATCTCCTGAATAAAAGAGATCTATAATTTACACATGTCAAAGGGGTGGGCAGCTTAGTAAACTGCCCACCCCTTGTTGTTTAATCTTTTTCCTCCGGCTGTTCGGCGTAGGGCCTCCGGCGGTGCTCCACCGGCCCCCACTCCGGCAGGGGGAGCCGCTGCATGGAGCCAAAGACCCGCTCTTTCAGTCCCGGATAGCGGTGCTCCAGATCCCGGATGAGCTCCTTCACCTCCTGCCGCTTGGTGGTGCCGTCGGCGGGGCAGGGGTTGAAGACCACAGGCAGGCCGTTCCGGGCGGCCGCCCCCCGCACCATCCCCTCCCCACAGTAGAGAAGGGGCCTTATCTGGGTGATGCCCGTTCGGGTCAGCTCGGTCACCGGCTGGAAGCAGGAGATGCGGCCCTCGTAGAAGAGGGAGAGGAAAAAGGTCTCCACCGCGTCGTCAAAGTGGTGCCCCAGCGCAATTTTTTTGATGCCCCGCTCCGCCAGGGCGTTGTGGAGGGCTCCCCGGCGCATCTTGGCACACATGGAGCAGGGGTTTTTCTCCTTGCGCAGATCAAAAATAATGTGGCTGATCTCGCTGGGGATGAGGGTAAAGGGCACGCCGATGGAGGCGCAGTAGTCCGCCACCGGGCGAAAGTCCATCCCCTCCCCCCCGTCCACCGGCCCCATATCTAGGGTCACCGCCTCTACCGTAAAAGGCTTGGGGTAAAATTGGGACAGCTTGCTGAGGGCGGCCAGGGTCACCAGGGAGTCCTTTCCCCCGGATACCCCCACCGCCACCCGATCCCCGGCCTGGATCATATCGTAGTCCTCCACGCACCGGCGTACCAAAGAGAGGATCTTTTCCATTGTCTGCCTCCGAAAATTTGAAAATCGAAACGGAGCAATCAAAAGATTTTAAGAGAAAAACGCTGTAAAAAGGAGATTTCAGCTTTTCAAATAAAAAATCTCGAAAAATCCGTTGACAGTCCCTGTCAGCCGTATTATAATACAAAACGCTCCGAACGTCCAGATTCGGAGCACTTTCCTTGTGAAAACGCTCATACTTTGAGCATCAAATTGGAGGTTAGACCATGTCCACATTTATGGCAAACAAGGGCAACATCGTCCGCAAGTGGTACATCCTTGACGCGGCGAACAAGCCCCTGGGCAAGACCGCTGTCATCGCCGCCGACCTGCTGCGGGGCAAGCGTAAGCCCGAGTACACTCCCCACGCCGACTGCGGTGACTTCGTCATCATCCTCAACGCCGAGAAGGCTGTGCTCACCGGCAAGAAGCTGGAGCAGAAGTACTACCGGCATCACACCGGTTGGGTGGGCGGCCTGAAAGAGGTCGACTACAAGACCCTGATGCAGAAGAACCCCGAGCTGGCTATGAAGCTGGCTGTGCGCGGCATGATGCCCCGCAACACCCTCACCAAGGACTCCCTGAGCCGGCTGCACATCTGCCGCGGCACCGAGCACAAGTACGCCGCCCAGAAGCCCGAGCCCTGGACGATGGACTAAGGAGGTAACTGACCATGTATAAGAGCAAGAAGCCTTATCTTTACGGCACCGGCCGCCGGAAGTCCTCCGTGGCCCGTGTGCATCTCTTCCCCAACGGCACCGGCGCCATCACCATCAACGGCCGCGACATCGACGACTACTTCGGTCTGGACACTCTGAAGCTCATCGTCCGTCAGCCCCTGGTCACCACCGACCTGCTGGGCAAGGTGGATATCTCCGCCACCGTCAGCGGCGGCGGCGTCACCGGCCAGGCCGGCGCCATCCGCCACGGTATCGCCCGTGCCCTGCTGGAGGTCAACCCCGAGTACCGGCCCGCTCTGAAGGCCGCCGGCTTCCTCACCCGCGATCCTCGTATGAAGGAGCGCAAGAAGTACGGCCTCAAAGCCGCCCGTCGGGCCCCCCAGTTCAGCAAGCGCTGATACAACTTTCTCTATCAAAAAGGCCACCCTTTCGGGTGGCCTTTTTCTTTGCATTCTTTTGGATTATGTCAACCAATCTCTCCGGTAAGATACCGCCAGGTATACTCGGCGTGGAGAGCGGCGGCGATGGGCAAGGCCCCCTCGTCCATGTCCACGTGACCGTTGTGGAGGGGATATTGGGTATGTGGGTCGTCACTCTGGGTGCCCACATAGGCATAGCAGCCGGGGACGGTGAGGAGGAACTCGGCAAAGTCGTCCCCGCCCAGGGAGATGGGCCGCTCCGTCACCAGGGCCTGGGAGCCGAAGAGGTCGGTGACGATCTCCCCCGCCTCCTCACAGCCAATGGCCGGGTTGATAAGCGGGGTGGCATAGTCTGTCCACTCCACCCTGGCCGTGCCGCCGTAGAGCCGGGCGGTCTCCTCGCAGAGGGCGTTGATCCACTCCTGCACGTTCTTCCGGGTCTCCACAGTCGTGGCCCGAACGGTACCCTCCAGCTCCGCATCCTCTGCCACGATGTTATAGGCGGTGCCCGCTGTCAGCTTCCCCACCCCGATGACCAGGGGGTCTACCGGGGAGACCCGGCGGGTCACCAGGGCCTGGATACCCACCACCATCTGACTGGCGATGTAGAGGGCGTCCACCCCCAAATGGGGAGTGGAGACGTGGGCCGCCTTTCCCTTGACCGTAATTTTAAAATGGTCTACACTGGCGTTATTGGGCCCCACCTTGACCCCCACAGTGCCCACCTTCAGATCGGAAGCCACATGGACGCCGAAGACCCGGCCGGATCCCTCCAGGAGGCCCTCCTTCACAAAGACCCGGCCGCCGTAGCCCACCTCCTCAGCGTGCTGGAAGAAGAGGCGCACCTCTCCCCCAAACTCCGCCTTGTGGGCAAAGAGGAGCTTGGCGCCCCCCAAAAGTCCAGCGGCGTGGCAGTCGTGGCCGCAGGCGTGCATGACCCCCGGTTCCTTGGAGCAGTAGGAAAGATCCTGGTTTTCCTCCTGAATGGGCAGGGCGTCGATATCCGCCCGAAGAGTCATAACCCTCTCCCCCGGCTTGTCTCCGTGGAACACCGCGTAGACGCCGGAGCCGTCCACCCGCTTGTGGTCTGTGATACCGATGGCGTCCAGCTCCTGCTCAATGCGCTCCGCCGTCCAGAACTCCTTCCGGCTCACCTCGGGGTGCATATGGAACTCCCGGCGCAGACCGGAGAGGTAGGGGGCCAGAGCCTCCGCTTCTTTGCGAAACTCCATGGTGATATCCTCCTTTGTCAAAAGAGGCGGGCAAATGCCCGCCTCTTTTTGCTTTTTTATCAATACTCGAAGGCGGGGATGTAGGCGCCCTGGTACACATCCAGGATGGCCTGAGCCGTCTCGGCGGTCTGGTAAGCGGCGGCGATCTTCAGGAACACGTCATTCTTCAAATCGGCGGTGCGGGCGGCAATGATGTTGATGTAGGGGTTGTCGGTGCCGTCGGCCACAGACTCGACGTAGATAGCGTCTTCAATGAGAAGGCCGTTCTCAATGGCCCGGGCACCGTTGACAAAGGCGGCGGCCACATCGGGCAGGGAGTTGGCGGTAAGGCCGGCCTCCATCTCTACGAACTCCAGATCCAGGGGATTTTCGGTGACATCCTTGAGCTCGGGGGTATATCCGGCGGCGGGATCCACCTTCAGCACGCCGGCGGTCTCCAGGATCTTAAAGCAGCGGCCCTCGTTGGTGGCGTCCTGGGGCACGGCAATCTTGTCCCCGGCCTTGAGCTGGGAGACGTCGGTGATCTTGTCGGAGAACAGGGCCAGAGGGGCGATAATGGTGTCGCACAGTACAGAGATGTCATAGTTCATCTGCTCGATCTCGTTATTCATATAGGCCTTGTGCTGGAAAGCGTTGAGGGCGATATCGCCGTTGTTCAGAGCCTCGTTGGGCAGGTTGTAGGCGGAGAACTCCACGATCTCACAGCGGATCTTGTCCGCCTCCAGCAGCTTATTGACAGTGTCCCACTGCTCGTTGTTGGAGCCGCACACGCCCACCTTGACCACGGTGACGCCGTCCACCACATCGACGCCGCCCACCTTCTGCTTGCCGCCGCAGGCGGACAGGGAGAGCACCAGGGTCAGGGCCAGGCCCAGAGAGATAAGTTTCTTGTTCATGTTGATTTCCTCCGATCAAAATTTTGTGTTGAATCGTGCAGGCCGGAGACCCGGCCCAAGGATCAATGGGTGGCCTTGGCGGCCAGTTTGTTACCTATGTACTGAATGATGCTCACCATGATGAGGACGATGAGGACCACAACATAGACGATGTCGGTCTGGTTCCGGGTACCGTAGGAGATGGCGAAGTTCCCCAGGCCGCCGGCGCCCACGGCGCCGGCCATGGCGGTAAAGCCGATGAGGGACACCACCGTAATGGTGGCTCCCCGGATGATGCCGGGGATGGATTCCTTCAGGTAGACGCGCCACAGGATGTCATTGGGAGAGCAGCCCATGGACTGGGCCGCCTCGATAAGGCCGGGGGATACTTCGGCCATGGCGGTCTCCACCTGGCGGGTGAAAAAGGGCACGGTGCCGAAGAGCAGAGGGATCACCGCCCCCCGGACTCCGATGAAGGTGCCCATGATCCTGCGGGTGACGGGGATGAGCAGCAGAGCCAGCAGGATGAAGGGGATAGAGCGGAACAGGTCAATGACCTTGCCCATAATGAGGCTCACCGCCCGGTTTTGCAGGATGCCGCCGGGCTTGGCGGCCACCACCACCACACCCAGGAACAGCCCCAGGGCCAGGGAGATGGGGGTCGTGATGGCCAGCATCTGGATCGTCTCTACAAAGGCCTTCCAAAGCAGGTCTGGCTTATCCATCACATTTGGGATGATGGAGTTCAGAAAATCAGCCACGCTTCAACACCTCCACAACTACATCCTTTTCACTCAAGTACGCAATGGCCTCTCTGACCTGCTCCCCGCTGACGGTGGCCACCAGGCCGCCCAGGGACTGGCCGTCGATGATCTCCACGTTACTGAACAAGATGCTCACATCCACACCGAACCGGCGGGATATTTCGGAAATGGTGGCCTCGGCCACGTTGCCCTGGCCGTAGTTGAGCCGGGCGATGACCTCCCCGGGCTTCAGCGCCACCATGGGGTCATTGGCGGCGATCAGCTCCTCGATCTTACTCAAATTGGAGGTAGTGGCGATGAAGGAGCGGGTCACCGGCTGCCTGGGGTTGGAGAACACGTCGAAGACGCTCCCCTCCTCCACCACGAAGCCCCCGTCCATGACCGCCACCCGGTGGCAAATTTCCTTCACCACCGCCATCTCGTGGGTGATGACCACCACGGTGATCCCCGTCTTCCGATTGATGTCCTTGATGAGCCGGAGGATGGACTGGGTGGTCTGGGGATCCAGGGCGGAAGTGGCCTCGTCACACAGGAGCACCTTGGGATCGCTGGCCAGGGCTCGGGCGATGGCCACCCGCTGTTTCTGTCCGCCGGAGAGCTGGGAGGGATAGGCCTCCGCCTTGTCGGGCAGGTCGACCAAAGCCAGCAGCTCCTTCACCTTATCGGCCACGGCCTCCTTGGAAAGGCCGCTGCCCTTCAGAGGAAAGGCCACGTTCTGCTCCACAGTGCGGGAGGGCATCAGGTTGAACTGCTGGAAGATCATGCTGATCTTCTTCCGGGCCTGACGCAGCTCCCGCTCGGGCATTCGCGTCAGCTCCCGGCCGTCCACCGTCACCGTTCCGGCAGTGGGCCTCTCCAGCAGGTTGATGCACCGCACCAGGGTGGACTTGCCAGCCCCGGAGTAGCCGATGATGCCGAAGATCTCGCCGGGGGCGATATGTAAAGTCACGTCCCGGACGGCGTGGACACCGGCCTCCTCACTGCCGAAGGTCTTGCTGACCTGTTCCAGTTTTATCATGGTCATCCCTCATTTCACTGCAACAAAAAATGGGAAGCGCCCACGCGCTCCCCATTCTTAGAAATCGGCCTATGGCCGGTATTCTCAGAATTGCTTCACGGAGGCGCGCAAAAGCGTGGGCATCGGCATCATAGCCATGTCCATCCCCCGCATCATCATACCATAACCGTGAGTCATGTTCGGCGCGCCTCCTTCCAGAATGATTTTTCGTTATATTACCACCTGCGGCCCCATCTGTCAATAAAAACTTTTTGTAAAAAGAGGAGGACGCCCGGGGACGTCCTCCTCAAAACTGTTCCTATTCCTTACGCTTCAGCGCCCATCTCATTGGCCATCAGCTGGGCCATATCCACCACGTTGGCCCCGGCGGGAGGCTCCACGGCAGGGGCGGTGGTGCCGGGGGTGTAGCTGCCGGTCACATTCATCTCCATGCCCATGAGTCCGGCCATATCCATGCTCATATCGCCCATGGTCTTGCCGTCCTCCAGCATACCTATGTTCATGTCCATGGTCATGGTCATGCCTTCAGCCTCGGCGCTCATGCCCATACCCACCACGTAGGCGGTGACCTCGTCGTTCTTCATGTTCATGACAAACACCAGAGTGACCGTGACGCCGTCCTCCTCCATGTCCATGACGGCGGTGTACTCGTCGCCCTCCTTCACGAAGGCCTCATCGCACAGGCCGGCCAGGATGGTCTCCACCGTGGTCTTCACCTGCTCATAGGCGGTGGCGGAGTCGGTGAGGCTTATGGAGGTGACAGCAGACTTCATCAAAGCGGTGTAGTCCACCTGCTTGGAGGCGGCCATCAGCTCCGCCCAGTCCATACCCATCTGCTCCATGAGGGCCGCCATGTCCAGCTTGTACCAGTCCTCGGCGTTGATGCCGGAAGCGGTCAGCAAGTCGCTCTTCATGTTCATGTAGAGAACGCCCTGCTCCATATCGCCCCGCATGGCCAAGTCGATGCCCTGTTCCTGCAGGACAGCAACCTCGGCCAGTTCCTCCTCGGTCAGCTCGGTCTCGCTCATGGCGCTCATCAAAGCAATGAAGTTGGTCATGTCCATCTTCATGTTCATGTCCATCTCCAGCTTGGTGCTGTCGGCCATAACGCCCTTGGCCGTAGCGGCGAGAGGGATCTCCGCCCCCAGAAGGTTCATGCTGCCCTCCACGGTCATGTCCGCGTTCCAGATGCCCTCATTGTACTTCTCGCCATAGGCCGCCATCTTCTCCAGGTAGGTGAAGTTCTTGCCCTCCATGGCCTCGGCCAGCACCTTGGCGCCGTCCACCAGGATGACGGTGGAGTTTGCCTGATCCCAGCCCACAGCGCAGTCAAAGGACTGGGCGGCAAAGCGGACGGGCACATAGGTGCGCCACACGCCGTTTTCATCGGCGGCGGCATAGGGGGCAACATCCATCTGGATGGCGGTGGTCACACCGCCATCTTCCACTGACGCGTCAGTGGAGCCGGGGAGCATAGTGACGGTCTTGCCGTCCCGGACGGCGGAGATGGCGCCGGTTTCGGCGTCCCAAGCCACCTCCGCTCCCAGGGCCTCAAAAACGGCCCGGAAGGGCAGGAAAGTGCGCTCGTTTTGTACCTGGGGCACAGCGTCGGTAAAGGTCAGAGCCTGGCCGTCCAGCTGAACGGCGATGGGGCTCTCGGCGGCCATGGCGCTGCCGCAGCCCAGCAGGGCCACAGTCAGACCCATGGCAGTGAGCCAGCGGGTGAGCTTTTTCATATAATGGTTCCTCCTTTTAAGGTAAAGCTGGCTTTATTATACCCCTCCCCCTTTGGGATTTCAAGTGTCCCCACCCCTTTCCAGGACAAATCGTCCTTTTCCACCAAAAAGGACGACCCGCCCCCGGGGGCGGCCGCCGATCCCCGTCAATATGGATTGCAATTTCTCCCAAAAGAGTGTAAAATAGCTTGTCACTATTATAAACACGAGAAAGGACGGTCTATTATGAGCTATCCCTTTTCCTATTATCAGGAGAGCGCCGCGCTGATCCAGAGCAAACTGGGGGACTTCAAGCCCGAGGTGGCTATGGTGCTGGGCTCCGGCCTGGGCTTCCTGGGCGATCTGGTGGAAAACCCCATCGCCATCCCCTACGGCGACATTCCCCACTTCAAGGTCTCCACCGCCCCCGGCCACAAGGGCCGGCTGGTCTGCGGCATCCTCTCCGGCAAGAAGGTCGCCGTCATGCAGGGCCGGATGCACCACTACGAGGGCTACTCCTATGAGGACGTGTCCTACGCCGTGCGGACGCTGAAGCTGGTGGGCTGCACCAAGCTGGTGCTCACCAACGCCGCCGGCTGTGTCAACAAGGACTGGGAGGTGGGCGACATCATGCTCATCACCGACCACATCAAGTTCTTCCTGGAGTCCCCCCTCCGGGGCGACAACCTGGAGGAGTTCGGCCCCCGGTTCCCCGACGTGTCCCACGTCTACACCCCCCGGTTCCAGGAGGTGGCCCGCCAGAGCGCCAAGGAGCTGGGTCTGACCCTGCGGGAGGGTGTGTACTGCTACTTCCCCGGCCCCCAGTTCGAGACCCCTGCCGAGGTGCGGGCCGCCCGGGTGCTGGGCGGCGACGCCTGCGGCATGTCCACCGCCCCGGAGGCCATTGCCGCCGCCCACGCGGGCATGGAGATCCTGGGCTTCTCCATGCTCACCAACATGTGCGCCGGCATCCTGGATCAGCCCCTGTCCGGCGAGGAGGTCAACGAGACCGCCGAGGCCCGGAAGGGCCCCTTCTCCCAGCTGGTGTTGTCCTGCCTGGGCAAAATGTAATTATGTAAACTAAAAGGAGGAGCTCATTCATGTCTATCCTCTTTCAGAATGTCACCGCCGTCCTCATGGACGATGCCCACACCGTCCTTCCCAACGCCTACGTGGCGGTAGAGGGGGGCAAGATCGCCTCGGTGGGCGCCGCAAAGCCGGAGGGTACCTTTGACCGTGTCATCGATGGCAAGGGGGGCATCCTCATGCCCGGCCTGGTCAATGCCCACACCCATGTACCCATGACTGCCATGCGGGGCTACGGCGACGGCCACGACCTTCACGACTGGCTCAACAATTTCATCTTCCCTGTGGAGGCCAGGTGGGATGACCGGGCCATCCGGGCCTGCACCGACCTGGGCCTTATGGAGATGATCGCCAGCGGCACCACCTGCCTGTGCGATATGTATATGAACACCCTCACCATCGGCCAGGCGGTAGCCGACGCCGGCATCTCCGCCAACCTGGGCCTGGGGGCGGTCTTCTTTGGGGAGACCTTCTCCCCCGCCGCCTGCGGCGACTGCGCCAAGACCGAGGAGCTCTACAAGGCCTGGCACGGCTATGACGACAGCCGCATCGTGGTGGACGGCTCCATCCACGCCGAGTATACCTCCAAGCCGGGGCTCTACGAGTGGGTGGCCGACTTCGCCAAGGCCCACGGCCTTGGGGTCAACGTCCATATCTCCGAAACCAAAAAGGAACATGAGGAGTGCAAGCTCCGCCACGGCGGCCTCACCCCTATCCAGGTCATGGAAAAGGCCGGTGTGCTGGATGTGCGCACCACCGCCGCCCATTGCGTGTGGACAGAGCCCGAGGACTGGGCCATCATGGCCGCCAAGGGGGTCACCGCCGTCCACAACCCGGCCTCCAACCTGAAGCTGGGCTCCGGGGTGGCCCCCCTTCCCGACATGATGAAGGCGGGGGTCAACATCGCCCTGGGCACTGACGGCGTCTCCTCCAACAACACCACCGATATGTTCGAGGACATGAAGCTGGCCGCCATCCTCCAAAACGGCGTACGCTGTGACCCCCTGGCCCTCACCGCCTGGGACGCCCTGGCTTTCGCCACCGTCAACGGCGCCAAGGCCCTGGGCCGGGACACCGGGTGCATCGCTGTGGGCAAGTGTGCCGACCTGATCCTGCTGGATGGGGAGGCGCTGAACCTCCTCCCCTGCCACGACGCCGCCAACAACATCGCCTACGCCGCCCACGGCGCCAACGTGGTGTTGAATATGTGCCGGGGCAAAGTCATATATGAAAATGGGACGTTCCTCACCATCGACGCCGAAAAGACCCGGCGTGAGGTGCTGGAATACGCCGTGCCCATGCTGTTTGGAAAGTAAGGGGCCATAGGCAGATCACCCCGGAAAGGCTGTGGCAAAATTTGTCTGAATCCAAAAAGAGTACCTTCTTCGGCGGGGCCGCCATCCTGGCAGTGGGCTCCATCATCGTCAAGCTCATCGGCGCCGTCTACAAGATCCCCCTGGGCCGTATCCTCTCGGAGGAGGCCTATGTGGACTTTAACACCTCTTATAACATCTACAATTTCTTCCTGACCATCTCCACAGCGGGATTGCCGGTGGCCCTCTCCAAGACCATTTCGGAGGCCAACACCCTGGGCCGCCAAAACCAGGTGCGCCGGGTGTTCTCCGTGGCCCTCAAGACCTTCCTGCTCCTGGGCCTTGTCAGCTTTATCGCCATGTCCGTTTTCGGCCAGCCCCTGGCCAACTTCATGGAGGACGAGTCCGCCGTCCACTGCGTCCGGGCCCTCTCCCCCTCGGTACTGTGCGTGTGCATCATGGCCGCCTTCCGGGGCTATTACCAGGGCCATTCCAACATGGTGCCCACCGCCGTCAGCCAGATCATTGAGGCCACCTGCAAGATGATCTTCGGTCTGGCCCTGGCCTATGCCGTACTGACCCTTCTGCCCGGCGAGCCCAGCTACCGGCAGCGTATGTCCGCCACCGGAGCCATCGCCGGCGTCTCCATCGGCAGTGTCATCGCCCTTCTCTATATGCTCTTCCACTTTGCCCGGGACAAAGACCGCCGGGGTGCCCGGGGCTCCGACACCCCCGACGGCGACGGCGCCATCCTCTCCCGCCTCCTGCGGCTGGCCATCCCCATTACCCTGGGCTCCGCCGCCATCTCCATCGTCACCATCATCGACAGCAAGGTCGTCCTGTCCCTGCTCAAGCAGATGTATGTGGATATGCCGGAGCTCATCACCCCCGAGGCTGTGGCCCAGCAGCTGAACAAGGGCGGCGTGGAGCCTGTCCTCTATATGGCCCAGGGCCTCAAGGGCATCTACGACAAGTGCATGGCCATCTATAACCTGCCCTCCCAGCTCATGGTGGCCATCACCGCCAGCGTCATCCCCGCCGTCTCCGCCTGTCTGGCCCGGCGGGATAAAACGGGGGCCAGCCGCATCAGCGAATCCGCCCTGCGTATCGGCGCCCTCCTCTTCCTGCCTATGGGCTTCGGCCTCTTTGCCCTGGGCGGGCCCATCGTCCAGATGCTCTTCAAGCTGGATCCCGTCTCCGCCGGGCCCATTATGAGTGAGCTGGGACTGGCCTCCATCTTCGTGTGCCTCATGCTCATCTGCAACTCCATCCTTCAGGCCCATGGAATGGTGAACCTGCCCATGCTCACCGTGGTGGTGGGCGGCATCATCAAGATTTTGGTCAACTATATGCTGGTGGGCAACTACGACATCAACATCAAGGGCGCCCCTATCGGCACCCTGGTGTGCTTCGCGGTAGCCTCGGCCATGGATCTGTTCTTCATCTACCGGGCCATCCCCCATCCTCCAAAATACAGCCGTGTCTTTTTGAAGCCGCTGGCCGCCTCCGCCTTTATGGGTCTGGCCGCCTGGGGCTGCCACGGGCTGGTCGCCCGCTTCCTGGGCAACTCCATCGGCACCCTGGCGGGCATCCTGGCCGGTATGGTGGTCTACGCCGTCCTCATCCTGGCCCTGAAGGCCATCTCTCCCGACGACCTGTCCCTCATGCCCAAGGGGGATAAAATTGCCAAATTGCTTCATATTCAGTAAGATTTTGGAAGCAGGGCGACATAACCTTCGGAATTATGGAAACGAGAGCAAAAAATTCAGTAATTTCAAGGACTTTTTGCGAAAAAACCCTTGCAGAGGAAGGCAAAATATGA
Organism: uncultured Pseudoflavonifractor sp.; assembly: GCA_947425785.1. Lineage (GTDB taxonomy): Bacteria > Bacillota > Clostridia > Oscillospirales > Oscillospiraceae > Vermiculatibacterium. The sequence continues at coordinate 70,398 of CANEAY010000002.1, read as the reverse complement.
TAGATTTTGTTAGGAAAGAAACCTATGGTCTCAAAGACCTGGAAGACATCGTCTCCATCCTCCGTGCCCCGGGCGGCTGCCCCTGGGATGGAGAGCAGACCCACGAGAGCCTCCGCCGGGGATTGCTGGAGGAGAGCTGCGAGGTCATCGAGGCCATCAATGAGCAAAACCCCGAGCATTTGAAGGAAGAACTGGGGGACGTGCTTCTCCAGGTGGTCTTCCACGCCGACATCGAGCGGGAAGCCGGACGGTTCGACCTGGAGGCCGTGGCCGACGGCATCTGCAAAAAGCTCATCTTCCGCCATCCCCATGTCTTTGGGGATGTGAGCGTCTCCGACAGCGCCGAAGTGCTGGTAAATTGGGACGCGCTCAAGCGGGAGGAAAAGCACCAGGAGACCTATACCGACACCCTCACCTCCGTGGCCAAGTCCCTGCCTGCCCTGTGGCGGGCGGAGAAGGTGCAGAAGAAGGCCAAGAAGGCCGGCTTTGACTGGGACGACTGCTCCGGCGCGGTGGACAAGCTCTCTGAAGAGCTCTCCGAGCTCAAGCAGGCCATTGCCGACGGCACCAACATCGACGAGGAATTGGGCGACCTGATGTTCGCCGCGGTGAACGTCTCCCGCTTCGTGGATGCCGACCCGGAGGAATGCCTCAACGCCGCCACGGAAAAATTCATCTCCCGCTTCGCCAAGGTGGAGGCCCTTGCCGCCGCCCAGGGCAAGGACATGAAGGAGATGACCCTTCAGGAGCTGGACAAGCTCTGGGAGGCGGCCAAGCGGTCATAAGACCGCACTTTGATCCGACTTAATGGCTTCGGCCTTAAGTATACAGGCGCGCAAGCGTCAAGAAAAAACAGGAGGAATCCACTATGAATAAAGCTGAACTGATCAATGCCGCCGCCGAGAAGGCCGGTCTGTCCAAGAAGGACACCGAGGCCGCCGTCAACGCCGCCATCGAGGCCATTGCCGATTGCCTGGCTTCCGGCGACAAGGTGCAGCTCGTCGGCTTTGGTGCCTTCGAGGTGAAGTCCCGCGCCGCCCGCATCGGCCGCAACCCCAAGACCAAGGAGACCATCCAGATCCCCGCCTCCAAGGTTCCCGTCTTCAAGCCCGGCAAGGCTCTGAAGGACGCTGTGTCCAAGTAATTTAGGCATATCTAAAAAGCGGCTCTGGGTGATCCAGAGCCGCTTTCTCTTTCCAAGAAAGGTGGTGCCTCCTGTGAGGCTTGACAAATGGCTGAAAAACTCCCGGCTCATCAAGAGACGGACAGTCGCCAACGAGGCCTGCGACGCCGGGCGGGTCACCGTAGGCGGACGGCCGGTGAAGGCTTCCTACGAGGTAAAGCCCGGCGACATCCTGGAGCTGAAGTTTGGCGAGCGGGTCACCAAGGTCAAAGTCCTCTCCGTCCAGGACATCGTGGGCAAAGCCGACGCCGCCGGGATGTATGAGGAAATACGGTAAAAAAGGGAGGCCGCAGGCTGATGCCTGCGGCCTCCCTTTTCCATATACCGGCCTTACACCATCAGCGAGCACACCAGCTCGGTGTACCGTGCCGTGTCCTCCACCGGCAGGCCCGCGATAATAAGGGCCTGGTCATAGAGAAGCTGGGCGTACTTCTTCGCCTTCTCCGGCGCCTGCCCCACCGCCTGACAGAGGGCGGCGTAGACGGGGCTGTCGGCGTTGAGCTCCAGCACCCGCTGGGCCTTCATGGCCCCCATGCCGTCCTCCCCCAGCTTCTGGAAATACTTCTCCATCTCCAGGCTCATGGGCCCGTCGGTGGTCATGCACACCGCCCCGGACTTCAGCACCTTGGAAAGCCGCACGTCGCTGACCTTGTCTCCCAGGGTCTCCTTCACAAAGTCCAGCACCGGGCGGTTGGCCTCCGCCTTCTTTTCGGCGGCCTCCTTCTCCTCCTCGGTCTCGGGGAGGGCGTCGGCGTCCGCTGCGCTCTTAAAGGGCTTATCGGCGTACCGCATCAAAGTCTGGGCCACGAACTCGTCCACCTCGTCGGTGAAGTACAGGATCTCATACCCCTTGTCCAGCACCCGCTCGGCCTGGGGCAGGGCCTTCGCCATCTCCACGCTCTCGGCGCACAGGTAGAAGATGCTCTCCTGGCCCTCCTTCATCCGCTCCACATACTCCGCCAGGGTAGTCAGCTCTTCCCCGTTGGAGGAGCGGAACATCAGCAGGTCTTGAAGCACCTCCTTCTTGGCCCCATAGCCGTTCACCGTGCCGTACTTGAGCTGCCGGCCAAAGCTCTTCCAGAACTGCAGGTACTTCTCCCCGTCCTCCTTCTGGAGCTTCAGAAGCTCCGCCTTTACCTTCTTCTCCACGTTGTTCTCCATGATGTGGAGGGCCCTGGTGTGCTGGAGGGTCTCCCGGGAGATATTGAGGGGCAGATCCTGGGAGTCCACCACCCCCTTGACGAAGGAGAAGTGGTCAGGCACCACCTCGGGACACTTATCCATGATGAGCACCCCGGAAGAGTAGAGCTGAAGGCCCTTCTCGTAGTCCTTGGAGTAGTAGTCGTAGGGGGCGTGGGCAGGGACGAAGAGGAGGGCCTTGTACTCCATCTGCCCCTCGGCGGAAATGTGGATGGTGGCAAGAGGCTCCTCCCAGTCCCCGAACTTCTCCCGGTAGAACTGGTCGTACTCCTCCTTCTTCACCTTGCTCTTGGCCCGCTGCCACAGGGGCACCATGGAGTTGAGGGTCTCCACCTGGGTGTGGGTCTCGTATTCCGGCTTGTAGTCCTCTCCCGCGTCCTCCGGCCGGGGCTTCATGTGGGTGTGGGTCATCTCCATGCGGATGGGGGTATGGACATAGTCGGAGTACTTCTTCACCAGCTCCTGGAGCCGGTGGGGCTCCAGATACTCACTGTAATGCTCCTCGTCGGTGTCCGGCTTCAGGTGGAGAATGACCTGGGTGCCCACGGTGTCCTTGCCGCAGGGCTCCACCGTGTAGCCGTCGGCCCCGTCGCTCTTCCACTCCCAGGCCTCGTCGCTTCCATAGGCACGGGAGCGGACGGTGACGGTATCGGCCACCATGAAGGCGGAGTAGAAGCCCACACCGAACTGGCCGATGATATCCACCGCCTTGGCGTTTTTCCCGGTGAGCTCCGCCTTGTCCATCTCCTGCTTGAACTGGAAGGAGCCGCTGCGGGCAATGGTGCCCAGATTCTTCTCCAGCTCCTCCCTGGTCATACCGATGCCGTTGTCGGTGATGGTGATGGTGCGCCCATCCCTGTCGGTCTCCAGGGTGATCTGGAAGTCCTTGCGCTTGATGCCCACCTTGTCGTCGGTGAGGGCCTTGTAGGCCAGCTTATCCACCGCGTCGCTGGCGTTGGAGATGAGCTCCCGGAGGAAAATTTCCTTGTGGGTGTAGATGGAGTTGATCATCAAGTCCAACAGCCGCTTGGATTCCGCCTTGAATTGCTTCTTTGCCATGGTTTTCTGCCTCCGTATATTCTAAATTCATTAAAAACAAAGCGTTAGCACTCTTTTCCATCGAGTGCTAACGCTATGATAGTCCTTCGTGTTCGATTTTTCAAGGGGGTTCAAGGAAAGTTTACAATTTCCCGCTTTCCTTCACCATCTGGTAAAGCCCCTGATGGCAGAGGTATAACGGCGCGTGAGGCAGCTCCGGCCCGGAGACCCGAACGATGTAGGTTTTGTCCACAGCCTCCAGAGACACCGTTGTTCCATCGGCCAGCGTCAGGGTCAAGGTTCCCAGTGGTTCCAAAGACTCCCTGTCTTTGTCGAAGAACTGCCAGGGGATGTTCTGGCACCCGGCGCGGATCATCTCCGTCACCGTGTCCTGATCCAGTTCTGCCCCACCGAAAATGGCGGTGATGTCCTCCCCGGTCAAGGAAAGGAGGAGGGCCTCCAGGGAGGCGGCGGGATCAACAGCCTCCTTCACATGGGACTTGATATGCCAAGCCCCATCCTCCTGCCGCAGGGTCACCACATCCCGGACACCTTCACCGCTCCGATAAAAGGATATACTGCTGCCGCTCTTGCCCCACAGTGTTGCGGTATCCCCCTCTACCCTGCCGCCCTGGCAGGTGAAAAATCCGGGGCCGAAATCGCTGGAAAAGTTATAAAAGGCATCATATTCCGGCACATAGAGAGCATCCTTCATGGTTTTCAGTTCCGCCGTGGTCACTCCCGCAAACCGCCGGAGCGTCTCGTCCACCGAGGAGCGCAGAATACGGTGGCAGGGCACATTCTCCATCAGGTTGTCCAAATTCTCCACATGGCTTCGCAGAGCATCCTTTTCAGCGGTATCTCCCACACAGCCGTCGTCAGGGTAGTAGTAGAGGGCGTCATCCAGATCCATCTCTGTGATGTCGGCATAGTGGTTGGCAAAAAGCTGAGCGGCGGCAATGTCATAGTTCTCCCCTTCCCAGCTAAAAAGATTGTTGAAGCTGGCGACTTCCTCCTCTGTCAGTTCCCGGATGGGGGAGTTCCCCTCCATCGTGGGCACAGGGGCAGGAACCATCTTCGGTGTGGCCTCGGCTTCCGCCGAAAGCTCCGCCATCGGCTCCTGGAGGAAGGACTGGATGAGCCAGCTCTCCCCCTCCCGTTTCAGGGTCAGCACATCCCGGTTTCCTTGTATGTCCCGCTCCTCCGACCAGAGCACGGCGGTGTCCTCCGTCACCCTGCCCCCCTCGCAGGTAAAGCTGCCGGGGCCAAAGTCGCTGGTAAAGGTATAGTAGGCGTCATACTCCGGCAGATACAGGACACCGTCGGTATTTTTCAGCTCGGCGGTTGTGATCCCAGCGTATTTTTGCAGGGTCTCGTCCACCGAGGCACGCAAAATGCGGTGGGTGGGCACAGGCAGACGGGTGGGGGTCAGACCGTTTTCCGCAAAATACTCCTTCTTCCAGTGGAAGCCGGGTAACTCCGCCAGAGCGGCAAACTCCTCCAGATCCTCCTCCCCCAGACTGCCGTTGCTGGGATAATACCACAGAAAATCCGCAAAGCTCAGCTCCCGTGGATCGCTGTAATAGCTGGTAAAAAATCCGCTCACCGCCGTGGTATCGACTACCCCTTCCCGCTCCTCCCAGCCGAGAAACGCCGCGTTTACCCGCTCCATCTCCTCCGGGGTCAGCTCCTCACCCAGGTCAGAGGCGGGGGTTGCGGGCGTTTGGACGGCAACCGACTCCGGCGGGGGCACAGGGATAGGAACCGTCTCCGGTGTAGCCCGGACTTCCGCCGAAGGCCCCGCCGTGGGAGCGGGGCTTTCCGCCGCCGGGGCCTGGCACCCCGCCAGCATAAGTAAAGCCAGTATAGTCGCTGTCCACTTTTTCATAGGGGCACCTCCTTGTGTTTTCATTATATCGCTTCCCCATGGAAAAGTCTTTACAGCTTATTTACAGTTTAAGGGCAGCGTTGCCTTTTGGGACAAAATAGCTTATACTATCCTCAATAGAAAGGGTGACTTTCATGCTTCTTCATCTTCTTGCCGTGGGCGATGTGGTGGGCGAGTCCGGCCTGGACTACCTCACCGACCACCTGCGCAGCGTCAAAAAGCTCAAGGCGGTGGACTTCACCGTGGTCAACGGAGAAAACGCCTCCGGGGTGGGCATCACCCCCAAGCAGGCCCAGGTCATCTTTGACGCCGGGGCCGACGTCATCACCCTGGGCAACCACACCTGGAACCGCCTTCAAATCGCCGACTTTTTGGAGGAGAACCCCTACATCCTCCGCCCCGGCAACTATACCAGCCGCGTCCCCGGCCGGGGCTGGGGGGTCTTTGACGGCCCCAGGGGAGTGCGCATCGGGGTGATGAACCTCATCGGCCGCACCGAAATGGACGCCAACTTCGACAACCCCTTCACCGTGGCCGACCGGGCGTTGAAGGAGATGGACGCCGACATCGTGGTGGTGGACTTCCACGCCGAGGCCACCAGCGAGAAGGGAGCCATGGGCTGGTATCTGGACGGCCGGGTGCAGGCCCTCTGGGGCACCCACACCCACGTGCCCACGGCGGACGGGCAGATCCTCCCCCAGGGCACCGGCTTCGTCACCGACCTGGGCATGACCGGCCCCGCCCAGTCCATCCTGGGCATCCGCCCGGAGCAGGCCATCAACCGCTTCCTGGGGGGCCTCCCCCGGCGGTATGAGGAGGCCGATGGCCCCCGAAAGCTGGAAAGCGTCCTCTTCACCATTGACACCGCCGCCAAAAAGTGTGTGGCGGTGGAGCGGGTGGACATCAGCGAATGAAAGGAGACCCAGCCATGCTTCATATCCTCCACGCCGCCGACCTCCACCTGGACGCCCCCTTCGCCGCCCTGACCGCAGAGCAGGCCCGGCAGCGCCGCTCCGAGCAGCGCCAGCTCCTGGACGCTCTGGCGGACGCCGCCATCGAGCGGGGGGCCGACCTGGTGCTCCTGTCCGGCGACCTTTTGGACTCCGCCCAGACTTACCGGGAGACCGCCCAGACCCTGGCCGCCGCCCTGGCTCGCATCCCCGCCCCGGTGGCCATTGCCCCGGGCAATCACGACTTTTACACCCCCTCCTCCCTCTACGCCGCCGACTTCTGGCCCAAAAATGTGACCATTTTCCGGGACAGCGCCCCCCAGCGCATCGCACTGCCCGACTTAGAGCTCTATGGCTGCGCCTTCACCGGCCAGTTCCGGGACGACTCCCCCCTCTCCTCCTTCCGTACCGCCCCATCGGACAAGCCCTCGGTGATGGTCTGTCACGGCGACGTGGAGGGCACGGGCCGGTACGGCTCCATCTCCCGGCAGGAGATCGCCGGGAGCGGCCTCACCTACCTGGCCCTGGGCCATGTCCACGCCTGCTCCGGTCTCCGGCGGGAGGGCGGTACATATTGGGCCTACCCCGGCTGCGCCGAAGGCCGTGGCTTTGACGAACTGGGGGACAAGGGTGCCCTGTGGGTCACCATCGCCGACGACCGGGCAGTGACGGCGGACTTCCTCCCCCTGTGCCGCCGCCGGTATGAAATCCTGGAGTGCGACCTGACGGGGAAAGACCCCGCCCAGGCGGTGGCCCAAGCCCTCTCCCAGGGCAGGGCCGACGACGTCTGCCGCCTGATCCTCACCGGGGAGGCCCCGGCCCTGGACTTGAGCGGCCTCCTGGCCGCCGCCAGGCCCTACCGCTGGGCCCTGACGGCCCGGGATCACACCCGGGTGCCCCAAGACCTGTGGGCCCGGGAAGGGGAGGACAGCCTCACCGGCCTCTTCCTCCGGGAGATGCGCCGCCGCATCGACGCCGCCCAGGGGACGGAGCGCGCCACCCTGGAAAAGGCGGTGCGTTACGGCCTTGCCGCCTTGGAAAACGGGGAGGATACGCCATGAAGATACTGAAAATGACCGCCTCCTTTGGTTCGCTGGAAAAGGCCACCCTTACCCCCGGAGAGGGCCTCACCCTCATCCAGGCCCACAACGAGGGGGGCAAGTCCACCTGGTGCGCCTTCCTCCGGGCCATGCTCTACGGCTTTCCCCAGCGCGACCGGGACAAGGCGGGCTACCTGGCGGAAAAGAACCGCTACCAGCCCTGGTCCGGGGCCCCCATGGAGGGCACTCTGGAGCTTCTCTGGCAGGGCCGCGAAATAACTATATACCGTGGCCCCAAGGGGAGCGTCCCCTGGGGGAGCTTCTCTGCCCGGTGGTCTGCCACCCAGGAGGATGTCCCCGGCCTGACGGCGGAGAACTGTGGGGAGAAGCTGCTGGGTGTCTCCCGGGAGGTCTTTGAGCGCACCGCCTTCGTCCATCAGGGGGAGATCACCCTCACCCCCAGCGCCGACCTGGAGCGGCGGGTGGCCGCCCTGGCCACCTCCGGGGAGGAGGACGTATCCTTCTCCCAGGTGGAACGGCGGCTGAAGGATTGGCTCAACCGGCGCAAGGTCAACAGCCGGGTGGGCATCCTCCCCGATCTGGAAAATGAGTTGGAGCAAGTGGAGGCCGCCATCGCCCGGCAGGGCGGGCTTCTCCGGCAGGCCCAGGCCGCCCGTCAGGAGCAGGAGGCCCTTCAGGCCCAAAAGGCCCAGTTGGAGGGCCAGCTCCAGGCCCACACCGCCCAGCAGCAGGCCGCCCAGCTCCAGCGCCGGGATGTGGCCCAGGCGGACTACGACGCCGCCCTGGAGGCCCTCCGGGCCGCCCAGGCCACTGCGGGGGCTCTCCCCCCCGCCGGGGAGCTGCGCCGGGCCCAGGGGGATCTGTCCTACCTTCACACCCTGGAGACCAATGTGCGCATAGCGGAAAAGGCGGTGCCCGAGGCCCAGGCCAAGGTGGACGAGGCCCGGAAGGCCGTCCAGGCCGACCCCTTCTTCTCCGGCTGGGACGCCGCCCAGGCCGCCGCCAAGGCCCAGGCCGACCACGACCAGACCGTCACTCTGCAAAAGAGCGGCCCCTCCCTCCTCTCCCTTCTGGGTGTGCCGGTGGGTTCCGTCGCGGGCATCCTCATCGCCCGTCTTGCCCGGGGAGAGACCTTCTCCGTCCCCGCCCTGCTCCTGGGCTCTCTGGCAGGCTGGGCCCTGGTGGCCCTGCCCCTTTGGCTCATGGGCCGGGGAAAGAAAAAGCGGCTGGCCACCCTCATGGAGCGCTACCAGGCCCAGAGCCCGGAGGACATTCTCACCCGGGGTGCCGAGTACAGCCAAAAGATGACCGCCCTTCAGGAGGCGGAGCGCCAGCTTCAAAGCGTGGAGGCCGAGCGGGACAAGCTCGCCGCCCAGCGGCAGGAGCTCACCGCCCAGCTCTTAGATTTCGTCCACCCCTTCGCTCCCGAGGTCACCGACCCCTTCGGGGTCTCCGCCGCCCTCTCCCGCGCCCTTCAGCAGGGGGAGACCCTCCGGCTGGCCCAGGCCAAGATGGAGGCAGCAGAGCGGCTCCTCACCGCCCTCCCCTCCCCCCGGGGCGCCGCCGCCCCCGCCGCTGTGGTGTCCCTGGCCGGGGACGCCGGAGAGCTGGCCGCCCGGCTGAACGCCGTCAGCGGAGAGCTGGAGCGCTCCGCCGCCAACGCCGCCCGGCTCCAGGGAGAGCTCTCCTCCCAGGGCGACCCGGCGGAGCTGGAGGCCCGCCGCAGTCAGCTCCTGGAACAGCTGGAACTGCGCCGGGGGGAGTATGATGCCATCGCCGCCGCTCTGGACGGCCTGAAGTGTGCCGATTCCCTTCTCCGGGAGCGGTTCTCCCCCGCCGTCAACGCCAAAGCCGGGGCCTTCCTCTCCACCCTCACCGGCGGCAGGTACGACAAAGCCGCCCTCACCCGTCAGTTCCAGGCCCTGGCCCAGGCCCCGGAGGACGCCGCCCCCCGCCAGGATCTCTCCCTCTCCGTGGGCGCGGCGGAACAGCTCTACCTGGCCATGCGCCTTGCCATGTGTGAGCTGGTGCTTCCCGGCGACGAACCCTGCCCCATCCTGCTGGACGACGTCCTGGCCGCCTTCGACGACCACCGGGCCAGGCTGGCCCTGGACTGCCTTCTGGAGCTGGCCGGGGAACGGCAGGTGCTCCTCTTCACCTGCCACAGCCGGGAGGCAGAGATGCTCCGGGATAAGAATGTGACCCTGGTCACCCTTTGAAAAGGTTGCATTTTCCCATCGTTTGGGCTATAATAGTCACTCGACATGAGTACGCGGGGCTCTTTCGCCCCGAAAAGGAGTTGATCCCATGGCTGACGAGGCATTGAACCCCAACGAGACCCCGGAGGAGGAGAAGGGCTCCTTTAAGTTGGATCTTTTTTACTGGACACAGACCCTTGTCTCTGTCCTCATCTTTCTCATCCTCCTCTTTGCCCTGGTGGGCCGGGTCATTGAGGTGAAGGGCTCCTCCATGGTGCCCACCCTTCACGAGGGAGACCTGATGCTCCTCCAGTCCATCGGCTACACCCCCCGGCAGGGGGACGTGGTGGTACTGCGGAAGGATTCCTTTATGAATGACCCCATCGTCAAGCGGGTCATCGCCACCGGCGGACAACATGTGACGATAGATTACGGTGCCGGCGCGGTCTATGTGGACGGTGTTGCCCTGGACGAGCCCTATATCAACGAGATCATGACCTCCCCCATCAGCCCGGAAATGTCCATCTCCGACGTGGAGGTGCCGGAGGGCTCCATCTTCGTCATGGGGGACAACCGCAACCACTCCTCTGACTCCCGCCACGAATCCTTGGGCACGGTGGACGAGCGGTACGTCCTGGGCAAGGCCCTGTGGGTGGTATTCCCCTTCCGGGGCGGGGACTTTGGCCCCATCGAATAAAGGCACAAAAAGGCCGTCAGCATAAGCTGACGGCCTTCTTTATCCCTTGATTCAGTCCAGAGGCTCCCCCTTGGCATTGAAGAGGGGCAGCTTCTCCAAAAAGAGGATGTCCTTGCGTCCGGCGGCCTCCCCTTCGGCCAGGATGGCCATGCGGCCCACCACATTGCCCCCAGCCATCTCCACCAGCTTCTCCACCGCCGCCAAAGAACCGCCGGTAGAGATCACGTCGTCCAGGATCAGGATGCGCTTGCCCTTCATCTTCTTGGCGTCCGCCCCATCCATATAGAGCTTCTGCACCCCCTGGGTGGTGATGGAGCGGTCCTCCACCTCAAAGACCCCGTCCATGTAGAGCTTGGGGGCCTTGCGCACCAGGAAGTAGTCGTTGCGGCCGCTCTGCCGGGCCATCTCATGGATGAGGGGGATGGCCTTGGCCTCGGGGGCCACCATGTAGTCAAACTCCGGGGCCTTCTTCAAAAGGGCCCCGGCGCAGGCGCAGGTCAGCTCCACGTCGCCGAAGATCACAAAGGCGGCGATCATCATATCCTCGTTCAGGGGGCACAGGGGCAGCGCCCGCTTCAGCCCCGCCACAGACATCTCATAGGTCACCAATACCAGCTCCTTCCTTTTGTCTATTTTGAATTATACGCCCCGGTTTTCTTCTTGTCAATTTGCAGGAATGATCAGTAGTATTTTGTCGCATTCTGTGTTAGCATATTTTTATCAACTTCATATTTTCGGTATAATCGAGACGAGTTGGGTCTCGAGTCTCTACTGGCGGCCTATCCGACAACTACCGGAACTTCATACAATGCGGAAATCAAGTTTTTGATTCCGCATCTGTTGTTTTTCCCTTTTTTGCCGCTTGTCTCCCTTATCCCGAAAAAATTCAGGAAGTTGCGGAGAGGGAGCGTTATGGAAAAACTGTTCAAGCTCAAAGAAAACGGCACCACAGTTCGCACAGAGCTCATCGCAGGCCTGACCACCTTCATGACCATGGCCTACATCATCGCTCTGAATCCCAACCTGCTCACCGGCTTTGACGTGGGCTCCTCCCTGTGGAACGGCGTGTTCCTGGCCACCTGTATCGCCTCGGCCATCGGTATGTTCGTCATGGCCTTCGCCGCCAACAAACCCTTTGCCCTGGCCCCCGGCATGGGTCTGAACAGCTTCTTCGCCATCGTGGTGGCCAATATCGTCAGCCTGACAGGCATGAGCTATGTGGCCTCCTTCCAGGCCGCCCTGGTCATCATCCTCATCGAGGGCATCATCTTCCTGGGCCTGTCTCTGCTCAACATCCGGGAGAAGATCGTAGAGGCCATCCCCCTGGGTGTCCGGCTGGGCATCGCCCCCGCCATCGGCCTGATGCTGATGAACATCGGCTTCGGCTCCAACGCCGGTGTGTACTCCGAGACCGGCGGCCCCTTCTTCGTCATGCGGGACTTCTTCGGCGCCCTGACCCCCGCCGTGGCCCAGACCACTATGGGCTCCGGCTACGTTCCCATGGTTCTCAATGTTGCCACCATGTTCATCGGCCTCTTCGTCATCGTCATCTTGGCCAAGAAGGGCGTCAAAGGTGCGGTACTGCTGGGTATGCTGGTAGCCTCCGTGGTCTACTGGGCCGGTTCCTTCCTCTTCCTGGATACCGACCCCTTTGCCTCCCTGGCCACCGCCTCCTTCATCCCTCCCTTTGCCGACATGGTGGAGACCACCCTCTTTAAGTTCAACTTCCAGGGCTTCCTCCAGCTGAGCTGGTTCACCATCGTCACCCTGGTCATCACCTTCTGCATGATCGATATGTTTGACACCATCGGCACCCTGGTGGGCACCGCCTCCCGTGCGGGCATGGTGGACGAGCAGGGCAACATGCCCAACATGAAGGAGGCTCTGCTGGCCGACGCCGTGGGCACCGTGGCCGGCGCCTGCACCGGCACCTCCACCGTCACCACCTTCGTGGAGTCCGCCTCCGGCGTGGAGGCCGGCGGCCGTACCGGCCTCACCGCCCTCACCACCGGCATCCTCTTCCTGGCCTGTATGTTCATCTCCCCCATCGCCGCCATCATCCCCGCCGCCGCCACCTCCTCCGCCCTGATCTATGTGGGCGTTCTGATGGTCATGGGCCTGAAAAACGTGGACTTTGACGACCTGGATCAGATGGTTCCCGTGGCCCTTATGCTCATCGCCATGCCCGTGTCCAGCTCCATCGGCCACGCCATCGGCCTGGGCCTCATCGCCTACACTGTCATCAAGGTCTTCACCGGCAAGGCCAAGGAGGTCTCGGCGCTGACCTATATCATCTCCGCCCTGTTCCTTATCAAGTTCTTCCTGATCGCCTGACCCAACGGGATATAAGAAGACCGGCCGTCAACTTCGGTTGACGGCCGGTCTTTTTGATTCTTTTCAGACTTAGAAGTACTTCTTCACGCCCTCGGAAGCCAGGGAGGCGTCGGCGGAAATGGTGACGGTAAAGTTGATGCCGTTCTTCTCACCGAAGTCGTTGAGCCAGTCCAGGAAGTGCTCCACAGCGGGATCCTCGGCAGAGACGTTCACCAGCTTGGTCAGGCTCTCGATAAACACCTTGGTGATGTCGTAGTTGCCTGCGTGCAGGCCGCTGATAAAGCCCTTGAGCATATCGAAGTTCTGCAAGGCGTAATCCTTCGCCTCGATCAGACGGATCTGATAATGAATGTCATAGGTCAGCTTGCTGCCGTGCTCGATGCAGACCACGTTCCCCGCCTCGTTCTTGGCCGCGGCGTTGATGAGCTCGATCATCTGCTTGGTCTTGCCGGTACCCTTCACTCCCATGATCACTCTAACCATGTTTGTTCACTCCTTCACGTTGTCCACCGGAGCCGTCTCCGGTCTTTGAAGATATGGTAACATTTTTCCCGCTGCGTTGCAACTCTTTTGCGCAAATTCACGGAAAATTTCCAAATTGTATCAGCAGCCCAGCCGCTTTTCAAGCTCTTCCTTCTGCTTCTCGTAGCCGGGCTTGCCCAGCAGGGCATACATATTGTTCTTGTATGCCTCCACGCCGGGCTGGTCGAAGGGATTCACCCCCAGCAGATAGCCGGAGATGCCGCAGGCAAATTCAAAGAAGTAGATGAGCGCGCCCAGGCTCCGCTCGTCCCGGCTGGGGACGGTGAGCAGGATGTTGGGCACCCCGCCGTCCACATGGGCCAGGATGACCCCCCGCAGGGCCTGCTCCGCCACAAAGGCCATGGACTTGCCCGACAGGAAGTTGAGCCCGTCCACATTCTCCGGGTCGTTGGGGATATTCAGACTGCTGTGGGCCTTGTCAAAGCGCACCACTGTCTCGATCATCACTCGCTCGCCCTGCTGGATGAACTGGCCCATGGAGTGGAGGTCGGCGGTAAACTCCACGCTGGCGGGGAACAGGCCCTTGCCGTCCTTGCCCTCGCTCTCACCGTAAAGCTGCTTCCACCACTCGCCGAAGAACCGAAACGCCGGCTCATAGGCCGCCAGGATCTCCACCCGCTTGCCGCTCTCATAGAGGGCGTGGCGGGCGGCGGCATACTGCCAGGCGGGGTTGTCCATGCCGGGCTTGGCCAGCAGCTCCATCTCCTCCTTCGCGCCGTCCATCAGGGCCTGAATGTCGATACCGGCGGCGGCAATGGGCAGCAGGCCCACAGCGGTGAGGACACTGTAACGGCCGCCCACAGCGTCGGGCACCACGAACTCCTCGTAGCCCTCCTTGTCGCTAAGGCCCTTCAGGGCCCCCCGCTTGGCGTCGGTGGTGGCGTAGATGCGCTCCCGTGCCCCCTCCTTGCCGTACTTCTCCTCCAGCAGGGCCTTGAAGATACGGAAGGCCACGGCGGGCTCTGTGGTGGTGCCCGACTTGGAGATGATGTTGACGGAGAAGTCCACGTCCTTCACCAGGTCGATGACCTCGTTCATGGCGTCGGCGGAAAGGCCGTTGCCCGCAAAGCAGATAGCGGGGCCGTCCTTCTTGGTCAGGTTGAAGTTGTTGGAGGTGAGGGTCTCAATGACCGCCCGGGCGCCCAGATAGCTGCCGCCGATGCCGATGACCACCAAAACCTTGGAATCGGAACGGATCTTCTCCGCCGCCTTCTGGATGCGGGCAAACTCCTCCTTGTCGTAGTCTGCGGGAAGCCGCACCCAGCCCAGATAATCGCTGCCGGCGCCGGTGCCGTTCATCACATGGTCGTGGGCCCTCTCCAGCCCCTTTTCCTCCCCTGCCCGCCAGCCTGCGGGCAGGAAGGGCGTCACATTGGACAGATCAAGATGAAGCATATCAATGACCTCCTGAGTAAATAGTTTCAGGTTTGCTTGTCCTCCTGTGTGTACAGTATACACCTCCGGGACTGGTTTGGAAAGGGATTTTATGGAGGTTTTGCCAAAAAATATGGAGGCCGTCTTTAAACGGCCTCCATATCCTTCTATCTCTTATTGCTCCGATACCCGGAGGATACAGTTGTCCTCCTCATCCAAGGCCAGAAACACCTTGGTGCCTTCCGGGAAGGAGAAGCCGGCCAGGTTCCTCTTCCCCGCCTCATGGTTCTGGCAGATCATGGGCGTAATGTAGAACATCCCATCCCGATCCTCCTGCCGGAACCGTTCCAGATCCACTGTAGCTTCGATGGAGAATGGCTCCCCCAGGACTAAGGGCGTTTCTGCCTGCTCCCCATAGGCCTGAAGCACCACATAATTGTAATAGGAAGGCAGATCCACCATGCAGCCGCTCATGCGGATGGTCTTGCCGTCCAGCACCTCCAGGGATAGCCACTTTCCCCCGTCCCAGTCCGCCCGGTAGGAGTATACCTTCCCATCAGCGGGCAAGGGCGTGCTGCTGGGGCCGGGTTTGGGAGTCTCCCCGGGCTCGGGCGTCTCGGCAGGCTTCGGGGACTCCGTGGGCTTGGGAGTTTCCCCGGGTTTGGGGGTCTCCGTGGGCTTGGGGGTGGGGGTCACGGCGGAGGGGTCGTTCCCGTCGATCTCCAGGCTGTAAACCTTCAAATGCCGGGTAGGATAGTGGCCGAAAACCCCGTAGGGCCCCGCCTCGGGCCGGACCCAGCAGATGCGGTCACCGATGACGGTGGGATCCACATTGGGAACCATGAAGTCCGGCAGGGTCACCGTCTGGCCCACCTGGTTGCCCGCCCCGTCAAAGACAGCGTAGCAGAAGTCTCCGAAATCCCCCATGGTGGTGCGGCTGGACTCCTTCACCGTCTGCCACATGACCACGAAGGTGTTGTTATTGACCTGGGCCATATTGATCTGCCGCACATACTCCTCCCCGTTGGGGGCAAAGTCGGTGAGCCATTTGACCTCCGCCCTGCTGTTGGGGTAGCCCTCCTTGGGGATCACCGCCAGGAAGGCGTTGCAGTAGGTCAGGCTGTCGTTCCCTTTCTGGGGGGAGGAGGCCCCGGCAAAGAGGTAATTGTCCCCGCTAATGCCAAAGCCCCCGGGGATGGCATTGGTGGTGTTGTCCCCGATAGCCCCCGAAAAGGGGAAGAAATTCATCTCCCTCCCCATGCCGGTAGGGGCGTCCAGGTTCAGAGTGAAGCCCCGGGGGTAGGCGTCCCCGTGGTCGGCGTAGACCGGCTCTCCCCCGTCAAAGGCCACATACTGGGCAAAGGAGTGGCTCACATGGTTGCCGGGAAACTCAGGGCTCACCGACTGGACTGTCATGTCGGGAGTGGAAATTTTAATGGTGATATTGGACTGGTGCCGCAGGCCGTCCTTGGGGGTGAGATACCGCAGCCGGGAGGTATGGAGGACGAGGGTACCGTTCTCCTCCGCCATGGCCACATGGTCGGTGGAGCGGTAGGGCTGGGTGGTGCAGCTCTCCCCGCCCTTCACCGAGGCGGCCCCCTGCCGGTTCCAGTCCTTGTCATAGCGGACGATGCGGTAGACCTCCTTGCTGTCGTCCTCCTCCATGTTGTCCTGACCAAAGGCCAGATAGTAGGCATTCTCTCCCTCGTAGAACCCGGCACAGAACTCCAGCTCCATGGGAATATCCCTGATTCCGGTGGAATTGCCATTCTTGTCAAAACTCTCCACCCGGATAGCGGGATTTTCCACATTCCGGCCCTGAAGCTGGAGGATAGCCCACTCTCCGTTCTCCTCCAAAAGGTACAGCTCCCCGGGGCTGTGGACGGCAAAGTCCGTGGCCAACTCCAGCCGGGACAGGAGGTGGTCAATACCCCCTCTCTCCTCCCGGGCCAGGTTGGCCTCCTCCGCCGCCCGGAAGGCCCGGTCCAGCATGACGCAGGCTTCCTGGAAGGTGAGGATGCCCTGGGGGTTGAAGCGTCCCGCCTCGTCCCCCTTCAAAAGTCCCAGGGCGGAGGCCCGGTCTACCGACTCCCTGGCCCAGGGGCTGATGGTCTCCCCATCGGTAAACTCCCTGGGGGCGCTGGTCTCCTCCAGCTTGGCCCCGGTGTACTTCTCCAGTGCGTCCACCAGGGCGCACATCATCTTGGCGGCCTGCTCACGGGTCAAATTACTGCCGCAGTCGGCCAGCCGCTTGCCGTCCACCGAGGCTCCCTCGGTGAGGCCGTAGGCCGCCGCCGTGTACACATTGAACTGTCCGCCAAAGCCGTCCAGACTGGTCACATCATCAAAATAGTCCACAGCCACAGGGGAAGCGGTGCTCAAAAGATCCCGCCGCCCCTCCCGGTGGATGATATTGACCATAAAATAGCAAAACTGGCCCCGGTTCATAATGACGGTGGGGTGATAGCTCCCCTGGCCCAGGACGCCGCTGTTGGCCAAGTCCTCCATCTGCTCTATGGCCCAGGACGCAGGCTCCTCGGCCCAATCCACGCCCGCCGCCGCGGGAACCGTCCAGGGGGACACAGTCAATGCAAGAGCCAAAACCCCGGCCAATATCCGGTTCTTCTTCATGGGATTTTCCTTCCTTCGTTATATGAATTTCCCCTTTATTGTACTCCGCCCCACCCCCAAAAGCAAGGGGGTGGGGCGGTTATCAAGGTTCTATTTCTTTCTCCTCCCGGCCCTTTTGGCGCAGGTATACCGCAAGGATGGCCCCGGCCGCCATGACCAGGATGCCGATGACCATAATGACGGTGGCAAAGCCCACAAAGATCTGCCCCGTTTCAGAAATGGCCGTCACCTGTCCGGAGGCAAAGCCGTCAAAGCCCATGCCCAGCTCACCGTAAATCGCCTCCATGGCCTCCGGCGGCAGGCTGATGGGGTTCCCCGCACTGTCGGTGACCAGCGCTCCCCCGGGAACCATGGAGGAAAACTCCCCCAAGGTCACCTGGAACATTTTGCTGAAAAGGCTCCGTGCAAGGATGCCCACCACCGTCGTTCCCAGGCCCTGGAGGGCGATATACACCCCTGCCAGCCAGCCGTGACGGCGGATCATCCGCGCCAAAAAGCCGGGCAGCTTATCCCCCTCCGGGGCCGCCGGAGCGGCCGCCTCCCCGGGGTTCTCCGCCGCCGGGATCTCCTCCTCGGGTGCCTTGCCGCTGAGCAGCTGGTCGGTGGTCACCCCAAAGGCCTCCGCCAGGGCCACCAGCTTTCCCACCTCGGGGGTGGTGTCTCCCAGCTCCCAACGGGACACCGCTTGCCGGGACACCCCCACCTGTGCGGCCAGCTCCTCCTGGGAAAGTCCGGCCCGCTTCCGATAATAATAGATGCTCTCGCCCAATGTCATATGGGATCCTCCTTCGGATAATACTCGGCCCCGCAAAAGGCCGGCGAGGGGCGGAGGATGACCTCCTCTGCCCCTCGCCCCTATCCTACCAAAATATCCGGTTGCGCCGCCACCAGCTTTGGCTGGAATCGCCGCAACCGGGAGTTGCGAAAGGGTGGCTGTCACGCTACGCAAGGGTCTGACCGCTCGGTCGCTTTCCCTCCGACTCGGGCTGGTCTTTGGGGCCTTATGCCCCCGCCGCTCGCCCTCGCTCCAGTCCAAGCTTCCTCACAGACCCTTGCTCTGCGCTTCTCTTAATTCTTCAGGCTCTGCATGGGGGCGGGGATGCGGCCGCCCCGGCCCACAAAGGCCGCGCTGCTCTCGGGGTGCACCGGCATCACCGGGGCGGAGCCCAGCAGTCCCCCGAACTCCACCCTGTCCCCCACCTTCTTGCCCGGGGCGGGGATAAGGCGCACCGCCGTGGTCTTGGAGTTGACCATGCCGATGGCCGCCTCGTCGGCGATGATGGCAGAGAGGGTCTCGGCGCTGGTATCCCCGGGGACGGCGATCATATCCAGCCCCACCGAGCACACACAGGTCATAGCCTCCAGCTTGTCAAGGCACAAAGTCCCATTGGTGGCGGCGGCGATCATCCCCTCGTCCTCACTCACCGGGATAAAGGCGCCGGACAGCCCCCCCACATGGGAGGAGGCCATGACGCCCCCCTTCTTCACCGCGTCGTTGAGCAGAGCCAGGGCGGCGGTGGTACCGTGGGTGCCGCAGACCTCCAGCCCCATCTCTTCCAAAATGCGGGCTACCGAATCCCCAATGGCAGGGGTGGGTGCCAGGGACAGGTCTACGATGCCAAAGGGCACATCCAGCCGCCGGGATGCCTCCTGGGCTACAAGCTGGCCCATGCGGGTGATGCGGAAGGCGGTCTTCTTCACCGTCTCCGCCACCACGTCGAAGGAGGCCCCCTTCACGCTCTGGAGGGCGTGGTACACCACCCCGGGGCCGGAAACGCCCACGTTGATGACCCGGTCACCCTCGCTGACCCCGTGGAAGGCCCCCGCCATGAAGGGGTTATCCTCCACCGCGTTGCAAAATACCACCAGCTTGGCGCAGCCAAATCCGGCGCTGTCGGCGGTCTTTGCCGCCAGCTCCTTGATGGTCTTTCCCATCAGGGCCACCGCATCCATGTTGATGCCCGCCTTAGTGGAGCCCACGTTCACACTGCCGCAGACCAGTTCGGTCTCCGCCAGGGCCTGGGGAATGGAGCGGATGAGCCGCTCATCGGCGGGGGTCATCCCCTTTTGCACAAGGGCGGAGAAGCCGCCGATGAAGTTGACCCCCGTCTCCGCCCGGGCCTTATCCAGCGCCACGGCAAAGGGGGTATAGTCCTCGCACCGGGAGGCTCCCGCCACCAGTGCCATAGGGGTGACAGAAATGCGCTTATTGACAATGGGGATGCCAAACTCCGCCTCAATATCCTCCCCCGTCTTTACCAGATCCTTGGCAGAGCGGACGATCTTCTCATAGATCTTCCCGCAGGCCGCCTTGGGATCCGGGTCACAGCAGTCCAGCAGGGACACCCCCATGGTGATGGTGCGCACGTCCAGATGCTGTTGGTCGATCATGTGGATGGTATCTAAAATCTCGTTGCTGTTAAACATGGGCATAATATTGGCCTCCCAACCTCTCACGCTCACGCTTAAATTCGGTGCATGGCGTTAAAAATGTCCTCCCGCTGGGCGTGGATGACCAAGCCCTGGGCCTTGCCGTCCTCCTCCAGCAGCTTCACCAGCTCCGCGAAGGGCACCTTGGCCTGGGCGGCGTCCACCAGCATGATCATGGTGAAATACTCCTGCAGAATGGTCTGGCTGATGTCCAGCACATTGACCCCCTGCTCGCTGAGCAGGGCGCATACCCGGGCAATAATGCCCACTTGATCTTTTCCGATCACGGTGACAATGGCTCTCATAGAAAACCCTCCTTATTGTAATTCATCCAGTGTCAGCTCAAAGGCGGGCAGGAACTGCTCCATAAAATAGTCCAGGGCGGGCAGCTTCATCCCCTCCAAGGCCCTCCGGGTCTGCTCCGCCGCCAGCTTGAACTCGTTGTTCCCCGCCTTCACTTCCTCCAGGCACTTGATGTGGGCGGAGAGCTTGTCGGCAGCCTTCACGATGGAGAGCAGCCCCGGCTCCAGCTCCTCCCGGACGTAGGGGGTGAACTCACCCCGCAGCTCCTGGGGCAGAAGGGACAGCAGCTTGTCCGCCGCCACGGCCTCCACCGCCTTATAGGCATCCTTAATGGCGGGATTGTCGTACTTCACCGGGGTAGGCAGGTCGCCGGTGAGGATTTCCGACGCGTCGTGGTAAAGCCCCGCCACAGCGGCCTGTCCCGGGTCTACCCTGCCGCCGAACCTCTCCCGGTCGATGACCGCCAGAGCGTGGGCCAGGACGGCCACCATATGGGAGTGCTCCTGGATGTTCTCCACCTGGGTGTTGCGCATGAGCCCCCAGCGGTCAATGTAGCGCATCCGCCCGATGAGGGCAAAAAAATTGTAGGACATAGTCCCCTCCCCGGCGTTTGCCTCTGGACGAACGCCGTTTTCTCTTTTATAATAGGCAGGTCAATATTATACATCATCACCGCCCCCGCTTCAAGCAAAAAGAGGGCTGTGGGAGGGAAAAACCGTGCGTATCGCCATTTATACCCTGGGCTGTAAGGTCAACCAATATGAGACCCAGGCCATGGAGCGGGAGCTGACACAGCGGGGCCATACCCTGGTGCCCTTTGGCCAGGCCGCCGACGCCTGCATTATCAACACCTGCACCGTCACCGCCGTCAGCGACCACAAATCCCGGCAGGCCATCCGCCGGGCCAGAAAGGCAAATCCCGCCGCCGTGGTGGCAGTCTGCGGCTGTTATGCCCAGACCGACCCGGAGACAGTGGCCGGGCTGGACGTGGATCTGGTGGGAGGTGCCTCCGGCCGCCTGGCCTTTCTGGATGAGGTAGAACGGCTGTCGTCCCTTCGCCGCTCCAATATTATGTCAACTAATAAAGCAGAGTCCTCAACCGTTCCTATTGTCACAACAGCAAATATTATGTCAACTCGCATCTTCGAGGAGCTCCCCGCCGGAGGGCTGGCCTCCCGCACCCGGGCCATGCTGAAGGTGGAGGACGGCTGCGTCAACTTCTGCTCCTACTGCATCATCCCCTACGCCCGGGGCCCGGTGCGCTCCCTCCCCCTGGAGCGGGCGGCGGCAGAGGCCAGGCGGCTCATGGAGGAGGGCTACAAGGAGCTGGTGGTCACCGGCATCGAAATTTCCTCCTGGGGCCGCGACCTGCCGGGAAAGCCGGAGCTGGCCGATTTGGTGGAAGCGGTCTGCGCCGCCGCCCCCCGCTGCCGCATCCGCCTGGGGAGCCTGGAGCCCCGCACCATCACGGAGGAGTTCTGCCGCCGGGCATCAAGTTTACATAATCTTTGCCCTCACTTCCATCTCTCCCTCCAATCCGGCTGTGACGCCACCCTAAAACGCATGAACCGCAAGTACGGCACCGCCCGATATTATGATAGTGTGGAACTGCTGCGAAAGTATTATGTCAACCCAGGGATCACCACCGACCTCATCGTGGGCTTCCCCGGCGAGACCGAGGAGGAATTTGCCCAGACCCTGGCCTTCCTTCGGAAATGCGCCTTCACTGCCATGCACATCTTCCCCTACTCCCCCAGGCCCGGCACCCCTGCCGCCGCCATGAGCGGGCAAGTCCCCAACGCCGTGAAAGAGGAGCGGGCCCACCGGGCCGCGGCGGTGGCGGAGCAATTACAGCGCGCCTATCTCCAGAGCTTGGTGGGCCAGACCCTCCCCGTCCTCTTCGAGGAGGAGAAGGGGGGCTTCACCCGGGGCTACGCCCCCAACTATGCGGAGGTAAAGCTGCCCGGCTCACACAGTTTACATAATATTGAAAAATCCGTCCGTATCACCGCCGCGGAGGAGGATTTTTTGCTGGGAGAACTGCTCTGACCGCAAAAACCCCTATTTTTCCCTTTTTTCTCCCATCTATTTCTTGTCTCGTTCCATCATTTGTGTTAAAATAAGGTTTACTGTGAAAAAGTATGGGTACAGGAGGTCGCCTATGTTTTCCTTTGACCACTTCAATTTCAACGTCCGGGATCTGGACAGATCCCTGGCCTTCTACCGGGAGGCTCTGGGCCTTTTTACCGTTCGGGAAAAGGAGGGCAAAAACGACCTTGGCCCCTATAAGATCGTCTTCCTCTCCGACGGCGCCAGTGACTTCCGCCTGGAGCTGACCTGGCTGGCCGCCCACGCCGACAGTTCCTACGACCTAGGTGAGTGCGAATTCCACCTGGCCTTCACCGTCCCCGACATGGACGCCGCCCACGCCCTCCACGAGAAGCTGGGCTGTATCTGCTTCGAGAACCCGGACATGGGCATCTACTTCATCACCGATCCCGACGGCTACTGGATCGAGATCGTGCCGGAGAAGAAATAAGATGGCGGAAAAGATCAACGGCCGGGTGGCCTTTGCCGACCTTCTGCGGGTCTTTGGTATCCTGGCGGTCATCGTCCTGTCCCTGACCGGGGTGCGCATCGAACACGTGGCGGTATCCACCCAGGCCTGGTGGGTGCTCAACCTCTACGACGGCCTCACCCGCTGGTGTGTGCCGGTGTTCGTCATGCTCTCCGGCATGTTCATGCTGGATCCCAAAAACGGGATGCCCCTCTCCAAGCTCTTTTTCCGCAACGGCCTGCGCATCCTCATCTGCCTGATGTTCTGGGGCGGGGTCTATGCCGTGGTGTCCTATGTGACCGCCGGGGGCCGCTTCACCTGGCACGGCCTGTGGAGCGCCATCCTCTCCGCCCTCCGGGGCAACACCCACTATCACCTGTGGTTCCTCTATATCATCCTGGGGCTCTACCTGGTGACCCCCATCCTCCGGGCCTTTGTCCGCGGGGCCTCCCGGCGGGATCTCCATTACTTCTTTGTCCTGACCTTCCTCTTCGCCTCCCTGCTGCCCGCCCTCTTCCGCTTCTGGCCCAACTCCACCTCTGTGCTCCAGCTCTGGTACGACCGGCTGGACATCCACCTGGTGATGGGTTATGTGGGCTACTTCGTGGCGGGATACTATCTGAAGGAATACGTCATCAGCCGCATTGCCGAGGCCATCATCTACGTCCTGGGCATCGCCGGGGCGGTGGTTACCGTGTGGGGCACCGCCGTCCTCTCCCGCTCGGCAGGCCGCTTTGTGGACACCCTCTACGGCTGGTTTTCCCCCAACGTGGTCTGGTTCTCCGTGGCCATTGTGGTGCTCTTCCGCTACGTGCTGGGCGTCAGTGAGGAGCGCTCCCGCCGCCAGCGGCTCAGCGGCGTGGCCCGGATGGTCTTCGGCATCTATCTGGTCCATGTGTTCTTCCTCATGCTGTTGGACTTTTTGGGCATCACTGTGTTGTCCTTCTCCCCCGTCTTTGCCGTGCCTCTGCTCTCGGCGGCGGTATTCCTGTGCTCCTTCGCCTTGAGCTGGCTCATCTGCCACATCCCCTTTTTGGGGAATTGGCTGGCCTGAATCCAACCTAAGACTACATAGAAAGGAGGTTGCCCCGTGCTTTTTTCCAGCTCTGTGTTCCTGTTCCAATTCCTGCCCCTGGTATTGGCACTATATTATATCTTTTTCCGCGGCAGACGCGGGGCCCAGAACCTCCTCCTGCTCGTCGCCTCCCTTTTCTTTTACGCCTGGGGAGAACCCCGGTTTCTCTTTATCATGGTGCTCTCCATCGCCATGAACTACGGCTTCGGCCTGTGGGTATACCGCTGGAAACAGCAGTGCCGTTACCTCACCACCCCCATCGCCGCGGCGGTGAGCTGTAACCTTGCCCTCCTGTTTGTATTCAAATATCTGGTCTTCACCGTAGAGTCCCTCAACAGCCTGGGCCTGGTCATCCCTGTCCCCGGTATCGCTCTGCCCATCGGCATCTCCTTCTTCACCTTCCAGGCCCTCAGCTACGTGCTGGATGTGGCCTCCGGCAAGGCAGAGGTGCAGCGCTCCCCCCTGGCCCTGGGGCTCTATATCTCCTTCTTCCCCCAGCTCATCGCCGGTCCCATCGTGAAGTACGCCTCGGTGGCCCAGCAGATCGACGGCCGCAAAGAGACCTGGGCGGACTTCTCCGCCGGCTGTGTCCGCTTCCTCACCGGCCTTGGCAAAAAGGTGCTCATCGCCAACCAGATGGCGGTGGTGGCCGACCGGGTCTTCGCCACGGATCCCGCCGCCCTGTCCACCCCCATGGCCTGGCTGGGCGCTTTGTGCTACACCTTCCAGATCTACTATGACTTCTCCGGTTACTCCGACATGGCCATCGGCCTGGGGAAGATGTTCGGCTTCCACTTTGCCGAAAACTTTGACCATCCCTATGCCTCCCGCTCCATCACCGAGTTCTGGCGGCGGTGGCACATCTCCCTGTCCTCCTGGTTCCGGGACTATCTCTATATCCCCCTGGGCGGCAACCGGGTGCCCCCCAAGCGGCACGTTTTCAATCTCTTCGTCGTGTGGCTCCTCACCGGCTTCTGGCACGGAGCCAACTGGACATTCGTGGCCTGGGGCCTTTTCTACTTCCTGCTGCTGGTGCTGGAGAAGTATTGCGGCCTGGGCAAAAACTGGCCCGGCGTCTTCCAGCGGCTCTATACCCTGCTGGCCGTGAACTTCCTGTGGATGCTCTTCCGCGCCGACACCCTGGCTCACGCAGGGCAGTTCTTCCTGGCCATGCTGGGCTTCGGCGGCTCTGCCCGCTACGATGCCGCCAGCCTTCTCTACCTGCGGGAAAATGCCGTCGTCCTGCTCCTGGCACTCCTCTTCTCCGGCGGCTTCGCCCTGTGGCTCAAGGAGCGGCTCCCCCGTCTGCGCCCCGCCGGCCATGATCTCTCCCTGCTCTGGGATCTCCTCTACACCTTCGGCATGGCCGTCATCGCCCTGGTGTCGGCGGCCTGCCTGGTAAAGGGCACCTACAACCCCTTTATCTACTTCCGCTTCTAAAACTCTCTTTTCGGAAAGGTGGTGACTTCCATGACCCAGCGCAGAAACACCTGCACCGCAGTCCTCTTCCTTCTGGGCATATTCGGCGCGGTGATCTTCCTGTTCGTCGGCGCCCTGACCTATACCTGCGGCTTCATGGAAGCCGCCCGCCCCAGCCGCTCCGACCACCAGGTCTTTGCCCCCAGCCATAAGGCCCTTCGGACGGCCTCCGCCATCAAAAAGTCCGGCCTTCTCTCCCTGCCCAGGGTCTCCATGGACAAGATCGACGCCTTTATCGCCCAGGCCGAGCCCTCCCTCAACGCCGCCCTGGATCGGGACTACAACTTTATCGAGCTCTACGGCGCCTCCCAAAAACTGCTGGGCCGCCAAATCGTGGAGGATGTGGAGCCCATGTATACCGTGGTCAGGCTGGCCGACGGCTCTCTCACCTTCGCCAACCCCGACGCCCAGCAGGTGGACATGACCGTCCGTGCCAAAGAGATGGTGGAGTTCGCCCAGCGGGTGGAGGAGGAGTACCAGGCCCCCGTCCTCTATATCCAGGCCCCCTCCAAGCTGACCATGTCCTCCCTCCCGGAAGGCATCTGCGACTACTCCGACGACGAGGCCGACCAGTTCCTGGCCCTCCTGGACGAGGGCGGTGTCGACACTCTGGACCTCCGCCCCGCCTTCCGTCAGGCCGCCGAAGAGGGCGCCGCTTTGGACGAGCTCTTCTTCCGCACCGACCACCACTGGACTGCCGCTGGGGCCTTCCTGGGCTTCCAGACCCTGGCCGACAAGCTTCGGGAGGACTACGGCTATACCATTTATAAAGAGATCACCGACCCCGACCATTACAACAAATACACCTTCAAAGACATCTTCCTGGGCAGCCAGGGCAAGCGGGTAGGCTCCGCCTACGCCGGCCTGGACGATCTGGAGATCTGGTCTCCCGACTTCCAGAGTGACTTCACCTACACCGTGCCCATGAACGGCATCGAGCGCACCGGCCCCTTCGCCATGAGCCTCCTCTTCCCCGAGATGCTGGCCTCTGACGAGAGCCTATACCTGGCCAACCCCTACACCATCTATTCCGGCGGCGACTTCCTCCTGTCCCGGGCCGTAAACGAGGTCAGCCCCTACCCCTGGGGCCGCCGGGTGCTGGTGCTCCGGGACTCCTACGGCTGCGCCTTTACCCCCTTCCTCAGCATCATCTCCGGCGAGGTCATCGCCATCGACCCCCGCCTCTTCAACGGCGACCAGGAGGATATGATGGAGTATGTGGAGTGGCTGGAGCCCGACCTTGTCTTCATCCTCAACACCACCGGCTCCCTGCGGGTGGACGAGCTCTTCCCCTACCTGCCCACCGCCAGAGCCGACGCCCTGGAGGCCAAGCAGCTGGAGCGGGAAAAAGCCATCCCCTCCACGCGGTAGACAGCCAAAAATAAACTATAGCGGCAAAACCGTCCGTTTTGGTGGTTTTGCCGCTATCTATTTTTGGTAGAATATAGTATGATACACTTGCTTGAGAATCGAATATGCCCTGAACCCATCTTTGGAGGTATCAGAATGAATATCAGAAAAACCAAGATCGTCTGCACCCTGGGCCCCTCTGTGGACAACGAGGAGATGCTCCGTAAGCTCATCCTGGCCGGCATGGACTGCGCCCGCTTCAACTTCTCCCACGGCACCCACGAGACCCAGCTGGCCACCTACACCCGCCTGTGCCGTGTGCGGGACGAGCTGGGCCGTCCGGTGGCCACCATGCTGGACACCAAGGGCCCCGAGATCCGCATCAAGACCTTTGAAAACGGCCCCGTCACCCTGGCCGAGGGCAGCACCTTCACCCTCACCACCCAGGACGTGCCCGGCGACAGTGAGCGTGTCTCCGTCACCTACGCCAACCTCCATAACGAGGTAGAGGTGGGCACCCGTATCCTCATCGACGACGGCCTCATCCAGCTCACCGTGGACTCCATCCAGGGCCAGGACATCTCCTGCACCGTCATGGTGGGCGGCTCCCTGTCCAACAACAAGTCCATCAACATCCCCGACACCAAGATCCAGCTCCCCGCCCTCACCGACAAAGACCGGGAGGATCTGCGCTTCGCCGCCGAAAACGACTTCGACTACGTGGCCGCCTCCTTCGTCCGCAAGGCCAGCGACATCCAGGAGATCCGGGACGAGCTGGCCAAGTGGGGCGGCGAGCACATCCGCATCATTGCCAAGATCGAGAACCGGGAAGGTGTGGACAACTTCGACGAGATCCTGACCGCCTCTGATGGAGCCATGGTGGCCCGGGGCGACCTGGGCGTGGAGATCCCCGCCTACGAGGTGCCCGTCATCCAGAAGGAAATGATCTCCAAGAGCTATTCCGCCGGCAAAAACGTGGTCACCGCCACCCAGATGCTGGACTCCATGATCCGCAACCCCCGTCCCACCCGTGCCGAGATCAGCGACGTGGCCAACGCCGTCTTTGACGGCACCTCCTGCGTCATGCTCTCCGGCGAGACCGCCTCCGGCAAGTACCCCATCGAGGCCCTGGAGACCATGGTAAAGACCGTAGTGGCCGCCGAGGGCGCCATCAACTACTGGGGCCGGTTCATCAAGAACTACAGTCTCAACACCTCCGGCGTTTCCGCCTCCATCACCCAGGCCATCAGCCACACCTGCTGTTCCACCGCCATGGACTTGAACGCCAACGCCATCCTGGCCGCCACCACCTCCGGCCACACCGCCCGGGTCATCTCCCGGTTCCGGCCCGCCTGCCCCATCGTGGCCCTCACCACCTCCGAGAAGGTGCGCCGCCAGCTGGCCATCTCCTGGGGCGTGGTGCCGCTGCTCTACGGCTCCGTGGACTCCACCGACCGGCTCTTCGCCCTGTGCGTGGACACCGCCCGGAAAGAGGGCGTGGTGACGCCCGGCGACACCGTGGTCATCACCGCCGGCGTACCTTTGAGCGCCCGCGGCACCACCAACCTCATCAAGGCCCAGGTGGTGGGCGAGCCCGCCTAAACAGCACGAAAATCAGACCTCACCACAAGGGGCAGGCGATCTTCGCCTGCCCCTTGACTTTTGTATCCCTGTCTGTTATGATATACATACCGACGGTATGTATGGAGAGGAGGCGGCGGGATGGCCCGAAACAAATACCCCGAAGAGACCCAGCGAAAGATATTGGACGTGGCCTTCCGGCTCTTCTCCGAAAAGGGCTACGACCACACCACCATCCAGGACATCGTGGATGGCCTGGGTATGAGCAAGGGCGCGGTGTACCACCATTTCAAGAGCAAGGAGGACATCCTGGATCACCTCTATGACCGCTATTATGTGGATTCCAAGATGTTCGACATACTGGACGACCCCTCCCGCTCCGGCCTGGAAAAACTGCGGGAGCTTCTCCGCCGCCAGCTGACCGACCCGGGAAAGCTGGACATTGACAACATCCGCTTCTCCTTTGAGCACAACCCCCAGCTCATCCAGCTCCTGCTCACCACCTCGGTGCGGGATGCCGCCCCCATCCTTCAGCGGCTCCTGGAGGAGGGCCTTGCCGACGGCTCCATCTCCACCCCCTGCCCCAAGGAGGCCGCCGAGAGCTTTATGATCCTCCTGAACCTGTGGGTGGGCTTCTTCTCCCAAA
The DNA here is from genome assembly GCA_947425785.1 of uncultured Pseudoflavonifractor sp. GTDB lineage: Bacteria > Bacillota > Clostridia > Oscillospirales > Oscillospiraceae > Vermiculatibacterium. The sequence goes on along the minus strand of CANEAY010000002.1, from coordinate 41,880 downwards.
GCAGGGAGGATTTTATGGCAAAGTTCCGGTTCCTCAAGACCATGAGCGACAGCCTGGGCATCCCCGTCTTTGACCAGTCGCTGATGGACACCCTGGAGACCTACTATACCAGGCTCGCCCACAAGCTGGCTCCCCAGTAAGGCCCGCCAAGTCCCAAAGCCCTGCCGCCCCACCTCCGGGGCGGTGCTTTTTCCCCCATATACATACCAACGGTCGGTATCTATCAAACTTATGAATCGAGGTCACCCCATGAAAACAAAGCTCTTTTCCCCCACCTTCACTCTCATGCTCCTGGGCCAGATCGTCTCCCTTCTGGGAGGCGCCATCGTCCGCTTCGCCCTGTCCCTCTATGTGCTGGATCTCACCGGCTCCGCCTCCCTCTTCGGCGGGGTGCTGGCCTTCTCCATGGTTCCCACCATCCTCCTCTCCCCGGTGGGAGGGATCCTGGCCGACCGGATCCCCCGGCAGAGGATCATGTATATGCTGGACTTTCTCACTGCCATCGCCGTCTGGAATTTTGGCGTTTTTGGTCAAAACGGCTCCATTTTGCCCCCCGCCCTGCTCCTTCTGGCCCTCTCCGCCATCCAGGCCTGCTACCAGCCCTCGGTCCTCTCCTCTCTCCCCCTGCTGGTTCCCCAGGAGGAGCTGACGAGGGCCAACGCCCTGGTGACCCAGGTGGCGGCCCTCTCCTCCCTTCTGGGTCCCATCCTGGGGGGTGCCCTCTATGGCTTCTGGGGCCTTGGCCCTCTCTGCCTGGTGAGCTCAGCCTGCTTCCTGGCCTCCGCCGTCATGGAGTGTTTCCTCCGCATCCCCTTTACCCCTGCTCCCACAAAGGGGAGCCTCGCCGCCGCTGGAGCCGATCTGAAGGAGGCGGGCCGGTTCCTGGCCCGCTCGGGCCTGCTGCCCCTGCTGTGGGTAGTGGCGGGGATGAATCTCTTCCTCTCCCCCCTCTATCTGGTGGGCCTTCCTTACTTCGTAAAGATCACCCTGGGCCTGTCCAACCAGCTCTATTCCCTGGTGGAGGCCGCCATGGGACTGGGGACGATCCTGGGCGCTCTTCTGGTGAGCGCTTTGGGCAGCCGGTTGACTTTTTCCCGCTCCTGGCGGTATCTTCTTCTGGCTTCCCTGTCCACCCTTGTCATGATCCCGGCGGTGGCGGTTCTCTCCGCCCCCGTGGTCTCCTGGCTGGCCCTGCTCCTCTCCGCTTTGCTGGGCATGACTTGCGCCGGGATGTTCTCCATCCTGGCCCAGGCATATCTTCAAACCGTCACCCCCGCCCCGCTTTTGGGAAAGGTGGGCTCCTTCGTCACCGCCACCGCCACCTGCGCCATACCCCTGGGCCAGGGGCTGTACGGACTTGCCCTGGAATACCTGCCCGTCTGGCTTGTCCCCCTGCTGGGCTTCGCCGCCTGCCTGCCCCTCATCCACACCGCCCACCGCCGACTGAACGGTATTTAAATGACAAAAGGCGTCTCAGCTTGTGATGCTGAGACGCCTTCTGATATCGTTTTCCGCTTTGACGCGCGTTCTTATTTTCTTCCGCCTCTTCTGCTGCCCCGCTTTTCGTTCATCTTCAGCTCGGACAGCTTGCTGTCGGAGGAGGCCATGAACTGCTTGAGCCGATCCTCAAAAGTCTGGGGCTCCGCCGGTTTCTTCGGGCCGGTAAAGCCCACCGGCCGGTGCTCCCGGCTGCTGGGGCGGGGCGCGCCGCCGCTGGCGGCCGCGGGCCGGGGCGGCGGATCCTGTGCCTTCTTGATGGACAGGTTGATGCGGCCGCTGTCATCCACGTTGATGACCTTGACCTTGACCTCCTGCCCCTCCTGCAGATGATCCTTCACGTCGTTGACGTATGTATAGGCGATCTCCGAGATGTGGACCAGCCCGGACTTTCCCTCCGGCAGGGACACGAAGGCGCCGAATTTCGTAATGCCTGTGACCTTGCCCTCCAAAACAGAACCTACCCCAAACTCCATACTGACCGTTGCGTCCTCCTTGATGATTTTTCCTCTCTCACGGCCACACAAACCGTTCAATCAGTGAAGATAATGACCTTCTCGCCGGGGGCGGCCAATCCCAGCTCACCTCTGGCGATGTCGGCCTGACGGCCGGGGTCGTCGCTGTGGTCTACGGCGTCCTGCAGGTCGGCGTTGACCTGGGTCTGCTGGGCCACCTGTACCTTCAGCTCCTCCCGCTCGTTCATAGCCAGGGCGATCTGCCCCTGCATCCGCAGAAGGCTCACTGTGGCGGCGATGATGAGCACCAGCACGACGATCTTGGTCAGGAATCCCGCCTTTTTCAGCTGCATGGCCGCCACCTCCTTCCTTCTGCTCCATTTCGGCTATGGTACAACTTATTCTATACCATTTCAAAAAATAATGGAAGAGTTTTTTTCCATTTTTCCAAATTTTTTTATGTAAATCTATCAGGAGCCGGATGGGACGCAGAAGGAGCTCCCACAGGAAGAGCAAAATATCCACCAAAAAGTTTCCTAAAAGCAAAGAAAATTGGCTCAAAAGCAGGAAATACAGTACACCCCCCAGCACTGCCCCCACCAGAAGATAGATACGCACCTCCCCATTCCCCGCCGCCACGGCGTAGAAAAAGAGGGCCGCCACGGACAGGGGCCAGTAGAGCAGATCCAGCGCCGAACCCAGGACCCCCAGGCGAAACCTTTTACGCAGCAGGCGGAACAGGTCGTAGACCAGCCCCAGGCCGCCCCCCAGGGCCAGCGCCCCCAAAAAGTCCAGGGCCTGGGCGGTGACCGAGTTGCCCATCCCCTCTTACCCCAGCAGCCGGGACAGGAAGCCGCCCCTCCCCCCTCTGGGGGCCTCGTAGACCAGGGACTCAATAAGCCCCTCCACCTTTAGATCGCCGCCGTCCAGACTCAGCTTTTCGATGTGGAGCTCCTCCCCCCGCACCACCAGCACTCCCTGGGCAGTGTCCATCACAATGGTGTTCTCGTCAAAGCTCTCCACCTCTTCCACCCCGGACACGGTGAGCTTTTCCCGATCCTCCAGGATGAGATGGTGCTCCAGCGCCTGCTTTGCTTCCTCATAGGGCATGGTATCCCCCGCCTTTCACTTGATATCACCACACTATATGGGACAAAGCCCCGGGATATGCTTGGCCTTGACGGACGCCGCCCTTTGGGGGTACACTGGAGAAAACCAGCCCAAGGAGGGGTTTCCCATGTCCTTTCCCGACCTGTCCCGCCCCAACTGCCAGGTGGGCCGCCAGGTGTTCTTCCATGAGACCATCGACTCCACCAACGAGGAGTGCCGCCGCCTGGCCCAGGCCGGAGCGGAGAGCGGCACGGTGGTCATTGCCGGGGGCCAGACCGCCGGCCGGGGCTGCCGGGGCCGCGCCTTCCAGTCTCTGGCTGGCAAGGGGCTTTACCTCTCCGTCCTCCTGCGGCCCCAGGTGAGCGTGACGGAGCTTTTCCGCCTCACCCCCTGGGCGGCGGTGGCGGTGTGCCGCGCCCTGGAGGGCCTCACCGGCCTCACCTTCTCCATCAAATGGGTCAACGACGTGCTCCTGGAGGGGAAAAAGCTCTGCGGCATCCTGACAGAGCCCTCCTTCCGGGCGGACAACACCCTGGACTATGTCGTCCTGGGCATCGGCATCGACCTGGCCCAGACCAAAGAGGACTTCGGCCCGGAGCTCTCCCCCATCGCCACCTCTCTGGCCCAGCACATGGCCGTCCCCCCCACCCAGCCGGAGACCGCCCAGGCCCTGCTGACGGAGCTGGAACGGCTGTGGTTGGCCTTCCCCACCGCCCAGGCGGAATATCTGACCGAGTACCGCCGCCGCTGCGGCCTGATCGGCCGGGCCGTCAACTTCCGCCGCCAGGGAAAGATGGTACAGGGGGAGGCCCTGGCCGTCAACGACGACTTTTCCCTCCAAGTCCGCCTCCCCGGCGGCGGCGAGACCGCCCTCACCGCCGGAGAGGTGTCCGTACGCCTGTAAGCCCCCCTCTTGACAAATCCCTCCTCATGGCTATAATAGGACAAAGCAGGTGTCAAGACACCCGCTTTGTCCTATTATTTTTTTCATAGAAATGAGGGCTCCCTATGGCCGGTCTCCAGTCCTTTTTGAAGCGCAAAAACATCGTCATCTCCGCCAGGCGCTACGGCATCGACGCTTTGGGGGCCATGGCCCAGGGTCTTTTCTGCTCCCTGCTCATCGGCACCATTCTGAATACCCTGGGCACCCAGTTCCACATCGGCTTCCTTCAAATGGCCATAGTGACCATCAAAAATGCGGCCACGGGATATGAGACCAGCTATACCATCGGCGGTCTGGCCTCCTTTATGAGCGGCGCCGCCATGGCAGTGGCCATCGGCTACGCCCTCCAGGCCCCTCCCATGGTGCTGTTTTCCCTGGCCACCGTAGGCTTCGCCTGCAACATCCTGGGGGGTGCGGGCGGCCCGCTGGCCGTGCTGTTTGTGGCCATCATCGCCGCAGAGTCCGGCAAGGCGGTGAGCAAAGAGACAAAGGTGGATATCCTGGTCACCCCCATCGTCACCATCTTGGTCGGTATTGGCGTGGCCTGGTTCATTGCGCCCCCCATCGGCAAAGCGGCCAGCGCCTTCGGCGCCCTGATCATGCGCACCACCGAGCTCCAGCCCTTCTGGATGGGCATTGCCGTCTCGGTGCTGGTGGGTATCGCCCTCACACTGCCCATCTCCTCCGCCGCCATCTGCGCCTCTCTCGGCCTGGTGGGTCTGGCCGGCGGAGCCGCCGTAGCGGGCTGCTGCGCCCAGATGGTGGGCTTCGCCGTGATGAGCTTCAGGGAAAACCGCTGGGGCGGCCTGGTGAGCCAGGGGCTGGGCACCTCCATGCTCCAGATGCCCAACATCGTAAAGAACCCCCGCATCTGGCTTCCCCCCACCCTGGCCTCCGCCATCACCGGCCCCATAGCCACCTGCCTATTCCGGCTGGAAATGAACGGCGCGCCTATCAACGCCGGCATGGGCACCTGCGGCCTGTGCGGGCAGATCGGCGTATGGACCGGATGGGTCAGCGATGTGGCCGGCGGCGTAAAGCCCGCCATCACCTCCCTCGACTGGCTGGGGCTCATTTTGATCTCCTTCGTCCTCCCCGCCCTGCTGTCCCTTGTCTTCTGCCAGGTGCTGCGGAAGATCGGCTGGATCCGCGAGGGCGACCTGAAACTGCCGGAGTAAAGCTACCAAAAAAGGGGCTGTCCAGATCACTGGACAGCCCCTTTTCACCAATACTTACGCCCCAAAAATGGCCTTGGCCCGGCGCATATTTTCCCGTATGCCCACGTGGAAGGGACAGCGCCCCTCGCACGCTCCGCACTCCACGCACTCTCCCGCCTTGTGTTTGAGGACAGCGTAGTGCTCCCGGACAGTCTCCGGCACCTCACCCTGTGCCCTGGCCAGGTTGAGGAACTTGGTCACATCAGCCACCTGAATGCCCACCGGGCAGGGGGCGCAGTGACCGCAGTACATGCAGTGGCCCTCCCACTTGATGCGGGGGAAGGAGGCAAAGGCGGCGGCATAGTCCCGCTCCTCCTCCGTGGCCTCCTCGTAGGCAAGGCTCCTCTTCAAATCCTCCGGGCTCCGTGCCCCGGACATGACGCAGGCCACGGCGGGCCGGTCAAGGGCGTACTGGATGCACTGCTCCGGCGTAAGGGCCGCCCCCGCCGGGGAGAGCTCGGCATTCAGCAGGTCGCCGCCGCCGAAGGCCTTCATCACCGTGATACCCACCCCCAGCCGCTGGCAGGTCTCATAGAGCTTCTCCCGGTCGGGATCCATGTTAGTCAGCGTCCCGGCATACTTGTCCGCCGCCCAGAGCTGCTCGATGTCGTCGTCTCCGGGCTGGAGGTCGTAGCAGGGGTTCACCGAAAACATGAGTACGTCGATGAGGCCGCTCTCCACCGCCGGCTGGGCCGCCAGTGGGTTGTGACTGCTAAGGCCGATGTACTTGACCCTCCCCAGCTCCTTCTGCTTCAGGGCATAGGCCATCACGGGGCCGTTTTTGATCTCCTCCCACAGCTCCGGGGAGTCCACATAGTGGATCATGCCAATGTCCACATAGTCGGTGCCCAGGTTGCGAAGCAGGGTCTCAAAAGCGTCCTCTACCTCTGCCGGGTCACGGGTAGCCCGGTACTGATCCTTTTCCCCGTCCCAGATGGAGCAGAAATGGCACTGGAGGATGAACTCCCCCCGCCGGGGGGCGATCAGCCGCCCCACCTGCCGCTGCAGTTCAGGATCAGGGCTATACATATCCATGCAGTTCACCCCGGCGGAGAGGGCCAGACCAAACATCTCGTCATAGAAGGCGCTGTCCTTGCCCAAAAAGCCCTCACAGCCCAGGCCGATCTCGCTGACCTTCAGCCCGGTGCGGCCCAATGTACGGTATCTCATCATCGTCTCTGTCTCCTTTTCTATGAGATATGTGGAAAAAGTCGCCCCATTCCCTTGGAATGAGGCGGCTTTTTTCTTTTGTGACAGAAGTTTATTTGGCGTAGTCCACGGCCTTGGTCTCCCGGATGATGTTCACCTTGATTTGGCCGGGATATTCCATCTCGTCCTCGATCTTCTTGGCCACCTCCCGGGCCAGGAGCACCATCTGATCCTCGCTGACCTTGTCCGGCTCCACCATGATGCGGATCTCCCGGCCGGCCTGGATGGCAAAGCACTTCTCCACGCCGGGAAAGCTGGAGCCGATCCCTTCCAGGGTCTCCAGCCGCTTGATGTAATTCTCCAGGTTCTCCCGCCGGGCGCCGGGCCGGGCGGCAGAGACCGCGTCGGCGGCCTGCACCAGCACCGCCACCAGGGTCTTGGCCTCCACATCGTTGTGGTGGGCCTCGATGGCGTGGATGACCTCCTCGCTCTCGTGGTACTTCCGGGCCAGCTCCACGCCGATGGCCACGTGGGAGCCCTCCACCTCGTGGTCGATGGCCTTGCCCAGATCGTGGAGCAGGCCCGCCCGCTTGGCGGTGTTCACATCGCCGCCCAGCTCGGCGGCCATGAGGCCGGCCAGGTGGGCCACCTCGATGGAGTGGCTGAGCACGTTCTGGCCGTAACTGGTACGGTACTTCATCCGGCCCAGGAGCTTGATGAGTTCGGGGTGGATACCGTGAACGTTGGTCTCAAAGACAGCCCGCTCGCCCTCGGCCTTAATGGTGGCGTCCACCTCCCGCTTGGCCTTCTCCACCATCTCCTCGATGCGGGCGGGGTGGATACGGCCGTCCTGGATGAGCTTCTCCAGGGCGATGCGGGCGATCTCCCGGCGCACCGGGTCGAAGCAGGAAACCGTGATGGCCTCCGGGGTGTCGTCGATGATGAGATCCACGCCGGTAAGGGTCTCCAGGGTGCGGATGTTGCGGCCCTCGCGGCCGATGATGCGGCCCTTCATCTCGTCGTTGGGCAGGGGCACCACGCTGACGGTGGCCTCCGCCACATGGTCGGCGGCGCAGCGCTGGATGGCCAGGCCGATGATCTCCCTTGCCAGGTTGTCCGATTCTTCCTTATAGTGGTTCTCCGCCTCCTTGATCTTGGCGGCGGACTCGTGGGTGACCTCGGCCTCCAGCTGGGAGACCAGCATGTCCTTGGCCTCCTCGGCGGTCATGCCGGAGATGCGCTCCAGCTCGGCGCGCTGCTGGGCCTTGATGCCCTCCACTTCCTCCTTGGCCTGCTCCAGCTCGGTGAGCTTCTCCTGAAGGGCCTCTTCCTTCTTTTCCAGGTTATCGGTCTTCTTGTCCAGGTTCTCTTCCTTCTGCTGCAGGCGGTTCTCCTGCTTCTGGATGTCGCTCCGGCGCTCCTTTTCCTCCTTCTCCCACTCGTTGCGGGCAGTGAGGATGGCCTCCTTGGCCTCCACCATGGCTTCCCGCTGCTTGTTTTCAGCGGCCTTGATGGCGTCGTTCTTGATGCGCAGGGCCTCGGCCTCGGCGTTGTTCACAATGGTGGCGTCCCGCTTGCGGCGGTTGGTCTCCAGCACCTTCATGACGACGGCGCCCACAACAAGGCCCACCACCAGCATGATGATACACAATGTATTGAATTCCATATCCTGTCTTTCACACCTCCGTCAAATTTTTGTGCCCCATGTGGGGGCTTGAAAAAAGAAAAGCGCCCAAGGCGCTTTTCAAGAGAGTATATGATCCTTCCAAGGGCGGGCTCCGGGCGTTTTACAGCACAGCAGGGCGCAATTTCAGGGTATTTCCTTATTATATCAAACAAAAATTGCAACGAAGCTGTGACGCGTCAAAGGCCGTGGCGTCCCAGTCGGTAAAGATCATAAAATGCTCTCAATGATACACCAACTATATTTTACGTCTCGTCGGCCTTTCTGTCAAGGAATTTCATTTGCGAAAAACAAAAAACCGCAAAGAAAAAACAGGAAAGCCCCGGCGGGAGGTAAATTCCCGCCGGGGCTTTTGGCTTTTCTCTCACCCGCCCAGCTTCTCTGCAGCAATGTCATAGAGCCGCATGATGGTCACCATGCTCTGCTCTCTGGTATAGGTCCCCTGGGGGGAGAACTGGTTATTCCCGGTGCCCGCCATAATGCCGCTTGCCTGCATCTGTCCCACGGCAGCCCTGGCCCAGCCGGACACATCGGCGTTGTCATCAAAGGTGGGCTCTGCGTCTCCCAGCGGGCTCTCGATCACGTTGGCCAGCCGGGACAAAATGGCGGCGGCCTGCTCTCTGGTCAGGGGGTCATCGGGGGCAAAGAGGTCGTCTCCTACCCCGTTGACGACCTCCAGCTTTGCCATCCGGGTCACGGCCTCATCGTTGACGTCCGTAAAGGGGGACGTACCCGCAGCGAGATCTCCCGCCTTACTGCAATAGAGCTTGTCGGCCAGCACACAGAAGTCCCGGCGGGTGATGGGCTGGTCGTAGCCGCTCTGAAGCTCGGCGGGGATGATCCCCAGCTCAATGCCCCTGTCCACGGCCGCCTTGGCCCAGGCCGCGGGCTCCGCCGCGCCGGGGGCCTTGATGTCGGTTCCAGGCCCAAAAACGGCCTCAAAGGTGTGGCTTTCCTGCACATTGGGGAAGGTATAGGTGTTGGCCCCTCCCACGCTCTTGCCGTCCACCAGAATATCCACCACCGTGTAATTCTTCGGGTCGTAGGGGGTCATCACAAAGGTGATGCTGTCCCCCTCCTTCACCTCGGCAGAGCTCTTGCCGCTGTAAGGGCCCCGATCCACACCATCGCTGTCCTTCACCGTGCCATAGCTGTTGTCGCTAAGGTTTCGGACATAGTAGCCCCCCAGATGGAGGTACTTGGAGGTGAGGGGAATAGTGGCGGTGAGGGTGTTTTTCTCCTTGGAGTCCTCATAATAGGCGGTGAGCTTGACCTCTCCTCTGGCAATGCCGGGCCGGATCTGTGTCCCTCCGGCGCTCACTTCAAATGTTACCGTCTCCCCCGGCTTTACGGTCTTGGCATAGGACTTGGGAAAAGTGGTGCCAAACACGGAATAGGAACATATTTCCCCTGTGGCCTCGTCATCACTGACCGTCACCTCCAGGAGAAAGGGAAATTTCCCCTTGTTGGTGACGGAGATCGTCTTGGTCTCTCTGGGGTACCAATGTATCAATCGTCCGGCATTTACATACTCCGTGTCATCATGGGTGCCAAAGTCCACGCTCTCGGTGCCGATCTCCCAGGCGATGTCTCCGCCCTTCACCTCGGACAGGGGCTTGATCTCATAATCCACTGTGACCACGCCGGGAACGCTGCCGAAGGTGCCGCCCTTGCCCACGCCAAAGCCGCCACCGGTGATGCTGGTCACCGCATGGGAATTGAGGACGAACTGGCCCTCGTAGGAAACGGTGCCGCTGCCCACATAGTGCTCCGAGGTATTCAGGGTCAGCTCATAGGTCAGGGATTCGCCGGGATCCAACTCACCGTTGGAGTTCAGCTTGCCCTCCACCAGCTTCCAGCGGACAGGATTGCTTTTATTGTCCGGCATCAGATACCCATCGCCCCCGAAGTCGTCCAGGCTGGTATCTCCCGTGTTGGTGAGGGTCACATACAAAGGCTCCGGATCCTCCCCTACAAAGCAGGTGTCAAAGCTCAGGCGGTGGGGACTGACGGTGAAGCCGTAGCTCTCCCCCTCCGTGATGGAGAGGTCGCCCAGCTCCACGGTGCTCCCGGCGGCCAGCGCCCCCGCAGGCAGCAGGGCCATGACCATGACAAGACTCAGAAGCAAAGACAAAAACCGTTTTTTCATCGATATTCCCCTTCTTCTTTATCGTTCTTTCTCTTCCCATATATGGGAAGAGAGCGGGGTGCCCCGCTGCCCTCATTATAATCCATTCCACCTGGAAACGCAACTCATTTTAAGGCCGATCCTCACTGCGTCCGCACCGCCGCGGGATAGATCTTATTCAGCCGTTCGTCCCCATAATGCTCGTCCAGATACTCCTCTACCACATTCTGGGGCGGGACGCCTTGGGAACGGGTCTCCAGCCGCCCCAGTGCGGCGGCGCTCACCAGCATATCGCAGACAAAAAACACCACCAGCACCCAGGTGAGGGGCCGCCCCCACTTCCTGGGGATGCGCTCAATGAGGCCGGAGAGCCTGGGATAGCACCAGCGCACCCACACCACCGCCGCGATGCCCCAGAAAAAGCAGTAGAGCAGGTTCACCCGCCCCGCCAGGTTGAAGGGAATGTGGCTGTAGTCCCAGAACACCACCCCGAAAACCAGCTCGGTGAACACACTGCACAGGTATTCATATGCGCCCCCCAGAAAAGTCCCCGCCAGGAAGAGAAAGCTGTCAGAGCGGTCCCGGTAGCGGTGGAGCAGAAGGCTGGCCAGAGCCATGGCAAGGCCCCAGACGATGGAAAAGGGCCCCCACACCACGCTGGAGCGGCTCATCCAGCCCCCCATAGTCACCCGGCAGAAAAGGGTCTCCACCACGTCCCCCAAAAAAGCTCCGATGAGGAAGAGCCAAAATAGCTTGTGGAACCCGCACCCGGCGGCGAAGACCGTCGGCTTTTCCTTCTCCTTCTGAAAATCCGCCTTGGGGTGGGCCTTCTGGATGCGGCCCTCGGTCTTTTTCAGCACCCAGGTGCCCAGGCGCACCGTCACCGCCTCCAGGCGGCTGCCGATCTCCTCCACCTGGGGCAGCCGGTGGAGGGTGCCCGCCAGGGTAAGGGAGGTGGCCAGGCAGTCCAGGGCAAAAATAGCCAGCAGTACCCACAGCAGGATGTGGGCCACCGTGGCCGGCACGATGTTCCCCACCCAGCCCAGCATGGGGATGAGCCACTTCACCGCCGCCGTGCCCAGCGCGCCCCAGACCAGAGACGAGGTCAGGCACACGTGGCCGTCCAGGTTCCCCCTCCGGCCGGAATAGTCCCACCACCGCTCTCCTGTCAGCTTCAGCAGCCAGTGGCCCGCCAGCCACTCCGCCACCGTGGCATAGATAGCGCTGCCCAGGAAGAGGAACACCAGGTCGTCCGCCAGGTCGCACAGGGCGATGCTGATAATGACCCCCGCCGCGCCGTAGACCATGCACACTGGCCCGAAGAGCAGGCTCCGATCCACATATCTCCGCTCCCGGACAGCGGCCACGGCAGTCTCCAGCAGCCACCCCAGAAAGCCGTAGCAGAAAAAAAGCCACACAAGGCGGTAAAATGTCTCCATAAAGGCAGTTCCCCTTTCAAAAAGCTATAAAAAGGAGGGCCTTTCGGCCCTCCTTGGGTCACTGCTCCGGCAGGGAGTCGTCTTCCCGTATCCAATCCTCCACATGCACCACAGTGTACTCCGTGGGGGTGCGGCGGATGACCACCCGCTCAATGCCGGCGTTGATGATGAACCGGCGGCACATGGCACAGGAGGTGGCGTCAGGCAGCAGCTCCCCGGTCTTGGCGTCCCGCCCCGCCAGGTAGAGAGTGGAGCCGATGGTCTCGCTCCGGGCAGCGGAGAGGATGGCGTTGGCCTCGGCGTGGACGCTGCGGCACAGCTCGTACCGCTCCCCCGAGGGGATCTGCATGGCCTCCCGGGTGCAGTAGCCCAGGTCGGCGCAGTTCTTCCGGCCCCGGGGCGCGCCGTTGTAGCCGGTGGAGATGATCTCGTCGTTCTTCACCAGGATGGCGCCGTAGCACCGGCGCAGGCAGGTGGAGCGCTCCAATACGGTCTGGGCGATGTCCAGATAATAATTTTCCTTGTCGATGCGTTTCACGGCGGCGCCTCCTCGCTTTTTTGCATTATACCTGTTTTTTCGCCCCATGGCAAGCCCCAGCCCCCGGTCACGCACGAGTTTACATTTTATTTACGTTTCCTTTCTTGACCTTTTCCGCAGAAAAGACTATCATATTTCATAAGATAGTGAAGGGGGGCGGCCAAATGAACTGGGTGCGGCGCATGATGTACGGGCGCTATGGCATGGATCAGCTCGGCTTTGCCCTCATGGGCGGCTATTTGCTCACCTACTTCCTCTCCCTCTTTTCCCGGGGTTGGCTGCTCTCGCTGCTGTGCACCCTCTTCCTGGTGGCGGCCTTCTACCGGATGCTCTCCCGGCAGGTGGAGCGCCGCCGGATGGAAAACGAGAAGTTTTTGGAGGCCATCCGCCCCCTGGTGCGCTGGTACAACGTGCGCAAGTGCCGCCGCAACGACCGGGATCACTGCTACTTCAAGTGCCCCAACTGCGGCCAGCAGCTCCGGGCCCCCAAGGGCAAGGGGAAAATTTCCGTCACCTGCCGCAGCTGCGGCGCCAGCTTTGAGGAAAAAACCTGAATCTGTATCGCAAGAGCCGGAGGCACATGCCTCCGGCTCTTTTGATCGATGCCTAATAATTTTTGAAAGAGAAGCTTTGGCTTATTTTCTTTGACAAAAATCTTTTTGTAGCTTTTCCCAACACTCGGGGGCAGCTGCAACCGCCTGTTCCCAATCAAACCACATTGCAGGGTCGACAGTTTGTTTTACATCCATCAAGTTCATGCTGCCCAGCAGCCCTCCAAGTTCATTGGAATGCCAGATGTCATGCAAATGCTCTAAAAACAAAAACATTGCAATATATGCTTCATCAATTGTCATAGGAAGCCATCCTTCCAAATATGTTATGCCTTTTATTTCCCCACACAGAACCGCTCAAATATCCGGTCAGTCACATCCTCCCGGACGGTCTTTCCCGTCAGCTCCCCCAGGGCGGAGAGAGCTTCCTCCACGTCGGTGAGGAGGGCATCGGGGGTGACGCCCATTTTCAGGGCCTCCCCGGCCCGAAGCACCGCGTCCCTGGCCCGCCCCGCCGCCTCGGCCTGGCGGGCGTTGGTGAGCATCTCTCCCCCCGTCTGCTCCGCCCCCTGGGGGAAGAGGTCGGCCACCGCACGGGCCAGCTCGGCCAGGCCGGTACCCTCCCTGGCGCTGATCTCGATTTCGCCGGGCAGGGCGATGAGAGGCCGGGGGATATCCGCCGGGGGCAGGTCACACTTGTTGAACAACACCAGGGTGGGGGCCTTGCCCATGGCCTCCTGGGCCAGGGCCAAGGCCTCCCCGGTAAGGCCGGTGGTGCGGTCTATCACAACGAGGATAAGCCCCGCCCCCTCCATGGCGGAGCGGCTGCGCTCCACTCCCAGCCTCTCCACTTCGTCCCCCGTCTCCCGAAGACCCGCGGTATCGATGAGCCGCAGAAGAACGCCCCCCAGCACGCACTTCTCCTCCACCGTGTCCCGGGTAGTGCCGGGGATGTCAGTGACGATGGCCCGGTCATAGCCCACCAGGGCGTTGAGGAGGGAGGACTTCCCCGCGTTGGGCAGGCCCACGATGGCGGTGGGCACCCCCCGCTTCAAAAACCGCCCCCGGTCGTAGGTGGCCAGAAGGGCGGTCAGCTCCCCCTCCGCCCGGGCCAGAGCCGCCGCCACCGTCCCGGCAGTGAAGGGATCCAAGTCCTCATCGGGGTAGTCCAGCACGGCGTGGAAATGGGCCATCACGTCCACCAGGCCGTCGTAGACCCCCTCCACCCGGCGGGAGAGGCCGCCGGAGAGCTGGCCCGCCGCCTGGTAGACCGCGGCGGGGGTCTCCGCGTCGATGAGATCCATCACCGCCTCCGCCTGCACCAAGTCCAGCTTGCCGTTGAGGAAGGCCCTTCTGGTGAACTCCCCTGGCCCCGCCTGGCGGGCCCCCTGGGCAAAGAGGGCCTCCAGCGCCAGGGAGAGGAGCATGGGAGAGCCGTGGCACTGGAGCTCGGCGGTCTCCTCCCCGGTATAGCTGTGGCCCTCCTCCGACCAAGTAGCCAGGGCCTTATCCACAGCCCGTCCCTCTCCATCCAGGAGGGTGCCGTAGACCAGGGTCTTGGGGGCATGGCCCTCCAGGGGCCTGCCGTCGGCAGGACGAAAGACCGCCCCGGCACACCGGGCCGCCCCATGTCCCGACAGCCGCACCACCCCAATAGCGGCAAGGCTTGGGCCCGTGGCGATGGCGGCGATAAGTTCCCCAGCCATTTCCTTCCCTCCTCAAAATTTCGTAAAAATCGACCACAGTTTTCCCTCTTGACAAATATTATGTCAACTTATTCTGCATATTCCTCTTTTGTGCTGTTAACATAATCGCTTGTGGAAAAGGCTGTGGAGAATGTGGAAAACATTGATATCTCTGGATTTGTTACTTTTTGTAACTTTTTGCCTGTTGAATATTGTTCTGTATATCGCCTGCCAAAAATTCGAACATGGAACATAACTGGTCAACCAAACTTATTTTTTCTCCTTCAGCCGCTGGGCGATGACCCGGGCCACCTTCACCCCGGATGCCCCCGCCTGGGCCAGGCCCCGGGTGACTCCCGCCCCGTCGCCGATGGCAAAGAACTGGGGCAGAGCGGTCTCCAGCTCCCCCGTCAGTTGGAGCCGGGCGGAGTAGAACTTCACCTCCGCCCCGTAGAGCAGGGTGTCGTAGTTGGCGGTGCCGGGGGCCAGCTTGTCCAGCTGGTAGATCATCTCGATGATGTCGTCCAGCTGCCGCTTGGGCAGGGCCAGGCTGAGGTCGCCGGGCACCGCCGCCGTCAAAGTGGGCTTGGTAAAGGACTTGCTCATGCGGTGCTCGTTGGTGCGGATGCCCCCCACCAGGTCGCCGAAGCGCTGTACCAGCACGCCCCCCGCCAGCATATTGCTCAAAGAGGCAATGTGCTTGCCGTAGCGGTATGGCTCGTTAAAGGGCTCGGTAAAGCGGTTGGACACCAGCAGGGCAAAGTTGGTGTTCTCACTGCGCAGCTTGGGGTCGGCGTAGGAGTGGCCGTTGACGGTGTTGATGCCCTCCACGTTCTCCGCCACCACGTGGCCGTAGGGGTTCATGCAGAAGGTGCGCACCTGGTCGCCGTACTGCTTGGTGCGGTAGACCAGTTTGGACTCGTATACCACATCGGTGATGTGCTCAAACACCCGGGCGGGCAGCTCCACCCGTACGCCGATGTCCACCTGGTTATTGAGGAGCTTCAGCCCCAGGGCCTTGCACTGGTTGGCAAACCATTCTGCCCCGGAGCGGCCGGGGCCGGCGATGAGCCAGCCGCAGTCCACCTCGTCCCCTCCCTCGGTAATGAGGCGGTAGCCCTTGTCCACAGCCTCGATGCGCTCCACCCCAGTGCGGAAACGGAACTCCACCCGCTCGGTCATGTCCTCATAGATGTTCTGAAGGATACGCAGGTTGTTCTCCGTGCCCAGGTGCTTGCACTTGGCCTGAAGAAGGTGGAGGTCAAATTCCAGCGCCTTCTTCTCCAGGGCCCTGGCCTCCGGGCTGGTGGTGGAGTAGAGCTCCTTAGTGGCCCCATGATCCACATTGATCTCGTCCACATAGCCGATAAGCTCCATGACCTCGCTGCCCGGCATAAAGTCGGTGAGCCAGCCGCCGAACTGGGTGGTGAAGTTGAACTTTCCGTCGGAGAAGGCTCCCGCCCCGCCAAAGCCGCACATGGTGCCGCACACCGGGCACTGGACGCAGGAGCGCACCTTCCCCGCCACAATGGGGCAATTGCGGTGATAGATGTCCTCTCCCTTCTCCAGCACCAGCACCTTCAGCCCGGGGCACAGCCGGGTGAGCTCATAGGCGGCGTAAATGCCCGCCTCGCCGCAGCCGATGACCGCCACATCTACCTTGTCTCGCATATTCATTCTCCTTTTCGGGGGATCTTTCCTCTTCTGCTGTCCTCCAGCGGGACAGATAGAATTATTGTACCATATCTTCTGGGGAATTTCCACTCCAAGCCCCCCTTTTCTTGACGCTGCCGCATTGCTATGGTAAGATAAAGAGGATTTTTGTGTGTATTTTGGGAGGAATTTGGTATGAAAAAAGGCAATCCGAAGGCTCTGCTGCCCATTTTGGTGTTCCTGCTGCTCTACCTGGGGCTGGGCCTCACCTTCGAGTACGGCATGGGCATCCCCATGGGCTTTTACAACATCCCCATCGTCATCGCCTTCCTGGCGGCCATTCTGGTGGCCTGCCTGCAAAACCGGGCGGTGTCTTTCGACGAGAAGCTGGAGCTCATGGGCAAGGGCGTGGGCGACAAGAACATTATCACCATGCTCCTCATCTTCCTGGTGGCCGGCGCCTTTGTGGGCGTGGTGGGCCGCTCCAGCGCCCAGAGCGTGGCCTACTTTATGCTCTCCATCATCCCGCCCCGGTTCGCCGTGGCGGTTCTGTTCGTGGTGGCCTGCTTCGTCTCCACCGCCATGGGCACCAGTGTGGGCACCATCACCCTGCTGACCCCCATCGCCGTGGAGGTAGCCCTGGCCTCCGGCTTCGGTGTGCCCCTGTGCATCGGCGCGGTCATGGGCGGGGCCATGTTCGGCGACAACCTCTCCTTTATCTCCGACACCACCATCGCCGCCTGCAACGGCCAGGGCTGCGCCATGAAGGACAAGTTCCGGGAAAACTTCCACATCGCCCTCCCTGCCGCCCTGCTCACCCTGGCGGTCATCCTCGTCCTCTCCTTCCGGGCTCCCCTCCCCAACCCGGTGATCGCGCCCTACCACCTGGTGCAGATCATCCCCTATGTCCTGGTGCTGGCCGGCGGCATCGCCGGCATCAACGTGTTCGTGGTGCTCCTCATCGGCATCCTCTCCGGCTCCCTCATCATGCTGGCCACCGGCCAGACCGCCGCCATCGACCTCCTATCCAGCATGGGCTCCGGCTCCGCCGGGATGTTCGAGACCTGCATGGTAGCGGTGCTGGTCTCCGCCATGTGCGCCCTCATCCGCGCCTACGGCGGCTTTGACGCCCTCCTCTCCTTCATCCGCCGCTTCTTCAAGGGCAGCAAGGGCGGCCAGCTGGGCATGGGCCTGCTGGTGGGCGTCATGGACATCGCCACCGCCAACAATACCGTGGCCATCGTCATGGCCAACCCCATCGCCAAGGAAATGAGCGAGGAGTACGGCATTTCCTCCCGGAAGGCGGCCTCCCTGCTGGACACCTTCTCCTGTGTCTTCCAGGGGGTCATCCCCTACGGCGCCCAGATGCTGGTGGCCATCTCCACCGCCAATGAGCTGGGCCAGGGCGTCTCTGCCCTCAACATCATGCCCTATCTCCTCTACCCCTATCTCCTGCTCCTCAGCTCCCTGATCTTTATCTTCCTCATTCCCGATAAGAAAAAGTAATACATTTGCATAACAAAAGGCCCCTCTCTTTGAAAGAGAGGGGCCTTTTCTTTATACCAGATTCACAAAGAACGGAGCCAGAACCACGGTGAGGAGTCCCGCCACGGCGATGGACAGGCTGGACATGGCCCCCTCCACCTCCCCCATCTCCAGGGCCCGGCTGGTGCCGATGGCGTGGGAGGCGGTGCCCAGGGCCAGGCCCTTGGCGATGGGCTCGTGGATGCGGATGAGCTTGAAGAAGCCCTCGGCGCACACATTGCCCAAAATACCGGTGATGCAAATGGCCGCTACTGTCAGGGAGGGTACGCCCCCCAGCTCCTGGGACAGGCCCATGCCGATGGCGGTGGTGATGCTCTTGGGGAGGAAGGACACCGCCAGGGTGTGTTCCAGGGCGAAGATGCGGCACAGCAGGGTGATGCAGGCCAGGGAGGCCAGCGTCCCCGCCAGGATGGCGGAGAGCACCGCCGCCCAATTCTTCTTGAGCAGCTCCACCTGCTCGTAGAGGGGCACCGCCAGGGCCACGGTGGCGGGGGTGAGCAGGTAGGAGATGTACTTGGCCCCCTCGTTATAGGCGGCATAATCCACATCCAGCAGCAGAAGAAGGACGATGATCCCCGCGGCCGCCAGGAGCAGGGGGTTGAGCACCGCCAGCTTGAACCGCTTTTTGATGAGGAGCCCCATCTCGTAGAACAGCAAACTCACCGCCGCGCCAAAGAAGAGAGAGCTCCCAAGGAAGTCACTCATCCCCCTTCCCCCCTTTCCGGCGGAGCATCCACTGGGCCGTATGGCCGGAGACCGCCATCACCACCAAGGTGGAGGCCACCGCGATGACCATGGCGGGGATCAGGACGGCCCGGAGCACGTCCCACAGATCCATCAGCCCCACCACGGCGGGAACAAAGAGCAGGGGCATGATCTCCAGAAGGAAGTCCGACGCCCCCTTCACCTGCTCCAGCTTCACCACGCCCAGATACAGCAGAAGGAACAGGAGCACCAGGCCGTAGACGCTGGCGGGGACGGGCAGGGGGATCAAAGCCCGCAGTCCCTCCCCTGCAAAGGCACAGGAGAGGATGATGAGAAATTGTCGCAGGAATTTCATAGGAATGACCTCCATCTCGGCTATTCCTATTATAACGGTGCTGTCAAGCCGCCCGGCCCACCTTTGCCCCGGTGTAGTACCACTCCAGGATATCCACGAAGCTCTTCCCCTCCCCGGCCAGGGCGTTGGCCCCATACTGGCTCATGCCCACCCCATGGCCGTAGCCGGTGACCAGGAAGCGCACCTCCTCTTTCGTGGCGGTGACGGTGAACCGGGCGGAGCGCAGGCCGAAGACGGAGCGGGCCTGTCCCCCGGTGAGCTGCCGCCCGCCGATGGTCAGGCTCTCCACCATGCCGGTGTCGTCGGTCACCATATCCCCGATCCAGCCCGCCGGGTCTGTCCCGAACTCCGCCTTGGGGTCGGACAGCCGGAACTTGGCAAAGAACTCCTCGGGGGAAAATACCACCTCGGTGCGCCATCCGGGCACCTCTTCCCCCTCTGGGGAGGCCACCGCCGTCAAATAGGGCACCTGGGTGCCCCAGACTGCGGCGGCGTCGTTGGTGCTCATGGCGGTGGAGGAGAAAAACACCGCGTCGATGGGCTTCCCCTCATAAAGGCATACCAGGCCATCAGTGCCCTCCACCGCCTGGGTGACCTTGTCGGCGTAGAGGGGGGCGTTGTCCCCCCAGCCCGCCGCCGCCTGCTCCCGGGTCAGGTATGCCTGACAGCAGGTATAGTCCCCGCATACGTCGGCCCCGGGGTGCTTGTCCCCTCCCCCGGAGCGCTGGTAGAGGCAGTAGGTACGCCCCGCCACAGTCTGGGCCTTCAGCGCCTCCAACTGGAAGGAGGCAGGCATCTCGGCGGCCACCACCCCCCACAGGTACTCCCCCATGGTCAGCTCCTCCACCGTGCCGTCGGTCTTGAGAAGCCGCAGGGTCTGGGCAGCGTCCCAGCCGGTGTTTGGCTCCACCGCCGGCGGCTCCAGCACCGGCAGGGTGGCGGTGGGAAGGGGCTCGGGGGTGGGCTCCGCCTCCTCCCGCTCCTCTCCCGGCAGCAGCAACAGGGGCAGAAGGAAAAACAGCCCCAGCAGCAGCGCCCCCACAAGGGCGGCCCTGCCGGGCCCGGCGGTATGGGCTCTTCTCTCCTGCTTGACCATAAAAAACGACCCCTTCCCTGCCCCTATGGGGCCATTTTGAATTGACCAACGCCAAAAATTGGAGTAAAATAAATTATTACTTTATCCGACGCAAAGGAGTGCTGTCCCATGTCTGACGCCGCCTTTTTCGAGAGCCTGTGCCAACAGTTCCAGGCCAACAGCCATATCGACCCCTCCGACTACGAGCGGTTCCACGTCAAGCGGGGCCTGCGCAACGCCGACGGTACCGGCGTAGTGGCCGGTGTCTCCGAGATCGCCAACGTCCGGGGCTATTACATTCAGGATGAAGAGCGCTTACCCATGCCCGGCCAGCTCCTCTACCGGGGCATCGACCTGCAGGAGCTTATCCAGGGCTTCACCTCGGAGGAGCGCTTCGGCTACGCCGAGACCGCCTACCTCCTCCTCTTCGGCGCCCTGCCCACCAGGGAGCAGCTCTCCGGCTTCGAGGCCTTTCTGGACGCCAACCACGACCTCCCCCCCATGTTCACCGAGGACATGATCCTCAAGGCCCCCAGTCCCGACGTGATGAACAAGCTGGGCCGTGGTGTGCTCACCCTCTACTCTTACGATGATAACCCAGAGGACATGACACTTTCCAGCGAATTAAGGCGGGCCATGGTTTTGATCGCCCGTGCCCCCCAGATGGTGGCCCACGCCTACGCCGCCAAGCGGCACTACTACGACAATGAGAGTCTCTACCTCCACCGGGCCCAGCCCGGGCTGTCCATGGCGGAAAACTTCCTCTGGGCGGTGCGCCATGACAACAAGTTCACCCCGGAGGAGGCCCGGCTGCTGGACCTGTGCATGGTGCTCCACGCCGAGCACGGCGGCGGCAACAACTCCACCTTCACCTGCCGGGTGCTCACCTCCTCCGGTACCGACCTCTACGCCGCCATCTCCGCCGCCGTAGGCTCCCTGAAGGGCCCACGC
Organism: uncultured Pseudoflavonifractor sp.; assembly: GCA_947425785.1. GTDB lineage: Bacteria > Bacillota > Clostridia > Oscillospirales > Oscillospiraceae > Vermiculatibacterium. The sequence continues at coordinate 21,200 of CANEAY010000002.1, read as the reverse complement.
CACGGCGGCGCCAACAAGAAGGTCATGGAGATGTTCGGCCATATCAAAGAGGGGGTCAAGGACTGGGCCGACGAGGAGGAGGTGGCCCATTACCTGAACCGCCTCATGGACAAGGAGGTAGGCGACAAGTCCGGCCTCATCTACGGTATGGGCCACGCCATCTACACCCTCTCCGACCCCCGGGCGGTCATCCTCAAGAAGTTTGCCCGCTCCCTGGCCCAGACCAAGGGGATGCTGGAGGAGTTCCAGCTCTACGAAGCGGTGGAGCGGCTCACCCCCCAGGTCATGACCCAGCGGGGCCAGAAGAAGGTGGTCTGCGCCAATGTGGATCTCTTCTCCGGCTTTGTCTACCAGATGATGGGCATTCCCATGGAGCTCTACACCCCCCTCTTCGCCATGGCCCGCATGGTGGGCTGGTGCTCCCACCGGCTGGAGGAGCTCTTCACCCCCGGCGGCCGCATCATCCGCCCCGCCTATAAGGTGGTGGCCCCCCTGCGCCCCTTCGTCCCCCTGGATCAGCGGTGAGGAACGCGCGGCAGAAAACCACCGTAAGAAAAACCATAGTCAAAGAACAAACAGCAAAGAACGAGCTGTAAAAACAGCGTCAAAGACCGAACATCAAAACCCACAAAATAGCGCCCCTCTGGAATACCAGAGGGGCGCTCTTTTCTTCTCTTTTATTTCAGGGGCAGGGTGATAACAAAGGCCGTCCGCACCCCGGTACACTCCGCCCGGATGCTGCCGCCGTGAAGTTCCACGATCTCCTTGGCGATGGCCAGCCCCAGTCCCGCGCCGCCGGTGCGGGTGGAGCGGGCGGCGTCCAGCCGGTAGAATTTCTGAAAGATGTTCGTGAGCTCCTTCTCCGGGATCTCCAGACCGTCGTTTGCGATGGTGACCACGGCCTTGTCCCCCTCCCGCCGGGCGGAGAGGAGCACCGGGCCGCCGGGGGTGGAATAGCTGACGGCGTTGCGCAAAACGTTGTCAAAGACACGGGCCAGCCGGTCGCCGTCCCCCTCCACCACCAGTCCAGGTTGTATTTGGGGCTCAAATTTTAACTCATTTTGAGCAAAAAATGGGTAAAATTCATCGGAAATCTGCTCCAAAAGGAACGAGAGTTGTACGTTTTCCCGCTTGGCTAAAGTCAACTCCATGGTGTTGATGTCGAAAAATTCCCCCACCAACTCCTCCAGCCGGCGGGCCTTATCCAAAGCGATACCAGTGTATTTCGCCCTCTGCTCCTCGGTGAGCCCCGGCTCGTCCCACAGCAGCTCCAGGTATCCCAGCACCGAAGTCAGCGGCGTCTTCAGATCGTGAGCCAGAAAGGCGATGAGGTCTTGCTGCCGCTTGGCCTCCTTCTGTATCTCCTCCTGTTGGAGCAGAAGCCGGTTTCGGACTGCAGACAGTTCGCCTCCCACGCCCCGCAGGGTGCGGGGCACCTTTAACTCCCGCCCCGGCTCCTCCAGAGTTGCCCGGAGATATTTCGCCACCTGGGTCAGGCGGTAATGGGGCAGGGTCAGCAGACCTACAATGGCCAGCAATCCAAACAGGACCACAACAGAGATCAGAGCTATCTTCCATTCCGGCACGGCAGTCGCCTCCTTCTTACGGGTCATTATTATACCCGCTTCCACTGAAAAAGGCAAGAAAGAGCCCCTCAGCAGATGCTGAGGGGCTCTTTGTCTCTACTTATTTCCCGGTATCGCTCAATAGCCAGGGGTAGAGGTCTCCGGGTTGCTGGGACGGGCGCCGTCGCTGGAGCTGTCGTGATAACGCCAGATCTCGTCGATCCAGACACTGCTCCAATGCTCGGGCGGCACGGGGTTGGTCTCGTCCAGCCAGTAGAAGGTGTGGTCGTTGGCCGCCTCGATGATCTCGTAGTAGGCCCAGTGGTTCTTGGGTACGTCGGGCCAAGTCATATACTCATCGAAGCCGTTCTCGCGGTTGTTGCTGGCCACGCCGGAGTGGACGTACTCCTTCATCTCCTCCAGGCCCTTCACATCCACGCCGCGGCTCAGGTAGCCGTTGAAGACCTTCACGGTCTCGGCACGGGTGATGTTCTGGAGCGGCTTGAAGCTGCCGTCCTTGTAGCCGTGGATCCAGCCCTTGGCGTAGGCGGTGTACACACCGTCCACAGCCCACTTGGAGATATCGCCGGCGTCCGTGAAGGGCACGCCCTGGTTGGCGATGAGGCCGTGGAGACGGGCCACCACAGTGGCCAGCTCCTGACGGGTGATGGGCTGGTTGGGACGGAAGGTACCGTCGGTATAGCCGGTGAAGACGCTGTTCACGGTACAATAGGAAATAGCGCTGTAGGCCCAGTGACGCTCCACGTCGGAGTAGCCGCCGGGGTTGCCATAGTTGGCGCCTTCAATGAAGCCGTCCAGACAGGCACGGGCGATGATGGTGGCCACCTCGGCACGGGTGATATCCGCGCTGGGGCCGAAGGTACCATCGGGGAAGCCAATGACGTAGTGGGTGTGATCGATGGCCGTGTGGCCCTGGATCTCATACACCGCGTAGAAGGTCTTATCCTTGGTGATCTTGAAGGTGGTGGGATCCACCAGGACGGGGGTGCCGGTGGTCTTGGCCGGGTCGGTCTCAGACCAGCCCACGAAGGTATAGGTCTTCTTGGTGCCCTCGTCCTCGATGGTCAGGCCCTCGACCTTGGGCACCTTGGAGGGCTTGCCGTTCATCTTGACCTTCTCGGCGGTCAGGTCGTTGGTGACGCCCACCTCGCCCAGCTTGTAGAACACCTGGGGCAGCTCGGTGGTACCGCCGCCGCCACCGCCGCCAGAAATGATCTGGGGAGGCGGATCGCTGGGGAGCGTCCAGCTGTGCTTGACGTAGAGCTTTCCGTCCTTCTCATAGACCGTCACATCGTCGCCATTGAACTTGATGGTATCGCCGACGCTGTAGTTTCCGAAGCCATCGGGACGGGCGGGATCGATCTCCACCTCTGCGGTGTAGGTCTCGCCAGCCTTGAACTTGCCTCCCTCCAGAGTACCTGTCCATGTAACATCACCAATGACATTGACACTCTTGTTGAGGCTTTCCGCTGCCTGATCGGGGGTCTGGCCCTTCACAGGCTGATCCACATTGACCATGGGCTCCAAGGGCTGAACGCCGTCGGGCTGGAGCCTATGGGTGAAGTACACTGTATAACCATTGCCGTTGGGTACAGCATCCACAGCGGCAGTCTTCGCACCTTCGAACCAGGTATAGCTGCCCTTGGCAGTGCCCAGTTTATAACCGGTCTCCGGCGTGATCTTCTCAAAGACCAGCCTGTACTCCTTACCGGCCTCAAACTCATCGCCAGGATCCATCTTGTTGCCGCTGGCATCAGCCCAGTAGTAGTTTCCATCCACAGTATAATGTCCACTGCCGTTATAGTAATCGCCAATGGTGGCATTCATAGCCCCTGCGGTAACGCCCTTGGTGGGCATGGTAGACTTCACGACAACGTTAATGGGCTCCTCGGGCACCGTGAACTTCAGCTTCAGGGTGATGGTGTCAGGCTCACCGGTGGTGGGATTCTTGGTCACCACGGTGGCCGTATCACCGTTGATGGTGCCGGAGGTGTTCTCCAGGAACTTGTAGTAGGGCTTCTCGGTATCCTTGATCTTCACGGTCAGCTCGGCATAGTAGTTCTGGCCGGGCTTAAACTTGGCAGCGGCATCGGTGATCTCGGTAATACCGTCATCCTCGTACCACTTGTTGGTATTGGGCACGATCTCGTAGGGCTCACTGCTGTTGACCTTGATGTTCGCCGGGGCGATGGTATCGCCAGCCTTGGGCTGCGTCACCAGGCCCAGGACACTCAGGATGTTGGTCTTGTCGCTGATGTTGTTGAAGGTGACGGTGACCCTGTAGCTGGTCTCCTCAGAGCCGGTGGAGGTGGGCTCCACTTCCACCTTGATCTGGTTGATGGAACCGTCAGCTCCCACGGTCTCGTTATCGGTGAGGCCCTCCAGCCAAGCGCCGCCGGTGTGGGTCACGCCGTTGATGAGCAGATCCAGATAGTCGGGAGTCACTGCGTCTGCAATGAACTTATTGGGAGCGCCCTTGACCTTGACGTTGAACTCCGCCTGATAGGAGCCGCCGGTCTGGAACTTGTCGCCGGCAGACATGGGGGCGGGAGTCCCGGTGGAGACATTGATCCACTTGACCGTATCAGTGGTCACCTTGTCGGTGACATCCCGGTTGTCGGCACTGACAGCCAACAGCACGGAGGCGTTGGTATCAATAGCCTGGCCGGCAATGGGCTGCTTCACGTTGGCGGCCACCTTGATGATGGTGGGATCCTCGGGAGCGGGCACCTTCAGAGTACCCAGCGGAGCCCGAACCTTATGGCCGTTGACATCAGTATAGCAGATGAAGAGGATACGGCCATTCATGGTGCCATAGGACATGGTGTCGCCGGTCTTGATGCGGGTACCGTTGTCCAGCTCGTAGTAATACTTGTTCTGATCGGTGCCGCTGGCGGAGGTCATCTCGTCGGCGATGACCACATCCTTATTCTCCAGACCGGTCACGCCGGTGAGGAAGTCCACCTTGGCGTCGGTGATGTTGGAGGGATCGAAGGCGTCACCGTTGGCATAGTCAAGCTTTACCGCGGTCTCACCGGCCTTATAGACAGGCACGATGTTGTCGACCTCCAGCTCCTTGACCACCAGGGTATCCTTGGTAGGATCATTGGCGTCCTTCAGGGTCACAGCGCCGGTAGAAACCACGTTGCCGATGGAGACAAAGACCTGTTTGCCATCGAAACGGCCGGTGGTAGTCTTAGTGCTGCCGTCGTTGGTGGCCTGGGTGAAGATGTAACCGTCATCCAGATCCACGTTGTTGACGTGAGCCTTGATGCCCAGGGCCGCGATCTCCGCCGGGTCGGTGATGGTGGTGTTGGCAGCATCGCCCTCGTAGTGGACGGTGATGCTGTTGATGGTGTAGTTCAAAGTGAAGTCGGGATTGGCCACTTCACCAGTACCAGCCGTTCCCACCTTGTGGCCAACAGTGGCGGCATAGTGGGGATCATCGAAGGTGCCGTCCACAGCGGTAATGGCGTCGATCTCACCGGCGGGCACCTGGAAGGTGTAGTACATGGTGTACACGCCGCCGTTCTCATACACGCCGGTATTGGTGACTTCGATGCTGTCCTGCTCACCAAAGTGGAAGTAATACTTGGTAGCAGCAGTATAGCTGTAGCCGTCCTTGGGCTTGACCTTTACGGCCACAGTGTAGAACTTGCCGGGCTCGAAGTTGCCGGTGGCAGCCGCCCAGCCGTTGGCGGTGGGAGTGGTGGGCGCCCAGGGATTGGTATTGTCAGTATTCTTGTACCAGGTAGCGGTAAAGTCAGCCGCTCCGGTCTCGCCGGGCTGGGTCTCCTTCACGCTGTCCACCACATGCTGGGGCTTGGCGGGAATGGGATCATTCGCCGCAGGAGTCTTCTTAAAGAAGGCGGTAACGGCGTTGACCTTGGCGTTCTCCACAGGAATGGGATCGTCCGTCTTAAAGTAGTAGACCATCTTGTAGACGGTATCATCGGAATAGATACCCGCCGCATCCGGGGTCTCTCCATTGGGACGGGACAGCTGCTTCTCCGTGCCGGAGTTGCCGCCCACATTCTCGGTTTCCTTCCGCTCACTGCCGGAGAGGTAGAAGCCGGTCTTGGTGTCAATGAAATACTTACCCTTCTCGCTGTCCTTCAGCTGAACGTGGGTAATGACCCGGTACTCGGTACCTTCTTTCACCGTGTAGGTGTTCAGGTCATTGATATCCTCCCACCTGCTGTTGTCCTTGTCGTAGTATTGCCACTTGTTGTCCTTACTGGTCACCAGCTCGTAGGGCTTGTCGTTGGGATTGGAGATGACGGGGCCGGTGAGCTTGTCGCCCGCCTTGGTGGAACTGTTGGAGGCATCCACCACGATGACAGGCAGCTGCTGCTCGCCCAGAGGCACGTCCTCAAACTCCACCGTTACGGTATAGCTGGTCTCCTTGTCGCTGCCGTTGGTGACAGCAGTGGCGACCGACTTGATGGCGCTGGTGCCGGCATTGCTGCTCTGACCGCCCAGCACGTTGATGCCGTTTACGTTGAAGCGCACGCCCATATTGTTGGCGGGATCCTCGTAGTTGTGCTTGTTGGCGCCGTTCTCCTGGGGCACCTTCAGGTCGAAGGTCACCTTGTAGCTGCCGCCGGCCGCGAACTTGCCGGTGACCGCATTGCCAGCGCCATCAGTCCAACTGACATTCTCCACCGTCACGTTGTCCAGCACGCTGCCGTCGGTACCGAAGGTACTGGTGATGTCGGCAGTAGCGGCCTCGGTAGTGGGAATGTCTCCGTCCTTGGCGGGCTGGGTCAGGTTCACGTTGACCTGACGGATCTCCAGCTTGTAGATCTCGCCCAGGGCCTTGCTGTGCTCCAGCGTATACCACTGGTTCCAATCGGCGGTGTTGGCCGCACCGTTGGCGGTGCCGCCGGTGGTGGGAATGTCGCCGCCGGTGGTGATGGTGATGGGCTTGTTCTTGCCCGGATTGGCGTTATCGAACGTGGCAGCGGAGACAGGATTGAGGGGATACACGTCGTTCACCGTCTCGCTGTTGCCGTGAGTCAGAGCGGGCTCGGTGCTGGTGGTGCTGCGCAGCACGTAGGTGAAGTTGTCACCAGCGGTGGTAGTGGTGACAGGGGCGGCATCACTGTTGTCCCAGTTCTTGACGCCGGGGACCCAAGTCCAGTCCGCGGTGATCTTCTTCTTGCCCACGTCCACGCTTTCAGCTTCCGTGTTGGTGGTGATGGTGCCGTCCTGGGTCAGGATCACCCGAACCTTGCCAAGCACGTCCTCCTTGGAAGCCCGATAGGTCTTGTCGGTAGCGCCAGCAATGTCAGTCCAGCCGGAGCCGGTATCGCGCTGCCACTTGTACCTCCAGGTGGTGGAGGCATAGGTACTGCCAACCACCACAGCCTCCAACTCATCGCCGTACTGGGTGTCGGTGATGGCGTTGGTGTTGTTCTTGATGTAGATGGCGGCAGTGGAGACCTCGGGAGCGTCCGCATCGGTCACAGACAGCTTGCCCAGGAGCTTGCGCACCACATGGCCGTTCACATCGGTGTAGCAGATGTAGAGCAGGCGGTTGTCATGGCCCGCTCTGGTCATGGCGTCGCCGTCCTTGATGGGCTGATAGCCGCTTTCCGTGAGGTACTGGAAGTAATACTTGGTGCCGGTCACCGGGCTATCCACGGTATTGGCCTTCGCGGCACCGGTATAGCTCACGTTCATGGCGTCCTTGTTGAAGTCCACAACGGCGCCGGAGATCGCAGAGGAATCAAAGTTGCCGTTGGCGGCGTCGGACTCCTTGTAGTTCAGCTTCACAGCGGTAGCCGGGGCCACATAGCTGGGCGCGATATCCTCCGCCGTCAGCTGGCGGACCTTCAGGTCGGTGAGCGCATCGTTCACCACCGTCTTGCTCAGGTTGTTGAGCTGGACGTAGATCTTCGCATCGGCGAACTTGAGGCTGTCGTCGGCGGTCAGAGTACGATCCGCCAGAACGGTGTGGGCATCCTGGAAGGTCTTGCCGCCGGGGGTGGCATTGGCAGTCCAGCCAGTCAGGTTATCCAGGAACTGATCCTGGGCGGTGGCGGCGTCGTTGCCGGAGACCAGGCGCCAGAAGGAACCATAGTTGGCGTCGGACAGAGTAATGGTGGTGTTGTCGTCGGTCTTCACCGTAAAGCCGCCGTTGGTCTTGATCACGTTCACAATGTCGCTGGCCGTCTTGAAGGTGAAGTCCACACCGCCCTTGCCGCCGGGGGTAGGCGCGTTGTCGCTGCCGGCGGCATTGGTCTGATAGTGCTTATCGGCAGTGCCTGTCTTGGCATAATAGAGCTGGTCATTGAAGGCAGCCTCGGGCCAGACGGGATCCTGCACGGGCAAGACCCAGCCGTTGGGCGTCTCGAAGGTGTACCACATGTAGTACACGCCGCCCTGCTCCTTCAGGCCGGTCTTGATCTCGGTGATCTTGCCGCTGGGGGTCAGGCCGGTGGCGTCCTGAACCACCTCCACGCTCTTGTTGGTGCCGAAGTGGAAGTAGAACTTGGTGTTGGTGTCCCGGTTGGCGCCCAGGTTATAGAACTTGCCGGGCTGGGGCTTGACCTTCACCAGGACAGTGTAGGCCTGGTTGGGCAGGAAGAAGTCGGGAGTGGTCACCGCCGTGCCGGCGGGGTTGGTGGGATCGAAGTTGTTAAAGGCACTGGCGTTGGCAGCGGTGTACCAGGAGGCCACATAGTTCTGGGCTGTGTTCACAGTGCTGCCGGTATCCTCGCCGGGCCGGGTCTCACGGTCGTCGGTGACGCCCATGGGCTCGCCGGGCACATCGTGATAGGTCACGGGAACCTCCTCGAAGGAGACGTCCACGTGAATGATGTCGCCGCCGCCGCCCATGATGATGCCCCGGTGATCCTGGGAATCCTGGGGACGCAGCCGATAGACGGCCGCACCCTTGGCGTTGGTCGGGCCGGTGACGGTGTAGCCGCCCAGCTTGTCAGCATCAGCGGCAGCACCCTCCAGCACCTGGGGCCAAACGATCTCGGAACCAACCTTAGCGCCGTCAGTGGTGTACTTGGGACTGCTGGCCGCAGTCTCGTTCCAGCCGCCGGCAGCATTAGCCGCGGCAGAGGGGCCGATGACGACGGTGTCCCCGTCCTTCACACCGCCGTAGGAGGCGGTGGGCTTAAAGGCGTTGTTCTCATAGTGCTTCAGCACCGCAGTAGGCGTAAAGTCGCCATTGTCGGCAGGCAGACCCGCCACATACGTATGAGTGCTGTTGTCGTTCTTATCCTCGTTCTTGTTCTGGGGCTCCACAATGAAGTTCAGGGAGCGGGGCTGAACCAGGATATCATCCGTCGTGTCGGAGTTCCCCTCACCGTCGGTGATCGTCACATGGATCTTCTCCCCCACGTCGTCCTTGCCGGGGATGTAATCCTTACCAGTGGCGCCGGGGATGGGCTCCCAAGCGCCGCTGCCATCACCGCCGGTGGGATTCCACTTCTCCCACACGTAGTCGTAGGTACCGTCGGGCTTGGGCGTACCGCCGATGGGCTGGGCGGTGAGCTTGTCGCCGTACTCGGGATCGTAACCGTTCTCGTCGGTGTAATCAGCCTCCAGGCTGCTGCTGATGCGGAACACGCCCACAGGGGTACGGACCACGTTGTTGTTCTGGTCAATATAGGTCATGTAAAGGGTCTTGCCGCTGGTCACCTCAGCGCCTACGGTGAGTTCAGTGAGCAGGGCGGTGGCGGCCACAGCGCCGGAGGCGGCGTCATGGGCCACGAAGGTGGGCTGACCGGCGTCGGCCATCTCATAGAAATAGGTCTTGGAACCGGCGCTGGCAGCGCTGTAGACCGCATAAGTCATGCCAGCCACAGTGTTCTCCATGGGCATACCCAGGTTGAAGTCCACATCAGCCGTGGGCGCGGTGGGAACGGCAAAGTTCTTATTGGCGGAGGTATAGGTCAGGGTAACGGTGCCGCCCACCTGGGTAATGCGGTTGGCCTGCAGTTCCTTCACGGTGAGGGTACCCACCCGGGTGGCATTCTGCGCACCGGCGGAGGGCTTACCGGTGGCATCCAGACGCACCGCCCAAAGCTGCTTGCCGTCCAGCCCGGTGCCCTTGGTCAGGTCAGCCGTGGCGCCATAGACATTCTCGAAGGTGTACTTGTCCTTGCCGGCGCTGGTATCGACCAGGATCGTGTCGCCAGAGTCATACTCGCCGGGAGTGGTGCCGTTGTCCACAAAGAGGGCAAAGTCAGTGGTGGCAGCCACAGCGCCCAGGCTGTTGACGCTGTTGACGGTGAACTGGCTCTTGTCCAGAGTGAAGTCATAAGCCGCGTTATGGCCGGTCTGATTCGTTGCAGTATGGGTATTGGTCTTGGCGTAGTAGACCAGGGGGCCAGTGGCGCTGTTGAGGCCGACCACGGTGCTCTCCACAGCCTCGAACTCGGCGGCAATGACCACCTCGGTGACCTTGCCGTCCACCACGGTCTTCTTGAGAACCTTAGCGTTGGTAAAGTTTTCAAGGTCGCCCCGGATCTGGGCGTAGGCATTGCTGCCGTCCAGGGCAGCCAGAGAGGCATCGTCAAAGTAGTAGCCGCTGGCCGCAGTGGCGGTAATGATGGCCACGTACTTCTCGCCGCCGGTATAGGTGTCGGTGGCGCCCATGGGAGTCTTGCCGGCATAGTTAGCCGAGGTCACGTTGCTCAGTGTATCCTTGACCCAGGTGACGTTGCTGGCAGTGTGGCTGCCGGCGGGGTCGCCGATGGGCACGGCGGTAAAGTTGGGATTGGCCTTGTCCACGGGCTTGACCACCTGATCCTTGATGGCGGTAGCCTTCACGTCCTCCTTGGCCCACTTGTAGGTGATGGTGGCCTCGGTCTCGGTGCAGCTGATGACAGTGGCCTCCACCGTGGCGCCAGTCTGCTTATCCTTCAGGATGACCTTCACCGGGCCGTCGCCAGCGGCGGCGGTCACAAAGACCCAGTTATCTGTAGTGTTGGGCCGGATGACCATGTAGAGAACCTTATCGTCGGTGGCCTCAAACTTACCGCCGGCGTTGACGCCGCTGGTCCAGCTGACGTCATGGCTGTCCTTATCCTTGACAATGGACACATCATTCTTAGTGGCGGTGGCGATGGAGCTCTCCTTCTCCGTAGCGCTTTCCACTGTGGAGACATAGTCAGGCTCGTTGTTGGGGGAATTGGCCGGGAAGGAAACATTCAGAACAGTCTCCTTGATCTTCTTGGCGGCCACATCCACCTCAATGGTGGTCTCCACAGGTTCAAAGCCCTCATCGAAGGGGGTAAACTTCAGCCGAATATTCTGCTTGGGGCCAGCACCGATCTCGCCAGTCTCGCCATCGGCCAGGCTCCAGGTGCCGGGAACATTGGGCTGGAGCTTATCTGTGCCGTTGTGCTTGATGGCATCCACCTTGCCGGGATCCAGCTGGGTGGCGGGATCGAAGGTATCGCCAGGCTTCAGAGTCACACCGGCGGCCAACTCAGGCCCGTCAGTAGGATCGACCTTGGTCTTGGCCTTCTCCACAATGATGGTAAGGGTGGCCGTATTAGTATCCTGGTTGGTACCGCCGTCGGTGGCCTTCACCTGGATATCGAAAGGCCCGGACTGATAGGTCTGGCCGGTAGCGGCGGTGCTGGCATCCACGCCGCTGAGCTTAGGAGTACCGGTGATCTTGGCGTCGCTGGAACCCACGCCCAAGACAGCATTCCAATAGGCATTGTTGAGCGGGTAGGGCTTACCATCTCCGTCCAGAGTGCTGACGATGGTATAGCTGGGCGTGCCCACAGGCGTGCCGGAGAGCTCCATGCTCTGGTTCTGTCCATCCAGAGGCTCGCCATAGTAGGCGGTAATGGTCTTATTCTGGAGGAACAGGCCGCTGGCGGCAGGCTCCCACACGGCGTAGAGGGTGGTGTCGCCGGTCACGGTATAGGAAGCGCCAGCGTAGTAGAAGCCAGCATCGCCCACCTTGGTGGTGGTCGTCGTGCCCCAGCCCTTGAAGACAAAGCCGTCCTTCTTCAGCTTGAACTGGCCGGGCAGGGTCACGGTGTTGTTGGTAGCTGTCACCGTCATGTCGTCGGGGCCAGGGAAGTTGGCCACATCGGTGGAACCGTTGCCGTCAAATTTCAGAGTGTACTCCGCGTCAGCCTGCACCCAGACGGCCTTGAAGGCGGTGGGATCGGTAATGACCTGAGTGTAGGCACCGGCAGTGGTGGTCTTGGTCACGGCGCTGCCGCCGGTCACATCCTGCAGTTCCTTAAATCCATACTTATCCGCAGTGTTAGCGGTGCCGGTGGTGACAGTGACACTCTCACCCTTGACCACATAACCCTTGCTCAAAGTGGAGGCAGCAGTGACACCCGCAGCAGGATCGTCAGCGATGGTGACCTGGGCCAGATCCACAGTGGCCTCCGGGTTCTGGGTGGTGATGGTCAGGTTGGGCACACGGTAGCCGTTTACCGTCACCGCGTACTTCTTTCCGAAGACCGCAGTGCCGGTGTAAACGCCGCCAGTGGTACTGGCCGTAGTAATGGTGATCGTCGTGCTGGTGGGATCGCCGTTCTCATCCAGCTCGGTGAGGACAACATCGCCCTGGGTCAGGTTCTTCAGCGCGTGGCTGTTGTCCAGCTCGTAGTGGTCGGTGTTGATCTTGACGGTATAGCCCTCAGGATCCACTACCACGAAGGTCACATTGACCAGGGTGATGCCGCCCTTGGCGCCGGTGATCTTCAGAGTACCGGTGTAAGTGCCGGCAGGGGCCCCGGCAGGCGGGGTGATAATGATCTCCCGGGTAGCACCCGCCCCAATGGTGGCTTTGGCCGCGGCATCAATATTGTCCGTGAAGGTATAGGCAGTGCCGCCCACAGTGGCGCCGTTGCTGACCCAGGTATAGGTCAGGGCGCCGGTCTCGGCAGTACCATTATTCTTCAGGGTGATCTTCTTGGGGGCCACCGTGTCGGGAGTGCCGAGCACCACGTAACCGTCGGTGCCGCTGCCCGCACCATAGCCCTCGTGGGCGGGATCCTTAGCGGCGTTATTCACCGCGTAGAGCCAGCTCAGGTTGGCGTTGAAGTTAGTGCCGTCGTCAGAAACCTCCAGGATCGGCGCATTGCCGCTGTGGGGGATGGACAGAGTGGCAGTGGCGATCTTCCACACCGTACTCTGCTTGTTGTTCAAAGCATTGTTGCTGGTGTGAGCGGTATCGAAATCAGTAGATGCCGTAGCATCGGTACCATTGCCCAGAGGCGTGAAGTCTGCCGTCACACTGGTCGTGGTGCCGGCGGCAAACTTATTGCTGGTGGAGGACATGGCAGCCTGACCGATGCCGCCGGCCTTATCGGCAGCACCAGTGTAACCGGCATTATAAGTGATGGTATCCGTGTAGGTCTCCCAGTCATCGGTGGTGGAAGCAACACCGGCCGCCAGAGCGGTAGCCCGCTTGAACCGGGGGCCCTGGACGGTAACAGTCCAGCCCACGCTGTTCAGATTGGCGCCGGAGATCACGCTGCCCACGGGAGTGATGCTGGTGACCACAGGCTGGGCCTGATCCACCGTCAGGGTGAGAACATAGTCCTTGGTAAGGGCACCGCCAGTGGTGGGGTGACTGTGGTCGCTGTCGCTGCCATCCCAATAGTTGTGGGTCGCAGTGACAGTGACAGTCTTGGTTCCCACCTCGTAGGGGATGCCGGAGATGATGCCGCTGGCGGCGTCAAAGGCCAGACCGCCGGGCAGGCCGGAAATGGACAGGGTCACACCCTTGCCGTCAGTGGTGGTGGGCATGGGCACAGTATACCGGTAGGCGCTGCCGTAGACCGCCGTATCTGTGGCGGGGCCCCAGTTGGTCTGAATGGCAGCGGGAACCCACTGGGCATAGAGAACGGGATCAGTCTGCACCGTGGCGGCAGAGATTACGGCGCCCACAGCGTAGGCCGTGCCGGAGGCAGCACCACCCTTGTCGCTGTTCCAGCCGGTGAAGATGTAGCCGTCCCGGCTGGGCCCAGGCAGAACGGTATGGGTCTGGCCGTTGACCACCGTGACCACCGTCATGGTGGGATCGCCATTGGCCTGGGTGTTGGACATATAGGTCACGGTGCTGGTGCCCGCGGCCCGCTCCGTATACATGGCAGTATAGGTAGCGTTGCCCTTCTCCACCTTGAAGGTGGTAGTGGCACCGCTGTAGGTCTTCTTGCTGCTGCCAGTCCCCTCTTCCCAGTTCTGGAAGTCATAGGTCGCACCGCTCTTCGTGCCGGTGGCGGGAGTGGTGAGGGTGGCATACTGATCCTTCACATACCAGCCGGCGCCGGTCTGGGCCGCCAGGGTCAGGTCGTTGGGATTCTTGTCGGTGGCGATCTCATAGTAGACCACGTTGGCGTCCGTGGAGGTGGAGGTCACGGTCATACCCGTGTCGTAGTCACCGCCCACCAGGCCTGTGGCCACCAGCTTATAGGTCTTCCCCGCTTCCAGTCCGGCCACAGTGTACACGCCGCTGGCCTGGCCCTCGGTAGCGCCAGTGAGCCAGTGGGTGGCGTCAGCCAGAGTGACCGTGCCGGTTGTTCCAGTGGTGGGTACCAGCTTCAGGCCGGTGCCGCCGGTAAACTTCCGATTCTCCAGAAGGGCAGCCTGGCTCATAGCCTGGTGATCCACCTTGATGGTGGCGGTAAAGGTCTTGGGGGCTGCCACCACGAAGGTGACATTGATGGTGGCAGTGCTGCCGCCGCCGGACACCGTCAAGGTGCCGGTATAGGTGCCCGCGGGGGCGTTGGCGGGAGGCTTCAGCTGGATGGTAGCAGTGCTGCCCGCGGCAATAGCCGTGGTGGGCAGCGCAGCCACGGGAGTAAAGGTATAGGACGAACCATCCACAATGGCGCCGTTGCTTACCCAGTTCCAGGTAAGGTTCCCAGTGGTATCGGAGCCGCTGTTCTTGATGGTGAACTCCTTGGGGGCCACTGTGTCGGCAGTGGTGCCAGTGTTGATCACCACGTAGCCGTCAGTGCCGCTGCTGCTGATGGTATAGCCCTCATGGGCGGGATTCTTGCCGTTCTGGGTCGCGTAGAGCCAGCTCAGGTTGGCATTGAAGTTGGTGCCGTCGTCAGAGACCTCCAGCTTGGGGGCGTTGCCGTTATGGCTGACGGGTTTGCTGGCAGTTGCAGTCTTCCACACCGTGCTCTGCTTGTTGTTCAACGCATTGTTGCTGGTGTGAGAGGTATCGAAATCAGTGGTTGCCGTAGCATCGGTACCATTGCCCAGAGGCGTGAAATCTGCCGTCACACTGGTAGATGTGGCGGGGCTGGCGGCAAACTTGCTATTCGTGGCAGACAGGACAGCCTGGCCGATGCCGCTGGTCTTATCGGTGGGGCCAAGCTTCCCAACAGGATAGATAATCGTATCAGTGAAGGTCTCCCAGTCGGCGGCAGTGGAGGCGCCGGTCACGGCGCTAGTGGCCTTAAACCGGGGGCCGGAGACAGTCACCTGCCAGCCCACGGTGTTCAGGTCGGCGCCGGAGACCACGCTGCCCACCGGGGCAATGCCGGTGACAGTGGGCTGGGCCTTGTCAATGGTAATGCTCAGATTCTTCGTAGCCTTAAACGCGGCATCAGTGCGGTTGCTGGTGCCATTGGCTGGCTCCACCGTGACAGAGATGGTCTTGTTGGTGACCACCTCATAGGGGATGCCGTAGATACGGCCGGTAGCCTGATCATAGTCCAAGCCGCCGGGCAGGCCAGTGATCGTGTACTTCAGACCGGAGACATTGTCGTTCCGGCTGGCAGTCACAGTATAGTTATAACCGCTGCCGTAGACGCCGGGAGTGACAGTCTGGTCATCGATGGTGATGGCCGCCTTCTCCCAGATGGCATAGAGGGTCTTGTTGGCAGAAAGGTCATAGGTCTTGGGCAGAGTGATGACCGAGCCTGTGGCCGTCTCGCTCCAGCCCTTGAACACGTAGCCGCCCAGAATGGGCTTCATGGTGCTTACCGGGAAGTTGGGACCGGGAGCAGCCGTCTGGGCGGGCGGTACGGGAATGACCGTACCGGCAGCCAGATCGTCCACGTTGGCGTTGTTGCCGTTGTAGATAAGGGAGACCTGCTCCGCCTCCTTCAGGTGAGCCACATAGGTCTTGGCCGCAGAAGCCTGCAGGTTGTGGCTGGCGGAGATAGACACGTCACCGTCAGTATCAGTCCACTTATCGAAGACATAACCTGTCACACTGGTCAGAGTGGCGTTCAGGTTCACCATGGCGTTCTTCTGCACGATCTTGGAGACCGTGTTGGTGGCCAGGTTGGCACTGGTAACTGCCACTGTAGCGGTGTCTACGCCAATAGTCACCTTGCTGCCAGAGGCAGTCAACGCCGCAGGCGAAGGAGCGGCAGGATCCAGCTTGGCGGTAATGGTGACAAACTCCACCACAGCGTTGGGCGTAGAGTTGTTCACCGCCACGTTGCTCACAGCATAGTCCGTGCCGCTGATCGTGACCTTCTCCACATCGTAGCTGTTGCTGATAGAGAGGTTATTGAAGGCGGCCACACCGCTGGCATTGGTGTTCTGCGTGCCCGTTACGCCGGAGAGCTTCACGACGGCGCCGCTGATCTCAGTGCCGTCCACCTTCACGGTAACAGTGCCGTTGAAGGTGGTGGGGGCGTCCTCCGCCGTTACGGTGAAGGTGATGGGCACAATGGTGCTGTACCCGCTGCCGCCGGTCTCTGTGATCTTCAGATAGACAGTGTGGGGGCCCACAGTCAGGTTGTTGTTGGCCACCTTCACCTGGATATTGGTGCTTCCGCCAGCCGCAATGGTGCCGGCGGCGGTGGGCAGGGTCAGGGTAAAGTCGGTCTGACTGCCGGTGCCGTCCGCATTGGGATGGAGGGAGTAGGACACCGAGCCGGATACGGCGTTACCCACGTTGTCCAGGTGTCCCGCATAGGCCACATCACTGTTCAGCTTTCCTACCTGGGCGCTCTGGCCGGAGGTGGTAGTGGTCAGCTTCAGGCTGGGCGCGCCCTTGGCCTTGGCGTGGACTGTCTTGTCGGCAGAAAGCTGGAAGATGTGGGAGGTAGCGGTGGTATTCACCACGGTGATCCCCGTCTCAGTGCTGGCAGGGGTAAAGCCGTCGCAAGTATAGTTGGCGGCAGCGGTAGAGGTGACTACCACAGTATCGGTGGCCTTGATGCCGGTATACTGGTTGCCGCTGGTGGGATTCTTGGCAACGCCGTTCACCGTCACCACCACAGAGGCGATGCCGGTGTCCTTGGTCACTGTAAGGGTATAGGTGGCAACCTTCTCATAGACAGCGTAGAGGGTCTTGTCGCTGCCATTGGCGCCGGACATGGTGTAGGTGCCGCCGCCGCCCACCTCGCTATAGTTGAGGTTCGAAAGGCCGGCGCCAGCGGTGGTCGTGATAAGGGTACCAGTGCCTGCGGCATTGGTAGCCCAACCCTTGAACTTGTAAGTAGAAGTGTCGCTGGTGGAGGTATATACGCTGGTGGTGGCGTCGTTGAGCATATTGTTGACGCCGCCGCCCAGGCTGATCTCAGCGGGCTTTGTGTTGCTTACCGTCCCAGAATTGCCCAGATCCTTGATGCACACACCCAGTACCAGGTTGGACATGGGAGCAGCCTGGTAAATGGCATAAAGGTTCTTGTCCGCTGCCGGATCAGGCATGGTAAAGGTGGCAGTACCGCCGGCGGCAGTGGGAGAAGCCAGGTTCGTCAGCAGGCCGAAAGCGGAGCTGCCAGTCTTGACTACGTTTGTGGTATTCACACTGCCGGAAGTCATCAAATCGCTGACCTGGCTCTTAGTAGACCAACCCAGGAAGGTATACTTGGCGGCATTGGTGGTGCTTGTAGACAGGCTGTAAGTATCTCCGCCGAAGAGATCGGTAGCGTCGGGGCTGACGGTGATGGCGCCGGCATCGGGAGTCACGGTACCGGTGCCGGCAGCGTTGACTACAATGATACCCAGATCCAGGTCAGCCTGGGGCCGAACCTCGAAAACAGCGTAGATGGTAGTGTCGCTGCTGAGCACCACAGAGGGCATAGTGAACACTGCGGTACCGGCAGCGGTGCTGTAGGCGGCCACCGTCAGGTGCATGGCAGTAGCGGCACTGGTGGTGCTGGTCACCGGGTTTGCGCCGTTGGCGGTGGCAGACCAGCCCTTGAAGATAAACCGGTCGGTCTTTCCAGTGTTGACGCTGGCAGTCAGGTTGGCGGTCTCGTTGGAGCCCAGAGCCACGCCGCTGGTAGCGTTGACCGTCACAGAGGAAGCTCCGTCACTGGGAGCCGTGATCTTGTTTCCAGCATTGTCCACATAGACAATGGCCTGATAGACCTTCTTCTCTGCTCTGGCAATGCTCTGCTTGACCCAGTAGGGCTTGGTGCTGACATTGGGCGCTTTACCCACCAGCTTGATCCAGATGTAGTCGGTGGGGGTGGCATCATTAGGAATAACGCAGGTAACGCCGTTGGTTCCGGCAGTCAAAGCGCCATAATCCCGGGTGGGGCCGTTCGTGCTGTCGCCGGCAGAACCGCCCAGGTGCCACTCGGCGACCTCAAAGTTGGTGCCACCCAGACTGCTGCCGGGGGCAGGACTGGCCACATCACCAGAGTAGCTCAGGGTGATGGTGTTGATGGTCAGAGTGGCTCCGGGGAGATTGCCGCCAGCATTGTTGGAGGTGATACCGGCGTCAATGATCTGGGGCGGAGCCGGGGTCTTGACTGTATAGGTGGCGGTGGCAGTCTGGCCGGTGCTGGTGGTCACCCTCACCTCAAACTGATCCTCCTTGGGGTTGGAGGGATCACCGCTGCCGGCGGTGGGAGTACCGTTCACCGTAAGGCCACTGGCGCCGCCGGTGACAGTAATTCCGTTGACCGTATAGCTGTTTACCCAGTTACCGCTGGCATCCTTCACCTGATAGGTATAGGTGACGCCGGTAACCGCGCCGCCATCCACCGTAAAGGTCTGGGCAGTAAGGGCCACTCCCTCCTTGCCGTTGATGGTCTGGTCGGAGAGGGAGATGCCGTCGGCCTTCCACTTGGCGTCCAGAGTGATGGAACCGCCGTCGGCCAGGCTGGAGTTCAAACTGCTGATAGTAGCGCCATTGCTTACCTTGGTGCCGTTGTAGTACCAGCCGTCGAAGGTATAACCCGCCTGGGTCAGACCAGAGACATCGATGCTCTGGGAGTAGGTCACTGTGGCGTCAGCTCTGGGAGGCGTGGTGCCGTAAATGCCGCTGGAATCAGTATACTTTACGGTATACTGATTCTGCTTCCACTTAGCCGTCAGGGTAATATCCTTGGGGCTGTTGTTCGTCAGAGTATTGATGTTGGTGGTGCCGCTCTGGGCGGTACCGACAGGGTACTCCCAAGCCACGAAAGTCCAGCCAGCCTCGCTCATAGTGGCGCCATTGCCCACAGTGAAGTTGGTGCCGGCCTCCAGGTTGGTGTGGGAGGCGGGGGCGGTACCATGACCGTTGGCGTCGTAGCTGACGGTGTAGGTGTCCGCCTTCCAAATGGCATAGTAAGTACGACTGCTGTTAATACTCTGGGGCCAGGTGACCACGGAGCCAGTGGGGCTGGTAGACCAGCCCAGGAAGGTGTGTCCAGCAGCGCTGGGAGAGCCGGGGTCGTTCATGCTGACCGAACCACCGACGGTAGAAGGCGTGACAGAGGTGTTGCTGGGCATATTGCTGGCAGTCACACCATTGGAGTTAAAGAGCACGCTGTAGGGCCGGGGGCCGGTAGCTTCTTCAACAATCAGAGTAATAGGGATCGGAATTGTATACACGCTACCTGCACCTGTGGGATTGCTTTTCTGAAATACCATATTAAGATTTGCAGTGTAGGTACCGACCGCAACATTCCCTTGCTTTGCGGTTATCTTTACAGTAAATGTTATATCTCCCGTTCCTGTAATTTGAGCTCCCGAGGTTCCTACCGGTGCAGCGGGAATCGTTGTATCTGAATAGGGAACAGGATTAAATTTACTACCATCCGCACCCATGAAAGTACCCAAACTGCCGCCGTTAGCAGTAAGGTATGGATATTTGTTGGTGCCAGCAGTGACAATGCTTGCGGGAATCGTTACAGTGGCGTGCTTATTTTCGCCCTTTGCGTCTCCCGCAGCTGTAGTTGCAACTGTCCCTGCAGCAATATCAGCCGTCGTCGTGCGAATGACAACAGGCGTCGTGGAGATACCATTTGTTCTCTTAAAGCTCCAGGGCACGGGAAGCGACAGCGTCTCCCCTGCACCATTGAGCTGGTATTCCACCGTAAAGGAGCCAGCCGCCGCGACAGTAGTTGCCGGAATGCTCGCAGCAGTGGTATTGTAGACCAAATAAATTTCTTTTTCTTCGTGTGCCGACAAAATGATACTTACAGTCGTACCCATCGCCGCCGCAAGGTTGCTGGAATAACCATCCACATAAAACTTCCACGCACCTGCCGTTGTCCCGCTGATCAACTTGGTGATCTTGATATCGTCGTCACCAGTATTTATCAGCTTGGCATGATAGCCGCCAACACCGGCTACCGTGTCCATGCCCGGGTCAGGATCACAGGCCGATACCGCAACCACTCCTGAGCTATCTGTTTTTATCGTCAGGGCATGCTCCAGCTTCAGTGTACTGGGCTGCTTCACGGTGATGGGCACTTCAAGATAGCGCACCGTCATGTCGGCGTCACTCATGGCATAGACCAACAGAGAGACGGTAAAGCTGGTCACGGTGGACAGGTCAATAACACCGTTGGCATCGTAGAAGACGCCGCCGGAAGCCACCAACGCATCCTTGATCTTCTCTGCGGTCATATTACTTGTACCAGAGACCTGCCCCGGTGACTGTGTCGGCTTCGAGATAACTTGATAGGCACCATCCGGCAGACCGGCCTCTGTGGCGATCGACTTCTGGGCTAACCCGTTGGTAGCACCACTGATATCATCGTGGGTGGCACGGTAGGAGGGCAGGCTGCTGGCCAGTGCCGCGTCCGACCGGGCGTCCAGCAACAACGTTACGGCCATGGTACCTGTGGTTCCTTGGCCGCTTATATCAAAGGACCAGTCGCCGGTTTCGGCGTCAAGGGTAAAGTTGGAGATAGCCATATTGGCAATGGCCGATGCCCCAGGCAGCAGAGTGGTGGGCATCAGGCTGAGGGAGAGGGCAAGCACCAGAACCCAGGAGAGCCATCTCTTAAATAGTTTCTTCATGATAGTTTTCCTCCCATATTCGAGGTATTTTGCTGTTCAAGAGACTGGATAGCGATCAAAGCCCTAAATGTCGGCCTTGATCTCGCTCCTGAGGATAGTCCGCCATAAGTCCAGGGTACTTTCTCCCGGAGGAGTTTTCTGGTTCGCTGCATTCGGAAAGAGCGGGCCAGAGAGATGCCGCCGGGGGTCTCTATATTTGTGTCACCGGGTCGATCCGTCGAATCGTCCGGCTCCGTATCCTGATCGGTGGACTCATCTATATCTGGATGAGTGATATCCGGCCCCACATTCGAGTCGGTAGGCTCCTCCGTCTCCGTTGGGGGATCGGTGGGCTCTGTGGGCTCCTCCGCCTCCGTCGGCGGCTCGGTGGGCTCGGTGGGCTCTTCCGTCTCCGCCGGCGGCTCGGTGGGCTCGGTAGGCTCCTCCGTCTCCGTCGGCGGCTCGGTGGGC
>CANEAY010000001.1 GCA_947425785.1 uncultured Pseudoflavonifractor sp. | reverse complement strand
TCTGGTGTCTTGTGTTTGCTTCTTCACGTTGTTTAATTTACAAGGTACACGCCGCGCAGTCATTTTCGCTGCGAACTTGTTAAGTCTACCACAGCCGGAAACTCTTGTCAAGCACTTTTTTCAAAATTTCGAAATTTCTTTTCGAACCCTTGAAAACACTCGGTTTTACGGCAGACGCTTGGATAATATACCAGACCCTGCGTCAAAAGTCAACACTTTTTTCAACTTATTTCTCTGCGTTTTTGGCGCTATAATTATGTCAACCTTTTTATGTCTCCCTACCTTAATATGATATCCAAACACGCGCGCCATTATTATATCCCCAAAAACACTTACCCCCCGGCCATCCAATGTGACCGGGGGGTTACCACTGGTTGGGCTCACTCAATTTACGCTACCTCGCTTCCTACAGGATGTTCGCTCTGCTGAGTTCTTGGAACCGGACACATTTCTCGCTGCACAGTCTCCTAATTCCCTCTTGGTGCACTTCGGTCTTCCTTCGTCGACGATATTTCGCTTCAGATGGTCTTGCCGGTGCCTAGCTCACACACGTGAGATGGGGTGGGATCTGCTCTTGCCGGAAATTGCCTGTTCTCGAGCTCGCTTTGCTGGGACGCCTTTGGCTTCCCTTTCCAGAAAGGGTTTTCTGGCTGGACTTCTTAGCCCATTGGATTCACCTCTTTCTTTCTGGCTACATTGTACAGTAAACTCGCAAGTTTGTCAATAGTTTTTTATGAAATTTTTCTAAAAACTTTTTCCAGGCAAAAGGAAGGCGGCCCCAGGCCGCCTTCCCGCTTCATCCCAAACCCAGCAATACCAGCAGTATCCCGTAGATCACGCTGGCGCTGATGCCGAACACCAGCACTGGGCCGGCGATGACAAACATCTTGGCCGCCACGCCCATCACCAGCCCCTCGCTCTTGAATTCCAGGGCCGGGGACACCATAGCGTTGGCAAAGCCGGTGATGGGTACCAGAGTTCCCGCCCCGGCATGCTTGGCGATCTTGTCAAAGACTCCCAGCCCTGTTAAGATGGCCGCCAGAAGGATAAGGCTCACCGATACCGCCGTCCCTGCCTGGTCACCCTCCAGTCCGCAGGACTCATAGAGGTTCATCAGCCCCTGCCCCAAGGTACAGATAAGTCCGCCCACGCAGAAGGCCCAGAGGCAGTTTTTCAGGCAGGGCGAGGGCTTCGATTTGCTGTTGACGTATTTTCCGTAATCCGTATTGGTCATATCCATAGTTTGCGCCTCCCTTTGGGGATAGTTTGGCGCTGTTTTCCTCTTTTATTCGTTTTTTGCCCAAGCCGAAAGGGGCAACAGGCTCTTCCGATCCATACCGTTGAAGGAATGGCTCACCCCACGGTAGGTCTCGCTGTCCGCCCCTTCCTTTTTCTTCACCATTCGCCGGAATAAAACCATGAGAAAGCGGTCAGTGAGCCCCATTTTTTCATAGCACAGTCCGCCCCGGAGGTAAAACCGGGGCACCCCCTCCCACTGGGGGCCGGAGAGATTGGCGGCCAGGGCCTCCTCCACCCCGGGGTCGTCGGCGGGGGAGGCTCCCACCGCAAATACCGCCACCCGCTTGTCCTTTAAGGCAGGAAGCTGCCTCTGGAACCACTTCAGCCCCCGGATCCCTCCTGCGTGGAACCAGCCACCGTATATAATGGTATCATATCTCTCCAGCTCCACCTTTTTTCGGTCTTTCCAATCCACCGCCCGGCAGCCCAATTCCTCTGCCAGCCACAGGGCATATTGGCGGGTAAAGCCAGTCTCACTTCTATAAATGATGATCCCTTTCATATTTTCTCCTCCCTGGCTTGCCGCAAGAACGCCTGATAGGCACTCTCCAACTGCTTTGCCGCTGTCTCCACATCCATCTCCCCCTGAAAAGCAGCCAGCACATGGCCCACCCCAGCATTGTAAAGGAGCATGTGAAGATGGAGCCGCCGGGCCGCCTCCTCGGACAGCCCCAGTTCCCTGGCCAGCTCCGCGCCCTGCTCTGGGTCGGCCTCCCGGCGGTAGAGCTCCTCCCAGCTCCCACCCCGCTGCCGGCGCGAGAAAAAGATGCGGTACAAATGGGGCTCCTCTCTGGCCAGCCGGAGATAAGCAAGGCCGGCAGAACGGAAGGGCTCTGACTGATCCCGGTGCCGGGCGGCATACTCCCGTACAAAGGCAGCCGTCCTCTCTTCCACCGCTTCCCGCAGTTCCTCCATACTGCCGCAGTAAGTATAGATAGGCTGGACGGAGCAGTGGAGGCGACTTGCCAGCTCCTTTACCAGCACCCCCTCCATCCCCTTCTCCCGAGCCAGCTGGAAGGCGGCCTCTATGACCTGCTCCCGTGTGATCTTCTGCCTTGGCATAGTCTCCCTCCTCTTTATATAAATCATTTATATAAAGAGTTTATGTTATCTTGTCTCCTTTGTCAAGTAAAAATCGCCCGGGAGGATATTCTCCCGGGCGACCCTTGTCACTCCACATCCCGCAAAAGCTCCTCCGGCGAGATGTCGAAGAGCTTGGCCAGAGCCAGCAGGTTGGAGGTGCTGGGCTCGGAGGCGCCGCTCTCCCACTTGCTCACTGCCTGGCGGGACACGCCCAGCCGCTCGGCCACGAATTCCTGGGTCATGTTCCGCTCCAGCCGGTGGGCCTTGATGGTTTCTCCCAAGCTCTTTCTCACCGCGGCGGTCTCCGGGCGCTTGTCCCCCTCGCTGATGTACTTGCGCAGAGCCCTGATGATCAGATAGATCACATAAAAGAACACCCCATAGACCGCTATCATAAGGGGAAGTACGATCAAGCCAAATCTCATATCTAAGTCCTCCTTTTTTGCGTTGTCATCAGTATAGCAAAAAAGCAGTCTCCCTTCTACCAACTATCACGCAAAAATCGGTTTCCTTCCGGTTGCGGGGCCTTTTTCTTCCCTTTTTTCCTCCGCTGTGCTATCATATCAAAAAAGGAGATGATGTCATGCGTGAGCTGCAGCCCGGCGCCATCTATACCCACTTCAAGGGCAACAAATATAAGGCCCTCTTCACCGCCCGCCACTCGGAGACCCAGGAGCTCATGGTGGTCTACCAGGCCCTTTACGGTGATTTCGGCTACTACATCCGGCCTTTGGATATGTTCCTGTCCGAGGTGGACCACGAAAAGTATCCCCAGGTGACACAAAAATACCGCTTCCAGCTGGAAGAAGAAACCTGACCCCAGGAGGTCCCCATGGGAAAAATACCAACCCCGCCCCAGTCCATCCAGATCCGGGGCGCACGGGTACACAACCTGAAAAACATCGACGTGGACATCCCCCTCAACCAGATCGTGGGGATCGCCGGGGTCTCCGGCTCGGGGAAATCCTCTCTGGCTCTGGGCGTCCTCTACGCCGAGGGCTCCCGCCGGTACCTGGACTCCCTGTCCACCTACACCAGGCGGCGGATGACCCAGGCCGCCCAGGCCCAGGTGGACGATGTGCTCTACGTCCCCGCCGCCCTGGCCCTCCACCAGCGGCCCGGTGTTCCCGGCATCCGCAGTACCTTCGGCACCGGCACGGAGCTTTTGAACTCCCTGCGGCTCATGTTTTCCCGGCTGGCCCAGCACCCCTGCCCCAAGGGCCACTACCATCCCCCTACCCTGGCGGTGGCGGCAGGGCAGGAGCTGACCTGCCCAGAGTGCGGGGAGCATTTCTTTGCCCCCAGCGCCGAAGAGCTGTCCTTCAACAGTCAGGGGGCCTGCCGCACCTGCGGCGGCACCGGCATCGTCCAGACGGTAGACCGCACCACTCTGGTACCTGACGAGTCCCTCTCCATCGACCAGGGGGCGGTGCTCCCCTGGCGCACCCTCATGTGGTCGCTGATGACCGACGTGTGCCGGGCCATGGGGGTGCGCACGGACATCCCCTTCCGGGAGCTGACCGACGGGGAGCGGGACATCGTTTTCAACGGCCCTGCCGAGAAAAAGCACATTTTCTATAAGCCCAAGGAGTCCAACGACGCCGCCGAGCTGGACTTCACCTACTTCAACGCCGTCTACACCGTGGAAAACGCCTTGAGCAAGGTCAAGGACGAAAAGGGCATGAAGCGGGTGGAGAAATTTTTGAAGCAGGACATCTGTCCCGACTGCGGCGGCACCCGGCTCTCCTCGGCCGCAAGGGCTCCCAGGCTTCGGGGCCTCAGCCTTGACCAGGTCTGCCGTATGACCCTGGAGGAGCTGGTGGAGTGGGTCGGCCAGGTTCCCGCTGCCCTGCCGGAGGAGATGGGCCCCATGGCCCGCAGCATCTGCGACTCCTTCCTCCTCTCCGCAAAGCGGCTCATGGATCTGGGCCTGGGCTATCTCACCTTAGACCGCTCCGCCGCCACCCTCTCCACCGGGGAGCGGCAGCGGATGCAGCTGGCCCGGGCGGTGCGCAACCGCACCACCGGGGTGCTCTATGTGCTGGACGAGCCCTCCATCGGCCTCCACCCCTCCAACATCGTGGGCCTTACCGGGGTCATGGACGACCTGGTGGCCGACGGCAACTCTGTCCTGCTGGTGGATCACGACACCCAGATCCTCTCCCACGCCGACTGGATCGTGGAGATGGGCCCCCAGGCCGGAGCCGGGGGCGGGCAAGTCATCGCCCAGGGGACAGTGGAAGCTCTGGAGAACGACCCCGCCTCCATGATCGGCCCCTTCCTCTCCGGCCGGGCCGGGGCGGTGATGGGTGCGCCTCTCACCCCCGGTGAGCTCTTCTCCAATGGCCGCATCCACCTGTCCACCGGGGCCATCCACACAGTGAAGCCCCTGGAGATAGACATCCCCAAGGGCAGACTGACCGCGGTGACCGGGGTCTCCGGCTCCGGCAAGACCACGCTGGTGCTTGAAAGCCTTATCCCCGGTCTGGAGTGTGCCGCCCAGGGGAAGGCCCTGCCCGGCCATGTCCGCGCTGTGGACTGCGGCGGCATCCGCCAGGTCAAGCTCATCGACGCCACCCCTATCGGCATCAACGTCCGCTCCACCGTGGCCACCTATGCCAACATCCACGACGAGCTGCGCAAGCTCTTTGCCCGATTGCCCCAGGCCAAGGCCCTGGGCTTCAAGGCCGGGGACTTCTCCTACAACACCGGGGCCCTCCGCTGCCCGGTATGCGACGGCACCGGGGTCATCAGCCTGGACGTGCAGTTCCTCCCCGATGTGGACATCCCCTGCCCCGACTGCCACGGCTCCCGCTACGCCAGAGACGCCGAGAAAGTCCGCTACACCGCCAGGACCGGGGAGAGCTGGTCTCTTCCCCAGCTCATGGCCATGGACGTGGACACCGCCCTGGCCGCCTGCAGGGAGATGAAGCTGGTGGCCCAGCGGCTGCAAGTCCTCCATGACCTGGGCCTGGGCTACCTGACCCTGGGGGAGGCCACCCCCAGCCTCTCCGGCGGCGAGGCCCAGCGGCTGAAGCTGGCCAGTGAGATGGGTCGGGCCCAGGACGATTCCCTCTTCGTCTTTGACGAACCCACCATCGGCCTCCACCCCCTGGATGTGGAGACGTTGCTGGAGGTCTTCCGCACTCTCATGGCCCAGGGGGCCACAGTGGTGGTCATCGAGCACGACCTGGACGTCATCAAGAGCGCCGATTACATCATCGACATGGGCCCCGGCGGCGGTGAAGCCGGCGGCCGGGTGGTGGCTGCTGCCCCTCCCGCTCTTCTGGCAAGGGATCCCAACAGCATCACGGGAAAATATCTGCAATGAGCTGCTTTCCAAAAGTATTGAAACGCCGATGCATCTCACTATGAAATTAAATAGTGACTCATAAATTTGCTAATATCTTGTTGCAGGACAGCGGCATCACTATACTAAAGTACAGCCGAAGGGCAATTCAAAATATTCGGAGGTACTTGTGATGCTGAACGAAAATGTTAAGAAGCTCCTTGCCGAGAGCATGTGGGATCTGGCCACCTGTGCCGGTGGAGAACCCAATGTCGTTCCCGTCGCCTTTAAGGATGTCACCCCCGACGGAAAGCTGGTGGTCGGCGACGTATTTCTGGAGACGACCCTGAACAACATCAGGACGAACGGCGGAAAGATCGCCATTTCCGTCTACGATGCCAAGAGCCTGGAGGGCTATCAGATCAAGGGCGTTGCCCAGTATGTCACCGAGGGGCCTGTGGTGGAGACCTTCAAGGCGATGGTGGAAAAGATGTTCTGCGGAGCCGCCACCGCCAAGGGCGCGCTGCTCATTACCCCCGAAAAGGTCATCGTGACCACACCGGGCACCAACAACAAGAAAGTCCTGTAATTGGCCATCGGTCTCAAAATGCGCCACATTTCCTCAACAGCTATACAAAACCAGAATAATCGTATATAATGGAGATGGATCGGGGGCAACGCTCATGTATCAAAAGAAGCTGGAGCCGGATATCCGCTGTCCGCTGGAATATGGACTGGATATTTTCGGCGGAAAGTGGAACTCGCGGATCATTTGCGTCCTTGCGGAGATGAAAACCCTGCGATACAGTGAGCTGCGGAGGGAGATGGCAAACATCACCGATGCAGTGCTGGCCTCCACACTGAAAAAGCTGACCGAAGACGGAGTGATCCAGCGAAAAGCCTATGATGAGATCCCGCCCCGGGTGGAGTACTCCCTCACGGAAAAGGGCGCGTCTGTCGTGCCGATCCTGCAGAGCATCTGCAAATGGGCGGGGGCCTATCACAAGGAGGATCACGACAAGGTCATGCTCCAATGCCAAAAATGCGATTACAACGCTTAGGAGGATATTTGAAATGAAAATCGCGGTCACGTACGAAAATGGGCTGGTATTCCAGCATTTCGGACACACAGAGCAGTTCAAGCTCTACGAAGTTGCAGACGGCAAGGTGAGCCACAGCGAGATCGTGGACACCAACGGTCACGGCCACGGGGCGCTGGCGGGCTTCCTCAATGCATTGGGCGTGGATACGCTGATTTGCGGCGGGATCGGCGCGGGAGCGCAGAACGCCCTCGGGGAGGCCGGCATCCGGCTTTACGGCGGCGTCGCCGGGGAGGCAGACAAAGCCGTGGAAGCCCTGTTGAAGGGTGAACTGGCCTATGACCCAAGCGTTCACTGTGACCATCACCACGAGGAGGGCCACGACTGCGGACATGATCACAGCGAGGATAAGCAGGGCTGTGCCGGAAGCGGTCATTGCCATTCAGGTCATTAAACGATTAAAAAAGGAGCTCTTCCCATCTGGGAAGCGCTCCTTTTTTAATCGTTTTTTACATCAGCTTTACGGTGTAGTAGACCGCCATGACCAGAAGCCAGGCCACCATCACCGCATAGAGGATCACGGCAGACAGGCCGAACACGCTGGCGATGAGCACCGCCGCGGACACCGCCGCGCCCACATAGACCAGGGCATAGTTGGCATCCTTGCCAAAGGCCCGGATGCTCTTGCCCTTCCACTCCACCAGCCCCTCGCCCTCCTGGGCCTTCCGGGTCAGGAACGTGCCCAGGAGCACCAGAGCCACAGAGACGGCCACATAGGCATAGAAGGTGGTGGAGTTGCCGGAACCCCACACCCCCAGCAGAGCCAGTACACCGCCGCAGGCGATGAGGAAGAATTCCCGCTGATAGAGATAATAGATGAGGGCCAGGACGACCACCACGGGCACCACGTAGAGCAGCAGTTCCACGCCCCGGAAGTAGCTCATGGTGTAAAAGTACCACACGCCAAAGCAGCACAGGGACAGGCCGATGAGGAACAGGCACAGGCCGCCGGGCAGAACGCTCTTCTTGCCCGCGCTCCTGGCATTCTTCCACCAGTAACCCGCCGCCGCGGCACACACCAAAGCCGCCACCGCCAAGATCTTCGCGGCGGTGAACATCGCCGTGTGGACGGCGTACTCGGACACCTTGTTGTATATGACATAGCGATTGAGCAGGAGCAGGAAAAATTCCAGCACCGCGCCGCCCACCATCCAAAGCAGGATGCGGTTGAGTGCGGCCTCCTCGGCCTTCGCTTTGGCAAGCTTTGCTTGCTTCATATTCTTATCCATTTGCACATCTCCTGAAAAGCCCCGGCCAAAAGGGCGGGTGAGTTCATTCTTGCCTATTTTAACAGAAAATAACCGCTTTTGCAACAGAAAAAAGCGGAAGACTTTACCTTCATAAAATTGTAAGCGTTTTGTTGTTGTTTTTTTGCCATATCCAGCTATAATTGATACCATGTGAACACCAAAGAAAGGAATGTGATCCAATGCCTTGCACCCGAAAGGGGATGGCCTTCCTGCTGGCCCTCTCCCTTATTTTTACCCTGAACGCCTGCGGCGGGGGCGACCCCAATGCCGCCGCCTCTGCCACACCCTCCGTCGAGCCTGTCCCCACCGCCTCGGAAGAGCCCGCCGTGGAGGACACCGCCCAGCCCACCATGCCTCCGGTGCCCCTGGTGGCCTGGGGCCCTGACCAGGTGGTGGAACACCTCTTTTTCCACCCGGTCATCGCCTATCCCCAGTGGGCCTTCCACGACTGCCCCTCCTCCCAGTCCCAGAAGGAGGGCTTGGACGACTGGATGGTGACGGTGGAAGAGTACAACAAAATTTTGCAGAGCGTCTATGACAAGGGCTATATCATGGTGAGCATGAACGACGTGTGGAGCGAGGTCACCGACGCAAACGGCGTGGCCCGGATGCAGCGTAACACCCTCATGGTTCCCGAGGGCAAAAAGCCCCTCATCATCTCCTTTGACGATACCAACTACTATGACTATATGCTGGAGGAGGGCTTCACCTCCAAGCTGGTGCTCGGCAGCGACGGCGAACTCTGGGCGGAGTGCACCGACCCCTACACCGGGGAGACCTTCCTCACCCAGGATCTGGACGCTATCACCATTCTGGACAAATTTGTCCGGGAACATCCCGACTTCTCCCTCAACGGGGTCAAGGGCTGTCTCTCCCTCACCGGCTACCAGGGCATCCTGGGCTACCGCACCCAGAACGACATCGACATCGCCGCCGATGATCCCGCCCGGCCCGCCTTCGACGCCAACCGGGAGAAAGAGCGGCAGGCGGTGAAGCCCATTATCCAGCGCCTGAAAGAGACGGGCTGGTACTTCGGCTCCCACACCTGGGGCCACATCAACCTGGCCAACAGCTCCATGGAACGCATCCAGCGGGACACCCGCCGCTGGGACGAGGAGGTGGGCAGTCTGGTGGGCCCCACCAACATTCTCTTCTACCCCCACGGGGCCCGGCCTGACGGCGACCACGACCAGGGCGAGAGCTACGGTGAGCAGTTCAAGTGGCTCCAGAGTTTCGGCTTCCGCATCTTCGCCAGCGTGGGTATCAGCTCTTACTCCCAGGTCAAGAGCACCATCTCCGCCGTCATCTGTGACCGGCTCCACCCTGACGGCACCACCCTCCGGGGCGGAAACAGCGGCAAGACCCTGCAGCAGTATATCCAATTCTACGACTGCCGGGAGATCATCGACCTGGACGTGCGGCCCAACCTGGGCGTCACCTGGAGCTGGTAGGCTTCGCCTGAAAGGAGTTTTTTCATGACTGACCGTGAATTGGCCGATCTGGCTTATGAAATGCTGAAGCGTTCCTATGTCCCCTATTCCAAATTCCCTGTGGGCGCCGCCCTCCTCTGCGCCGACGGCACAGTGTTCACCGGGTGCAATGTGGAGAACGCCGCCTACGGCTCCACCATCTGCGCCGAGCGCACCGCCCTTTTAAAGGCGGTGAGCGAGGGCCACCGAAACGACTTTGTCCGCATCGCGGTGGTGGGAGAATCGGAGGACTACTGCTGGCCCTGCGGCTCCTGCCGCCAGATGCTCTACGAGTTTGCACCGAAGCTGGAGGTGCTGGTGGGCAAGGCCGACCGCAGCTTCATCAAGCTGCGGCTGGACAAGGATCTGCTCCCCCACGGCTTCGGCCCCGCCAGTCTGAACTGACCACAGGTCTGCCATACCTGTACAGTAAAGGTTCAAATCTCTTTGCCACGCCAAAAGGCTTGCCGCCTGTGAGTTACAGACGGCAAGCCTTTTTATGGTTTGAGCCACTTTCCTTTTTGCTTTTTCGGGGGAATTCATTACCGATGCCGAAAAGCTGAAGGAGTTTTTCTTCTGGAGATCAGTAGTCCTCCAGCTTGGAGATATCATAGGTGCGCACAAAGTTGAGGACCTGGTTGAACACGTTGGAATGGGGGACGGTCTTGTCCCAGATCAGATTCACATTGCTGATGATAGGCTCCTTCATGGGCAAGGTGACCACATCATCCCAGTTCCACACATAATCCCGGTTTATAACGGTGGCGGCGATGCCGCTGGCTACTATCTTATGGATCAGGTCGATCTGGTTGATCCGCATGGTAATGTTGATGGGAAAGTGCAGGGGATTTTTGTAGGGTGGGGTGACAAAAGGAGTTTCCCCGATGAGCTCCTGGGTGAGATACTTCTCCCGGCTCAAGGGGTGATCCTTGCTCACGCAGATCACAGTCTCCAGCTTGTGGAGGAAGTGGCGGCCAATGTTCTGGTACTGGGGATCGCCCAGCCCCACCGGGGTGATGGCAAAGTCCACCCGCCCCTCACACACCGCATCGA
This sequence comes from uncultured Pseudoflavonifractor sp., assembly GCA_947425785.1. Classification (GTDB taxonomy): domain Bacteria; phylum Bacillota; class Clostridia; order Oscillospirales; family Oscillospiraceae; genus Vermiculatibacterium. The sequence continues at coordinate 219,812 of CANEAY010000001.1, read as the reverse complement.
TGGTGTCAAAGGCCGACATCTCCTCGGCGGTGTAGGCCACATTGGGACAGCGCTTTTGCATCTGGGTAAAGAAGTCGGGGAAAAGCCGAACACCGGCGGTGATGGTGAAGGCCAGCTTCACCTGGGGCTGGGAGTCCGGGAAACTCAGGGCGTTGATCCTGTCCCGGATGGCGCTGTCGGCCAGGCGCATCTGCCGGCAGTGCTCCCACAGCAGTTCCCCCGCCTCGGTGAGTTCCATACCCATCCGGGTGCGTTTGAACAGGACGGTGCTGAATTCGTCCTCCAGCTCCCGCAGGCTGTGAGAGATCACCGTCCGGGAAACATAGAGTTCAGCGGCCGCCTTTGTGACACTGCCCGTGCGGCACACCGCTTCCAGGTACTGGGCCTGTTTCAGGTTCATGGGGATACCTCCCTGTCAGATGATCCTCACCGCTCACAACGCCCGCAGTTGTCGCAGTAGCCCTTGCTTTTGCAGGCGGGCAGGTGGAGCAGCTGAGCAAAAAAGTCGTTGGACAGCTCCGGCTGCGGAGCCTTGGGGACCTCCTCCTGTGGGAACCCTTTCTCTTCCTGTCCTGCCATGGCATGACCTCCACTTCTTATTTGTTAGTATACCATATTTCTGCCAAAAAAGTTTCTCTTTTCAGTGCTTACTGCGCTCCCCTGCTTTGGCGCGAGGAAGGGGATCCCACAGCAGGAACACCGCCGCAAGCAGCAGACCTGCCGCCGTGGCGGTATATAGAGCGCTGTACAGCGCTTCCCGAAACAGTGCCGTTAAAAGCCGCAGGTAAAACGGACACAGGAATCCTCCCAGATTGCTCACTCCCATTAAGATGGAGACACACAGGGCCGACTTCCCGGGAGGCACATACATCCCCATAATAGCATAGGCCCCCGGAGTGAGCAGGGACGAGGCCATGCCCATCACCACGCAGCTGCAGGTCATCAGGAAAGCAGAGGCGCCCAGACATAGTCCCCATCCCCCCAACGCTGCCAACAGGCAACCCAGCACCAGCGTGAACCGGCCCAGCCGGTGGAATACCTTTCCGAAAAGAAAGCCCACGCCACAGCCGCCAGCGGTGTACAGGGACAGGGCCAGCGCCGCTGCCGAGGCTCCGCCGGCGCCCTTATCCTCAAAAAGCAGGGACATATTCATCATGATAGGATAGGTCAACAGCTGATAGAGAAACAGCAGTCCTGCGGCCAGGAGGATCGGCCGCCAAAAGCCGCGCCCCTCCTCTGTGGCGCCCTCCGGCTCCGGCCGGGTGCTCTCCTTCCCCGGCAGCGGGGCACGCTCCTCGGGCGGTTCAGGCTGGAAAAATACCAGGAGCAGACTTAAAACGCCGAACAGGTAGGCCAAAAAGGTGTAATTCCAAGCGACCTCGGCCAAGGCACCCCCCGCCAACTGGAACAGGATACCGCCCAGATTGGTCACCAGGGTGCCGTAGCCCAGCATATCTGCCTGCCTTTTCCCTGAATACCAGGCTATGACCAAAGCGTTGCCCAGCGACGCCCGCAGACCCACGCCGATGCCGAACACCGCCCGGCAGGTCAGCAGGACATAGAAGCTCTCTGTTAAGAAAAAGGGGGTCAGCCCTCCCACCAGAAACAGGAGGATCCCCATGGTGGACAGGGTCTTATAACGCACCCTTTTCCCCGCTGCCGAACCTGCCCACAGTGTTGTGGGTACGATAAACAGGGTGGGCAAGGTGGAGATCAAGGCATAATCATAGCCGGTAAACCGCTCTGCCAGCTTGGCCATAGCTGGCGATATGGCGGCCACCCCCATAGCAGTGAAGAACAGTCCCATCAGCGAGGCGACTTGTAATGGGGATAGCTTTTGGGCACTGTCCGTAGACTTGGCTGCCATGGCTGGTTCCTCCTTTTGAAAAACTGCCGCAAGCCCAGGCCGGAAAGCACCGGCCCGGGCTTGTGACATTAGAGAGAAGAGAGAATATTGGAGGTCAGCTGTGAGGGTCGTCGGTCACCACGGGAGCACTCTTTACCGTACCCATGGTAACTTCCTCGCTCTTGCTCTTCAGGCTCTGGGGGTCTGCATCCTCGATCTCGCCCTGATTGCTGGCGAACTGGCGGACTTTGCCGAGGAAGCCCGCCTCCTCTCTGGCCTTCTTGGCCAGATCGGTGTACAGACCGTACTCGTGGTCGATGACATTCTGCATATAGGACGGGTCAGTGTACTGGTTCCGGGGCAGAGGCACATCCTGATCCCGGGCAAGAATATCCTGGACTTTCTTGATGTCCACGCCATGGGCGGTGGAACCGTCGGCCACAGCCACGGCGGCGGCCACGCCAGCAGCCTGACCGGTGCCCACGCACTGGGGGATCAGGTTGACATAGTCGATGCCCAACTCGTCGGCGGAAATGTGGCGGCCGGGGCAGAGCAGATTCTCTGTCTTCTTGGGCAGGATAGCCCGGTAGGGGATCTCCACAGGGCAGTTGTCATTGATGAAGCAGATGGTGGAGTGCCAGGCAATGACGTCCTCCTGCTCCTTGGGGAAGGCGAAGTCGTTGGAGGTGATGACGTACTCGCCGTCCAGCCGATAGGAGCAGCGGGTGCCCAGCTGGGGAGCGATGTCGTAGATAAAGGCGTTGCGGAAGCCCATGGGGCAGACCTCTTTCAGATACTCCAGAGCGTCGCGCATCGTATCCCGGGTCTCCATCTCTGTCTCGGTGGCATCCTTGACGGTGGCGCAGTCCCGCTCGGCGTGCCAGTTGTTGATCCAGCACACGTCATTGGTGGGGCCAGGCAGGGGCGAGGCCCGGAAGCCGCAGATCTTGGAGAAGTTCTCCCGCAGGGCATTGGCCGCCTGGGGATTGACCTTCTTCCACTCGGAGAAGGCGGCCCAATCACAGCCGCCCACCCGCCAGACCAGGGCGGTGGTAGCGCAGCGGGTCAGCTTGTCGGCCAGGCCGAAGTAGGGGCAGCCGGTCTGCCGGAAGATGTCACCGTCGCCGGTGGCGTCGATGACGATCTTGGCCAGCACTGCCTTGCGGCCCTCCTTGCTCTCAAAGATAACGCCCTTGATGGTGTCGCCGTCCATGATGGGCCGGGTGCCCCAGGAGTGACACATGACGTGGATGAAGTCTTTGTGCTCCAGGAGCATCTTGTCCATTTCGATCTTCAGCTGGTTGGGCTCAAAATAGACCGAGCGAACCAGGTGCTGGGGCTGGGTAGCGCCAGTGCTGAAGGTATCCCAAATATTCTTCCAGGCATTGACCTTGGCGGCATCGGTGGAGCCGATCTCATCGGCGGTGGGGCCAAGCACAGCGCCGGGGATATTGGCCATGCGGGTAAACCACTCCTCCTGGAGGCCCCGGACATACTGCTTATTGAAGAAGGACAGCCGGGGAACCATGATGACATAGCCGCCGGTGACATCGCCGCCCATGTAGCCGTAGCGCTCCATGAGAATGACATTTTTGTTGCCTGCCCGGGCTGCGGCAACAGCCGCGGAGTGGCCGGCGGCGCCGCCGCCTACCACCAGGATGTCGCACTCGGCGTAGACAGGGATTTGGCGCTCGCCCTCCAGGATCGTTTTTGTCATATACTGACTCCTTTCTGCGTGTTGAAACGCTGTGACAGGTTCTTACAGGATGTAGGTGTAGAGCATACCCATGACGTAGCATACCGCCATGAATACACAGGTGACCTGCACGCCCTTAGTCCAGATAAATTTCTGATCGATCTCGGGGCGGGAGAGGATGAAGGCGGCGTTGGTAGAGGCAGCCACAGTCCAGAAGGCGTAACCCGAGCAGATGTTGGAGATGATGAGGATGACGTCGGGGTTGATGCCGGTGGTGGCGGCCAGCTCACACACGAAGGGGGTAACGATGGGGCACACGGCCATGGTCAGCACCAGGCCGTTGGCGATCTGGGTGACCAGGGTGGAGAAGATAATGACGATGGCCATCAGCACCCAGATGTTGGTGCCGCCGAAGACGGGGCTGAGCACATCCACCAGCCAGGGACGGATGCCCAGCTCGGCGTCGGAGGTGATCTTGCCCAGCATGATCAGGGCGCCCACCAGGGAGATCATGGGCCACATGGAGGACTGGGAGAGGAGCTTGGAGATGGGCACGAAGCCCTCCTTGGCGCCCTTGCGCCGAAAGATGGTGCAGATGGCGCAGCCCAGGACCCAGATCCAGGAGTTGCCCAGGCAGGTCAGGTAGGCATAAGCCGGGGCTTCCTTGGGATAGACGGTGGTGAAGATGATGTAAGCGATACAGCCCAGGATCAGGGCAATGCACTTGAGCTGATTGGCGTTGAAGTTGTCGGGGGTGTTGCGCAGGGCTTCGATCTTGTTGAAGTCCAGCTCCTTCAGGGGCTCCAGATTCACCCGGTAAATGGTCTTCATCAGGATGGCGTAGATGATCATGTAGACCATGGTGATCGAGAACATCACCAGCATCCAAGTGCCCTCGTTGAAGGTGCGCCCATAGGGCTCCATGGCGGAGTTGATCATGGCGATGGTCATCACCTGGGGCGACTTGAAGGCAAAGAAGAAAATACCGGTGGCGGCGATGTACGCGCCCAGCAGGGAGAACTTGATGAAGGGATCGTCCTTGTCATAGCCGCACACGTCCCGGATGGACTCAATGAGGCCGAAGAACAGGATGTAGGTGGGAGGCCCGCCCACGAAGGCCGCCACCACGTAGGTGGCCAGGAACAGCATGACCATGGTGGCCACAGGCCGGCCCTTGCACAGCTTACTGGTGAGCAGCTTCTTGGCCAGCACGTTCATGGCGCCGGAGTCCCGCAGAGCCAGACACAGCGCGCCGCAGAAGACCAGCTGAATGGTGGAGGTGGAACCCAGCCACTCCTGGAGCAGGCCGGTGGCGGTGTAGTAGCCGTGGAACACCGTAGCCAGCAGGGCCATCAGTGAGCCGCCCAGCATATCACCGTTGAAGCAGGTGATGATGATCAGACCGATGAGCACGCCCAGCATCTTCACGCCCACTACCGTCACCGTGCTGAACGGCGGGACAACGAAGCCAAACAGGAACATGAACACCGCACCAATGATCATGACCAGGGCATACGAGTCGAATTTTTTCTTTTCTGCCATTTTCAATTTCCCTCCCAATTTTTCTAAAACTTTGGACACACTCAGCGTCAGGAGCTGTACACACCCCATCTGCTCTTGATTTTATATTACCACAATTTTGCACAAAAATAGTGTTCTATTTCTGGACAGTAATGTGCAAAAAATACGACACCCGACTATCTTCGACAACATTTGCCCCCTCCGAACCCGGAGAATACGGGCCTGACTTATCCCTTCTTTTTATGGCAAACCAGGTAAAATAGTGAGGCCAAGCACTTCGGGAACCGAAGTGCTTGGCCTCATTTCCTGTTCTAATTCAAACTACCACCAAAAAGAGGTGATTTTTATTCCCCCGTCTCCTCCCCATCCCCGGCAGCCTTTTTCAGATCGTCGGCGGTGAGAGCCATGAGGGTGTCTTTGTCCACCGTCTCCAGTACCGCCACCCGGTCGGACTGGCAGGCCACGCTGCGCTCAAAGAAATTCCGGGCATCCCGGGCGTTGCCAAAGTTCTCGTCCCGGTCTGCATACATCTCCTGGAGCACGTCCCTGGCACAGGTCTGGGCCGCCTCGTCCATGACATAGCCGTTTTTGCCGCACATGGACTGGAAGATCTGAAACAGCTCCTCCCCGGTGTAGTCCTCAAAGTAGAAATACTTGTTGAAGCGGCTCTCCAAACCGGGGTTGGAGTGGATAAAATCGGCCATCAGGTCGGTGTACCCCGCCACGATGACCACCAGGTCGTCCCGGTGATCCTCCATGTTTTTCAGCAGGACTTCTACCGCCTCCTGGCCAAAGTCGTTCTGGCCGGTATGGCTGGTGAGGGCGTAAGCCTCGTCAATGAAGAGCACGCCGCCGATGGCCTTGGTGATGACCTCCTGGGTCTTGAGAGCGGTCTGGCCTACAAAGCCCGCCACCAGTCCGGAGCGGTCCACCTCCACCAGTTGGCCCTTGGAGAGCACCCCGATAGCGTGGTAGAGCTTGGCCAGCAAGCGGGCCACCGTGGTCTTGCCGGTGCCCGGATTGCCCATGAATACCAGGTGGAGGGAGAGGGGCGGCACGGGCAGTCCCTCGGCCTCCCGGAGCTTCCGCACCTTCACCAGATTTACCAGGCTCTTCACATCGGCCTTCACCTTACTAAGGCCGCACAGGCCGTCCAGCTCCGCCATCAGCTCCTCCAGGGTTGGCTCCGGCTGGGCCTTCTCCTCCTCTGTTTCCTCTCCTGCCGGCACGGGGACAGCCGCCGGGGGCACGTCGGTGCCCGCCGCCGGGCGAAGGGTGACAAAGTCCTTAGCGTCCAGGGGCCTCTTGCCCCCTTCCAGCCCGTCCCTGTCGCACAGGCGGGTAAGAACATCAGTACATTGGTTTACATAACCCGCCTCTGTATCGCTGACCACCCCGTCCACCGCGGCAAAGAGCAGGGCCATGAGGGTGTAGAGATCGATGAACCGGCGGGAAAATTGCCCCCGGGAGACCTTGTCCACCGCCCGCATCCGATGGAAGAAATCGGGGCTCTGGAAGGGCGGGCAATTCGACACGCTGGTGCCCAGCTCCCAGAAGAGGATGGAGGGGGCGGGATTGCCCCGGAGGTAGATGGCGTTATAGTACTCCACATAGCCGGGGGTCACAGTTCCTCCGTCGGCCTGCCACACCCCCAGGGCGGCGGAACGGAAGAAGTCGTCCACCTCTCCCTTGAGCCGAAGGCGCAGGGCGGCGTCGGGGACGGAGCGGATAAAGGCCCCCACCCCCTCCTCGTACTGCTTGTGTACCTCCCCGCTGGACAGCGGCGTTTTCATAGGGCTTCACCTCAAATGTAAGTTAGCCCCATTATAGCCGCTTTGGGTAGAAAAGACAAGCAGAAAGGCCGGGAGACTTCCCGGCCTTTCTCTTAAAACATACTGAGAATAAGTATAGAATTAAAAATGCCCAAGGCAACACCGATCCCTACGCCGATCAATGCAAACTTCCCAATGGCCCTTGCCTTATTCGGCGCTTTGTCGTGATAGACAAGGTATAGGATCAAGCCCACCAGAGGAATCAATAGGGATAAGACATTCAGCCCTGTGCTGGGAATGTCCGGTTCATTGCTGACTGCTCCCACCGGACAGCCACAGTGAGGGCAAACGACAGCCGCATCCATGATTTCTTTTCCGCAATGAGAACAAAACTTCATTTCAGGCTCCCCCTCATTTGTATACGCAACAGTTTTCATCTTCCGTGCCAGCATTTTAGGGTGTCCATCAGGATATACGATCCATAGGCCAAGAAAAAAATAGCCAGCAGATGCTGCAAATGCACCAGGAACTGTTATTATCAATTCCACTACACCCATATGCCTAACAAGCAACACTTTGGAAAACAAAAGAAATATATACAAAACACCTGGTATCATCCACAGCTTTTGGGCAAATTCTTGTTTCAAGAGCAACATAGCCAAAATCACAATTGAAATGATGATTTTAATGACGCAAGTGAAAACAGTGCTATATTCTGAAGCAATTATTGCCAGGATAGCTCCTCGGCTCTGTAAATATATTTCTATAAGTAAGAAAACCCATAAAGCTCGATTCTTTTTTCCTACAAAGAGAATTATTGGAAACGCAAAGAGTTCCCCAAAATAACACACCTGCGGAATTGAGTTTATTATCCGTAAAATCTGAACTATCCATAATGGTAAAAAGGCAATTGCCGCAGCTATATTGGCTCGAAATCCTTTTTGTTCCATATTTTGATTCCCCCTCCACGAGATTATTGCTTTTTGTATGTCCAAAAAATGCGAATATTCAGCAAATGCATCTTTCTTATTAGCCGCCTTTCCAGTTTAATATCAGGATTACAAATCCCTGTCTTCGACATTATATATCTTTATATTCCTTTAGTCAAGAAAAACATATCCTTTGTTTCCCCATTTTCTCCTATTATTGGATTTACACTATATCCATCAATGGAGGGCGATTTATGGATTACTTTATTGACTATCTGGATTGGTTCCCCAAACGCATCACGGAGCTTCGCCTCCAAAAGGGTGTCTCCGCCCGGGATATGAGCCTTTCTTTGGGACAGAGTGAGAGCTATATCAATAAAATTGAAAACAAACGCACTCTCCCCTCCATGTCCGGCTTTTTCTATATTTGTGAATACCTTGGCCTTACGCCCCAAGAATTTTTTAATGTCGACTCTTCTATACCCCAAAAATCAAAAGAGATTTTGGAGGAAATCGAAAAGCTGTCTCCCGCTCAAGCAGACCATATCATGCAGATCATTCAAGATATTGTAAGGCCATAAAACGCGCCGCCGGGAGAATCCACTCCCGGCGGTATCTCTATCCCTTGACTTTCCCCCGGTTCCGCATTACAATGGCAGTTACTGCCCGATTTACCCTACTACAGAAGGAGGGAATCCTATGGCCATCTATCTGGATCACGCCGCAACTACCCCGGTCTGCCCCGAAGCCGCCCAGGCGGCGATGGAGGCCATGAGGTTGGGCTTCGGCAACCCCTCCTCCATCTACCCCCTGGGCAAGGAGGCCGCCCGGCGGTGTGAGGATGACCGGGCCGTGGTGGCCCAGGCCCTGGGCTGTCTGCCCCAGGAGCTTTTCTTCACCTCCTGCGGCACCGAAGGGGACAACTGGGCCATCTCCGCCGCGGTGGAGATGAACCACAAAAAGGGTAACCACATCGTTACCACCGCCGTGGAGCATGACGCAGTGCTCCAGCCCATGAAGGCCCTCCAGCGGCAGGGCTTCGAGGTGACCTTTCTCCCCCCGGACAAGCTGGGCCGCATCGACCCCCAGGCCCTCTATGAGGCCATCCGGCCGGACACCATCCTGGTCTCTGTCATGCTGGTGAATAACGAGACCGGGGCCATCCTTCCCGTGGCGGAGGCCGCCAGGGCCATTAAGGAGAAGGGTTCCCCTGCCCTGCTCCACACCGACGCGGTGCAGGGTTTCCTGAAAGTCCCCTTCACCCCCAAGGATCTGGGGGCGGACTTGGTCACCATCTGCGGCCACAAGGTGCGCGGCCCCAAGGGCATTGGCGCCCTCTATATCAAAAAAGAGCTTATCCCCAGCATGAAGCCTCTGATGCTGGGCGGCGGCCAGGAGAGCGGCCTGCGCCCCGGCACCGAGCCCACCGCCCAGATCGCCGCCTTTGCCGCCGCGGTGAATGCCTGGGTTCCGGGCACTTCCGACGCCATCCGTTCGGTGCGCAACTACGCCGCCCAGACCCTTGCCGCCATCAGCGGTGTAGAACTCATCAGCGCCGGGGACGCCCCCCACATCCTTGCCCTCTCTCTGCCCGACTTCTCCGGGCAGTCGGTGGTGGAGGCCCTGGGGAGCCAGGGGGTCTGCATCTCCTCCGGCTCCGCCTGCCACCGGGGCAAACCCAGCCACGTCTTTGCCGCCATGCCCCTGTCCCCCAAGGTACGGCTGGGGGCTCTGCGCATCTCCTTCGGCCCGGAGAGCATCCGGGAGGAAGTGGATGCCCTGGCGGCACTGGTGCGGCATATCTGCGAAAAGAAAACTCTGCTTTTTTGACGAGGTGATCTCTTGTTTTCCTATATGAAGCGGGGCAGGAACTTTTATCGAAACGTCCTGGCCCTGGCTATTCCCATCATCCTCCAAAATCTCATCACCACCTCCATGGGTCTGCTGGACACCTTTATGGTGGGTATGCTGGGGGAAACTCCCTTGGCCGCCGTCACCATGGCCAATATCCCCATTTTTGTAGAGCAGCTGATGATCTTCGGCTTCCAGAGCGGCTCTTCCGTGCTCATCAGCCAGTTTTACGGCAAGGGGGACGAGGACTCCATCAATCAGGTGCTGGGCATTGGCCTATACATCTCTGGAGGACTGACCCTGCTCTTCGGCTGTGTCATGTGTTTCTTCCCCATGCAGTTCATGAGCCTGTTCGGCAACGATGCCGTGGTAGTGGAGCTGGCCGCCAAATATATCCGCATCGTAGCCTTCTCCGTCTTCTTTGGCGGTATGTCGGAGGTATATATCGCCGCCCACCGCTCCATGGCCAACCCCCAGCTGGGCTTCTATATCCTGGCAGCCTCCATGCTGGGCAACACCTTCTTTAACTGGGTGTTCATCTTCGGCAAGCTGGGTGCTCCCGCCATGGGTGTGGAGGGTGCCGCCCTGGCCACCCTCTTGGCCCGTATCCTTCAGTTCCTTATCGCTCTGCTCCACGTGTTCTTCAACAAGCGCTTCCGCATCAGGCCCAAGCCTCTCTTCTGTCCCAACGGGGCCATGCTCCGCCGGTATATCCACTATGCCACCCCGGTGGTTCTGAACGAGACCTTCTGGGGCTTGGGCACCGCCCTCTATCCCACCATCATGGGCCACATGGAGGGATCCCAGGCCATTCTGGCGGCCTATGGCATCTCCGGCAATGTGGAGAAGCTGGCCACCACTCTGGTCTTCGCCGTGGGCGGCACTGCTGCCATCATCATCGGCAACGAGATCGGTGCAGGGCGGAAGGACACCGTCTACGACGTGGGCCTGGCCCTGGATATGCTGGCCTTTTTGTCGGGCCTCATCGTTGGACTGGTAATGATCGGCCTCACCTTCGTCTTCTTCCGCCCAGTGGTCTATCCCTTCTTCCACCTGTCCGAAGAGGCCGCCGACATCGCGGCCATGATGAGCGTAATCACCTTCTCTTTCCTGTCGGTACGCTCCTTCAACACCACCAATGTAGTGGGGGTCCTCCGGGGCGGCGGCGACGTGCGGGCCGCCTCCCTCATCGACCTGAGCTCTCTGTGGCTGGTATCCGTCCCTCTGGCCGCCCTGTCCGGACTGGTGTTCCAGTGGGGTATCCTGGCGGTTTGCCTGTGCAAAGACCTGGACAACATTATCAAGGCCTTCTTTGGGATCCAGCGGCTCCGCTCCGGAGTGTGGATCCGGGACGTGACCGTCAGTTAAATCTTTTTGGCAATCTTCCCCCCGCTCCGCTAACAGCGGACGTCTCCCGTTTGGGAGATGTCCGCTGTCTTTTTTTCGCAATTTCATTGCAGAATTCATATTTTATTTACAACCCCAGCTATTGACTTTATTCCCTGCCGGTGGTACATTATATTAGCACTCAAGAGATGCGAGTGCTAAAACGTTTTTGAGGTGAGGGCTTTGGACTTAAGCGAGAGAAAAAAGAAAATACTCCGGGCCGTCATCGAAAGCTACGTCCAGACCGCCGAGCCCATCGGCTCCAAGGCGGTGGCCGACCTGGCCAAGCTCAACGTCTCCTCCGCAACCATCCGCAATGACATGGCGGATCTGGAGGAGCAGGGCTATCTGGAACAGCCTCACACCTCTGCCGGACGCATCCCCTCCCCCAAGGGTTACCGGCTCTATGTCAATGAGCTGATGGACGAGTACAAGCTCTCCATGCAGGAGACGGAACGCATCAACGCCGCCCTCCATATGCGGATGAAGGCTTTGGACAAAGTCATCGACGAGGCGGGCCGGATGGTGGCCAAGCTGACCCAGTACCCCGCCTTCGCCCTGGCCGCCGGGTCAGAGCGGATGACCATCCGCCGGTTCGACCTTCTGCTGGTGGAACAGAACGCCTTTATCGCCGTGGTGATGACCGATACCAACGTGGTGCGCAACAAGCTCTTCCGCCTGGATCGGGAGTTGAGCCAGGCCCAGCTCCAGATGCTGGATACCCTCCTGAATACCGGCTTCACCGGCCTGACCCTGGCCGAGCTCTCCCCGGAGCTTCTGCGTGTGGCCCGGCACGCCGCCCAGGAGGCCTACGACCTCATCGAGATGGTGGTGACCTTTGCCGGGGAAGTGCTGGAGGAGCTGTCCCGGCGCAGTGTCCACACTGCCGGCATCGCCAACCTGCTGGAGCACCCCGAGTACCAAAGCCTGGAAAAGGCCCAGTCCCTGATGAGCTTCCTCTCCGAGGAGGAATTTCGGCCCTTCTCCCCAAGCGGGGCGAGCGGCATGGGCGCCGACATCGTCATCGGCCCGGAAAATGTGGCCGAAGCCCTGAAAGATTCCAGCGTGGTCATGGCAAGCTATGACCTGGGGGACGGTATGAAGGGCCTCATCGGCGTGGTGGGCCCCACCAGAATGGATTACGCCAAAATTTCCGCCCGGCTGTCCTACTTTGCCAAGGGCCTGTCCTGGATCGTCAGTCAGGGCGGGCTGCCGCCGGGAACAGAGGAACCGAAATAGATCACACACTTAGGAGGCTTGTTTGCCCATGAGTAAGAAAGAGAAAAAGACCAAGGCCCCCGAGGTCGAAGAGCAGACCACCGTCGCCGCAGAGGAGACCGCCGCGGAAGTCCAGGCCCAGCCTGACGCCCCGGAGGCCCCTCCCGCCCCCGACGAGGCCGAGGCTCTTCGGGCTCAGGTCGCCGAGCTGGAGGACAAATTCCTCCGCCTGTGCGCCGAGTATGACAACTTCCGTCGCCGCTCCAAGCTGGAGAAGGATGCGGTCTACGCCGACGCCACCGCCGATGCGGTGAAGGCCCTGCTGCCTGTCTACGACAATCTGGAGCGGGCTCTCCAGCAGGAGACCGCCGACGAGGCTTATAAAAAGGGCGTGGAAATGACCATGACCGGGCTGAAAAAGGCCCTGGAGAGCCTGGGCGTCACCGAGATCGAGGCCGCGGGCCAACCCTTTGACCCCAACGTCCACAACGCCGTGATGCACATTGAGGACGAGAGCCTGGGCGAGAACGTCATTGCTCAAGTTTTCCAGGCAGGCTTCAAACTGGGCGACAAGGTCATTCGGTTTGCGATGGTTCAGGTAGCTAACTAACATTGTTTAAAAGAAAATTTACTATATTTGGAGGAAACAACTATGTCTAAGATCATCGGTATCGACCTGGGTACGACCAATTCCTGCGTGGCGGTCATGGAGGGCGGCGAGGCCGCTGTCATTGCCAACGCCGAGGGCAACCGCACCACTCCCTCTGTGGTGGCCTTCTCCAAAGAGGGGGAGCGGATGGTGGGCCAGGTGGCCAAGCGTCAGGCCGTCACCAACCCCGACCGCACCGTGGCATCCATCAAGCGTGAGATGGGCTCCGACTATAAGGTGACCATTGACGGCAAGGGCTACACCCCTCAGGAAATTTCCGCCATGATCCTGCAGAAGCTCAAGAGTGACGCCGAGGCCTACCTGGGCGAGAGCGTCACCGAGGCGGTCATCACTGTCCCCGCCTACTTTACCGACGCCCAGCGTCAGGCCACCAAGGACGCCGGCCGCATTGCCGGCCTGGACGTGAAGCGCATCATCAACGAGCCCACCGCCGCGGCCCTGGCCTACGGCATTGACAAGGAGTCCGACCAGAAGATCATGGTCTACGACCTGGGCGGCGGCACCTTCGATGTGTCCATTCTGGAGATCGGCGACGGCGTCATCGAGGTGCTGGCCACTGCGGGCAACAACCGCCTGGGCGGCGACGACTTCGACAAGTGCGTCATGGACTGGATGGTGGCCGAGTTCAAGAAGGACACCGGCATCGACCTGGCCGGGGACAAGGTGGCCATGCAGCGGCTGAAAGAGGCCGCCGAGAAGGCCAAGATCGAGCTTTCCGGCGTCACCAGCTCCAACATCAACCTTCCCTATATCACCGCCGACGCCACCGGCCCCAAGCACCTGGATCTGACCCTCACCCGGGCCAAGTTCGACCAACTCACCGCCCATCTGGTAGACGCTACCTCCGGCCCCGTGCGCCAGGCCATGTCTGATGCGGGCCTCTCCGGCAATGACATTTCCAAAGTCCTGATGGTGGGCGGCTCCAGCCGTATCCCCGCCGTTCAGGACATGGTGAAGAAGCTCACCGGCAAGGAGGGCTTCAAGGGCATCAACCCCGACGAGTGCGTGGCCATGGGTGCGGCCCTTCAGGGCGGCGTGTTCACTGGCGACACCAAGGGCCTGCTGCTCCTGGACGTGACCCCCCTGTCCCTGGGCGTGGAGACCATGGGCGGCGTGTTCACCAAGCTCATTGAGCGCAACACCACCATTCCCGCCAAGAAGAGCCAAATCTTCACCACCCCCGCCGACAACCAGACCAGCGTGGAAGTCCACGTGCTCCAGGGCGAGCGTGAGATGGCCCAGTACAACAAGACTCTGGGTCGGTTCAGCCTGGACGGCATCGCTCCCGCCCGCCGTGGCGTGCCCCAGATCGAGGTGACCTTCGACATCGATGCCAACGGCATCGTCAACGTCTCCGCCAAGGATCTGGGCACCGGCAAGGAGCAGCACATCACCATCACCTCCTCCACTAACATGTCCAAGGACGACATCGACAAGGCCGTGAAGGAGGCCCAGCAGTTCGCCGCCGAGGACGCCAAGAAGAAGGAAGAGGTGGAGGTGCGCAACCAGGGCGAGCAGATGGTCTACCAGGCCGAGAAGACCATTGAGGAGCTGGGCGACAAGCTGGAAGCGGGCGACAAGTCCACCCTGGACGCCGCTCTGAACAAACTGAAGGATGCCCTGAAGAGCAGCGACTCCGCCGCCATCAAGGCGGCCACCGAGGAGCTTTCCAAGGCCTTCTATCCCATCACCGAGAAGCTCTATCAGCAGGCGGCCCCCCAGGGCGGAGCGCCCGGCCCCGACATGGGCAGTGCCGGCTTCGGCGGCGCTCCCGGCGGTGACGGCGTGGTGGATGCGGACTACACCGTGGTGGACGATGATGACAAATAAATAAGGGGCCCGGCGGGCCGGTTTGGAACCGGCCCCTACAACAGTTTTCCTTTTGTAGGGGCGGGTCCCAGACCCGCCCGCTTCCCTTGTTTTCCATACCCCTCAAAAGAGGTGATCCATATGGCAGAAAAACGAGATTATTATGAAGTCCTGGGTGTGGGCCGCGGCGCCACTGACGACGAGCTGAAAAAGGCCTACCGGAAGATGGCCAAGGAGTACCACCCTGACCTCCACCCCGGCGACGCGGAGGCCGAGGCCAAGTTCAAGGAGGTCAACGAGGCCTACGAAGTCCTCTCCGATAAGCAGAAGCGCTCCCGCTACGACCAGTTCGGTCACGCCGGGGTGGATCCCTCCTTCGGCGGCGGTGCCGGGGGCGGCTTCGGCGGCTTTGACATGGGTGACATCGACCTGGGCGATATCTTCGGCTCCTTCTTTGGCGGGGGCTTCGGCGGCGGCCAGCGGGTCAATCCCAACGGCCCCCGAAAGGGAGAGACCCTCCGCTCCAGCGTCACCATCTCCTTTGAGGAGGCGGCCTTCGGCTGTGAAAAGGAGCTGAACCTCTCCCGCTCGGAGACCTGCGATTCCTGTAAGGGCAGCGGCTGCGCCGCCGGGACGACCCCGGAGACCTGCCCCACCTGTCACGGCACCGGCACCATCCGTATCCAGCGGGGCGGCGGGGCCTTCACCTTCGCCACCACCGCTCCCTGCACCCGGTGCCAGGGCACGGGCAAACTCATCCACACCCCCTGCGACCACTGCCACGGCTCCGGCCAGGTGCGCAAACAGCGGAAGATCACCGTCTCTATCCCCGCCGGTATCGACAATGGCCAGGCCATCTCCCTCCGTGGGCAGGGCGGAGCCGGAAAGAACGGCGGCCCGGCGGGGGATCTGCTCATCTCGGTCACCGTCCGGCCCAGCGACAAATTCCAGCGGGACGGCACCGCCGTGTACATGGAACAGTTCGTCACCTTCGCCCAGGCGGCGCTGGGGGCAAGGCTCACCATCCCCACCATCGACGGGAATGTGGAGTACGACATGCCCGCCGGCACCCAGCCTGGAACGGTGTTCCGCCTCCGGGGCAAGGGCATTCCCTCGGTGAACGGCCGGGGCCGGGGCGACCAGTTCGTCACCGTCCGGGTGTCGGTACCCACCTCCCTCACCGCCGAGCAGCGGGAGGCTCTGACTGCTTTCGCCAAGACCATGGGAGAGCCGGAGAGCGAACCGAAAGGATTTTTTGACAAGCGCAGGAAGAAGAAGTAAAATAGTGGGGCAGACTTTTTCTGCCCCACTATTTTTTTGCTCTTTCGGAGGTTCCTCCATGCGATATATCACCCCGTCTATCCTCTTCGCCCTGTTCACTCTGGGCTGTGTGTTCCTCTTCCTCTGGTGGTACTGCGCCGCCCGGAACGGAGTCAAGCCGGGCCAGGACAGTCCCCTGTTCCGCCTGGGCTTCCAACCCCTGACCCTCCCCCAGCCGGAGCCCCCCAAAAAGCTCTCCTTCGCCGGGAAGTGCCACCCCATGGAGCGGAAGGATCGCCTGCCGGTGCTCCTCATCACCCTGGCCTACGCCCTCACCGCCTTCTTCCAGCTGGGAGATATGAAGGCCCCCCAGACCTTTTACGACTTCGGAGAGGGACAGACCATTACCCTCCAGATGGCTGACGGCCCTGCAGCTGTGGCGGGCATCCGCTATTACCCCGGCCTCGGTGTGGGAAGCCGCCTCTCCGGCGAGGACGGCCGGGCCTACAATGTGGAGCTCTCCCCTGACGGGGAAACCTGGTACACCCTCTGGCAGAAGCGGGAGGATCCGGAAGACAAAAATAAGGTCACCGGCTGCTACTGGGCCGACGCGGCAGGCTATTCCCCCAGCTTCGCCCTGACCCAGAAGTACAACCAGCTTTTCAAGTGGATCGACGTGACCACCGACGCCCCTACCATGGCCCGTTACCTCCGCATCACCGGCAACCCCCACACCAACGGCGGCGGACAGAAGATCCTCCGCCTGGGCAAGCTGTGCCTGCTGGACAAAAATGGTGAGCTCCTCCCCGTCCGTTTTACCGCGGCAGACGGCACCCCCCTTTCGGAGGATCTGTCAGAGGTCTTTCTGGTGGACGAGCTGGTGCCGGAAAAGTCCACCTGGCACAACTCCACCTACTTTGACGAAATTTATCACGCCCGCACCGCCAAGGAACACCTTGACGACGTCTACCCCTACGAGGTGACCCACCCGCCCCTGGGCAAACTCATACTGAGCATTGGCATCCGCCTCTTCGGCATGACTCCCTTCGGCTGGCGGTTCATGGGCACCCTCTTCGGCGTCCTCATGCTCCCCATCCTCTATGTCTTTCTGAAAAATATGTTCGGCAAGACCCCGGCAGCGGCCTGCGGCACCATTCTCTTCGCCACCGGCTTCATGCACCTGACCCAGACCCGCATCGCCACCATCGACACCTATGGGGTCTTCTTCATTCTGTGCATGTACTTTTTCATGTACCGCTACCTCACCCTCCCGGCGGGGACAGCCTTCTCCAAGGGAGCCCTGCCCCTCTTCCTCTCCGGGCTCATGTGGGGCCTGGGCATCTCCTCAAAGTGGACGGTGATCTACGGTGGCCTGGGCCTGGCGGTGGTATACTTCATGGGCTTCTACCAGAAACTGCGGGACTGGCCAAAGGATGGGGCGGTAAGGTTTACCCCCTGGGTCATCCAGACCCTCCTCTTCTCCGTCTTCTGCTTCATCCTGATGCCCCTTTGCATCTACACCGTCTCCTATCTGCCCTACGCCAAGGCCCTGGGGGTGGAGGTCACCCTCTCCGGCACCTGGATGGGATTGAAAGAAAATTTCCCCCTTTTGCTGCAGAACGTTCTGGACAAGCTCACCGGCGCGGCCGAGGCAGAGGGCTACCGGGCCGCCGATATCCCCCGGAGCGACCTGGGGAGCATCATGCTCAATAACCAGTGGTATATGTTCACCTACCACCAAGGGGTCAGCGATTACCACCCCTACTCCTCCCGCTGGTTCCAGTGGATCGTCAACGCCCGGCCCATCCTCTACTATATGGACAACACCGTACCCGGCTTTACCACCCGTTTCGCCGCCTTCGCCAATCCAGTCACCTGTTGGGCAGGGCTGGGGGCCATCCTCATCTGTGCCGGCCACTCCTTCCGCCGCCTCTGGAGCAAGGCCGCCTTCCTGGCAGGACTGGGCCTGGGAGCCGTCCTCCTCATCTACCGGGCGGAACAGGGCAAAAATTGTGCCTTTTTCCCCGAGCTGCCCACCTCAGAGCTGACCCGGAACTGGATCATCCTGGCCGCCTGTCTGCTCGTCTACTTCGCCCTGTGTGCCTTCCTGCTCCTCCATGCGCCGGGCTATGACGGCAGGGCCGCCTTTATCTTCGCAGCCTATCTCTCCCAGTTGGCTCCCTGGTGGCTCATCGGACGAACCACCTTTGAATACCACTACTTCCCCGCCCTTCTCTTCCTCACCTTCGCCCTGACCTATCTCTTTAACGGCCTGATAGAGGGAGATAAGGGCTGGCAGGCGCCGGTCTACGGCCTCACCGCCCTCTCCGGGATCCTTTACG
Organism: uncultured Pseudoflavonifractor sp.; assembly: GCA_947425785.1. GTDB lineage: Bacteria > Bacillota > Clostridia > Oscillospirales > Oscillospiraceae > Vermiculatibacterium. The sequence goes on along the minus strand of CANEAY010000001.1, from coordinate 201,512 downwards.
TCCTTTTCTATCCCGTTCTCATCGGCCTCCAGATCCCCACCTGGTACGAGCCGGTGGTGAAGTGGATCGAGTCCTGGCCGTTTTAGAAGAGCGGAGCAAGTGGTTGCGAGGGAGCTTGGACTGGAGTGAGGGCGAGCGATGGGGCCATAGGCCCCAGAGACCAGCCCGAATCGGAGGGAAAGCGACCGAGCGGTCAACCACTTGCGGAGCTTGACATTACGGAGCTTGACATTGCGCAGTTTGCCACCAAGGAGCGATATATTATGTTAACTGACTGCCATCTGCACACCCTCTGCTCTCCCGACGGCTGCGCCCCCCTGGCGGACATGGCAGCAGCCGCCCTTCGGGCGGGAATGGACGCCATCTGCGTCACCGACCACTGCGACCTGCTGGACGCTCAAGGGCAGCCCGACAGCTCCTTCCGCTGGGAGCCTATCGAGGAACAGCTTGCCCTGGCCCGGCCCCAGTTTGCCGGAACACTCCCCATCCGCATGGGCGTGGAGCTGGGGGAAATTTGGGAGGATGTGGCTCTGGCCCGGCGCATCACCTCCCACCCGGATCTGGATTTTGTCATCGGCTCCGTCCACAATCTGGGCCGGGGAGACGGCGGAACAGATTTTTATTATGTAAACTATAACTGCGAGGAGACCTGCCACAAAGTCCTGCGCTCCTACTTCGGCTGTATGGAGACTCTGGCACCTCTGGACTGTTTCGATGTGGTGGGCCATGTGATCTACCCCCTGCGCTACATGAACACACGGGACGGCAACCATGTGACCCTGGATGCCTACACCTCCCAGCTGGAGCGTATTTTCCGCACCCTGGCCGCCCACGATAAGGGCATTGAGGTCAATACCTGCCGGGGAGAGACCGTGGAGGACTGGCGGCAGACCCTTTCCATCTACCGGGACTGCGGCGGAAAGATCGTCACCCTGGGCAGCGACGCCCACGAGAGCCAGGACGTGGGCAAGGGCATCGCCCAGGCGGCGGCCCTTTTAAAGGAATACGGCTTCGACCTGGCGGTCTTTGAAAAACGCCAGCCCTATTTTATCAAACTGTAAGGAGGAACCTATTATGATCGCTCTCGGCTCTGACCACGGCGGCCTGCACCTGAAGCGCCGCATCATTGCCTATCTGGAGGAAAACCACATCCCCTACAAGGACTTCGGCTGCGACTGCGCTGACTCCTGCGACTATCCCGACTTCGGCTCCGCCGCCGCCCGGGCGGTGGCCTCCGGGGAGTGCGATAAGGGCATCGTGGTGTGCACCACCGGCATCGGTATCTCCATCGCCGCCAACAAGGTCAAGGGCATCCGCTGTGCCCTCTGTCACGACCCCCTCTCCGCCGAGATGACCCGGCGCCATAATGATGCCAACATGCTGGCCCTGGGCGGCGGCATGGTGGGAGAAAACCTGGCCCTGCGCATCGTGGAGGTCTTTCTCAACACGGAGTTTGAGGGCGGCCGCCATCAGCGGCGGGTGGATAAGATCAGCGCTCTGGAGACTTGACATGGGGGATATCAGACATGCCCTCCCCGGTGACCTGGATGTGCTGACCACCATTGAGGCCGCCTCCTATCCCCCGGCCGAAGGAGCTTCTAAAAAAAGTATCCGGGAGCGGCTGGCGCACTTTTCAGACTGCTTCTGGCTCCTCGAAACCGAGGAAAAAGAAGTCACTGCCTTCATCAACGGTATGCTGACCAACAAGACCGAACTTACCGACGAGATGTACGACCACCCGGAGCTTCACCGGGAAAATGGCCGCTGGCTCATGATCTTTTCCGTGGTCACCCACCCCCGGTACCGGGGACAGGGCTATGCCAGTCGGGTGATGGAGCGGGTCATTGAGGATATGCGGGGGCAAAAGCGCTCCGGCATCGTCCTCACCTGCAAAGAGGGGCTTCTCCCCTTCTACGCCCGGTTCGGCTTTGTAAATGAAGGCATATCTGCCTCCACTCACGGAGACGTGACCTGGTACCAAATGCGGCTGACCTTTTAATTGCAGAAAGGCCCCTGACCAAATGGTCAGGGGCCTTTCTCTATCCTTCATTGGCTCTGCCGCTGGAATTCAGAGGGGGTCATGCCCACGATTTTCTTAAAGGTGGAGCTGAAATAGGTGATATCCCGGTAGCCCACCTGCTCGGCCACCTCATAGACCTTGTTGCGGCAGTCCTGCAGCAGCTCCATAGCCGCGTGGATGCGGCAGTCGGTAAGGTAACTGCCCAAAGTGCGGGAGGTCTCCTTTTTGAACTCGTGGCTCAAGTGGCCCTCGCTGATGCCCAGGGAGCGGGCCACCGAGCTGACGCTGATATCCGGGTCGTTGTAGTGCTCCCCGATGTAACGCAGAGCCTCCTTGACATACTTACTCTTTCCCTCAATGGTCACATCGGGGCCCTGGGCCGGGGCGGAGTCCCGGCCCACCCGGCTCTGGAGCCGGGTCACCGCCTCCTCCAGCTCACCGTCGTGGAAAGGCTTGAGCAGGTAGTCCACCGCTCCCAGCTTCACCGCCGACTGTGCGTAGGAGAAATCGCTGTAAGCGGTGAGGATGATGACATGGGCCTGATTCCCCTCGGTACGCAGGCGGGTGACCATCTCAATGCCGTCCATCCGGGGCATTTTGATATCGGTGATGATGAGATCCGGCTTGCACTGGCGGATAAGCTCCAGGCCCTCCTGGCCGTCGGAGGCCTCCCCCACCACGGCGCAGTCCACCGCCGCCCAGTCCACCGCCAGCACGATGCCCCGGCGCACCAGGGTCTCGTCCTCTACCACGACCACCTTCATCATGAGCCTTCTCCCCCCTTCTCATAGCTGATGGGCAGTGCCACCCGGATACAGGTGCCCCGCCCGCCGGGCGGAGGCAGGAAGCGCAGGCCGCTGTCCGGCCCGTAGTGGAGCCGCAGGATAGCGTCCACATTATAAAGTCCCAGATGCCCGTTGCCCGCCTGTGGCCCCTCCCGGCGGAGAAAGCGCTCCAGGCTCTCCTCCGACATACCGCAGCCGTCGTCCCGAACAGTAAGGAGCATGAGCTCCCCGCTCTGAACTGCCTCTACAGTGATGTGGCCATGACTGCCGTCCTCAAAGCCGTGAATAATGGCGTTCTCCACCAGAGGCTGGAGCATCAGCTTGGGCACCAAGGCATCCAAAAGGTGCTCCTCCACCCGAAGGGAGAAGTCGAATTTGCCGGGGAAGCGGATGGTCTGTATCTCCACATACCGCTCCAGCACCGCCAGCTCCTCCCGAAGAGCCACGAACTCCTCTGCGGAGATGCTCCGGCGAAGGATGTCCGCCAGGTCTGCGGAGATGGTGGAGACCTCCTGGCTGCCGTTGATCTTCCCCAGCCATTTCAGAGTATCCAGCGTGTTATAGAGGAAGTGGGGATTCAGCTGGGCCTGCATCATGCGGATCTGCGCGTCGCCCAGCTCCTGCTGCTGGCGGATGGACTGGGTCAAATTGGCCTTCAGCCTCTGGGTCATCCGGTTGAACCGGCCGGAGAGCTGACTGATCTCGTCGGTACCTGTCACCTTCACCTGGGTATCCAGGTCTCCTCCCTCCACCGCCGCCATAGCGCTGTTGAGGGTACGGATAGGCTCAAAAAGCTGGCGGCTGATGCGCATGGCCACCTGCACACACACGGCCGCACACAGCAGGATGGAGATGCCCGCCACCACATAGAAAAGCCGCATAACGCCGTCGGCCAGGGGTTTGGGCTGGCGCAGGAGCACGCAGAAGCCGCTCTCCTCCTCCCGGAGGACATGGTAGGTATAGTCTGCCCCTGCCTCGTCAAGGCTCCGCCCCTCCATAAGACAGGCGCGAAGCCGGGGAGCCAGGGTGCTGTCCTGCAGCGTGGGCGAGGCGTAGACCTGGCTCCAAAAGGGATCCAGCACCAGTACATCGTTCCCCGCCACATAGCTGCCCTGGAAAAGGTGCCGGAAATGCTCCTCCCGAAGTTCCGCCATCACATAGCCCGCCGCCCCCTCTTCGCCGGGAATGGCCTGAACCATGCGCATACAGCCCCCGCCGGTGTCCGTCCCCCGGCAGACCAGCCCCTCCTCTTCCCTGGCCGCCGCCAGGATCCCCCAGTTGGCAGGAAGGCTTCGGGGCACGGCATTGGAAATTGCATAAAGGAGTTTCCCTTCTGCGTCATAGAGGGCGAAGTCCGCCTCCCGCAGAAGGGGAGCGGCGGCGGAATAGAGGGCGTTATAGACCTGCGTCCCGTTGCCCCGGCCCCGGCCAGTCATGGCCCGGAGGATAAGCTCTTCCCGGCCCAACTCCTCCAGCACATCGCCGCAGGATGCTATAAGTCCGCCCAAGTCGGAAGTGAGGGCTTCGATCTGGCTTTGAGCGCTTTCCATAGAATTGCGGAGCAGAACGGTCTGGAAAATGCCCAAAATAAGTCCCACGCATACCACCAGGGGCACCAGCCCCACCGCCAGGAAGGAGCCCAGGAGTTTCTTCCGGAAGGAGGCACGCAATCCTACCCCTCTCATGGCGTCCCCTCCCCGACCAAGTCCGCCCAGCGGAGGAGAAACTCCTCCTTCAGCGCCGAGGCCCAGTCCACAGGATAGTCAAAGACCCCCATCTCCTCCTCGGTGGGCAGCTCCTCCCGGTCAGCCACATCCTGGCGCACCGAGCGGCGATAGAAATTGCTGACCACCAGGGCCTGCACGTCGGTGCTCTGGACAAACTCTAAAAAGGCCCTTGCGTTGTCCGGGTGGGGAGCCCCCGCCACCAATGCACTGCCGTCAGGAACGGAGCTGGTGCCCTCAGCGGGGTAGATCACCCCAATGTCCTCCCCCTGTGCTATACCCTTTAGGGCAGTCTCCTCCAGAGTGACCCCGATACTTTTGCTGCCTCCTGATACGGCGGCGACCACATCGCCGGAGTCGGCCAGGGGCTGGCCCAGATTCTCTGTAAAATACTTTAACAGTTCCCAGGTCTCCCCTGGAAGGCAGGACAGCAGGGTGACGGCGGCAGTGTAGCTGGAGCCGGACACGGCGGGATCCGCGAAAGCGATCTTCCCTTTCCAACGTCCATCCAGCAGGTCGATCCAGCCGGTAAGCTCCACCGGCTCCACCAGCTTCGTGTTGTAAATGAGCACCACGGGCAGGGCAGAAAAGGGCGTCCACAGATCTCCCTCCGGGCGGAGCCCCGGTTTCAAAAGCTCCGTCCCGGAGCAGGTATAAGGTTCAAAGAGCCAGGCGTAGGCGGACAGGCTCTCCACCCCGCCGCCGAACATCACGTCGCACTCCGGCACCTCCCCCTGGGCGGCGATGTCCTCCAAAAGCTCGCCCGTACCCCCGGTGACCACCTCCACCCAGATGCCGGTGCGCTCCTGGAACTCCTTGACGATGGGGCCGTAGACCTCCTCCTTGTGGGAGGTATAGACCACCAGGCGCTGTTCCTCCGGCGGAGCCAAGGCCGCCACGGAAGGGTCGTTTTGGGGGGCAGTACAGGCGGACAAAAAGAGAAAAAGAGTGCAAAGGAAGAAAAAGAACCGCCTTTTCATCCCCTATCACCCCTTTTCGCTCTTTTCTATTTCTGCTGTCCCTGTTATGCCAACTCTAACAGCTCCGTCAGCCGTGTTACCTCGTAGTCCGCCAGGCCGCTGCCGGCGGCGTCCCCGCCGAAGGCCACCGCCTGGAACCCGCCGGCCTTGGCGGCCCGGAGACCCGCCGCCGCGTCCTCCACCACCAGCGCCTCCGCCGGGGCCACCTGCAAAAGCGCCGCCGCCTTCAAAAAGACCTCCGGGTCGGGCTTGGCCCTCCGCACCATACTGCCGTCGGCAATGGCGTCGAAGGCGGCGGTCAGCCCGGTGCGCTCCAGGATGAGCTTTGCGTTCTTACTGCTGCTGCCCACCGCCAGAAGAAGTCCTTTCTCCCGCAGGCCCTTGAGGGCCTCCCGCACATCGCCCTCCACCTCCTCCGGGTTCATTTGACGCACCCGCTGAAGGTAGGCCTCGTTCTTCTCCGCGGCCATAGCCTCCTTCTCCTCCTGGGTGAACTGCCGGGAGGAGAGCGCCAGGATGCGCTCCAGACTGTCCATCCTGGAAAGGCCCCGGATGCTGTCGTAGCGCTCTTGAGTAAAGTCGATGCCCAGCCTGTCCGTAAGGATACGCCAGGCGTTATAGTGGTAGCGGTCGGTGTGCACCAGCACACCGTCCAGGTCAAAGATCACCGCTTTTTTCATGCTCCCAGCTCCTTCAATATCTCTTCCAGAATGACCAAAACATTTTTGCAGTGGCGGGGGAACCGGGCTTTCAGAGCCGGGTCTGCCCCCGCCATCAGGTAGGCCGTCCCCGCCGCCTCCAGCATGGCCACGTCATTCCAGTTGTCCCCAAAGACCACGGTATCGGCCAGGGAGACCCCCAGCCCGGCGCAGAGCCCTTTTAAGCCGATGCCCTTATCCGCCAGACCGAAGTCCACCCAGTCAGGGCCGGCGGCGGCCATGTGAAGGCTCTCCCCCCACCGGGGGCCCAACGCCGCCATAGGTTCCGCCGTGCCCTGGGGGCAGTAGGCGGAGACCTTGATGATATCCTCCCGGATATCATCCGGGGCGGAGATCTCCGCCACCCGGTTGCCCTTGGACCCCCGCATATACTGGACATATTCCGGGGTTCCGTTACAGATATATGTGGTGTTGGCCCCTGAGATCAAAATTTGACAGCCCGGAAGGGCTAAAATGGCCTGGGAAAGGGCCAGGGCCTCCTCCCTGGGCATGACGGTCTTGGAGAGCACCGGGGCGGTGTCCTCCCTGCCGGGGCCATAGAGGATAGCGCCGTTTTCACAAAGACAGCAGATCTCCTCCGCCACCGGGGCGAAGAGGATACGCAGAGAGTGGAACTGCCTGCCGGAGGCGGGGCAGAAATGGATACCCGCCGCCCGCAGGCGGCGGATGATGGGAAAAAGGGCCTGGGGCAAGTCTGTCTCCCCGTAGGGGATCAATGTGCCGTCAATGTCGCTGGCAATGAGTTTTATCATTCTTTCCCCTCCTCTGCCATAACATTGTTCAAAAGGAAGTCCTCGGTCTTCAGCACCTGATCCCGGAAGGGCCGGGGATGGCCCTCCACCGTCAGATATACCGCCTCTACCTCCTCCAGCTGGCACAGGGTGAGGACGATACAGCCATCGGCCAGGGTCAGCTCCGCCCCGGAGAGGCCCTCATAGGCCTCGGAGAGATCCACATCGGCCACCCCATCGTTCACCGACCAGCTCCGCAGAACGGTGCCCTGGGGGAAGGGGGAGGCAAGGGCGTCGCTCTCCGGGCCGGCCAGGAGCAGGGCTATCAGCGCCTCTATCTGGTTTTCCGCGGCGATCTCCCGAAACTCCCGCCCCAGAGCGGCGTCGTCCTCACGGCCGGAGGCCGTAACAAAATAGACAGCGTACTGCCCCTCGGGGGGCACATCCTCCCGGCCGGGCCGGTGGACGCAGGCAGTACACAGCAGGGCCAGAGCCAGCAGTGCGGCCGCAAAGCGCTTTTTCATGCCTCCTCCCCCCTTTCACACAGGGGAAATGTGAGGGTGAAGCGGGTGCCCTCCGGCTCCCGCCGCTGGGCGGTCACCTCGCCGCCATGGCGCTTGGCGGTGTCCCGGACGATGGACAGCCCCAGGCCGGTGCCGCCGGCGGCCCGGGATCGGGCCTTGTCCACCCGGTAGAATCGGTCAAAGACCTTGTCCACATCCTCCGCGGGGATACCCACGCCGGTGTCCTCCACCGTGATCTCCGCCTGTCCCTCCACTGCTCTGGAACGCACCCAGAGCTTGCCGCCGGGGAGGTTATATTTCACGCCGTTTTCCATCAGGTTAAACAAAATTTGATAGAGGTCGTCCCCGGTGCAGTTCACCCAGACGCCCTCCTCCAGCTCCAGGGCCAGAGACACATCCACCGCCTTGGCCAATGGCTCCAGCATATGCTCTGCCCGGCGGGCCACGGCGGCCACCTCTACCGGCTCGGTGACCACCGGAGCCCCCGCGTCCAGCCGGGTGAGGGCCAGCAGATGTTCGGTGATGCGCTGGAGCCGTTCTGCCTCACTGCCGATGTCCCCCACGAAATCCCGGACGGTCTCCGGCGCCATGTCCCCGGTCTGGAGGATGGAGTCGGTGAGCAGGCGGATGGAGGCCAGAGGGGTCTTCAGCTCGTGGGAGGCATCGGAAACAAAGCGGCGGCGCACCTCCTCGGTGGTCTGGAGGCGGCCGGTCAGGTCGTTGAACTCTCCAGCCAGCTGGGTCAGCTCGTCCTTGCCGGAGAGCTTCACCCGGTGGCTGTACTCGCCCTCTCGCACGGTGCGGATGGCCCCCAGGAGCTGGCCCAGGCGGCGGGTGATGGCCTTGGAGAATACGATACTGAGCAGCAGGGCCGATAGGGCGATGACCAGGGAGATGGTGCGCAAAGTCTGTTGGACGCTGACCAGGAACTGGCCGGCAAAGACGTCATACTCGTCCACATACACCGCTCCCAGGGTCATGCCCCGGTAGACGATAGGGGTGGCGGCCCGGCTGTGGAAGGCCCCATCCACGAAATCGGAGCGGATATTGTCCTCCCACCGCAGTGCAGCGGTGACCTCCCGCAGAAGGGCATACTGCCCCACCGCCTGGCCGGTACTGTCATAGAGCACCAGGGCGGAGGGGCCGGTGACCAGCACCCGGCTCAGACCCGTATCGCCCAGTACCTCCATGACCCGGGCCACCCCCTCCTCACTAAGGCTGTCCGGCCCCGCCAGGGCGGAGGCCATCACCGAGGCCTGACTTTGGAGGGAGGTCTGCTTGGACTGAAAGACCATCTCCTGGGAGGCCAGCACCGGGTAGGTGTTGAGCAGTACCAGCACTGCGGCGATGACCACCAGATAGGTCAGGGCATATTTGGTCTGGAGCGAGCGCCACAAGGGCACCTTCTTCGACTGCCGCCCACTGTCCATGACGCTCCCCCCTCTCCCTTTTTTCTTTCAGTTCACTGACCGTTTTTCAGATAATAGCCCACGCCCCACTTGGTGAGGATGTACTCCGGGTTTGCCGGATCCATCTCCAGCTTCTCCCGCAGGCGGCGCACGTGGACGTCCACGGTGCGGTAATCCCCGGCGTACTCATAGCCCCACACCACATTCAAAAGGTTCTCCCGGGAGTAGACCCGGCCGGGGTTGCGCATGAGCAGCTCCATCAGGTCAAACTCCTTGGCGGTGAGCTCCACGCTCTGCCCATCCTTCCAGGCAGAGCGCTGGTCGGCGTCCAGAAGGATATGGCCCGCGGTGAGCCGTCCGCCCCCCGCCTCCTGCTGGGCCATGCCCGCCCGGCGCAGAAGGGCCCGGATGCGGGCCTTCAGCTCCAGGATGTTGAAGGGTTTGGTGATGTAGTCGTCGGCCCCGCACTCAAAGCCCACCAGCTTGTCCGCGTCCTCCCCTTTAGCGGTGAGGAGGATGATGGGCACGTTGGAAAACTCCCGGATGCGCATACAGGCCTGAAGCCCGTCCAGTTTGGGCATCATCAAGTCCAGGATGACCAGGTCGAAGGCGCCGCCCCGGGCCAAGTCCACAGCGGCCTGGCCGTCGTAGCCCACCTCCACCTGATAGCCCTCGCTCTCCAGGTTGAATTTGATGCCCTTCACCAGCACCCGCTCGTCATCTACTACCAATATCTTCATGGTTCGTCCTCCACAGTGATGTCATTCAGCAGCTCCGCCAGGGTCTCCTCCCCGATGCCCTTGACCCGGGTGATGTCCTCGGGGAATCGGAAGGGGCCGTTCTCCTCCCGGTCGGCGATGATATCCGCCGCCCGCTTCTCTCCGATGCCGGGCAGGGCCATCAGCTCCTGGGCACTGGCGGTATTGATGTTCACCCTTCTCCGCTCCGTGTCCTGGGTGGGCGCGGGCAGAGCGGTGACGGTGGCCTCCAAGACCCGCTGGGTCTCCACCCGAATGGGCTGGGCGGGAACAGTTCCCCGGAGGAACCAGCCGGCGGTAAAGGCCAGGAACAGCCCCGACAGGGCCAGGGCGGCGGCTTCCCATTTGGAAATCGTCATTATTTTGTAACCGCCTCCCCCGTTGCGTCTGTACCAAAGGTCTGGTATAATAGCCGCAAACGGCTATTATACTGGTCAAAATGTACCTCCAACGCCGCCGGGCGGCTGTGGTATATGGCCGCACAAACCGCGAATTTGTACAACTATGGCGTACAACATACGCTCATTATAACACAGATAATGGGAGAATCCTATGAAAAAATATCGCTTTTTGACCGTTTTTTTGCTCCTTCTGGCGCTGACGGCGGCCCTGGCCGCCCCGGCGTGTGCCAGTGAGCCCATCACTATAGATGCCGCCGCCGCCATCTTGGTGGACGCCGACTACAATGAGGTGCTCTATGAGCTCAACGCCGACGAGCGGCGGCCCCCCGCCTCCATCACCAAGGTGATGACGGGCCTGCTCACCGTGGAGGCCATTGACCGGGGCGAGCTGGATATGGACACCCGGGTGACCCTGCAGGACGACCTCTACACCGGCATTGGGGAGGGGGGCTCCACCCAGGGACTGAAGGCGGGGGAAATTTTGACGGTGCAGGATCTTCTCTACTGCGCCCTTCTCCCCTCCGCCAACGAGGCCTGCAACGCCCTGGCCACCGCCGTGGCCGGGAGCATCCCCGCCTTTGTGGAGCAGATGAACCAGCGCTCGGCGGCCCTGGGTATGACCAACACCCACTTTGTCAACACCCACGGCTACCACGATGACGCCCACTACACCACCGCCCGGGACATCGCCAAGATGTGCGCCGAGGCCATGAAGCATCCCGACTTCCGGGAGATCGTCTCCTCGGTGCGCTATGACGTGCCGGAGACCAACCTCCACGCCGCCCGGGAGCTCCACGACACCAACGCCCTGGTCTCCAACTTCCGCACCGGCCGGGCCGACCTTCTCTACCGCTACGCCGTGGGCATCAAGACCGGCTCCACCCCGGAGGCCGGCTCCTGCCTGGCCTCTGCAGCGGAGAAGAACGACCGGCTGATGATCGCCGTCGTCCTGGGCAGCCAGGACTACCGCAAGTCGGACACCAACTCCTTCTCCGAGAGCAAGAAGCTGCTGGAATACGGCTTCAACAGCTTCTCCCGCAAGGAGCTTTTGAGCCCCATCGACCCCATCGACACGGTGCCGGTAAAATACTGCGCCCAGCAGGACTATGTCACCGTCCAGGCCAGCCAGGGGCTGGAGGCCACCCTGCCCAACGACCTGGATCCCGCCCTCTTCCAGCGGCGCATCGAGCTGCCGGAAGACCTGGAGGCTCCCATTGAAAAGGGACAGGTGCTGGGCACCATCTCCATCTCGTACGAGGGGAAGGACTATGGCTCCGCCGACCTTATCGCCACCACCGCCCTGGAGCGCTCCCAGCTGGTGTTTATCCTGGACAATCTCCAGGCCCTGTTCAGCCGCCTGTGGGTGAAGATCCTCCTGCTGGTGGTCATCCTCCTTCTCCTCCTGCTGGTGATGCGGCGGATGGTCTTCGGCCCCAGCCGCCGCAAGCGGTACAATACCCCCAGGACCTACAGCTCCAGCTACCGGGGCCGCAAGCGCTGAATTTACATACAAAAAGTCCGGAACCGATCGGTTCCGGACTTTTTTCATTCACAGGTTCTCCTTCAACGCTCTGGCCAGCTGGTCGGGGCAGGAGGTGGGCTTGAGGCCGCAGTGGATGCCCTCCAGGCGGGCGATCACGTCCTCCGCCTTCATCCCCTCCACCAGCTTGCTGATGCCCTGGAGGTTGCCGTGACAGCCCCCCTGGACTTCCAGGGACTTGACGACGCCATCCTCCACCTCGATACGCATCCGCCGGGAGCAGACGCCCTTGGGCTGAAAATCAATGGTCATGGAGCTCTCCCCTTTTCTTTGGTTTGCCACATTGTAGCACACAGGACGGCAAAAGGCAAGATGGGCTGTCCTGCCCCAATTATGAATCTTTTCAAAAATTTCCCTCTCCGCTCTGTTCACCGGCCCCGATTTGGATTATAATGGGATCACTTAGAATGGGGAGGGGTCGGCATGTATTACATCGGCATCGATCTGGGAGGCACCAACGTCCATGCGGGACTGGTAGATGAGAAGGGCAAGCTCCTGGGGCAGGCGGAGATCCCCACCCCCAAGGGGGCGGAGGAGGTGGCCGACGCCATCACCCAGGCCGCCCGGCTCACCGCCGCCCAGGCGGGGGTGGCCATGGGCGACGTCCAGTCCGCCGGCCTGGCCTCGGCGGGCTCCATCGACCCGGAAAACGGCATGGTGCTCCACGCCTGGAACCTGGGGCTGGATCACGTGCCCCTGGCCCGCATGGTCTCCGAGCGGCTGGAGCTGCCCACCCTGCTGGAAAACGACGCCAACGCCGCCGCCCTGGGCGAGTTCGTGGCCGGGGCGGGCCGGGGCTACCGCTCCCTGGCGGCGGTGACCCTGGGCACCGGCGTGGGCTGCGGCGCGGTGCTGGACAGCAAGCTCTTCACCGGCTTCAACTACGCCGGCATGGAGGCCGGACACATGGTCATCCACCGGGGGGGGCGCCCCTGCACCTGCGGCCGCCGGGGCTGCTGGGAGGCCTACGCCTCCGCCACCGGCCTCATCCGTTCCGTCCGGGAGGCCATGGAACGAGACCCGGACAGCGCCCTGTGGCGCTTTGCCCCCACCCTGGAGCTGGTCAACGGCAAGACCGTCTTTGACGCGGTGGAGGCGGGGGACAAGACCGCCGAGGGGGTGCTGGAGGGCTACCTGGGGGATCTGGCCTGCGGCATCGTCAACCTCATCAACATCCTCCAGCCCGAGGTGCTGTGCATCGGCGGCGGCATCTCCCGCCAGGGGGAGAAGCTGCTCAGGCCCCTGCGCGAGGTGCTGGACCGGGAGGAATTCACCCGGGACAGCCCCCGGCGTACCCGGCTGTGCGTGGCCAAGCTGCGCGGCGAGGCGGGCATCATCGGCGCCGCCTTAGTGCCCGTCTACCGCTAAAGTTCACACGCAGGGGGTGAACTCCTCCTCCCCCGGCACCTCCCCCTTTCCCTCCTGGGGCCAGAGGGCCAGGGAGGCTCCGTAGAGCACCGCCGCGGCGATGGCGATGGCCTGCACCTTGTTATCCTTGAGCCAGGGGCCGTATTTTTCCCAGAGGGGATAGCTCTTCCCCTCACAGAGCTTTTCCGCGGCGTACACCACCGCCACAGACACCACCACACATACCGCCAGCCGGGCCATTTGGTCGCCCCCTGCCTGCTTGAGTTCCATAGAGACCGCCTCCTTCCCCACCAGTATACCGGGAAAGGGGGCCAGATAGAAGGATGGATCGCAGTATGAAGCAGACTCCCAGACAAACGGATACCACCCCCGCCCGCCAGGACATCCCCGTCCTCCAGGCCGACCCCGCCCAGGGCCTGGATCGGGAGCAGGTCTCGGCCCGGCAGAAGGGCGGCTGGGCCAATGTCTCCGTCAAGTCCCCCACCAAGACGGAGCGGGAGATCGTCCGGGGCCACGTCCTCACCTTCTTCAACCTCATCTTTTTCGTCCTGGCGGCGGCCCTGGTGGCGGTGGGCTCCTACAAGGACGCCACCTTCCTCTTCATCGCCGTGGCCAACACCGTCATCGGCATCTTCCAGGAGCTTCGCTCCAAGCGTACCATTGACAAACTCACCCTTCTGGCCTCCCCCAGGGGGACGGTGGTGCGGGAGGGGACGGAGATGAGCGTGCCCACCGACCACATGGTGCGGGACGACATCGCCGTCTTTGCCGCCGGGGATCAGATCTCGGCGGACGCGGTGGTGCGAGCCGGGACGGTGCAGGTCAACGAGGCCCTCATTACCGGCGAGGCCGACCCCCTGGAGAAAAAGCCGGGGGACGCTCTGCGCTCCGGCTCCTTCATCGTCTCCGGCTCCTGCCGGGCCCAACTCACCAAGGTGGGGGCGGACTCCTATGCCGCCCGGCTCACCCTAGAGGCCAAGAAGGACGTGAAGGCGGGCCAGTCGGAGATGATGGCCTCCCTCACCCGGCTCATCCGCTTTATCGGCATCGCCCTGGTGCCCATGGGGGCCATCCTCTTCTGGAAGCAGTATTTCGTGCTGGAGCTGGGGCTCCGCCAGGCGGTGACCGCCACGGTGGCCGCCCTCATCGGCATGATCCCCGAGGGGCTCTACCTCCTCACCAGCGTAGCCCTGGCGGTGAGCATGATCCGCCTGGCCCAGAAAAAGACCCTGGCCCAGGACATGAACTGTATTGAGACCCTGGCCCGGGTGGACGTGCTCTGTGTGGACAAGACGGGCACCATCACCGAGCCGGGGATGACCGTCCGGGAGCTGGTGCCCCTGGACGAGGAGAAATACTCCATCGAGGCGGTGGAGGAGGCGGTGAGCGCCCTCTACCACGCCCTGGGGGCGGACAACGACACCGGCAGGGCCATGCTGGAGCGGTTCGACAAGGATCCGGGCTGGAGCCCCTCCGCCGTGGTGCCCTTCACCTCCGCAAACAAGTACTCCGCCGCCGTCTTTCCCGGCCACGGCGCCTTTGTGGCGGGGGCGCCGGAGTTTGTCATGGGCCCCTGGTACCAGGAGCTGAAGGAGATGGTGGAGCCATACTCTGCCAAGGGCTACCGGGTCTTGCTCATCGCGGGCTACGACGGCGCTCCCGACGGCAAGGGCCCCCTGGACGGGCGGCAGGTCAGGCCCATGGCCCTGGCTCTGCTGGCAAACCCCATCCGCTCCGAGGCCCCGGAGACCTTCGCCTACTTTGCCTCCCAGGGGGTGGCGGTGAAGGTCATCTCCGGCGACAACCCCCTCACCGTGGCGGAGGTGGCCCGGAAGGCGGGGGTGGAGAACGCCGAGCACTGGGTGGACGCCGCCACCCTCAAGACCGACCAGGACATCTACAGCGCCGCCGGGAAGTACACCGTCTTCGGCCGGGTGACCCCGGGGCAGAAGCGGAAGCTGGTGAAGGCCCTCCAGAAGCAGGGCCACACGGTGGCCATGACCGGCGACGGGGTCAACGACGTGCTGGCGTTGAAGGACGCCGACTGCGGCATCGCCATGGCCTCGGGGGCCGAGGCGGCCTGCCACGCCGCCCAGCTGGTGCTTTTGAACTCCAACTTCGCCTGCCTGCCCCAGGTGGTGGCGGAGGGGCGGCGGGTCATCAACAATATCCAGCGCTCCGCCTCCCTCTTCCTGGTGAAGAACATCTTCTCCTTCTGCCTGTCCCTGCTCACCATTTTTGTGGACATGCCCTATCCCCTGGTGCCCATCCAGCTCTCCCTGGTCTCCGCCCTCACCATCGGCTTTCCCTCCTTCGTGCTGGCGCTGGAGCCCAACAAGAGCCGGGTCAGCGGCAAATTTATGACTAATGTCCTCCGGGACGCCTTCCCCGGCGGACTCACCGACCTGGTCATCATTTTGGGCATCCAGGCCTTCGCTTTTGCCTTCCGGTTCCCCACCCAGTCCCTGTCCACCCTTTCCGCCCTGTGCGTGTCCTTTGTGGGCCTGCTGGTGCTCTACCAGGTCTGCAAGCCCTTTGACTGGAAGCGGCGGTGCCTGTGGGGCGCTGTGGCGGCGGCTATGGCCTTCTGCGTGGTCTTCCTCCGGGACTTCTTCTCCCTGAGCGTCCTGAACCTCCAGGAGGCGCTGGTGCTGGGGGTGTTTCTGGCCCTGAGCTGGCCGGTGATGCGCTCCATCCTCACCCTCTTTGAGCGGGGCCGCCGGCTGGCGGCCTGGCTGGAGGCCAAGGGGCGGCCCCGGCGGAAGAGACGGCAGGCCGAGTCTTGACGCTTTTAAGCGGCCATGATAAAATCAACGCAAGAGGCCACAATTTATGAGGGAGCAAATATGAGAAAAGTCGCTTTGTTCATCGCCATGAGCCTGGACGGATGCATTGCCGATCCCAGGGGAGGCATAGACTGGCTGGGAGGAGAGTCCCCCGACGGGAACGACATGGTGTCCTATGAGGAGTTCATCCGGGACGTGGACACGGTGGTCATGGGGGCAAAGACCTACTGCCAGCTGGTGACGGAGCTGTCCCCCGGGGAGTGGGTCTATCCCGACCTTACCAGCTATGTGGTCACCCACTCGCCCCTGCCCGACACCCACAATATCCGCTTTACGGACGAAGACCCCTGCCGGCTCGTGGAGCGCCTGAAAGCTGAAAAGGGGAAGGACATCTGGATCTGCGGCGGCGCCCAGCTGGCCGGGCAGCTCATCCGGGCGGATCTCATCGACCTGTACTACCTCAATGTGATGCCCACTATCCTGGGCGGCGGCATCCGGCTGTTCGACGGCCTGGAAGAGGAACATAAGCTGAAACTGGTCAAGACCAGGAGCTATAACGGGATCACAGACCTGGTCTATGAGCGGCGTTAAGTCCTGACCTTCGGCATAATATATTTTTGAAAAAAACAAAAACAAAAAATGAGGTGTTCTCTATGGCAGAAAATTTTTACGATCAGGAAAAGCTCCTGGAGCAGGGCCGCACCGGCGAAAGCCTGGGCCGTTACTCCGCTAAAACCTTCTTCCTCATGTTCCTGGGCCTGCTGGTCACCTTCGGCGTGGCCATCTTCTTCAGCACCACCTACACGGGGCTGATGTTCTTCTATAACGCCGTCACCTATATCCCCGCCTTCCACCTGATCCTCCTCATCGCCCAGCTGGCGGTGGCCGTCGGCATGACCGCCGCCCTCCATAAGATCACTCCCGCCACCGCCACCGCCTTTTTCTTCCTCTACTCCGCCCTGACGGGGGTCACCTTTACCTTCTATTTCATCGTCTTTGAGCTGCCCAGCCTGGTGCTGGTCTTTGCCGCCACCGCCCTCTACTTCGGCGGCATGGCCCTCTTCGGCCACTTCACCGGCATCGACCTGTCCCGGATGCGCAATATCCTGCTGGGCGGGCTTATTTTCCTCATCCTGGCCAATGTACTCATGCTGTTCATCCCCGGCCTGGAGGCCTTTGACCGGGTGACCTGCACCATCGGCGTGGTGGTCTTCCTGGCCTACACCGCCTATGACGCCCAGAAGATCCGCGCCTTCTATCAGGCCTATCAGGGGGACGAGGCCATGCTGAAAAAGGCCTCCGTCTTCTCCGCCCTCCAGCTTTATCTGGATTTTGTGAACCTCTTTGTCTATCTGCTGCGTCTTTTCGGCAAGCGGAAGAATTAAATTTGACGAAAAAGGGAAGGCTGTTTCCTGCGGAAACAGCCTTCCCTTTTTGATGTGCTATAAAATTATGTAAACTAAAACTCCCTTCCTCTTTCCCCGCCTTTTTCCTGTATAAGGCACACCTGCCCCGCTTTTGAAGAGCTCCGTCTTTTTCCAAGCCAAAGCCCCTGTTCATTTCCAGACTTCCCATCCCACCTTTCGTTCATATTAAAAGCGGCGCCTTCAGCCGGGGGCGCCCCATTGATTTTTAACGGGGGTGGTCATTTGAAAAGAGGAAGTAAACGGTCAGGGCCAACGCCTTTTCGGCGGACGGCAGCGGCCCTGGCGGTGGCGGGCGTGCTGGGGGGCGCGCCTGCCATGGCATGGGAGGCTCCGTCCATGACCGGGGCTGAAGTCCGAATGGTGGCGCCTGTGGGCCGGGCGGTGGGGATCAAGCTCTTCTCCGACGGGGTGATGGTGGTGGGCTTTTCCCAGATCCCGGCGGCGGAGGGGAACCTGACCCCCGCCAAGTCCTGCGGCCTGCGGGAGGGTGACGTTATCACCCACATCAACGCCACAGAGGTAGATACCATTGAAGAGGTGCAGGAGCAGCTCTCCGCCATCGGCGGGGAGGAGATGTCCATCCGGGCCATCCGGGACGGCAAGCAGGTGCAGGTGACGGCCCAGGCTGTCCAGTGCTCCACCGACGGCAGCTACAAGCTGGGGGCCTGGCTGCGGGATTCCATGGCGGGCATCGGAACGGTGACCTACTACGACCCCGCCACCGGGGAGTTCGGCGCCCTGGGCCACGCCATCAACGACGTGGACACCGCCCAGCTCATGCCCCTGGAGAGCGGCGGGGTCATCTCCGCCACGGTGAGCGACGTGAAAAAGGGCCAGCGGGGAGAGCCGGGAGAGCTCCATGGCGAGTTTGACACCCAGGCCGACATCGGCACCCTCTGGGCCAACACCACCAGCGGTATCTTCGGCACCCTGGAGGAGAAGGAGCTGTGCGCCCTGGAGCCGGTGCCTGTGGCGGACAAGTCCCAGGTGGAGACCGGCCCCGCCGTCATCTACGCCAACATCGCCGGAGATGAGGTGCGCGCCTACGACGTGGAGATCGTCAAGCTCTTTCCCCACGCCGACGACAGCAGGGACATGACCATTAAGGTCACCGACCCGGAGCTTCTGGCGGCCACCGGCGGTATCGTCCAGGGCATGAGCGGCAGCCCCATCCTCCAGAACGGCCGGCTGGTGGGTGCGGTGACCCACGTACTGGTGGGCGACCCCACCCAGGGCTACGGCATCCTGGCGCAAAGAATGTTGAAAACCGCCGAAAGCTGTCTGAAAAACATCTAAAATCGCTAAATTTCCCGAAAGTGGTCGGACAAAGTCGATTTTTTCTTATCCATTTTTTTCCAAAACAGTATTGCGTTCGCTGTCTCTTTATGGTAAATTATGAGCAACCGGTAATCTCGCGATCGATCGATCTTGGAAGAAGGAAACGGATTTGGAAAAGAAAACGATTTTGGTGGCGGACGCAGGGGAAGAATTCCGCCGTCTTCTGGTGGAGACCCTGAACGCAGAAAACGACCTGACGGTGGTGGCCGACACCGCCGACGGCGAGGCGGCGGTGGAGCTGTGCCGCCAGCGACAGCCCAACGTGGTAGTCATGGACATGATCCTGGCCAAGCTGGACGGGGTAGAAGTCCTTTCTGATCTGGCAGAACTGCCGGAAAAGCCCAAAGTCCTGGTGCTTTCCAGCTTTGCCGGGGGCAGTGTGGCCGAGCTGGCCGCCGCCCGGGGCGCGGACTATTTTATGATGAAGCCCTGCAAGACCGCCTCGGTGGTGGAGCGGGTGCGGCAGATGGTGACCTCCTCCGGCCAGCCCGGCGAAGAGGCAGACCGCCGGGGCAAGGGCCTGGAGAGCACGGTCACCTCCATCATCCACGAGATCGGCGTGCCCGCCCACATCAAGGGCTACCAGTATCTCCGGGAGGCCATCATGATCGCCGTAGAGGACATGGACGTTATCAACGCCGTCACCAAGATCCTCTATCCCGAAGTGGCAAAGCGGTTCGGCACCACCGCCAGCCGGGTGGAGCGGGCCATCCGTCACGCCATTGAGGTGGCCTGGGATCGGGGCGATCTGGAGACCCTGCAGAAGTATTTCGGCTACACCGTCTCCAACGCCAAGGGCAAGCCCACCAACTCGGAGTTCATCGCCATGATCGCCGACCGGCTCCAGCTCCAGCGCAAAGAGCTGTAAGGCCCCTGCGCTGCAAGCCATGAACATTTCGGCGGCACCCCTTGGCGGGGAAGCGTCCGACGGCCGGCAAGGCCCTGATCCGCCCAGCATCCTTCTTTATCTCACAAGCAAAAACTAAGCCTGACGGGATCTTCCGTCAGGCTTAGTTTTTGTTTTCAATCAAATATTATGTTAACTTCTCGCAGAGAGCGCCCCGCCAGCCCTCTCCCGCCAGGGCGGTGAAGGAGAAGCCCTCCCGCTCCGCCGTCTCTCCCGGTTCCATGAGAGGGACGGCAATGTCCCGGGGGGGCAGCTTCAGCCCCTGGCCAGTACACTTTACCTTGGCCTCTTTCAGGGTCCACAGGGTGTAAAACCGCCCCCAGCCGCCGCCTTTGGCCTGATACCAGGCCAGCTCCTCCCCGGACAGGGCGTAGGCGGGCAGGCGCTCCCGCCGGGGACGGACGACCTCTATGTCCGCCCCCACCTCCCGGTGGGAAAGGGCGCACAGAGCCAGACCGCCGGAGTGGCTCACGCTGAAGTGGAGATGGGGGGCGTCGGGGAACCAGGGCTTGCCCCCCTTCTGCCGGGCCATGGGCGGCAGGCTTATCTTCTCTTTCTCCATCAACAGGGAGGCCAGCAGGGCGTAGGCGTCCCCTTCTCCCATTTTCCAAACCATCCCGCCGCCCCCCTCTCTTTGAAAAAGATTTTATCATTCCGGGCTTTTCTCCGCAAGGGTTTTGCGGTAAAATGGATCTTATAGCGCATATTAAGCCAATCTTAAAACTTTTCCCCCTGCCGCCTTAAAAATTGCTTTCTATACTCACTACCATGAGGTGATCGCCATGTATAACATCCTAATTTGTGACGACGACAGGGACATTGTCTCCGCCCTGGACATCTACCTTACCAGCGAGGGCTACCACACCATCCCCGCCTACGACGGAGCCCAGGCCCTGAAGGCAGTGGCTGAAAACGACGTCCATCTCATCCTCATGGACGTGATGATGCCCAACCTGGACGGCATCCGGGCTACCGCCAAACTGCGGGAGGCGTGCAACGTGCCCATCATCCTCCTCACCGCCAAATCGGAGGACGCGGACAAGGTGCTGGGGCTGAACATCGGGGCGGACGACTATGTGACCAAGCCCTTCAATCCCATGGAGGTCATGGCCCGGGTGAAAAGCCAGCTGCGCCGCTATACCCTCCTGGGGGGCAAGGAGGGCCCGGCGGGCGGGGACGACGGACTTTTGAAAAACGGCGGCATCGCCATGGACGACGCCGCCAAGACCGTCACCGTGGACGGGGAGGCGGTGAGCCTGACCCCCCTGGAGTTCAACATTCTCCGGCTCCTGCTCCAGCACCCGGGACAGGTGTTCTCCACCGCCCAGATCTATGAGCAGGTGTGGAACGACCCGGCCTACGGCTCGGAGAACACGGTGGCGGTACACATCCGCCACATTCGGGAGAAGATCGAGATCGACCCGGCCAACCCCCGGTACATCAAGGTGGTTTGGGGCCTGGGATATAAGATGGAGAAGGTGTGACCATGAAACAGGATTTTCGCTCCTACGCCCTGGTAAAGGCCGCCGCCCTGCTGCTCACCGTGGCCTGCGCCGTGGGGGCCACTTTCGGGTGCCTTTACTGCGGGCTATACTGGGACAGTTTTTTTGAGGGCGGCGACTACACCTACTCCTTGGCCTGGAACCAGGCCATGAACGCGCGGTACAGCCACCTGATGGAGATTTTGGACGACTATGACTCCAAGCGGCGGGGCCAGGCCCTGGGCTACCTGGAGGAGCAGTATTACCAGGAGTGGCTGGACGCCTTCAGCCCTGCCAAGACCAATTTTCGTTATATCATCCGGGACAACGCCACCGGGGAGATCCTCCTCAGCTCCTCCGGTGAGGACAGCCTGGAGCATGTCCCCTACGAGAATCTTTACCGAAATGTGCGTACCATGACCCCCTCCCGGATCTACTACAACTACCGGGAATATAACGAGGAGCAGAACTTTACCATCTTCTTCAGTGACAACGGCACCGTGCTGGCCCAGGTTCCCGGCAACGAGACATATCTCTATCAGGATGGAGAGACCTTCCAGTACGCGCTGGAGTACGGCATAGACGAGCGCTACGCCGCCCCGGACGAGTTCCGGGAGCTGAAAAACACCCTGGTCAAGGGGGACATCCGGTTCCTCTACTGGACTGCCGCCCTGATCCTTACCGCTCTCGCCGGCACCGTCCTGCTGCTGTGCTGTGCCGGCCGGCGGAGAGGGGCGGAGACCTTCGTGCTCAACTGGACAGACAGGATCCCCTACGACCTGTACCTGCTCTTGATGGGTTGGGGGGCGGTACTGTGCTTTGCCCTGGGGAGCAACGCCATGTCGGAAGGGTATCTCTACCACTACAATGACCCCTCCTTCTACGCCATGATGATGCTGGGCGTGGTCTCCCTGACAGGGGGCTTCGCCCTCACCGAGGCCGGACTTATGTCAACCGCAACCCGGATCAAGGCCCACACCCTTTTTCGCAACACCGTCACCTGGAGGTGCCTATGCTGGATAGGCCGGGGCTTCCGGGGCCTGGGCCGCTGGTGGGGAACTACCTTCGGGAACTGGAACCTGACCCAGCGGGTCATTGTGGGCTTCCTCCTCTATCTCATCGGCACTCTCCTCACCAGCCTCACCGTGGTGCTCATCCCCTTCTACCAGGGTGCGGTGCTCTTCGGCCTTTGCAAGTGGAGCGAGCAGTGGCGCATCATCCGCGCCGGTACCCAGGCCATTGTGGGCGGCAGTCCGGAGACCGTCATCGACACCAGCGGGATGGACCGCTATATCTGCAGGGATCTGAAGGAGCACGCCGGACAGCTCAACGACCTGGGCAGCGCCATCAACACCGCCGTGGACGAGCGGCTGCGCTCGGAGCGGATGAAGGCGGAGCTCATCACCAATGTCTCCCACGACCTGAAGACCCCCCTGACCTCCATCATCAACTATGTGGATCTGCTGAAGAAGGAGGACATTCAGGAGGAGAAGGCCCGGGAATATATCGAGGTGCTGGATCGGAAGAGCCAGCGGCTGAAAAAGCTCACAGAGGATCTGGTGGAGGCCAGCAAGGCCTCCACGGGAGCCCTGACGGTAAACAAGGAGCGGCTGGGGGTGGTCCAGCTGGTGACTCAGGCCCTGGGGGAGTACAGCGAGAAATTCACCGCCGCCCAGTTGACAGTGATCCCCACCCTCACCGAGGAGGAGGTCTACGTCTGGGCCGACGGCCGTCATTTCTGGCGGATCCTGGACAATCTCATGGGTAACTGCGTCAAGTACGCCATGCCGGGGACCCGGGTCTATCTCGATTTGAAGCAGTGGGACGGCAACATGATCCTCTCCCTGAAAAATGTCTCCGCCAGCCAGCTCAACGTCCCCGCCGAGCAGCTCATGGAGCGGTTCGTCCGGGGGGACGAGAGCCGCACCACCGAGGGCAGCGGCCTGGGGCTCTCCATCGCCCGGAGCCTCACCGAGCTTCAGGGGGGCCTGTTCCGGCTGGAGGTGGACGGCGACCTGTTCAAAGCGGTGGTCAGCTTTCCCGTGATAAAATGAAGGGGCATTTAGTTAACATAATTCTATTCTCTGTCCGTGGATCCTTTGGATAATTTCTTCTGAATTCCAAAAAACAAAGGAGTCTTCCCTGTGTGGGAAGGCTCCTTTTAGTTTCCATAATTCTGTTAATCCAACAGCTGGATGCAGGCGCCCAGCACGCCGCTGCCAATATATACGCTCAGGGTGGCGTCGATGTGGGAGTCCCAGATGTGGCGGCAGCCGGGGATGGCGGCCATCAGATCCTTCTTCAGCTGCTTCATCTCCTCCTCGGCCCCGCCGTTGGCCACCAGAAGATTGAAGTCTCGGTGATCGCCCACATGCTCCTTGACCAGCTCGATGAGCTTTCCCTGCACCTGCTTGCGGCCCCGCACCTTGGCCACGTTCACCAGCTGGCCGTCGGGGGCGAAGGTAATGATGGGCTTGATGCTGAGTAAGGTGCCCGCCAGGGCGGTGATCTTGCCGATGCGCCCCCCCTTCTGCAGGTATTCCAGGGTATCCACCGAGAAGAAGGGGAAGTTGTTTTTCAGCAGATGGGGCGCGCGCTGCTCCACCAGCTCATCCCAGCTCATCCCCTCCTGGATGTCCTCCCAGAGCTGTAGGACGATCCCCCCCAACGGAATGGCTCCGCTGCAGGTGTCAAAAACCACCGTGGTCAAGTCCTTGTGCTCCTCGCACTGAAGGCGGATCATGTTGTGGGTGCCGGACAGGCCGGAGGACAGGGGCAGGGCGATGACCCGCTCGTAGCCGTCGGCCTTGATGCGGTCCAGAGTCTCCGCCACCCGGATCATATCGGGCAGGGAGGTCTTGGGCAGCTCTCCCCGCTCCAGGCGCCGATAGATATCCTTGGCAAAAATATCCTCCCCATCGTTGAAGCTGCCGTCGGCACAGCCGATGCGCAGAGGCACCACATAGACGGGCACACCCTTGCGGTGCCGGGGCTCCATCTCGGCGCAGGAATCCACCAAAAAAGCGATTTTTTCAGGATTTATGCTCAAGAAAATTCCTCCATCGGTTGACAGGCACGCCCCGTCTCCCGTATAATACACAACGTAAAGTAACATTGTTATGTGAGTATTATACGTACCTTTTCCCCATCTGTCAAGGAGGGACTTTCCATGGATTATCAAGCCCGCCGCCAGGCCCAGGCCCAGCATACCCGCAGAGCCATTCTGGATGCTGCCGTGGCCCTCTCCCGGCAGGTCGGCTTCGCCAGAGTCACCGTTCGGGACATCTGCCAGGCCGCCGGCGTCACCACTGGGGCCTTCTACCATCATTTTGAGTCCAAGGAGGCGCTTTTGAACCAGGGCTTCAACTCTCTGGACGCCTATTTGGAGGAGGCTCTGGCCAGCATGGAGGGCCGCCCTCCCCTGGAGCGGCTGGAGACCCTGCTACGGCTCTACGCCGAGTATATGGAGGAGCTGGGCTGGGAGACTCTGGCCCTCTACTACGGCCGCCGCCTGGCCGACTCCGCCGCCGCCTCCATGTCCCCCCAGCGGTATACCCTTCGGGCCATGGGGGAGTGCTTGGAGGCCCTGGCCAGGGAGGGCGTCCTCTCCCCCAGCCACAGCCCGGAGTGGACGGCGGACTTTTTCTTCCGCCATTTCCGGGGCGTGGTGATCGACTGGATCCTCCACCGGGGAGACTACTCCCTCTGGGGCCGGCTCCAGCAGGACTACCAGCTGTTCGAGGGAGCCTTTGGCAGCTGAGAGCCTCACTTTTCTCATACTCTTTACCCCCGCCGAATATGCTGTTCGGCGGGGGTGATCTATTTTGAGCCATATTTTGCGAAAACAGGCCCTTCGGGACGGTCTTTGGGGCGCCGGGCTGCTATGCTGCGCCATCGCCCTGATCTGCTGGCCCAAGGAGATCAGCGCCGCCGTCCAGGATGGGCTGGGACTTTGCTACAATGTCATCATCCCCTCCCTCTTCCCCTTCTTTATCCTCACCTCTCTGGTGATCTCCCTGGGATTGGCAAGCTACCTGGGCCGGCTTTTGGAGCCTGTCATGCGGCCCCTTTTCCATGTGGGGGGCGCATGCGCCGCCGCCCTGGCTCTGGGCTTTGTGGGGGGGTATCCGGTGGGCGCCCGGGCGGCCCTTACCCTCTACGAAAGCGGAACGTGTACCAAGACTGAGTGTGAGCGGCTGCTCTCCTTCTGCAACAACTCCGGCCCCGCCTTCATCTTAGGTGTGGTGGGGGCCGGGATCTTCGCCGACAGCCGGGTGGGGGTGCTTTTGTGCCTCGTCCACGCCGCCGCCTCGGTGTGCGTGGGGTTCCTCTTCCGCTTCTACCATTGGCAGGACAAGGACAGCCGGAGCCAGCGGCCCTCGCCCCCCATTGCCGCCCGCCGCTTCTCCGTGGCCTTTACCGACGCGGTGAAGGGCTCGGTGACCTCCACCCTCAACATCTGCGCCTTTGTGGTCTGCTTCACCGTTATCATCCGCCTGTGCTTCCTCTCCGGGCTTCTGCCCGCCCTGGCAGAGCTTCTGGGCCGGCTCTTCGCTCCCCTGGGCTTTCACCAGGAGTGGGCCGGAAGGCTCCTCACCGGGGCGCTGGAGCTCTCCTCCGGGGTGGCCTCCCTCACCGGCAGCGGCTCCCTGGAGGGGAAGGCGGCCATGGCCGCCTTCCTGCTGGGCTGGGCGGGCGTCTCCGTCCACTGCCAGGTGCTCTCCTTCCTGGGGGAGAGCGGCCTCAACGTGCGCACCTACCTGGGAGGCAAGCTCCTTCACGGCCTCTTCTCCGCCGCCCTCACCACTCTGCTTTTCCGCCTTTTCCCCCTTGAGGAGAGCGTGTCGGCCTATCTGGCGGAGCAGGTGGACTGCATTGCGGGCACCGACTTCCACACCGCCCTGGCCATCTCCACCGCCGCGGCCTGGCTGGTGTTTTTGGGCTTTTTCCTCCTGGCGGCCCTGGGGATCCAAAAGGGGAGAAAAACCTGTGGTAATCGGCGCAGAAGTGTGTTATGATAGGGACAGTAATCGACCGGGAGGAGAGGCCCATGCTGTTCCACAAAAAGATCGAGCCCCGCTGCGCGTACTGCGCCAGGGGCGCCACTCTGGAGGAAGGCCGTATCCTCTGCTCCAAGAAGGGCGTGGTCTCCCCGGGGGATCGCTGCGGCGCCTTCCGTTACGACCCCTTCCGCCGGGTGCCCCCCAAGCCCGCCAGTCTGGATACCAGCAAGCTCAAGGACGAGGACTTCCGGCTGGACTGAACCCATACCAAATAAAAAAGGCCCCGGCGGAGCAGATGCTCCGCCGGGGCCTTTTCCTATTTACTTGCCCTGAGCCATGTCGTAAAGGCGCATGAGGGTAGCAATGCTCTGCTCCCAGCTGTAAGACCCCTGGGGGCCGAACTGGTTGTTGCCCATACCGCCCATGATGCCGCTCTTCTGCATCTGGCCCACGGCGTCTTTGGCCCAGGAGGCCACGGAGCCGCTGTCGTCAAAGGTGGCCGCCCCCGTGGGCAGGTCCAGCTTCAACACCCCGGCCAGCCGGGAGAGGATGGTAGCGGCCTGCTCCCGGGTCAGCTCGCCCTCCGGGTCAAAAACCCCCTCCCCCACGCCGGTGATGACCCCCAGATAGGCCATCTTCCGCACATCGGTATTGGTGGTGTCGGTAAAGACGGGCAGCTTCTTCTCCGTCGCACTGGATTCCGCTCCCCGGAAGGGATTTTCCTCATAGGGGGTCAGCTCATTATACAGGGCCGCCGCCATCTGACAGAAGTCCTCTCGGTTGATAGACGCGCCGAAATCGCTTTCGGGCACCGCCGCACCCAGCCGGTTGTCACTGCTGTACCCGGGCATATCGTAGGGCCGGAAAATTCTCAAACAATAGGCCCGGCCCACCGCGTCCCTGGCCCAGTCGGCCGGGGGTCTCTTGCTGGTGGCGAAGTTGACCCTGAGCCGCTGGACACTGTAGACCTCCTCAAAGGCCACGGTGTCCCCATAGCCGATATACTCCCAGTCTTCGGCCCCGGAGCCCTGATAGCTCCGCTCCACCGCCAGCACATAGCCGTTGTCTGGGTTGTAGGGCACCGCCTTAAAGCTGAGGGTCTCTCCTGCCGGGACCTCAAAGGTCTCATCCCCATAGTAGGTGGTGGCGCCGTCCATGGTGGTGTAGTACCCGGAGGGGCCCACGGCGGGGTTGATCTGGAAAAAGGTCAGGATAGCACCGTCATTGGTGGACTGGACGTGGACGGGGAACTCCACCGTGTCCTGGTGCCGGAACCGTGTCTCTTCCACCCAATAATCATAGAACAGGTACAGCTTGGCATCGGTGGAGGTGGGCCAGACATCCTCGGGGCTGGCGGTCACGGTGAGGGTCAGGCTCTCCCCGGGGGCCAGGGTGACCTCGTCAAAGGAGTCTTTCCCATCCACCGTCAGAGACCGGCCTGCGCTTCCCCGCAGCTCCACCTCCCACCGGGAGGTGTTGGTGAGGGTGAGGGTCTGGCTCTGGGAGGTGCCGTTCTCCACCGCCTTGAAGTCCAGCTTCTCCGGGCTGGCGGTAAAAGGCACCCCGCCCCCCACCTCCCCGTCAAAGGTGACGGTGTAGGTCAGGGAAAGGTTGCAGGTCAGATCCCAAGCCTTCAGCGCACTATGGTTGGCCGGATAGGTATAGGAAAAGTCCAGGGAGGCGGAGCACTTGTGGGTCCCCGCCTCCTTGGCCCCGTTGGCGGTCAGGTGCAGGCTGTAGCTCTTCCCCGGCTCCAGCTCATAGACGGGGACATTGGAGAAGTTGGTATTGTACTGCTCCTTATATTCATCCGTTTCGATGCCCACCTTTGTCTGGAAGTAGCCGGTGCTCACAAGATACAGGCTCTTGTCTCCCTCGTTGGTCATGGTGATGGTCTTGGAGGGGAGGCTCTCGCTGCCATATTCCACGCTGCCCAGGTCGATGGTGTCGTCAATGTCCTCACTGAAGGTGAGGACATAGCCCTTTTCGGCGGCCTCGGCCAGGGTGTCGATGTGATCCTTATAGGGGTCTGTGGCAGGCCGCTCCCCCCGGCTGCCGCCGATGATGATGGGGTCGCAGTCGTCCTCCGCCGCCAAAGCCACAGCAGGGGTCAAAGACAAAGCCATAGCGGCGGCCAGCATCAGGGACAGGACTTTTCTCTTCATGGAAACATCTTCTCCTTCTTGCTTAAATTCCTTATCTCTCCAACAAAAGGGATAAGAGGTGCAGGCTTTTTTATTATAGCACTCTCCCCGGTAAAAGCAAGTCCCGCCGTCTCCTGACGGCGGGACTTCCCTTTTTATTTCGTTTTCTTCGGGACGGGCTTTTTCCTGGTCTCCGCCTTCCCCTCCGGGCCGGTCAGGGCCTGGGCGATGGTACGCTCCCCAGCCGCCTGGGCGTACTTCTGTACGTCGGCCTGGTTCCTGGGGGAGCGGATGAGGATGCCGGCTCCCTGGACGCAGCCGCCCTCGCAGGCCATGCCCTCGATGAAATTCACGTCGCCAATGCCCTTGGCCATCTTCAAAAGCTCGATCTTGCACTGGGCCAGGCCGCTGCAGGACACGGCGTTGAGCTTGAACTCCTTGTCGGTAACACCCCGCTCCTTCAGAGCCTGGGCCACCGCTCCGGCCACGCCGCCGGAGTGGGCGAAGGAGCGGCCGTAGCCGCTGGCCTCGTCCAGGGGCGTCTCCTCCAAAATGGTGGGGTCGATGCCCTTGGACTGGAACAGGGGGTAGAGCTCCTCAAAGGTGAGGGCGCAGTCGATGGTGCCCATGGTCTTGCCCATCTGGAACTCCCGCTTTTTGGCCACGCAGGGGCCGATGAAGACCACCCGGGCCCGGGGATCGCTCTCCTTGATGCGCTTGCCGATCATCACCATGGGGGAGGGGGTGTGGGAGATCATGGGGGCCAGGTCGGGGAAGTTCTTCTCCACATAGTCCACAAAGGCGGGGCAGCAGGAGGAGAGCAGCTTGCCCTTCTCCAGCAGCTCCTCCCCCTCGGCCTGGGCGGTCATATCGGCGCCCAGAGCCACCTCGGCCACGTCGTAGAAGCCCACCATTTTGAGGGCGGTGACCAACTGGCCCAGAGTGGCGGGGGCAAACTGGCCCGCGATGGATGGGGCCAGCACGGCGTAGACCCGGAAGTCCCACCGGGCCGCGCCCCGGAGCATCTGCACCACATCCACGATGTAGGACTTGTCCATAATGGCGCCGAAGGGGCACTGGTAGGTGCAGGTGCCGCAGGAGACGCACTTATTTACGTCGATGGCCGCCTTCTTGTCCTCTCCCATGGAGATGGCGCCGGCCACGCAGCCCTTTTCACAGGGCCGCTGGCGCTTTTCGATGGCCCCATAGGGGCAGGCGGCCACGCACTTGCCGCAGGTGATACATTTGTTGTGGTCGATGACAGCCTTGCGGTGGTGGCCGTGGGTCTCCAGGCTGATGGCGTCCTTGGGGCAGGCGTGAAGGCACCGGGTGGCGATACAGCCCCGGCAGGCGGGGCCTACCTCGATCTGGGTCACGGGGCACTCGTCACAGGCAATGTCCATGACCTCCACCATTCCGGGGTTGGCGGAATCTCCCCCCAGGGCCAGCTTGATGCGGCTGGACACCACCGCCCGCTCTTTATAGATACAGCAGCGCATCTTGGCCTCGGGGCCGGGAATGATGCGCTCCGGCACGTCCAGAATGCCGGTGGTCAGACGATCCTCCCAGGCAAGTTCCGCCACAGAGGTCAGCACCTGATCCTTCAGCTCCTGTACCGAAGTTTCAAACTCTCGCATATCCATCTCTCCTTTTCAAAGAAGCCTGTTTCCTTTTTCACAATTCAATTCATTCTACTATGCCCTGTCACCCATTGTCAACGACAATAATTTCAGGTTTTTACAACCTTCTGCAAGCCCTCTTTGGTGAAAGTCACACAACCCTGCCCCTCCCTCACCCCCCGCCCCCTCCCCGCATAGCCTGAAGTGAGCCAATCTTTAGAACGGAGGGTCTTTTATGGAACCGAAGGTCACCTTTTTCCTGGGGGCTAACACACCCTCGGGGTTTTATTCCCTATACGATCAGATGCTGGCGCCGGAGGACGCCCGGCGGGTCTTTCTCCTGAAGGGCGGGGCCGGCTGCGGCAAGTCCTCCCTCATGCGCCGGGTGGCACAGCAGTTGGAGGCGGCAGGACAGCAGGTGGAGTACATAGTCTGCTCCGGGGATCCCGACTCCCTGGACGCGGTCATCTTCCCCCAACTGGGCGCCGCCATCGCAGACGCCACCGCCCCCCATGTCATGGAGCCCCGCCTGCCCGGGGTCGTTGAAAGTTATGTAAACCTCGGGCGGTTTTACGACCACACATCCCTGGCCCCTCTCCGCCCGGAGATCGAGGAGGCCACCGAGGGCTATAAGGAGCACTATAAACGGGCCTACCGCTGTCTCACTGCCGCGGCCCAGCTCTTCGAGGACGACCGGGCCCTTCTCTGCACTCCTGCGCTGGAGGCCAAGGCCCTGAAGCGGGCCAGGGGCATCCTGTCCCGGGAGGTGAAGAAGACGGGCCGGGCCCCCGGAAAAGCGGTACAGCGGTTCCTGGGGGCCATCTCCTGCCAGGGGGTCTCCTGCCGGTTCGACACGGCGGAGCTCCTCTGCCGCAGGATCTATGAGCTTAGCGACAGCCACGGCCTGGCCGCCGGGATGCTCACCGCCCTGGCGGCGGGAGCCATGTCGGCGGGGTATGATGTGATCCTCTGCCCCTCCCCCCTCTTCCCCGACCGGGCGGAGCACCTGCTCATCCCGGAGCTGGGCCTTGGTTTCCTCACCAGCGCGCCTGGGCTGGAGTACCCCGGCCGGCCCTACCGCCGGGTGCGGCTGGACGCCATGGCCGATGCGGAACTCCTCAAAAAGTACAAGGCCCGGCTGAAATTCTCCCGGAAGGTCTACGCCGCCCTCATGGACGAGGCCACCGGCGCCCTGGCCCAGGCCAAGGCCGTCCACGACCAGCTGGAGGGCCTTTACAACCCCCATGTGGACTTCGACGGGGTCTATCAGCAGGCCCAGGCTATCGCCGGAGAGCTTTTGGCGGTGAAGTAAATACGCTCAATATTACAGTCCGTTTTATGGGACTTATTCTCTGATAGGATAGACCCATAAAGGAGGGACGCAACATGACCGACTACTACGTTACCATCACCGGCTTCAAGCACTACTACGGCCTGGCGCCTTTCAGGATCGGCAATTTGATCCGCTGCTCCAAGGAGCCAAATAATCCCCATGACCCCGATGCCATCCGCTGTTTCCTTCCCCAGATCGGTACTGTGGGCTACGTGGCCAATTCCCCCTCCACCGCGGCGGGCGGTACGCTCAGTGCCGGACGCATCTATGACCGGGTGCCCGGGCGGTTCTATGTCCGGGTCTGTTTCACCACCCAGACAAAGATCATCTGCAAAGTGGACTTGGATGCTCCGGTGAAGGCGCTCAACAGGGAACTGGAGCGGCAGCTGGAGGAGCAGGAGGAGTGGGACGGCTGACCCCCGTCCTCTTCCATCCGGCATGGTCAAAAAAGCCGCCACAGAATGCAAAATGGGAATTTAGTTGTTGAGCATAGTTTCGGCAAGCTGAAGCCGCCCTTCGACCATCGGGCCGAAGGGCGGCTTTTTTGTCTTGCAATTCTATACCACGAAGCGATAGCCCAGGCCCCGGACGGTCTGGATATACCGGGGCTTTGCCGGATCCTCCTCGATCTTCTGCCGCAGACGGTTGACGTAGACCATGATGGCGTTCTCATCCACGATGGAGGAGCCCCAGATCAGGTCGTAGATCATGTCCTTTGTGAAGATGCGGTTCACATTGTCCAAAAAGAGCTTCATCATGGCGTTCTCCTTGGAGGACAGGGGTATCTCCACCCCATCCTTGTAGAACCGAAGGGAACGGGTGTCATAGCGGAAGGGGCCCACGGCGATCTCCGCGCCGCTCCCTGCAGTCCCGCCCCGGCTCCGGCGGATCAGGGCCTTCACCTTCGCCCCCAGGGTGACGGGGTTAAAGGGCTTTGTCAGGTAATCGTCGGCGCCGATGTCCAGGCCGTAAAGGGTGTCATAGTCCTCCTTCCGGCCGCTGACGATGATGATGGGGATCTGAATGTTCTGGCTCCGAACGGCCTGGACTACCTCAAAGCCGTCCATCCCCTGCATATTCACATCCAGCAGCATCAGGTCATAGTGACGGCTCCCCAGCAGCTCCAGCGCATCCATGCCGTTTTTGGCGGTGTCCGCCTCTATGTCGTTGCTCTTCATCACCTTGCGCAGCATGGTGACCACCGCCTCATCGTCGTCCACGATCAGGACGATATCCTTCGCCTGTGCCATCCACTTCACCTCTTTACAGGGAAAACCCCGTATGCTATGCTATATTCACTCTTAGTATACTGAAAATCCTTTCGTTTTGCAAGAGGTGGTCACCATGGATCGACAGCCGCCCCCCTACCGCTCTTTCAAATTGCTTCTGGCCCTGGCGGTGATCGCCCTGGGCCTTTTGAGCATGATACGCTCCCTCTCCCAAAGCCAGACCATGCTGGTCTCCAGCCAGGACAGCCAGCTGCTCAAGACCGCCCTGTCGGTGGACAACAATATCCGGGGCCACTTCAACTGGTATTGCTCCGACCTCACCTACATCACCAGCCGGGAGGAATTCCAGGCCGCCGAGCGGCAGTGGCTGGAGCGGGGCGAGGCGGAGCCCCTGCTGGAACACCTGCGGGAAAATCCCCTGACCCAGACCGGCCGCATCCACAGTATGCTGGTGGTGGCGGAGGGAGAGATCGCCCTGAGCACCGGGGGCAGCGTGGACTACACCTTTGTCAACCGGCTAGGGGAGGTCATGGGCGTGGATGTCTGCCTGTGTGAGGACAGTGCCGGGAACCTCTATATCGCCCTGCTCCACACCGGCGATAGGGCCGGCTATGCCGCCCTTATTGAAGGCTCCACCTTCTTTGCCATTGCCGAGGCCCAGTCTGCCGCCGAGCACCAGGACCGCATCCTCCTTCTGGACGCCTCCGGCCAATATTTCTTTCACCGCTCTGCGGAGGGCGCCCGCATCGACCGGGTCAGCGGCCTGTCCTCCCAGGAACACCCGGGCCTGCTCCAGCTCCAGACCGTCCAGTCCTCAAAAGAGCAGCAGGCAGTCTTTTACCAATCAGGCAATTCGGGCCAAAAGCCCTATACCGTCCGCATGATGACCCTCCCCGACGCCGCCAACGCCAACGGCTGTTTCACCATCGGCCTGGCCCACAACTTTGAGGAGAGCACCCGGCCCTTCCACTTTATGACCCTGCAGGCCGCCGTCAGCAGCGCGGTGATCGTGGCGGGGATCGCCCTGCTCCTGATCTTCCTCTTCCGCTCTCACCAGCATAACCGCCAGGTGGAGGAAGAGCTATCCCTGCTGCGGACAAAGGCCCAGACCATGGAACAGCTCAACCGCCAGACCCAGGAGCTGGCCCACCACCAGCGGCTGGAGACCATCGGTACCCTCACTTCCAGCATCGCCCATGAGTTCAACAACCTCCTCACCCCCATCATGGGCTACAGCATCCTGGTGCTGGAGCACCTCCCGGAGGAGGACAGCGAATCCTACGACAACATGCTGGAAATATACAACGCCTCCCGAAAGGCCAAGGAGATCATCTCCCGCCTTTCCGACCTGTCCCGGAAGAATCCCTCCTCCGCCTTCCAGGACATCTCCCCCGACGCCCTTGTCCAGCGGGCCCTCACGGTGACGGCCCCCGCCCGGCCCAAGCAGGTGGAGGTGGAGACCCATTTGGACTGCGCCCAGGCTGTCCTGCGGTGCAACGAGCTTCAAATTTCTCAAATGCTCCTCAACCTGATCCTCAACGCCTTCCAGGCTATGGAGGCCGCCGGCGGGCTCCTCACCATCTCCACCGCCGCCCGGGCCGACGCCGTCCTTCTCCAGGTGGAGGATACCGGCCCCGGCATCCCGCCGGAGGTGCAGGAGAAGATGTTCGAGCCCTTCTTCACCACGAAGGAGACGGGAAAGGGCACCGGCCTGGGCCTGGCCATCGTCCGCCAGGTGGTGGAGGATCACCGGGGAACCATCGAGGTCACAAGCGCCCCCGGCCAGGGAACTCGGTTCACCCTCTCCTTCCCGCTTTATCCACAGGAAGATACATCCGCCCATGAAAACTTGCCCTTGGGCGGAGAAGACGCCCTTCCCACCGAATAAAATGAATAAAAACCGTCAAAGGAGAGACCTTACCATCGGTGAGGTCTCTCTTTTTGAAAAAGGCACGTTTCTTAACAAATATTCAGGTTGGATTTATATTGGTGTAAGGTTTTTTTGTTATTTTATAGTCAAACTTCTGCCGCCGGCCTGTTCCCCAGGCCGGAATTTTCGGCGGAGATCCATCCCCGACAAAACATTAGGAGGAATCGGAACATGAAAAGAACTGTCACTGTGCTCCTGAGCGCCGCCATGGTGCTCTCCCTGGCCGCCTGCGGCGGCGGCAAGTCCAAGGGCGAGACCCTCACCGGCTCTGCCCGCGGTTACGGCGGCGACGTCACCGTCACCCTGACCCGGGACGGCGGCGCCATCACCGCCTGCTCCATCGAGGGCAAGGACGAGACCCCCGAGATCGGCGGCAAGGCCCTGGCCGACCTGGAGAAGCAGGTCGTGGCCGCCAACGGCTTTGACATCGACGGCGTCTCCGGCGCCACCATCACCAGCACCGCGGTGAAGGAGGCTGTGGCCTCCGCCCTGGGCGAGACCTTCACCAAGCCCGAGCCCACTCCCGTGGCCCCCGCCACCCCCGCTCCCATCGTGGAGATCGAGGGCGGTCTGCAGATGGGCCTGGCCTACGGCGCTCCCCACGGCAACAAGAGCTTCGGTGAGGCTTACGCCGTGGTCAAGGACGACGTGATCGTGGCCGCCTATATCGACGAGTTCCAGTTCGTGGCCGCCGATGCCGGGCTGAACACCGTGCCCAACAGCGACACCGACTTCGCCGCCGGCTATGCCGAGGGCCAGGCTCTTGCCTCCAAGCGTGATGTGGCTGACTACTACAGCCAGCTTATGACCGACCACGCCAAGGCCACCGTCCGCATTGACGACAACTTTGACGCCATCCAGAACTTTGCCGTGGGCAAGACCATTGCCGAGGTGGAGGCTGTGGCCAACGGCGATAAGGCCGCCGCTGTGGACGCCGTCTCCGGCGCCACCCTGGTGGACACCGCCGGTTACCTGGGTCTCATCGCCGAGGCCGCCAAGAACGCCCAGGGCACCCAGGCCGTGGAGTTCTCCGGCGACTCCTCCGCTCTGAAGCTGAATGTGGCTTACAGCGCCGCCCACGGCACCAAGTGCTTCACCGTCGGCGCTGCCGTCACCGCCGGCGACACCATCGTGCTGAGCTATATCGACGAGTTCCAGTTCGTCGCCGCTGACGCCGGGCTCAACACCGTGCCCAACAGCGACGCCGCCGAGGGCTTCGCCGCCGGCTATGCCGAGGGCAAGGCCCTGGCCTCCAAGCGCATGGTGGCCGATTACTACAGCAAGAACATGGCCGAGAAGGCCGGCTCCACCGTCCGCATCGACGACAACTTCACCGCCATCCAGAACCATGTCAACGGCATGACCATCGCCGAGGCCAAGGCTCTGGCCGAGAAGGGCGAGGGCGCTGTGGACGCCGTCTCCGGCGCCACTCTGGCGGACACCGCCGGGTATGTGAGTGCCATCCTGGCCGCCGCCGAGGGCTAAGACCTCCCCCTTGACTTCATGGTGACATCTGCGGTACACTAATATCGCAAAGACCGCGCCCGGCACAGCCTTACGGTTTTGCCGGGCGCGGATATTTTATACAGTAGAGGGGAGCATCACCATGAAGCTGTCTGTTATCTATCATTCCGCCTCGGGCAACACCGCCCGGATGGCCCAGGTCATCGCCGAGGGGATGAAGCTTGTCCCCGGCGTGGAGGCCCGCGCCTTCTCCATCGACGCTGTTGACCCGGACTTCGCCAGGGAGAGCAGGTGTATCGTTGCCGGCTGTCCCACCTATGTGGCCGACACCTCCGCCGCCATGCACCAGTGGCTGGAAAAGGAGATGGGCAAGCTGGACCTGCCCGGAAAGCTGGGCGGCGCCTTCGCCACTGCCCAGTACATCCACGGCGGCGGGGAGCTGGTCATCCAGGCCCTTCTGGATCACATGCTGACCATGGGCATGGTGGTCTACTCCGGCGGCGGCAGCAAGGGCAGGCCCGTGATCCATCTGGGGCCTGTGGCCATCGCCGAGGCCGGAGACGTGGAGGCCCTTATGGAGTTTGACGACACCTTCCGTATCTACGGCCAGCGCATGGCGGAAAAGGCTGTGGCGCTCTTTGGCTGATACTTACGAAAAGAGGCGACCGGCCAATTAGGGCCGGTCGCCTTTCCTTTTGTTTTATCCCATTGCGGTCAGCCGTCTTGTAACGGCCTGCATCACCGCTTCTCATCCACGGAGCTTGCCGATGATCTCCCTTGTCTCCCCGCCGACCTGAGCCGCGATCTCGAGCAGCTCATTATAGCATCCAGGGCCGCCTATGGTGTCCCACATATCCCGGCCGATCAGAACGACAGGGTCATGCTTAAAGTCGAAGATGCCCATAGGTGGGTTAAAGGCATAGTCTTCCCGGTCTTCTCCATAGGGGTTGTAGGGCAGGCCAAAATATGCATTGCATTTGGGGACCCCAATGGTGAGGTGCAGACAGTCCTCTTTGGCCACAACAGTCTGGTCGATATTCGGCTTAACGGTTTTTAAGCTGATGTAATTTTTGACCCCGTCCTTTTGCCAGCACATATCGCTGATGACACGCAGCTGCATGATCTGCCCTGTGGGACGGACACTGCAGATATCGCGCACGACATCCCCCCATCCGCGAGGCACAGCCCTTCTCCTGGAGCGCAAGCCCTGCAAGTGCTCATGGATCGCATCTTCATAGGCCCTATCGATGCAGATCGTTGTTGATACCTGCCGTTCAGCGTACTCCGCACCGTTTGACAGCGCGGCAAGTCTTGCAATTTCTTCAATGACTCTTTGCCCAAAGGATGTGCTGAAGGAGCGCTCGAAGGCGCTCCAAAAGACCGCCTCTCCAGAGAGTAACGCAATGTGGAACGGCCGGTAGGTCTGGTCGTTTTGAGTAATGCGGCCGATCGTGCCCATGACGCAATCTCTAAATTCATTCGCGATCAATTCCCTGTATCGTTTTTCCATTCTTATGCTCCTCTCCTGTCAGTGTGAGTTGCTCAGCTTCCTGGGAAGCCTGGGCCGCTCTTTCTTTTGCTATGGTCAAGTCCATCGCCGCCGCCCATGCCCTATCGCTCGTTTTTTTATATCTGGAATAGGGATAGCCCGGAAACTGGGGGAGTTTTTTACCCTTCATATCCGCAATGATCGTCCTTGCGATCGCCTCGCCCAATTTGATGGGCACCGCGTTTCCAACCTGCCTATACTGCTCTTTGATGGGGCCGCAGATCTTCCATTCGTCCGGAAACTCCTGGAGCCTTCTATACTCCTCAACGCTCAACGGCCTGTCCTTTGTGGGATGGCACAGGTCGGTCGCCGGCATCGTCGGGTCTGTCACAAGGGTCGGAGAGGGGCGTTCGAAGTTCAACCGCCGGTAGAAGCCGG
This sequence comes from uncultured Pseudoflavonifractor sp., assembly GCA_947425785.1. Classification (GTDB taxonomy): domain Bacteria; phylum Bacillota; class Clostridia; order Oscillospirales; family Oscillospiraceae; genus Vermiculatibacterium. The sequence goes on along the minus strand of CANEAY010000001.1, from coordinate 163,965 downwards.
TCTTGCCGCCGCCAAGCTTCAGCTTTGCCCCCATCGCTTCGAGCTGCGCCTCCTTCGGAAGATCCTTCCAATACTGCCCTTCCTTGAGCATACGATAAAATTTCAGCCGTTTCTCCGGGAACTCGATAAAGTGGTGTTCCATATCCTGTATGTCACCGATCGCTTCCCCCAAAGTCCTCCACCGGGGCAGTCCATAGGCTCCATCCTCCGAGTATGTGGGGGACAGATAGTCCACTTTTTCCGGGCCAAGCTTCCCGATCATAACAATGCGCTCTCTGATTTGAGGCGCGCCAAAATTGGCCGCGTTGTACAGCTCAAAGGATACCGTATATCCCGCCTCGCTGAGGCGGTCCATAATGACCCGCAGCGCGCCCCCCTTTATGGGGGTCTTGATATCCTTGTACGGGTAGGGCGCTGAAAGTATGCCTCTGACGTTCTCTATCACCACATAGGCAGGGCGTATCCTTTCGACCACCTCGATATATCTGAGAAAAACGTTTCCCCGTTCATCATCCAACGCCTTTCTCGCTCCGGCTGTACTAAAGGCCTGACAGGGAGGGCCGCCAAATATGACATCCACCTTTCTCCCCGCAGGGATCTTTGCCAGCCGCAGGATCTCCTCCGGCTCGTATCGGTTGATATCCCCGATCAATGCCATTTGAGGCTCATTCTGCGCGATCGTCATGCGGCAAAACTTGTTGATCTCACAGGCAAGCAGCGCGTGGATGCCCCCATTTTTCATGCCGATATCCAGGCCCATCGCCCCGGAAAAAAAGCTGAGCGCCACAATCTCAGGAACCCTGTCATCCAATCTCTCGTGGTCGTCAGGTTCGATGAGAACATCGTTTTTTTGGATATAGTCATTCAAATGGTCTGGCGCAATGACCCACTGGCTGCCGATCCTTTTTGCCGCCAGTTTTCCTTCTTTTATCAGTTTTCTCACATACTGCGGCGTCACCTTGAGGCGGGCCGCCGCATTCGGCACTGTCAGAAGCTCTTCCACTGTTTCCATGGGGACTGGTTCCCTTTCTTCGGCGAAACTTTTTACCGTCCCATTGTATCATGGCTGTCCCCGCAAATCAAGATATTTGGCCGCAAACCATGTGTGCAAAAGAAAAACAAGTGATACCCGGCCCAAAGCCAAGTATCACTTGTTTCTTGTTTCCTTTAGAAAAACTTCTCTCCGTAGCCCATGAGGAAGATGAAGGCGATGAGCAGGGGCAGCACCCACTTCATATAGTTCCGCAGGCCCCGGGGGAAGCCCAGGCCCTTGCCGGTGTTGGCCTCCTCCAAAAAGCTGTTCCAGCCCCAGCCGGCCTTGTTCACGCAGAACAGCAGGTAGAGCAGAGAACCCAGGGGCAGCAGGTTGTTGGAGACCAGGAAGTCCTCCACGTCCAAAACGCCGCCGATGTTGGGCACCTGCACGCCGGAGAGCACATTGAACCCCAGCAGGCAGGGCAGGCTCAGCAGGAAGATGAGGGGGGTATTCACCGCCACGGCCTTGCCCCGGCTCCAGCCCCACTTGTCCATACAGCAGGACAGGATGTTCTCAAACACCGCAATGACGGTGGACATGGCGGCAAAGGACATGAACAGGAAGAACAGCGCGCCCCACAGCCGGCCCAGAGGCATGGCGTTGAAGATGTTGGGCAGGGTGATAAAGATGAGGGACGGGCCCGCGTCCGGGGTCACCCCGAAGGCGAAGGCGGAGGGGAAGATGATAAGTCCGGCGGTGAAGGCCACCAGGGTGTCCAGAACGGTGACGTTCAGCGCCTCCCCCAGCAGGCGGCGCTCCTTGCCGATATAGCTGCCGAAGATGGCCATGGCGCCGATGCCCAGGGAGAGGGTGAAGAATGCCTGGCCCATGGCCGCAAAGACGGCCTCACCCAGGCGGAACTTGCCCTCGGCGTCGTACATCAGGTTGTTGAAATTGGGCTTCAGATAGAACTCCAGGCCCGCGGCCGCCCCGTCCAGGGTCACGGCCCGGACGGCCAGCACCACCATCAGGATCAGCAGGCAGAGCATCATGACCTTGGTGATCTTCTCCACGCCGTCCTGAAGGCCCCGGCTGCACACCAGCATACCCAGGATGACCACGATGGCCATAAAGGCGGTCTGGATGACCGGGTCGCCGGTCATCTCCCCAAAGATGCCCGCCACTCCGGCGGCGTCATGGCCCGCGAAATCCCCTTTGGCCATCTTGACAAAGTACAGAAGGAGCCAGCCGGCGATGGTGGTGTAGAACATCATCAGCAGATAGTTGCCCGCCATCCCGAACCAGCCGTACCAGTGCCACTTGGTGCCCTGGGGCTCCAGCTCCTGGAAGGAGCAGATGATGCTCTTCCGGCTGGCCCGGCCCACGGCGAACTCCATGGCCATGATGGGCAGGCCCATGATGGCCAGGAAGAACAGATAGATGAGCACAAAGGCGGCGCCGCCGTATTGGCCCACGATGTTGGGGAAACGCCACACATTTCCCAGTCCGATGGCGCATCCCGCCGAGATGAGCACAAAGCCCAGCCGGGAAGCAAAGGTTTCTCTCTGATCCAATTTGATCTCCTCCTCGTGTTTTATGTAAACTATCCTCTCAACTCATCAGGCCCTGGATCCACGCCGCCAGCGGCATGTAAGCAATGGGCAGGAAGATGGCGGGGAGCATATTGCCCACCCGGATCTTCTCCTTGCCAAGGCCCAGCATATTGATGGAGATGCCCACAATGATGGCGCCGCCCACGGCGCTCATCTCGGTGATCACCGCCTCTCCCAGGTAGGGCCCCACCGCCCCGGCCAGGAGCACCAGGGCTCCCTCGTAGATCAAAACGGGGATGGTGGAAAAGGCCACGCCCACGCCCATGGCGGCGGCGAAGGTGATGGAGCTGATGCCGTCGATGACCGATTTTGAGATCAATACGCCATAGTTATGGCTCAGGCCCGCGTCAATGGAACCGTTGATGGCCATCGCCCCGATGCAGTAGAGGAGGGTGGCGGTAACAAAGCCCTCTACAAAGCTGCCGCCGCCGTCCTTGATGAGCTTCTTTTTCAGGGCCTCCCCTGCCCTGTCCAGCCGCTTTTCAATGTCGATCCACTCACCCAGGAGCGTACCCAGGGCCATGCAGACGATGACGCACAGCGTATTTTGGGTGCCCAGCAGGGAACTGGCGCCAATGCCGAACACACATAGGGCCAGACACCGCACCACCGCATCCCCCAGCTGTTGGGAAAATCGGTTTTTCAGCAGCAGGCCCAGAATGGAGCCCACCAGCACCAACGCCACATTGATAAAGACCGCGATCACTTGAACCAACTCCTACCGATGTAAAAACAAAGCCTATTTTACACGTTTTTAAGCTCTTTGTCAAAGATTGTCTTCGCATGTGGGACTTGCCTGCGGAATAGGCTTGTAACACAGGAAGGGGGCGCATCTGTGAAAGCCATGTCCGCGTTGTCCAGCACCGCACTGCTCACCGCCGTCAGCTTTTTCAGCCAGGGGGTGGGCTTTGTCTACCGAGTGCTCCTGTCTCGGCTGGTGGGCTCCGAGGTGATGGGCCTCTACCAGCTGGTCATGCCCGCCTTTTCCGTGCTCCTCTCCCTCACCGCCGTGGGCTTCACCGCCGCCTGCTCCAATCTCTCCGCCCGGTACCTGGCCACCGGAGACCAACCGGGAGCGGGGCAGGTGGTGCGCCAGTGCGTTCTGGGCTTCCTGGGGGCTTTTCTTGTTGTGGCCGCCCTGGCCGCTCCCCTGTCCGACGCCATCTCCGTCCATCTCCTGGGGGATGCCCGGGCCCAGCTGGGGCTTCTTTTGCTGCTGCCCTGCGTGCTCCTGACGGGCCTGGAGAACATCCACAAGCACTTCTTTTACGGCGCGGGGGCCGTCCGGGGCCCCGCCTTCACGGAAATTTGCGAACAGCTCATCCGCTCCGGGGCGGTGCTGGGCCTTCTCTGGCGTTTTCTCCCCCAAAGCCCGGAACGGGCCGTGGGGCTCATCGTCTGCGGCATGATCCTGTGCGAGGTCTTCTCCGCCCTCACCCTCACCCTGCTCTACCGCAGAGCCCTGGGCCGCCGCCCGGCGGGACAGGGAAAAGCCCAAAGGGCCATCATCCGGCGGCGGGTGTGGGGCATCGCCCTGCCCATCGGGGCCACCGCCCTGCTGGGGAACCTGATGGGGGCGTGGACGGCGGTGCTCATCCCCCAGCGGCTGGTGCACTCCGGCCAGGAGGTCTCCGCCGCCATGAGCGCCTTCGGAGTGCTGTGCGGCATGACCCTCCCCCTATTGAACCTCCCCACCGCCTTCATCTCCGCCATGGGGCTGGTGCTCCTGCCCAAGCTGGCCCAGGCCGCCGCCACGGGGAACAAAGCTCTCATCCACCACCGCATCTCCAAGGCCCTCACCGTCACCGCCTTCCTCATTCTCCCCGCCTCCGCCCTCCTGTCGGTGCTCTCCCCGCCCCTGGCCCGGCTCCTCTTCCGTGAGCCTGCCGCCGGGGCCTTCGCCGCCCCCCTGGCCCTGTGCGTGGCCCTCAGCGCCTTTGAGACCGTCCTGGCGGTGTGCCTCAACGGCCTTGGGAAGCAGACCGTCACTGCCCGCAACGGACTTCTCTGCGGGGCCGTCCAGCTCTTCCTCACCTGGCAGCGGATGGGCTCGCCGGGGGTGGGCCTGCGGGGCTATGTGGAGGCTCTGCTCTTCAGCACCCTTCTGGGCCTGTGGCTTAACTGGCGCTCCCTGTCCAAGGCCGCCGGTCTAAAGCCCCGGCTCTTCCAGTGGCTGGTGGCGCCGGGGCTTGCCGCCCTCCTCTCCGCCCTTTGTGTGCGGCTGCTCTTCCCCATCCTGACAGGTGCCGGCATGGGCCCCGGGGCGGGCTGTATCGCCTGCCTGGCCTTTGGGGCCGTCCTTTACTTCTGCGCCCTCACCGCCCAGGGCGTCCTGACCGGGGCTTGACAAGCCCTTTCGATTGTGATATATTCTCCCTACAAAATTCCTTGTGAGGGAGTAGCAGCCGCCTTCGGGCGGAGCAAGTCAACAATCCCGGCTGGTTTCAGTCTGGCTTGCTTTTATTTGCGAGACTCATGTATGGCTTTGGCGGTACATGGGGCTAATCTCACCATATCAGCCCAGGTACGCCTTTGCCGTACCTGGGTTTTTTGCATTTTTTGATAAGGGAGAGTTTTATCATGGTCAAACCCGCACTTTTGTTCCTGCTGGGCCTCATCCTGCTCATCAAGGGCGGCGACTGGTTCGTGGACGGAGCCACCGGCATCGCCAAGCGGTTCCGGGTGCCGGAGCTGCTCATCGGCGCCACAGTGGTCTCCATCGGCACCACCCTGCCCGAGGTGATGGTCTCCGCCACCTCCGCCCTGGGGGGCCACGGGGAGATCGCCTACGGCAACGCCATCGGCTCCATCATCTGCAACACCGCCCTCATCGCCGCCATCACCATCGCCATCCGCCCCTCCCCGGTGAGCCGGGCCAGTCTGGGTGCCCCGGTGCTCTTCTTCTTCGTGGCCGCGGCCATCTACCTCTACCGGGCCTACACCTCCGGCACCTTCACCCGGCTGGTGGGCTTTGAGCTGTTGGGCATCTTCCTGCTCTACATGATCCTCACCATCTCCCGGGCCATGAAAATGCCTAAGGTCTTTCAAACCGAGGAGGAACACCAGGAGGCCCAGGCGGAAAAAACAGGAAAAGACATACTCCTGCTCATCGTGGGAGCCGTCCTCATCGCCTTTGGCGCCAACCTGCTGGTGAACAACGGCACCCTCATCGCCCAAGCTCTGGGTGTGCCGGAGTCGGTCATCGCCCTCACTTTCGTGGCACTGGGCACCTCCCTTCCCGAGCTGGTCACCGCCATCACCTCCCTGGTCAAGGGCCACGGCGCCCTCTCCCTGGGAAACGTCATCGGAGCCAACCTCTTCAACCTGGTGCTGGTCAGCGGTATCGCCACCGTGCTGGCCCCCTTCTCCCTGCCGGCGGGAAAGACCATTGCCGGGCACAACGCCTCCCTGGTGGTGGATCTGCCCCTGATGGTCTTCGTCATGGCCTTTATGACCCTGCCCGCCCTGGTTCGGGGAAAGCTGAGCCGCTGGCAGGGCGTCGCCCTGCTGGTCATCTACGCCGGCTTCTGCTGCTTCCAGTTTTTCCTGTAAAAAGATCAAAAAGCAGGCTCTGTGGTTTTACCATACCACAGAGCCTGCTTTTTATTGGATGATATATTCAGGGCTTTCATAGAGGATCCCCAATCTGCTGGATACCGCATTCATTTTGTCTCTAAAATCCTGATACCCGTCCTCTCCCAGGGATTCCTCCAGCTTGCCGGAATCGTATGACTCATAAATAGCTTCTGCTCCGATCCAAAGCGCCTCATATGAACTGCTGCCAAACGCCAAATAAATATCCAGATCATTTTTTACTTCCTGCAAAACATCCTGTCCGTTAAAACCATTGTCAACGAAAAGCTCCTGCCACAAGCCCGGGCAAGCGGAATCCGCTCCCCAATAGTAACCCTCCAGGTCATCTTGGGCAATACACAACATAAATTGCCGCTTTTTCTGGTCGGCAATCGCATCATCCAGTCGCTCCACCGTCTCTTCATCAAAAATCGAATCATCTGAGATCTGCTCTGCTTCCGCCGGAACACCATCTGTGATTTCAGACTCGGTCACCGCCTCCGGCTGCGGCGTCTCCAAAACGGTATTTTCTGCCGGCGTCGGCACTTCCTCTAAGCGAAGCGCATCTTCAGTATAACATCTCGATAGCTCCAGGTATTGCCCATCCTCGACCGAAACGTATGACATGTTGTAAAAATTATCGTTCCCTATGATCTCCTCCGCTCTTGCCAGGGCACCGGAAGAAACACAATAATATCCCCTTGTTTCCGGCTCCTCGCAGAGGAGCTTATACACTCCGGCCGGGATATCTGTTCCAACCAAATACTGCCCGGGCGGGTACTTTTTATTTTCCACAGTTGCGGCAGCCTCGGAAGCGTCTGCATCTTTTGTCTCTGCAGGGGCGGGAGCCATCATCTCACTCTGCCCGCATCCAGAGATCAGCAAAAGCAGACACAGTTCAAAAGCAACGCGCCTTACATCCCTCATGCTGATACCTCCTCCACCCAAGAATACACTACAAGTGATGTAAAGTCAATACACCATTTATGGCGTATGGAATAATACCTCTGACAACAGTGCGATCGGAGGTATCAAGCATGAGGTCATATGCGGAAATTATCCGTGAACTGCGGGAGGATCAGGATCTGACCCAAGCCGCAGTTGCCGACATTCTCGGTACAACACAGCAGGTTTATTCCCGGTATGAGCAAGGAGTCAATGAAATGCCGCTTCACCACTTGCGGACACTATGTCTTTTTTACAAGGTCAGTGCGGATTACATTTTGGCCCTGCCCAAAAAGCTCTCTTGGCCCAGATAAAAACGATCCCTTTTTCAGGCTGATTTCAAGTTTGTACGTTACAATGGCCTTACTTTCTCAGAAAGGATGAAGCTATTGTGAAACGTAACTCCTTCTCCGCCCTGATCCTGGCGGCGGCCCTGCTCCTCTCCTGTGCCGCCGGGGTTCGGGCCGCCGGCGCCGTGACAGAGGTCGTCCTGTCCGACGCCCGCGTCACTGTGGACGGCAAGACCGCCTCCACCGACCCCACCGCCGCCGTCTACACCGGGGCAGACATCGTCTATTACGAAGACCGGGATACCTACGACAGCGGCAGCGCCTATGGTGAGGGGACTGCTGCGGAGCGGCACTCCGCCGACCAGGCCGCCGCCCACACCGTGGTCACCATCACCCAACCGGGGACATACCGGCTCACCGGCTCCCTCTCCGCAGGCCAGATCGCCATCGACCTGGGCAAGGAGGCCAAGGATGACCCCAAGGCTGTGGTCACCCTCATTCTGGACAACGTAGACGTGACGTGCACCGTGGCCCCTGCGCTCATTTTCTATAACGTCTACGAGTGTGACCGGGAATTCGTTTCCTATGACAACGATGAAAACCCGGACTACCAGTCCTCTGCCATAGTGGACACCTCCGCCGCCGGGGCCAATGTGGTCATTGCCGCAGGAAGCGTCAACACCTTCACCGGCTCCCACGTGGCCCGCATCTATAAGGAAGGCTCCACCAAAAAGCTCCACAAATATGACGGGGCCTTCTATTCCAAAAAGTCCATGAACATCTTCGGGGACAACGGCGACAACAGCGGTGTTCTGAACATCATCGCCGACAACGAGGGCCTGGACTCGGAGCTCCACCTGACCATCCACGGCGGTACCATCAATATCCAAAGTCAGGATGACGGCATCAATACCAACGAGGACTTTGTCTCCGTCACCACCGTCAACGGCGGCGTGCTGAACATCAACGCCGGGTTAGGCAGCGAGGGAGACGGCATCGACTCCAACGGCTATCTGGTCATCAACGGCGGACAGGTCACCACCTCCGCCCACCCCGCCAGCGACGGCGGCATCGATGCCGACAGCCCCATCCTCATCAACGGCGGCACCCTGTATGCCTTCGGCGGGCGGAATGACGCCGCCGACAGCGCGAGTTCCGCCCAGCCCTATATGGAGCTCTCCTTCGCCTCCACCCTGCCGGCAGGGAGCGTTATCAAACTCGCTGACGAAAGCGGCGAGCCGGTATGGACGGCCACCCTCACCCGGCAGGCCCAGTCTGTCACTCTCACCACCCCCGCCCTGAAACTGAACACCGCCTACGCTCTCTATGTGGACGATGTGCTCCAATGCTGGAACGGCAACAGCTTTGGCATGATGGGCCGCCCCGGCGGCGGCCAGCGGCCCGAGGGCTTTGAGCCGCCCGAAGGCTTTGAGCGGCCCGAAGGGACGGAGCGGCCTGACGGTGGTCACAAGGGCCGTTTCGACGGTCAGGAGCCGCCGGAGGACTTCACGCCCGGCGGCAGCTTGCCCCCAAGCGGTTTTGGCGGCCACGGCTTCGGCGGCCCCTTCGGCGATAGCACTCAGGCAGACGGTTTCGGCTCTACAGATTTTATGTTAACTGAAACCACCAAGTCCTTCTCCGGCGTCTGCGACTCCGACGCCTCCGGCAAGACCCGTGTTTCCTTTACTGTGGAGGGCCTGAAGCGCAGTGGGCGAAACACTGTCATTGAGGCCATCACCGCCATTACCCCCAGCGTGGACTTTGATCCCACCCAGGTGCAGCTCACAGTCACCGATGACCCCTCGGAAAGCTACACCGCCTCCTGCCTGCTTTCCCAAGGCATGGACGCTGTGAACGCCCTTCTCCCCACCGTCGACGGCAGCTACACTCTCACGGTGGCAGTGGTCTCCGGCAGTGACACCTACACTGGCGCCACCCAGGTCTCCTTCGCCGTGGGCGCCCTCCCCTTCACCGACGTGGGGGAGGGAGACGAGGGCTACGGGGCCATCAAGGCGGTCTACACCGCCGGAGCCATGACCGGAACCGGCGCCGACCGCTTCTCCCCCGACGCTCCCGTCACCCGGGCCCAGGCAGTGGTAGTATTGGCCAGACTGGCTGGGGCGCAAGCGGCAGAAGGCTCTGACTTTACCGATGTAGAGTCCCATTCCTGGTACTCCGGCTATGTGGGCTGGGCCGTGGAGAATGGCATCGTGGAGGGGGACGGACAGGGCCATTTTCTCCCCAATGAGATCGTCACCGCCCAGCAGATGATCTTGATGCTGGAACGTTATGATAAAGATTATGTAAATTCAACTAACTTTGATAATACCTTGAACCGCAGTCAGCTCGCCCAGATGCTCGTCGATATTATGTAAATTAAATTTCAATTATGTAAACCATACAACAAGTGGCCCGTTTTTGTTCAAAACGGGCCACTTGCTGCGTGTTTTTTGCCTTTTTTGCCGGTTTTTCATTTTTTGTTCACATTTCGGTTTTTGAGCCCCTTCAGCTCTCCGCATACCGGGCCAAAAATTGCCGGGTGCGCTCCTGGGCGGGGTGCTCGATGACCTCCTTGGCGCTTCCCTGCTCCACGATGACTCCGCCGTCCATGAAGATGACCTCGTCGGCCACATCCCGGGCAAAGGCCATCTCGTGGGTGACGATGATCATGGTGGTATCCTGCTCCGCCAGGGAGCGGATGACCTTCAATACCTCCCCGGTGAGCTCGGGATCCAGGGCGGAGGTGGGCTCGTCAAAGCAGAGGACGTCCGGCTGGAGGGCCAGGGCCCGGGCGATGGCCACCCGCTGCTGCTGGCCGCCGGAGAGCTGGTGGGGGTAGTGGCCCGAGCGGTCACCCAGGCCCATCCGCTCCAGCAGCTCCATGCCCTGCCGTTCGATGGCGCTCCACTGGGACTTGTCCTGGCGCAGCTTTCCCGCCAGGGTCACGTTTTCCAGGGCGGTGTACTGGGGAAAGAGGTTAAAGCTCTGGAACACCAGGCCGAAGTGGAGCCGCTTTTGGCGCACCTCGTTCTCCCGCTGGGTGGCGGGGTCGGCGGCGTCGAAGATGCACTTGCCCCGGACGGAGATGGTGCCGGCGTCGGGCTTCTCCAAAAAGTTGAGACAGCGCAGAAGAGTGGTCTTGCCGCTGCCCGAGGAGCCGATGATGGCCAGGGCCTTGCCCTCCTCCAGGGAGAAGGAGATATCCTTCAGCACCTCTGTGTCGCCGAAGCGCTTTTCAATGCCCTTTACCTCTAATAAGCTCATATTCCCATCCCCCTCACTTAAAATAGTCCAGCTTCTTTTCCAGCCTGTCAAAGAGCAGGGTCAGCACACCGCTGAAGGCCAGAAAATAGACGCCGGTAAAAAAGATGGGCCACATGAGGCCGGAATAGCCGTGGGAGGTCTTGAAGAATGCCTTGCCCGCCCAGATGATCTCCTGCACCGAGATCACATTGGCCAGGGAGGTGTCCTTCACCAGGGTGATGAACTCGTTGCCCATGGGAGGGACGATGCGCTTGACCATCTGCAGAAGGGTCACCTTGAAGAAGATCTGCCGGCGGGTCAACCCCAGCACCAGTCCCGCCTCCTGCTGGCCCACAGGGACGCCCTGGATGCCGCCCCGGTAAATTTCCGAGAAATAGCAGGCGTAGTTGATGATAAACATGATGGATGCGGCCAAAAACCGCCCAGAACTGCCCGCGGGCCAGGGGGAACCGCTCTCCAGCATCATGCCGGGGATGAAAAAGATGATGTAGAGCTGGAGCATCAAAGGAGTGCCCCGGATGATCCACACCACGGTGCGGGTGAGCCACCGCAGAGGGGTAAAGCGGCACATGGAGCCGAAGGAGATCACCAGCCCCAGGGGGATGGCCCCCAGCAGGGTGATGGCAAACAGCTTCAGATTCAGCAGAAAGCTCACATTCAGCGCGCCGACGACGGTGGTAAATTGTTCCACGGAAAGAGCACCTCGTTTCATGGGAAAAGCAGGGGGGATCGCCCTCTGCTTTTCCTTTTATGATTCGATGTCGGAGAGTTTTTACTTTTGCTCAATAAGAGCCGCCTGAACGCCATAGGTCTCGGCGATGGCCTGCATCGTCCCATCCTCGTAGCTCTCCTTGAGGAAGGCGTTGAGCTCGGCAGCCAGGTCGCTGCCCTTGCGGAAGCCCACGCCGTACTGCTCGGCATTGAGGCCCACAGTATAGGTCAGCTCGGCAAAGCCGGTGCCCTCCCCCACCATGGCGGCGGCCATCAGGGAGTCGATAACGGCGGCGTCGGCGGTGCCCGCCTTCACCTCCATGAGAGCGGTGGCCTGATCCTGGACGGGCGTGAATTCCGCACCCAGGGCCTCCACCTGCTCCTGGCCGGCGGAGCCGTTCTCCACGGCAAAGCTCAAACTCTTTACGCTGTCCACGGTCTGGTAGTCGGCGGCCTTCGCGGCGGGAACGATGACCACCTGGGCGTTGTCACAGTAAGCGTTGGAGCACTCCATGGCGGCCTTCACGTCATCGGTGAGGGTCATGCCGTTCCACACCACATCCACCGTCTTGCCGTCCAGCTCCATGACCTTGTTATCCCAATCGGCAATGATCTGGAACTGGGCTTCCACCCCCAACCGCTCGGCAAAGGCCTTGGCCATATCGGCGTCAAAGCCGATCCAGTTACCGTCGGCGTCCTGATAATCCATGGGGGCGAAGTCGGTGATGCCCACGATGAGCTTGCCGTTGTTCTTCACATAGGCCATATCGCTGTCGGCGGCGGGAGTATTCTTCTCGCCTCCCCCGGCGCAGGCGGTCAGAGAGAGAGCCAGGGTCAGGGCCAAAGCCGCAGAAATGATCTTTTTCATGGTATGTATCCTCCTCAAAATGATTTCCTTTCATTGGTGGTGCCTCTTCATTACTTTAGCATGATAACACGCTAATGCAAAAATGTAAAGAGTTTTTTTCAATTTTTCTGAAATTTTTTTTGGACGAGTCATCTCTTCCATCTTTCGCCGGGAATAACCGCCGTAAAATTCCACATCTTAACGCCAGGATCTCAAGTCAGGATTTCAGGAGGCAGAACCATGAAAAAATGTTTGGCGGCCCTGTTGGCCGTTTCCCTGTGCATCTTTCCCGCCCGCGCCGTAGAGACCGCCCCCGACCTGGCCCTGGACGCCGGGGCCGCTGTGCTCATGGAAAAGGAGACCGGCGAAATTTTGTATTCCCTCAACCCCCATGACAAGCTGGAGCCCGCCAGCGTCACCAAGGTGATGACCCTTCTCCTGGTGATGGAGGCCATCGACGGCGGCAGCCTTGGGGTGGACGACAGCGTACAGGTCTCCACCCGGGCCGCCTCCATGGGGGGCAGCCAGGTCTATTTGAAGGAGGGGGAGGTCATGACCGTCCACGACCTTCTCAAGGCGGTGGCGGTGGCCTCGGGCAACGACGCCGCCGTGGCTCTGGCCGAGCACCTGGCAGGCAGCGAGACCGCTTTTGTGGAGCGGATGAATGAGCGGGCCGCCCAGCTGGGCATGACGGACACCACCTTTATGAACTGCACCGGCCTCACCGCCCCCGGCCACCTCACCTCCGCCCACGACATCGCCGTGATGAGCCGGGAGCTCATCCTGAACCATCCCAAGGTGCGGGAGTACTCCACCATCTGGATGGACTCCCTCCGGGAGGGGGCCTTTCAGCTGGCCAACACCAATAAGCTGCTGCGCTTCTACGAGGGCTGCACCGGCCTGAAGACCGGCTTCACCTCCTCCGCCGGATACTGTGTCTCCGCCACGGCGGAGCGGGACGGCATGGAGCTCATCGCCGTGGTGCTCAAGTCCACCACCAAGGACACCCGCTCCGCCGCCGCTTCCGCCCTGCTCAATTACGGCTTCGCCACCTACACCGTCCTGGACGTGACGCCGCCCCAGGCCCTGCCCCCGGTGAATGTGCTCCTGGGTGAACGGGAGACCGTCCAGCCCGTGGTGGCCGGCCAGGGCCGCATCCTGGTGGAGAAGGCCAAGATCGACCAGGTGGAGACCACCGTGGATCTGTGCCAGGACGTGGAGGCCCCGGTGGAGGAGGGCCAGCAGCTGGGCAAGCTCACCGTCCGGGTGGACGGGCAAGTCCGGCAGGAGCTGCCCATCCTGGCCTCCCAGGCTGTGGAGCGGCTCACCGTCCCCCACATCTTCGGCGGGCTTTTGAAGGGTTTCTTCCTGGCCGGCTGATAAAAAACACAGCCGCCGCCCAGTCTTGGGCGGCGGCTTTTCCTTTTTTCAACACTTCGGCGTCAGCTTTGCCAGCAGGGTCTCGAACTGGACGCCCTCCTCTATGGGGGTGCCCAGCTCCAGGGTGTGCCGGGCGCACTCCCCCACAAATTCCACCGCCAGCGCCGCCGCCTCCTTCAGGCTCTGGCCCGTCAGCAGGGCGCCCAGGGTCACGGTGGCAAAGAGGTCGCCGGTGCCAGGGAACTGGGCCGGGGTCTCATGGACGGCGGTCATGGCGGTCCCGCCGCTTTCCCGGTCAAAGCAGGCGGCCCCCACCTGGCCGGGCCGGGGATGGATGCCGGTGATGATAACTGAGCGCTTTCCGTTGCCGCTCAAGCGCTCCAGCCACTCCCTCACGCCCGCCTCCGTCTTGGGGACCCGCTCGTAGGGCTCGTCCAGCAGGATGGCGGCCTCGGTGAAGTTGGGGGTGATGACGTCCGCCAGCTCCGCCAGGGTCTTCATGGCCTGGCACATGGCGGGAGTGTAGGTGCGGTAGGGCTTGCCCCAGTCTCCCATGACGGGATCCACCAGCACCAGGGTGTCCTTCCCCCGGAACCGGCCCAGGAAGTCCCCCAGCACGCCGATCTGCCGCTCGGAGCCCACGAAGCCGCTGTAGAGGGCGTCGAACTGCACCCCCAGCTCTGCCCAGTGGTCGGCGGAGCCCTCCATCTCCCCGGTCAAGTCCCGGAAGACGAAGCTGTCCGAGGGGGGGAAGATGGTGGAGGCGGAGAGGTAGGCCGTGGGCAGGGCGGAGCACCAGCAGCCCATGGCGGACAGCACCGGCAGCACCACCGCCAGAGAGCACCGGCCCATGCCGGACAGGTCGTGGACGGCGGCCACGTGCGGCGCTTTTTTCAGTTGTGCCATCAGAGCACCCCCAAAAACTGTTTTTTTCATTATAGTCCTTCCATGGGCAAAAGGCAATGATTGACGCATCAACTTATATTTGGTATACTGGATACAAAATGCTGGTTGATTATATTTGCGGGATTGTTGGAATTGGCAGACAAGACGGATTTAGGTTCCGTTGCCGCAAGGCGTAAGGGTTCAAATCCCTTATCCCGCACCAGTTTATAACTTTCTGACGCCACTGTGCTTCCAGTTAAGCCAAAATGTGGCGCTCTTAAAAACACCTTCATTTTCTAAATGCATAAAAGCTAAACTATTCCATTATAATAGGCCAAGTTCTTCCACCGACCATTTAACTTTTCGGTAACGAGGAGAATACTATGAAACTTTTGGTAGAAAATGTCGCAAAAATCCAACATGCCGAAGTCGCTGTAGACGGTATTTCTATTCTGGCCGGCTATAATGGCACTGGAAAAAGTACTATCAGCAAAGCACTTAGCGGGGTTATTGCAGCCTATACAAATCTTACCGCTGAAGTAAAACACTCTCGTTTTCGAAGCGTTGACCAAATCTTACAGGGCTTCTTGGAAGATGTCCTACCTGACGAGTTGCTCTACACTTATAACTTTAATGAACTGATTTCTGGTCTCCTTTCCGGCACTGTTGTACCACCCCAAAAATATATAGATTTCCAGGCTTTACTCTGCATCCATGTTTCTGATAGTTTTGTCGGTGCATTCTCTGAGTACACTGAAGAAATCTCGGCAGCCTATGCCGATTTTCTGGTACAACTGCAAGCGGCAATTAACCGCCCCATAGAGGAACATATTCAATTTTTGGTTGAGGGCAATCTCCGCAGAGCATTTGACAATCAGATCAATACTCTTGGTCAGGATTCTGTAGGACAAATCACGCTCTTTGACGATAATGCTTCCCCCCTTTGTTACGTCACTCTAAAAAATAACAAGGTATTGAAATGTTCTTATTCTGAAATCAAGGAATTCGCTCCCATCTATTTGGAACCAAAGCATATTCTCGATGAATTACCTAACAATCCAAGATATTTTCGTATTCGACGCACCAGAGATCCTCTTATGACCCACCTACTTTCCCATCCGGAAGAGGATGAACTCGCTGAGCCCACTATTGAGACCCACGAAAAGGCGGAACAAGTTATCTCTATGATTAATGAAGCGATTCAAGGCGGGCTAGTAGAAAATGGAAACACACTGCAATATGTGGACGAGCACTGTGCCCAGCCCATCTCTTTGAAAAATATTGCCTCCGGCAACAAAACCTTTGCCGTAATCAAACGTCTGGTGGAAAACGGCCAGCTCTATAAAAACCACACCTTAATTATTGACGAGCCAGAAGTCAATCTGCATCCCGCCTGGCAACTCATCTTGGCGCATGTGCTGGTGATTCTTCACACGGAGCTTGGAATCAAAGTGTTTCTTAATTCCCATAGCCCCTATTTTGTGCGAGCCGTGGAGGTGTATGCCAACCAGCATGACATTGGCGAGCACTGCCATTTTTATCGAACCACCCCCGGAACCTTGGGGCTCTACCAGGTGGAGGACGTCACAGGCAGTACGGAAAGGATTTACCGAGATCTATACCTTCCCTTTGAGGAGCTATGACCATGGACTTTCTGCCAGACAAAGAAATTTATCTACGCTCTCTGCGCGAGGTTTCTACCGATGATGCCAAGGGTGTTGCATTCATTGACGCAGATAATCAGGTCTACAATTTTGACAAAATTGCAAAATATTTAACCAAACAGCTTCAAGCCAAACAGGCAGTTGCTTCCTGCGACGGTTTATTAGAACGAGACGGAGAATACTATTTTCTTGAATTTAAAAACCAACCACAAGCTAATATTGATACAGCACAGTTGGCTCGGAAAGCCTTTCAAAGTTTTCAACTCTTCCGCTTGGCCATTGATCAGGAATCAAATGTAGATGCCACCGTATCCCAATTGACCCTCTTCGTCATCTATGCCGACACCGGAGAGGACGAAAGCTTTGAGGGCATTCGCGGTAAGGTACATCAGTTAGCTAAAATGGAAGAAGCAGCCCCGATTTTATTTGGTCTTCGAAAGGTAAAGAATAAGCTTTACAAGGAAATCTACACCATCTCCAAACCGGAGTTCATGTCTACCTGGTATCCAATTCTTTTCCCTTCCCCATCATAAACTAGAACTAAGTTTATAACGCTGGCTCCCCCATCTATACATTTGAATAAAAAATACGAAAACCGCCCCGGGCCGGATATGGCCCGGGGCGGTCGCTTTTTCTCTTTTACTGCTCCGAAGTGTCCTCTTCCCCGTCGGTGTCGCTCTCCCCGTCGTCCTCCGGCTTCTTGTACCGCCGGCGGAGCTTTTCCGAGATCATACACAGGATGATACTCAACTGGTAGAGGATCAGCATGGGGATACCCACCATGATCTGGGAGACCACGTCGGGCGGCGTGATAATGGCGGCCACCACGAAACTGATGACGATAACGAAACGGCGGGCCTTCTTCATCCACTCCACCTTCAGCAGTCCCACGGCGTTGAGCACCAGCGAGACCACCGGCAGCTCAAAGACCACGCCGAAGATGATGAAGATGGTCAGCAGGAAGGAGATGTAATTCTGCACCGAGATGGCGGCGGCCACCTGGGCGTAGTTCTCCAGAGTGCTCAGGAACAGCAGCATGGTGGGCAGCATGATCCGGTAGGCAAAATAGACTCCCGCGCAGAAACAGGCCGTACCGAAAATAAGAGAGCATACAAAGGCTATGTTCTCCCGCTTGGAAAGGCCCGGCCGGGCAAAGGCCCATACCTCATACATGATGACAGGCATGGCGCACACCAAGCCAAAGATGAGCGCCACCGACATATACTGCATGAGCAGCTCCTGGGGAGCCAGGTAGACGTACTGGTAGCCATAGACCTCGCCCATGCCCAGCAGATGCTCCACCACCCGCGGGGCAAAGCCCAGCCCCACGATGGTGCCCACGAACAAAAACAGAAGGCAGACGATGAGACGGTTGCGAAGCTCCTTCAGGTGGCCGGTGAGCTTCATCCGCTTCTCATTGGTCTGCGCGGCCTTACTCTTTGTCTGCTTCGCCATCCTTAGCGACCTGCTCCACAGGCTTCTCCCCGGCGGACTTCTCTTCATCGACGCCCTCCCGGAAGCTCTTCACGCTTTTGCCGAACATCTTGGTGAGCTTGGGCAGCTGGCTGGGGCCAAAAATGATCAGGACGATGGCCAGGATGGCCAGAAGTTCAAAGGTTCCGATTTTCATTTCTCTTCCTCCTTGGATAGCTCTTCACTTTTCTCTGCCTGGCCGGCAGGGGCTGTGGTCTGGCTGGCTTCGGGCTCCGCCTTGGGCTTCTCCCCCTCCGGCTTTTTGGCCGAGGGCTTGCCCAGGTCAGAGAAGGACTTCTCCACGTCCCGCAGGCCGTCCCGAATGGTCTTGTCCATCTCCTCGATGGGCTTCACGGCCTCCCGGACAGGGGCGGCGGCCTCTTCCATGGGGTCGATGACAGTCTCCTGTATGTCCTTGGCAACTTTGCTGGAGTATGTCTTGAACTGGCCCATGGCCTCGCCCAGCTTCTTGGCAAACTCGGGCAGCCGGTCCGGCCCGATGACCAGCAGAGCCAGGGCAAAGATCACCAGAAGCTCTGTGGCTCCGATCCGCATGGAGCATCGCTCCTTTCCTGTGGCGGCGCGGCCACTGTCTCAAGGGCGCACCGCGCATTTTTCAATGTGACACGCAAGAGCCATTATAAAAGTACAGGGACTAAAAGTCAAGGGATTATAGCGGCCGAAAAGAGAGCCATGTCCTTTTTTGCCGAACCCCGCGGCGCAAAAACATATTGATTTCCTGGCTATAAACAGTGTATAATATAGCAAAATCGATATATCTTTGAGGTGCTTTATGTTTTCCTTTTCTGACATGGATCTCTTTCTCGCCCTCGCGGGCACCGGCAGCTTTACCGCCGCGGCAAGCAAGCTGAACACCACCCAGTCGGCGGTGAGCCGCCGGCTGGTGCAGCTGGAGCGGGAGGTGGGCTGCCGGCTGGTGACCCGCTCCCGGGGCGGACGGCAGATCCTCCTCACCCCTTCCGGCCGGGCCTTCCTCTCCATCGCCGAGCGGTATATGGAGCTGTGGAATGAGACCAAGGCCCTCCCCCAGATGAATCTCCATATCAGCTTTACCCTGGAGGTAGCGGGGACGGTGGGGGAATACATCCTGCCCCAGGTGCTCCACCGCTTTGTGAGAGCGGAGCCCAACATCTTTTTTACCGTCCACCGCGGCGACAGCCAGCAGTGCTACGAGCGCATGGCAAACTACCGGGCCGATATGGGCATCGTCACCGAGGAGCAATATTACCCCAAGGTGGAATCCCACCCCATCTTTTCCGTGCCTATGGTGCTGCTGGCCAACCGCCATGGGTCTCTCCGCCCCGGGATGTCCCCCCGGGAGCTGAACATGGAAAAGGAGGTCTTCGTGCCCTGGACGGCAGATTTCTCCCAGTGGCACACCACCGTGCTGGGCGGCTTTTTGACCCCGGTGGTGTCGGTCTGGGCTCCCCATGTCGCCCAGCCCTTTTTCAGCAGCGACCCGGATACCTGGATGATCGCCCCCCTGTCCATCGCCAAGGCCATGGAAAAGCTGGACGCCGCTCTGACCTGGTACCCGCTGGAGCAGGGGCCTGCCGACCAGACCGTATACTATATCGTCCGCGCCGGGGAGCGCTCCGAGTTTGTCGGCCGCTTCCTCCAGTTCCTGGCCCAGATCCTTACAGAGACCGATGGGATCCATCTCCTGGTTGGGAAAGAGCAAAAACCGGGATGACCGTTCGCGTTCTTTCGCAGCAAAAAACTTTCCTGTCGAATCTTGCCGCTTTTCCTTGACAAACTCTTCACAATGTCATATTATATCAACCGTGGAATAATCTGTAACGACTTTCCATGCCACTATATTTATTTGGAGGAGGATCCCTATGTCTGAGGAAAAGAAAGGATTCGACACTAAAGAAGTGACTCGTAGGCAGTTCCTCAAAATTTCTGGCGTCAGCCTTGCCGGGCTTGTCTTGTCCACTCCGCTGCTCACCCTGATGGGCTGTACCCAGAAGCAGGTGGATGAGGGCGAAGTCATGGTCTGGGCCATGCCTCAGGGCCTGCTTGTAGTCAATGCCAGCCGCTGCGTAGGCTGTCAACGCTGCGAGCTCAACTGCTCACTGAGCAATGACGGCGCTGCCAGTACCTTCATCAGCCGGGTCAAGATCCAGCGCAAGCTGAATCTTGATGGAGCCGGCAATGGGCTTCTCAGTGAGAACCCCTGGCTCTACTTCCCTGACACCTGCCGTCAGTGCGAAGATCCCGCCTGCGGCAAGGTCTGCCCCCAGCAGGCCATCTACGCCGATGAGACCACCGGCGTCCGCAAGGTGGATCAGGAGAAGTGCATCGGCTGCGGCGCCTGTGTCCAGGCCTGCCCCTGGCACATGCCCACCGTCAATCCCGAAACCAAGAAGTCCTCCAAGTGCATCGCCTGCGGCGCCTGCGTGGCCGGCTGTCCCTCCGGGGCTCTGTCCATCGTGGATTGGGACGCTGTGACCAGTGCGGCCCAGGATGCCTACAAGGACCTGTAATCGTTTGAACAGGAAAGGAGAACTGAATTATGGCTGAAACTTTTGGATGGGCTGGCAAGCTCTTGCGGGTGGATCTCTCCACCGGCTCCATCACCACTGAGGATAGCGCCAAGTATCAGGAGTATATTGGCGGCATGGGTATGGCCTACCGTATCATGTACGATGAGGCTCCCATGGATCTGGATCCTTATGATGAGAAGGCTCTGGTCATCTTTGGCGTGGGCCCCCTCACTGGCTCGGGCGTTCCCTGCTCCGGCCGTATGAACATTACTTTCCGCTCCACCTGGTCCAAGGGCCATTCCATTGTGGACGCCCATATGGGCGGTCACATCGGCCCCCAACTGAAGTATGCCGGTTATGACGGCATCGTGGTCACCGGCATTTCCGCCAAGCCTGTCTACCTGAAGATCGAGGACGACAAGGTCTCCCTGGAGGACGCCAGCGCTGTCTGGGGCAAGGGCACCTTCGAGTCCAACGCCTGGCTCATTGAGCAGACCGGCCGCGAGTTCGAGGCCGCTTCCATTGGCCCCGCCGGCGAAAACCTGATGGACTACTCCACCCTCAACACCAGCTTCGGCAACGCCGGCGGCGCCGGCGTTGGCGCTGCGCTGGGCAACAAGAAGCTCAAGGGTATCGTCATTCGGGGCACCGGCACCGTGAAGGTGGCCGATCCTAAGAAGGTTCTGGAGCTGAGTTCCTACATGATGGGCAACCTCATCGGCGGCAACAACAACCACAACGTGCCCGCCCTGCCCCAGTCCTGGGCCGAGTTCAGCGCCGTTTCCGGCAAAAACCGCTGGTCCGGCGCCCCCGGTCGCGTGTGGGGCCACACCCCTGATGGCGAGGAGATCGACGCCGGTGAGCAGCCCTACAACGACATCAACAAGATCGCCTACCGCTGCCTGAAGGGCGTGTTCGACTTTGGCGAGGTGGCCTCCAACTACATCATTAAGTCCGGCGGCTGCCAGTCCTGCCCCATTCGCTGCTATACCCAGTACGAGATTGACCCCTTGGCCGAGTACGACCTGCCCATTCACAACTCCAACACCTGTATGCCCGTACTTTACGGCAACTACGCCTATCCCGGCGTGGAGCTGAAGGACTTCAAATATGAGGGCGACGCCAAGATGGTCATCAATCTGGCCTGGTCTCACGCTGTGGATGACATGGGCCTGTGGGACAACTACGGCAACATCAACCGTGATCTGAAATGGTTCCTCTCCCTGCCCCGCGAGGAGGCTGTGGGCTACATCGGCGAGGAGGAGTACGACTCTCTACCCTGGGATTGGATGCACGACGGCGATCCCCGCTGGGAAGTGGAGATCATCCGCCGTCTGGCCATGGGTGAGGGCAAGCTCTCTGTTATCGCCAAGGGCACCCTGGCCATGATGGAAGCCTTTGGCCTGCCCAAGGAGTGGCTGGACCGCGCTGACGGCACCAACTCCAACCTGATGTACTGTGGCTTCCCCAACCACCATGGCCCCGCCGAGGCCTGGCAGACCGGCATGCTTTACAACATGTTCTACAACCGTGACTGCATGATCCACGAGATCGTCTGCGAAACCGGTTCTGGCGCTCCTTACGAGGTGACCAAGAAGGTCATGGAGGACTTCTTCGGCGAAGGCTGTTACGACAAGTCCAAGGCATACACCCCCATCAACGAGAATAAGGTGAAGCTGGCTATCTACTGTGCCGCCGACAAGAACTTCCATGACTCCTCCACCCTGTGCAACTGGATGTGGCCCATGACCCAGTCTCCCTCCAAGGAGCGGGATTACCACGGTGACCTGGATCTCCAGGCCGACTTCATGACCGCCGTCACCGGCAAGACCTACACCCAGGACGACCTGCAGGAGTTCGGCAAGAAGATCCTGCACATGCTTCGTGTCATGACCGCCATCAGTTTCAAGCTCAACTGCGATAGTGCCAACCTGCGCACTGAGCACGATGCTATCACCGGCTGGGTCTTTGACAAAGAGCCCGACTTCAAGCCCTTTGAGGAAGGTACCACCAAGCTGGACCGCGAGGACATGAAGAAGGCCATGGACATGATGTACACCGAGCTGGGCTGGGACGTGGAGACCGGTATTCCCACCGCCGAAACCCTGAAGGCCTATGGTTTGGAGGACATGGCCAAGGATTTGGCCGACCGGGGAATCATCTGAGAAAGGAACCGATAGGCTATGTTGTTTGGAAGACGGAAAAAGGGCTTCTCCACTGTGGCGGCCGTCACTGATCCCAAGAGCGCTGTTGAGGAGCTCCAGGCCGACGAGATGGCGGCCAAGAAGAAGCCCAAGAGCCCGACTTTCGACATAGATTCTGCCGCTGAAGCCGCCCGAAAAGCCAATGAGGCGGGCGCTTCGGTGGAGTCCGCCCAGGAGACCATGGCCGCCGGGGAGGAGAAGGTGGATCTCTTCGACTTTCTCGCCCAGCAGCCCGACGTGGAGGACCAATTTGCCGACATACCCGCAGAACCAGAGGAGCAGGAGCCTGAGATCCAGGCTCCTGCCCACTGGAAGCTGGCTGAGTACATCCGTATCCGCTCGGCCAATGCCCAGGTCACCGGTCTGATCCTGCTCAAGAGCGAGGTGGAGGGGTTGGAGGAGCTTCTGGAGGCCATGGCCGCCGATGAAACCTGTAAGGACATCGCTACCCGCCAGGGAGCCAAGGATCTCTATTACTACTCCACCGCCACCATGAGCGACAACTACGCCATGATCGATGTCCTTATCCAGGACGACGACCTGGTGTCCATGATGGCCCAGATGGTTCGCTTCAACGCCAAGACCTACCCCGCCGCCACCCCCTTCTTCTACTTCCAGCGCCCACCTTACAACCGAAGCAAGGCGGAGGTAGAGCAGGCCTGGGCGGCAATGCAGACTATGGAACAGTACCAGGACATTCAGGAACTGACCAACAACGAGAACACCCGGTTCCTCTACTCCACCCAGTATCTGACTCCCCGGTACGCCAAGGCCATCAGCGATGTGGATCTCTTCACCGACTGAGGCGCCTGTTCGGACTGTGTCCGGGCTGCGCACCGGCCCGGAGGGCAGCGCTGTCCCCATTACGGTGGACGTGCCCTATGAGCACACCCTGGAGCTCTGCGTGGACGGCAAGCTCCTCCACACCATCGTGTGTACTCCCACCTACCTGCCCGCCCTGGCTATCGGCCGGCTGTGTACCGACGGCCTCATCGCCGGGATGGAGCAGGTGAAGGACTGGGCCCTCTCCCCGGACGGCGCCAGGCTCGACGTCACCCTGGCGCGGTCGGCGGCGCCGAAGGAGGCCCCCCCGGCGGGATGGGCCCCCACGGTCACCGACGGGATGATCTATCTGGCCCAGGAGAAGCTCAGCGCCGGCCATCCCCTCTATAAGCGCACCCGGGGGGTGCACAGCTGTACCATCCTCCACAATGGGGAGATCAGGTACGTCACCGAAGACCTTTCCCGGCACAATGCCCTGGACAAAGCGGTGGGCTGTGCCCTGCTGGATGGGCTCCCCCTTTGGGAGTGCCTGCTCTTCTCCAGCGGCCGGGTGCCCCTGGATATGCTCCAAAAGGGTATCACCGCCGGCCTGCGGGTCTTTGTGGCCAAGGCCATCCCCACCTGGCAGAGCGTCCAGCTGGCTAGGGAAAAGGGCATCGTCCTCATCTGCGACGCCCGGAACAAAAGCTATATCCGCTTCTCCCCCGGGGAGTGAGCGGCCTTCACGCCCGGCGGCCCAATGGCCC
Source organism: uncultured Pseudoflavonifractor sp. (assembly GCA_947425785.1). Taxonomy (GTDB): domain Bacteria; phylum Bacillota; class Clostridia; order Oscillospirales; family Oscillospiraceae; genus Vermiculatibacterium. The sequence goes on along the minus strand of CANEAY010000001.1, from coordinate 140,101 downwards.
GCCGGGCGTTTGTCGTATCCGCGGCCGGTGTTGATTTTTTTGCCCCGGTACGGTAAAATGGCTTTGCACCACTTTTTCTGCCCGCCTTCGGCGGGTAGAGCAGTCATACAGCAGGCGGAGCCCCGCCCCGGCCTTTTCACTTTTTGACAGGAGGGTCACCCATGGCACGTCTTTTCCGTTCGCTCACCGCCGCCGTCCTCACCGTGGCCCTTCTGGCCGCCCCCGCCCAGGGGGCCTATTACCCCGGGGACAAGGCCCATGCCGACGTGGACTACGCCCAAATGTCCTGGGAGAGCTTTGACGAGACCCAACTCACCCAGGCTCTGGATCAGCTGGAGAGCCTGACGGCCATCCTCGACAACGGGGCCTTCCCCCGTTCCCTCCTGCCGGTATACCAGTCTTATCTCCAAGATGCCTACCAGCAGCTCCTAGACGGCTACGACACCCTCTACACCCAGATGACCCTGGCCATGCTCCGCTACGACGCCGACTACACCGATGAGGCGGCCGCCCAGGCCTATACGGAGCGGCTGGACAGGCTGACGGTGCTCTTTGACCGGTGTCTCACGGCGCTGAAGGCCCTGGCCAAGAGCCCCCTCAACGGTATACTGAAGGAGAACGGGGGCAAGGACTGGGCCGACTCCCTCTCCCACTATGAACCCATGACGGAGGAGGAGCTGGCCCTCTGCCAGCAGGAGACCCAGCTCGTCTCCGAATACGAGCAGCTGCTGGGGAGCGACTACGACACCCAGACCATGGGGGAGCTGTACCTGGAGCTGGTGGACGTGCGCACCCAGCTGGCCCGGCTGTACGGATACAGAAGCTACGCCGACTACGCCTACGAGTCGGTCTACTGCCGGGACTACGCCCCGAAGGACGTCAAGGCCGTCCAGAGGACGGTGAAGGCCACCTTCCCCCAGCTTCTTGGCCAGATCACACAGGCCATCCAGGAGGAGGTGGACGCCCTCTACGACCTGCCCGCCGCCTCCGGCCAGGAGCGGCTGGAGGCCATCGCCCCCTACCTGGGCCAGATCCACCCGGAGCTGGAGGAGTCCTTCGCCTTCCTGCTGGAGCACCACCTCTACGACCTGGACGACAGCGGCACCAAGCTGCCCATGGGCTACACCGCCGAGCTTCCCAGCTACGGCTCCGCCTTCATCTTCGATTCCCCCTATGGGGACTTCCGGGATTACAACACCGTCGTTCACGAGTTCGGCCACTTCAACAGCTTCTTCCACGGCACCGACCGCGCCCTCTGGGCGGACAACATCCTGGACGTCAGCGAGATACAGTCCCAGGCCCTGGAGCTTCTCTTTACCGCCCATTCCGGGGATCTCTTCGGCCGGCTGGGCAATGCCCACCGCTGGCACCAGGTCTGCTCCATCCTGGGCAGCGTGGTGGACGGCTATATGTACAACGAGTTTGAGACGGCGGTCTATGCCCAGCCGGACATGACGGTGGAGGAGCTGAATAGCCTCTTCCTCTCCATCACCCAGGACTACGGCTATGACGACTACGCCCCGGAGGAGTGGATGGAGGTCACCCATCTCTTCCAGTCCCCCTTCTACTACGTGAGCTACGGCACCTCCGCCCTCTCCGCCCTGGACATCTGGCTCACCTCCCGCACCGACTGGGCCGGGGCGGTGGATTCCTACATGGTCATCAGCGCCCTGCCCACCACCGTCACCTATGAGGAGGCGGCAGGGCTGGCGGGACTGGGGGATATCTTTGAGACGGCCACCCTGGAGGATCTGGCCCAACGGCTGGGGAAAGCCATGGAGGAGGAGCTGGGCCTCTCCGTTCCCGCCATGGGACGGCCCAGGATGGACGGCTCCAGTTCGGAGAAGATGGACTTTCTCCCCATCCTTGCCCTCTGCTGCTGCGGCGCCGCCTTCTTTGCGGGCGTCGTGGCCCTGCTGCTGTTCGTCCGGCGGCGGAGAAGGCGCGTGGAGGAGAGCGAATTTTCCCACTGGAGCTCCTCCCGTCCGAAGGAGGATCCCTGGGACTGAATCTTGCCATTTCATTTTGAATTTGATATGATAGAAAAAGCCAAAAAGCGGGAGGAATCATGGTTATGAGCATATCCGTCACAAATAAGGGCTTCTACTATAAACAGGGACAGTTTTTCCCTGTCCAGACCGACCCGATGGGGGTGGACGCCGGCCGTCAGAAGACCATGGCCTACTCCATCCTGGCCGCCCACAACCACAGCGGCAATATGGAACGGCTCCAGATCAAATTTGACGCCATGGCCTCCCACGACATCACTTACGTGGGCATCATCCAGACCGCCCGGGCCTCCGGCATGGAGCGGTTCCCCATCCCCTATGTGCTCACCAACTGCCACAACTCCCTGTGCGCCGTGGGCGGCACCATCAACGAGGACGACCACCTCTTCGGCCTGTCCGCCGCCCGGAAGTACGGCGGCGAATTCGTCCCCGCCCACCAGGCGGTCATCCATTCCTACATGCGGGAGCGCTACGCCGCCCCCGGCAAGATGATCTTAGGCTCCGACTCCCACACCCGCTACGGCGCCTACGGCTGTATGGCCATCGGCGAGGGGGGCCCCGAGCTTGCACGCCAGCTGCTGGAAAAGACCTACGACATCGCCTATCCCCCTATCATCGCCGTCCACCTCACCGGCCGTCCCCGGCCCGGGGTGGGGCCCCAGGACGTGGCCCTGGCCCTGGTGGGAGCTACCTTCAAGACCGGGGCGGTGAAGAACGCCGTGCTGGAGTTCATCGGCCCCGGTGTGCGCAATCTGGCCATGGACTACCGCTCCGGCATCGACGTGATGACCACCGAGACCGCCTGCCTGTCCTCGGTGTGGCAGACCGACGAGGTGACCCGGGCCCACCTGGGCGTCCTGGGCCGGGGGGACAGCTTCCAGGCCATGGCCCCGGCGGAGGGGGCCTACTACGACGGCCTGGTGGAGATCGACCTGGACAAGGTCAGCTCCATGATCGCCCTTCCCTTCCACCCCTCCAACGCCTTCACCATCAAGGAGTTCAAGGCCAATATTCAAGACCTGCTCCACCAGGTGGATGTGGACACGGCGGAGCAGCTGGGCCTTAAGAACGCCCCCTCCCCCCTCAAGAAGATCACCATTGACGGCTTCAAGGTGGACCAGGGGGTCATCGCCGGCTGTTCCGGCGGCACCTACCAGAACCTGAAACGGGCGGCGGAAATTTTGAAGGGCCGCGCCACCGGCTCCGGCCCCTTCTCCCTGTCCTGCTATCCCGGCTCCATGCCCATTTTGCAGGAGCTGACCCGGAAGGGCTACATCACCGACCTGATGTGCGCGGGGGCCTCCATCCGCTCCTGCTTCTGCGGCCCCTGCTTCGGAGCGGGAGACGTGCCGGGCAACGGCGGCTTCTCCATTCGCCACTCCACCCGGAACTTCCCCAACCGGGAGGGCAGCAAGCCCGCCGACGGCCAGGTCAGCTACGTGGCCCTCATGGACGCCCGCTCCATCGCCGCCACCGCGCTCAACGGCGGCCTCCTCACCGCCGCCGACGAGCTGCCCCCCGAGCTGCTCACCCCCGACTATCCCAACGAGCGCTGGGCCTACAGCGACAAGTCCTATAAGTCCCGGGTCTACTACGGCGTGGGCCGTCCGGCCCCCCAGGTGCCCCTGGTCTTCGGCCCCAACATCGCCGACTGGCCGGAGCAGATCCCCCTGCCGGAGAACCTGCTGCTCACCTGCTGCGCCGCCATCTACGACCCGGTGACCACCACCGACGAGCTCATCCCCTCGGGTGAGACCTCCTCCTACCGCTCCAACCCCCTGAAGCTGGCCCAGTTCGCCCTCTCCCGCAAGGATCCCCTGTACGTCCCCCGGGCCTTGAAGGTGCAGGAGGAGGAGCTGAAGCGGCGGGCGGAAACACCTACCAACGAGTTCCAAAACACCGGCATCGGCTCCTTCATCATGGCGCTGAAGCCTGGGGACGGCTCCGCCCGGGAGCAGGCCGCCTCCTGCCAGCGGGTGCTGGGGGGCTGTGCCAACGTGGCGGCGGAGTACGCCACCAAGCGGTACCGCTCCAACGTGGTGAACTGGGGTATGCTCCCCTTCATCGCCGAGGACGTGAAGAACTGGGGCCTCAAGCCGGGAGATTCCCTCTACATCCCCGGCATCAGGACGCTTCTGAAGGGGGATGGGGAGGTCATCCAGGCCTACCTCATCCGGCACCCCGAAGGCCAGGAGCAGACCCAGACCCCGGTGAAGCTGAAGCTCCCCGGCCTGACCCGGGAGGAGCGGGACATCATCCTGGCGGGCTGCCTTATCAACTACTACGCGAAATAAAGGGAAGGGCCGGCGGAATTCCGCCGGCCCTTTTTGAAACCTTTTTCCCCTTTTGGGGTATCTATAAACAGAAACGTTTCTGCAAGGAGGTGAGCGGATGGAAGAGTCCACCCTCATTCGAAAACTCCAGAAGGGTGACCCCGGCGCCCTGGAAGCCCTCATCCGCCGCTACACCCCCTACGTCAGCGCCTGCGCCTACCGCCTTCTGGGCCATCTCCCCCGCGAGGAGCTGGAGGAGGCGGTGGCAGACACCTTCGTGGAGCTGTGGCGCCGCGCCGCCCAGTTAGACCCGGCGCGCTCCCTCCGCCCCTGGCTGGGGACGGTGGCCTCCAACAAGGCCAAAAACCGGCTGCGCTCCTATGTTCCCACCACGGAACTGCCCGAGACCGCCGCCACCCCCCAGGATCTCCAGCGGCAGGCCGAGGAGCGGGAGACCCAGGAGGCCCTCTGGCAGCTGGTGGACAGCCTGGCCGAGCCGGAACGGACGCTGTTCCTGCGCTATTACTATGAGGGGGAGAAGCTGAAAACCATCGCCGCAGACCTGGGGATGAACCTCTCCACCGCCAAGACCAAACTCCACCGGGGAAGGCTCCTTCTCCGGGAACAATTACAGGGAAAGGAGGGCATGGAGCATGGCTGACAGACTGAAAAAACTGGAACGGGAGCTGGGCCTTGCCGCCGCCCCCAGCCCCTTTGCCTTAAACCCCAAAACCATCTGCCGCCGGGTGGAGGCCACTCTCTCGGCGGAGGAACCGGAAAGGAGACGCTATATGAAACACAAGCTCCGCCTTGCCGCCGTCCTTACCGCGGCGGCGGTCACCCTCACCGGCACCGCCCTGGCGGCGGGGCCGCTCCATGAAATGCTCCAAACCGCCCTGGGGGCCTTCATCCCCTTCGCCCAAAGCCAGGAGGGGGTGGTCATCCAGGAGGGCATCCAGGTCAAAGTCCTCTCCGCCCTCACCGACGACCTGTGCGCCAAGGTCTACCTGGAGGTCACCGACCTCACCGGCGATCGCCTGGCCCAGGCCGACATCCACGGGAGGCTGGACCTGTGGCTGGAGGGGGAGACCTCCTTCTCCCAGGGCTGCCAGATCGTGGACTATGACCCCGCCGCAAAGACCGCCCTGGTCTGCATTGAGCGAAACGGCGGCGTCTTTTTCCAGGGGGAGCTGGAGACCACGGTGACCCTCTCCGACCTCCGTCCAGGCCGCCACGAGGTCTGGGCCAAGGAGGAGATCACCCCCCTGGATGGCCTCACCGCCGACCCGGTGCCCTCCCAGATCCTGCCCTCCGGGGAACGGGTGCTCCTCCCCAATGAAGCAGAGCGGGAGCTTCCCGGCGCCGACGGCATCACTCTGGCCGCCGTGGGCTTTGCCGACGACGGACGGTTCCACACCCTTTTCCGCTTCCCGGAGGAGGCTATTCTGGAATATTCCCACTGCTCCGCCATACCCTGTGCCCAGCCGGAGGATAGTAGGCTGAACCCCTTCTGGGGGGCCACCGTTGGTGAGAGCGGCAGGAGCGATTACCCCCAGGACGGCTCCTATGACATGGAGGAGGTGGCCTTCGAGCAAGACGGCAAAAAATATTACGATGTGTCCTACGTCCGCCGCCCCGGCGGGCCGGAACTGCCGGAATATCTGGATCCCCTGGTCGGTCTCTGCCTGACCCAGGAGCCGGTGGACGCTGTCTGGACTCTCCCCGTGACCCTCCGGCCGGTGGAGACGGTCTCCAGCCCCCTCACCGGCCTTATCGACCACAACACCCTCCAGGAGCTGCGGCTCTCCCCCCTGGGGGTGGTGATCACCTCCACCTCCCCCGACTACACCCAGATCTGGGGCTATCCTCTCACCGTGTTCCTGGCCGACGGCACCTCCTTCCATCCCAGGTCGGGCATCTACGGCCACCAGAAGGACGGCCCCAACATGGCCCGCTGGGTCTTCGACCGCCCGGTGGAGGTGGAGGGCATCACCGGCATCGCCCTGGGCGCCTGGATGATCCCGGTGGAGCAGGGCATGGCCGGGGAGGGCTATTGGCTCCCCGCCTGGCCGGAATAAGCAAAAAAAAGTACCGCCCGGTTCTCTTTGAACCGGGCGGTATCGTTTTTCAGAACAGCCCCGTGATCTTTCCGTTCTCGTCCACGTCGATATTCTCCGCCGCCGGGACTTTGGGAAGGCCGGGCATGGTCATGATGTCCCCGGTGTAGGCCACGATGAACCCCGCCCCGGCGCACACCTTGAAGGCCCGGACAGTGACCTTGAACCCCTCCGGCGCTCCCAGCAGGGCCGGGTCGTCGGACAGGGAGTACTGGGTCTTGGCCATGCAGATGGGCAGGCCGCCGAAGCCCAGGTCAATGAGCTTCTTGGCCTGCTTCTCCGCCGCCGGGGTGAGGATCACCCCCGCCCCGCCGTACACCCGGCCCACAATGGCGTTGAGCTTATAAATGATGGACGTGTTGTCCGGGTAGGCAAAGGTGAACTCGTCCAGCCTGGGCTCCCCGCAGAGGCGGATGACCTCCTCCGCCAGAGCCTGACCGCCCTGCCCCCCCTTGGCCCACACTTCACTAAGAGCCACGTTGACCCCCAGCTCCTTACACTTCTCCTCCACCAGCGCCAGCTCGGCGGCGGTGTCGGTGGGGAAGGCGTTGATGGCCACCACGCAGGGCAGATGATAGGTATTTCTGATGGTCTCCACGTGCCGCAGCAGGTTGGGAAGGCCCTTCTCCAGGGCCTCCAGGTTCTCCCGGTCCAGTTCCGCCTTGGCCACGCCCCCGTGGTGCTTCAGGGCCCGGACAGTGGCCACGATGACCACCGCGTCCGGCTCCAGAGCTGCCGCGCGGCACTTGATATCCAAAAACTTCTCCGCCCCCAGGTCGGCGCCAAAGCCCGCCTCGGTGACCACGTAATCGCTCAATTTGAGGGCAGCGTCAGTGGCGATGACGCTGTTGCAGCCGTGGGCGATGTTGGCGAAGGGCCCGCCGTGGATGAGGGCGGGGGTGCCCTCCAAAGTCTGCACCAGGTTGGGCTTGAGGGCGTCCTTCAAAAGGGCGGCCATGGCCCCCTCCGCCTTCAGGTCGTGGGCGGTCACCGGCGCCCCGGCGCGGGTATAGGCCACGATCATCCGCCCCAGCCGGTGTTTCAGGTCTGCAAGGTCGGTGGCCAGGCAGAAGGCCGCCATGACCTCGCTGGCCACGGTGATCTCAAAGCCGTCCTCCCGGGGCACCCCCTGCATTTTGCCCCCCAGGCCGTCGATGACGCTGCGCAGCTGGCGGTCGTTCATGTCCACGCACCGCTTCCAGGGGATGTTCTTCCCGTCGATGTCCAGGGCGTTGCCCTGCTGGATGTGGTTATCCAGCATCGCGGCCAGCAGGTTGTTGGCCGCCCCGATGGCGTGGAAGTCCCCGGTGAAGTGGAGGTTGATGTCCTCCATGGGGATGACCTGGGCGTACCCGCCCCCGGCGGCGCCCCCCTTCACCCCGAACACCGGGCCCAGGGACGGCTCCCGCAAAGCCAGGCAGGTCTGCTTCCCCAGCCGGGAGAGGGCGTCGGCCAGGCCCACGCTGGTGGTGGTCTTCCCCTCCCCCGCCGGGGTGGGGTTGATGGCGGTGACCAAGATCAGCTTGCCCTTCCGGGCCTTATCCCGCCAGGCGGCGCTCTCCACCTTGGCCTTGTCGTAACCGTAGGGGATGAGGTCGGCCCCGGTGAGGCCCAGCTTGGCGGCGATCTCCTCCATGGGGCGGGGCGTTACGCTCTGGGCGATCTCAATATCTGTCAGCATAGTCTTTCTCTCTCCTCTTCACAGTTTCCGCAGTTTGTCCCAGAGGGCCATGGGCACACAGGCGGGCAGCACCTTACTGCCCACCTCCATCACAAAGGGGATGGGCCCGCAGGTCACCGTCCCCACATCCAGGCCGTTCATGGTGAGGCTCCAGGCCGCCACCGCCTCCGGCCGCATGGCGAAAGGGGTGCGGCGGACGGCATTGGGGTTGGCGGTGTCCCGGGCCACGGCCATGAACTCCGTCTTGATCCAGAAGGGGCACACCGCCGTCACCTTCGCCCCCCGGCCCTTCAGCTCCCAGCGCAGGGCCTGGGTGTAGCGGAGCAGAAAGGCCTTGGTGGCGGCGTAGAGGTTCATCCCCGGCAGGGGCTGGAAGGCGGCGCAGGAGGCGATCTCCAGCACCCGGCCCCCCCGCTCCAGGTAGGGAAGGCACACCCGGGTGACCTCCACAGCGGCGCGGCAGTTGAGGGCCACCATGTCCTCCGTCTCCTGGGCGGTCATGTCCTCCCCCCGGCCGAACTTGCCGAACCCGGCGGCGCAGACCAGGGCGGCCAGCTCCGGCTTTTCCTCCGCCAGCATGGCCTCCAGCACCTCCGTGCTCTCCCGGCGCTTCAAGTCCATGGCCAGCACCCGGCCCTTACAGCCCAGCTCCCCGGCCACCGCCTGGAGCCGCTCCTCCCGGCGGGCGATGAGCCAGATCTCGTCCAGCTTCATGATCCTGTCCAGCTGTCTTGCATAGGCCCGGCCCAGGCCGGAGGAGGCCCCGGTCACAATGGCGATGCGCATGGCGGTCACTTCCTTTCCCCGGTAGTATTTCCAACTTATGCTATTCTACCATCCCCCGCCCTATAACGCAAGGGAGGCGTCCGGGCAAAAAAGAGCCGCCCCTTCATAAGGGCGGCTCTTTTTATCCACACAATGCCGTTTTAGTTGTCCCGGTTGAAGATGTTGAAGATGGACTGCCACTGGTCGTCATCGTCGTGACCACCCTCGGCCTCCCCTTCGGCCTTCTGCTCCTCCACCTTCTCACCGGCCCGGGTAAAGGGCTTGTCCCCGGCGGCCACGGCGGCCTTGGCGGCGGCCTCGTCATAGCCGGTGGCGATGACGGTGACCTGCATCTCGTCCTCCATGTCGTCGTCAAAGGCGGCGCCAAAGATGATGAGGGCCTCGGGATGGGCGGCCTGCCGCACCAGGTCGGCGGCGGCCTCCACCTCTTCCAGTCCGATGTCGCCGGAGCCGGTGATGTTCACCAGCACGCCCCGGGCGCCGTCGATGGAGGTCTCCAGCAGGGGGCTGGAAATGGCCATCTTGGCCGCCTCCTCCGCCTTGGTCTTGCCGGCGGCCCGGCCCACACCCATGTGGGCCATGCCCGCGGACTTCATCACGGCGGTGACGTCGGCAAAGTCCAGATTGATGAAGCCGGTGTTCTTGATGAGGTCGGAGATGGACTGCACCGCCTGGCGCAGCACGTCGTCAGCGATCTTGAAGGCGTTGTTGAAGGTGATCTTCTGGTCGGTGGCGAACTTCAGCCGCTCGTTGGGGATGATGACCAGGGAATCCACCTTGCCCTTGAGCTCCGCGATGCCCAGCTCGGCCTGCTCCATGCGGCGCTTGCCCTCAAAGTTGAAGGGCTTGGTGACCACGCCCACGGTGAGGATGCCCGCCTCCTTGGCGATGTCCGCCACGATGGGGGCCGCGCCGGTGCCGGTGCCGCCGCCCATACCGGCGGTGATGAAGACCATGTCGGTGTTCTCCAGGGCCTTGGTGATGGCGGCGCGGCTCTCCTCGGCGGACTTCTTGCCCACGTCGGGGTCACTGCCCGCGCCCTGGCCGCCGGTGAGCTTCTCACCGATCTGTATCTTCTGGCTGGCGCTGGAGATATTCAGGGCCTGCTTATCCGTATTGACGGCAATGAAATCCACGTTCTTCACGCCGGAGCTCACCATGCGGTTGACGACGTTGTTGCCGCCGCCTCCCACACCGATCACCTTGATGTTGACTACGCTCTCAGCGCCGGTATCCAATCCAAACGGCATATTTGCTCCTCCTATGTACAAAGTGACTTACGAAAGTTATGCCACGGGGTGAGGGTCATTTTGTGCTCTCTTCCCCAAAGTCTTCTATATCTTGTTTTATTTTACCCTTCTTTGGCCCCGAGGTCAATAGTTCTCTTCGGATTTCCCCAAAGTTTTGGAACATTCTTGTGCCAAAGACCACCACAGCGGCCAGATAAATGGGGATCCCCATCTTCTGACCCAGCCAGGTGAGGGATACGGCGATGGCGGCGTTGCCGATAATGCCGGAGAGGAAAATACCCGTGTGGAACTCCCCCTGGAGCCTGGCCCGGTAGCCTCCCAGGCCGGAATCCAGCGCCGCCAGCAGGCCGATGCCCGCGTAGAGGGTCATGGCGGAGGAGATGGGCAGAGGATAGAGAACGCCCAACAGCACCCCCGCCGCAAGTCCGATCAACTCCAACATCAGACCCCGCCCCCTTCCTGGGCGGGCACAGTCTCCACGCCCTTGGCGTAGCGGTACTCCACCGCCCCCTGGTACTTGGGGATGGTGAGCTGGTCGCTGGCGGCCACCTGCACCTGGATGCGCCACTGGCTCAAAATATCCACCACGCCGTTGCGCATGGTCAGGGCGTTATAGAGGGTGGCGGAGTCCCCGATGGCAAAGATGACATAGGGGGCGGCGTAGCGGCGGCCGTTCACCGTCACCACCGCGCCGGTGCACCGTATCTCGCTGGTGGCCAGAAGCCGCTCCCCGTTGAGGGAGATGGCCTCCGCCCCGGCGGAGCGCAGCTCGTTGACCACCGAGAGAAGGTCGGAATCGTGAATGAGGTAATTGGCCTCGTCCCCGGTGGTGTTGGCGGCGGTGGAGTCGGAGAGGATCACCGACACGCCGGGGCCGGTGACCTCCACCAGCCCGGCGGTGAGCTCCAGCTTCTCCACCTCCGCCCGGAGGGCCTCGCCCTCCAGGCTGCCCTCACTGGCCTGGAGCCGGTAGAGGGCCAGCTCCTCCTGGACTTGGGCCAGCTGCCGCTCCAGGCCCTCCGTCTTGTCCAATTCCTGGTTGTAAAGCTCCTGGAGGGTCTCCAGCCGCCCGGCGGTGGCGGCGTCCTCCTGGGTGTTGACCCGGACGCTCTGGAGCTGGGAGGCCAGCAGGAAGCCCACGATGACAAAGACCAGGGTCAGGGCCGCCGTACCGTGGTTTTTATTGTTCCTGGGCCTGTCCGCCTTCCGGCTGGACGCCGCTCTCCGGGCCGGTACCGGGCTCGTCGGCTGTTCCTGTTCCATCCAGGGTCCCCTCCTCTCCTGCGTTATTTTGGCCTGGGAGCCAGCGCTCCGTCAGCAGACGGGCCTGCTCGTCGCCGTAAGTCAAGTCCAATGTGCCGCTCACCGACTCCCCCCGCTGCTGGAAGGTCTCCAGCACCCGCTGGAGCTGGAAGGCCCGGCGCTTGAAATCTCCGGTCATGGGCGCCGCCACGGTGAGGCTGTCCCCAAAACCGAAGTAAATGGTGTTGGTGGCGTTCAGATCGATAAAGCCGGTGACGTTGCCCGCCATGCCCCGGCTGGCCAGGGCGGTGAGGAGGCTCTCCAGGCTCTCCAGCTTGAACTTCTCCTCCGCCTCCACCGTCATCCAGTCTCCCAGCCCGGGCTCGGTGAGGTGGATGCCGCTGACCACAGGCAGGTTCCCCTTCAGGCTTTCATTGCCCGCCTCCAGCAGCTTGCCCCGGGCGTCCATGAGCCACCAGGCCTCCTCCACCTGAATGGCCGCGGCGGCGGCGGACTCGGTGATGCGCAGGGTGAGGCCGTCGGGGAGGCGGCGGATGACAAAGACGTTCTGCACATAGGGCAGCTGCTTCTGGATGGCCCCGGCGGTCTGGGGCTTGTTGATGAGCAGGAGATTCTCCCCCAGCTCCACCCCGGAAGCGTCGATGATCTCCTGGGCGGTGTAGCGGCTGTTGCCCTCCACCGTCACCTCGTTGACCCGGAAAAAGACCACACATCCCACCACAATGGCGGCCAGGATCACCAAAAAGGACAACAGCTTATAGAGGAAGCCGAAGCGTCCCCTTCTGCGCTGATGCCGTTTTCGTGTGTTCCTCGCCGCCATGGATGGCCTCCTGGTCTTTGAACTTTCTTTGTTGGAACATTGTGGGCTATTATACCACAGGAAAGTGAAAAAGTCGTTAAAATTTGCTTACAATCTCAATATTTTTCCGCCCCAACCTCCTCTCTGGCGATGCTGGCCCCCAGGGCCCGGAGGTCGGCGGCCAGGTCGGCGTAGCCCCGGTCGATGTGCTTCAGGCCCCCCAGGATGGTCTCCCCCTGGGCGCCCACCGCCGCCACCGCCAGGGCGGCCCCGCCCCGCAGGTCGGTGGAGCGCACCTTGGCGCCCGAGAGCCTGGGCACGCCGTAGACCACCGCCACCCTGCCCTCCACCCGGATGTCCGCCCCCATGCGGGCAAGCTCATCCACGTGGCGGTAGCGGCTGTCAAACATATTCTCCGAGAAGACGGTGGCCCCCTCCGCCTTGCACAGGGCGGCCATCACCACCGCCTGGGCGTCGGTGGGAAAGCCGGGATAGGGGGCGGTGCGGATGGGCCGCACCGCCCGCAGCCGCTCCGGGGCGGTGATGGAGATGGTGTCGGCCCCGCTCCTTACCATACAGCCCGCCTCGGCCAGAACGGTGGTGACGGTGGACAGGTGCCGCCAGTCCACCCCGGTGACCTCCCCCTCCCCTCCGGCGCTTGCCACTGCCGAGAGGTAGGTAGCGGCCACGATGCGGTCGGCCAGAACGGTGTGCTCCCCGCCGTGGAGGGGCCTGCCCCCCCGGATGGTGATGACGGAGCTGCCCGCCCCCCGGACGTCGGAGCCCAGGGTGTTGAGAAAGTTCTGCAGGTCTACGATCTCCGGCTCCCGGGCGGCGTTGGTGATGGTGGTGAGCCCCTTCGCCGCCACGGCGGAGAGCATGATGTTCTCGGTGGCGCCCACACTGGGCAGGGACAGGGTCACATCGGCGCCGGTAAGTTTTCCGCCGCAGATGAGCCGTCCCCCCTCCTCCCGGATGTCCGCCCCCAGCGCACGCAGAGCGGACAGGTGCAGGTCGATGGGCCGGGGCCCCAGCTCACAGCCTCCGGGATAGCTCAGCTCCGCCCGGCCCATCCGGCCCAGGATGGGGCCCAGAAAGACCACGGAGGAGCGCATTTCCCGCATCAAACTGTCGGGCACGTCGGCGCAGACGGGGGCGGCGGCGTCCACCGTCACCGTCTCCCCCTCCTGCTTTACCCGGCAGCCCAGATGCTCTAATATGGCAAGGGTGTGCGCCACGTCGGTGAGCCGGGGACAGTTATGTACCACGCACTCCCCCCGGGCCAGAAAGGTGGCGGCCAGGATGGGAAGCACGCTGTTCTTGGCCCCCTGGACATGGACGCTGCCGCGGAGAGGGCGGCCCCCCTCGATCCTCAATATGCTCATGATTTGCCCTCCCTATCGGATTTCCTTCGGGTCATCCTATGCGGGAGGGCGAATTTGGGTCAATGTGGAGTTTTAGCGCAAAAGACCTTTCAGGGTCTCGTAAATTTTTTCGTTGGCGTCGGGAATGGCCAGCCGGGAGAGGGCCAGGGACATCTCCTTGCGCTTTTCCGGGCTTTGGAGCAGCCCGGACACCAGCTGGTAAAGCCCCTCCGGGTCGCATTCCTTTTCCGGCACCAGCACCGCCCCGCCGGCGTTGGAGAGAACTTTGGCGTTCTTGGTCTGGTGGTCGGCGGTCACGTTGGGAGAGGGAATGAGGACGGAGGGCTTGGCGATGGCCGCCAGCTCCGAGATGGTGGAGGCCCCCGACCGGCAGATGACCAGGTCGGCCGCCGCCATCACCAGGGGCATATCGTAGATATACTCCCGCACCTCGATGCCGTCGGCGCTTTTGCCGCCCAGCCCGGCCAGGATGGAGGAATAATTCCGTCCGCCCCCGTGGATCCAGCGGAAGGGCGCCCCCCGGTCGATGGCCCGGGAGAGCAGCACCGTCACGTAACCGTTCATCACAGAAGCGCCCAGGGAGCCGAAGAAGGACACCACCAGGGGCCGGTCGTCGGTGAAGCCCAGCTTCTCCCGGGCCTCCTGGCGGGTGTATTGGAAGAAATCCCCCCGGACAGGGGTGCCGGTGACCACCACCTTGCCGGGGTCGTCGTAGTGCTCCTTGCTCTCGGCGAAGCCCACCATCACCACATCGCAGACCTTGGAGAGGGCCTTGGTGGTGAGGCCGGGAACGGCGTTGGACTCGTGGACAGCGGTGGGGATACCCATTTTCGCGGCGGCCTTCACCACCGGGTAGGAGGCATAGCCCCCGGTGCCCACCACCAGGTCGGGCTCAAAGTCCCTCAAAATGGCCTTGGCCTGCCGGTCGGACTTCACCATGTTGGCCAGGGTGCCCACATTGTGGCCGATGGCGGCGGGGGTGAGGGAGCGGCGGAAGTTGGTGATGGTCACCGTCTTCAGCTCCATCCCCTCCTTGGGCACCAGCCGGGTCTCCATGCCCCCGTCCGCCCCCACGAAGAGGATGTTGGCCCCCTCCCGCTCCCGGAACATCCGGGCCAGGGCCACGGCGGGGTTGATATGCCCGGCGGTACCGCCGCAGGTAAAGAGAATGTTCATGGAAAAGCCCCCTAACCCTGTTTTGTCACGGGAATTTGCCGGGATACGCTCAAAACAATGCCCATCTCCACCAGCTGGATCATCAAAGCCGTGCCCCCATAGCTGAAGAAGGGCAGGGAGATGCCGGTGGTGGGCAGGAAGTTGGTCACCACCGAGATGTTGAGGAACACCTGCACCGCCAGCAGGGTGGTGATGCCCACCGCCAGCAGGGAACCGAAGCGGTCTCTGGCGTGGAGGGCGATCCAGTAGCCCCGGAGGATGAGCATGACGAAGAGGGCCAGGATGAGCCCCGCCCCGATAAGCCCCAGCTCCTCACAGGCGATGGAGAAGATAAAGTCGTTCTCCGGCTCGGGGAGGAAGAGCTGCTTCTGCCTGCTCTGGCCGAAGCCCACGCCGAAGAGCCCCCCGGAGCCGATGGCATAAAGGGACTGGATGATCTGGTAGCCGCCGTGCTGGGGATAGGCCCAGGGATCCTGCCACACCAGGATACGGGTGGACTGGTAGCCCGTGATAAAGAGGGCCAGAAACCCTCCTACCAGGGCGCCGCCCATGGCAAACCAGCGCAGCTTGATACCGCCGGCAAAGAGGATGGCGGCGGCGGGCACCAGGATGAGGATGGTGCCCGACATGTGGGGCTCCAAACGCATGAGCACCATGATGGCCAGCAGGATAGCCCCGTAGGGCACCAGCTCCATAAAGCCGATGTCGTCCAGCCAGTTCAGGATGACCCCGGAATATGTCCTGCGGTTATACTCCCGCTTCTTTTCGCTCTGACGCTTGCTCATCCGGGCGGCGAAGTAGAGGGTGACGCCCATTTTCGCCATCTCGGAGGGCTGGAAGGTACCCAGGCCCGGCACCCGGATCCACCGCTTCACGCCGTCGGCCCGGTTGGTGTGAACGCCGGGAATGAGCACGATGACCAGCAGGAAGAAGGCCAGACCCAGGGCAAAAATGGACATCCAGCGGAACCGCTGGTAGTTGATCTTGGAGGTGACGTACATGGCCGCCAGGCCCATCACGGCGAACAGGGCCTGCCGGGCGAAGTAATAGGTGGCGGAACGCTCCTCATAGATAGCGGTGGCGTAGGAGGCGGAGAATACCATGATAACGCCGATGACTGTGAGCAGCACCGTCAGCATCAAAAAGGGCAGATCCAACGGCCCCCGGGCCAGCTGCTGCTCCATTGTCAGGTCTCTTTTTGCCATCCTTCACCACCTCTTTCCTTTTTACTCTATACAGGCTTTCTGTCAGATATACCGCCCCATCACGCCCACATAGGCGATGATGCAAAAGAGGACGGACACGGCGGCGAACACCGCCACCACCTTCCGCTCCTTCCACCCGCACATCTCAAAATGGTGGTGGAGGGGGGCCATCTTAAAAAGCCGCTTTCCCTGTCCCGTGCGCCGCTTGGTGAGCTTGAAATAAGTCACCTGGATGATGTCAGAAAGGGTCTCGGCAATGTAGACGATCCCCACCAGCATCAATATCAGGGGCATATCGGCGGCAAAGGCCAGGCCGCACACCGCTCCGCCCAGGAAGAGGGAGCCGGTGTCCCCCATAAAGACCTTGGCGGGGTAGTGGTTGTAGACCAAAAAGCCCAGCAGTCCCCCCAGCAGAGCGGCGGCAAATACGGTGAGCTCCCCCTTGCCCCACAGGGTGGTCACGGCGATAAAGAACACCGCCACCGGGATGGTCACCGAGGAGGAAAGGCCGTCCAGCCCGTCGGTGATGTTCACCGCGTTGACGCAGCCCACCATCACAAAGGCGGCGAAGGCCATGTACACCGGCCAGGGCAGAACGATGGAGGTATCCACGAAGGGGATATACAGATGGGGGTCAAGATATCCCTCGTTGCGCAGCAGCACCGTCATCAAAATGGCGGCGGAGAGCTGGAGCAGGAACTTCCACCCGGCGGTGAGCCCGGTATTCTCGTGGTGTACCACCTTCATGTAGTCGTCAATAAAGCCGATGGCCCCGAACACCAGGGCGAAGCCAAAGACGTAAAGCCCGCCCAGATTCCCGTTCTGAACATGGCCCCGGAAGCTGAAAAGAGCCACCACCACGCCCATGGCGATGATGAACATGAGCCCCCCCATGGTGGGGGTGCCCTGCTTGGCCATGTGCCAGTTGGGGCCGATCTCCTTGATGGACTGGCCCGCCTTCAGCGCCCGCAGGGCGGGGATGAGCAGGCGGCCCAGGATCACGGTGAGCACAAAGCTCGCCGCCGCAGTCAATAGGATCATCCACATCTCTTCACGCATATTTTTAGACCTCCCGCCCCCTCTCTCCCGGGGCAAAACTTCCTTTCCCTTTTCGCAAGCGGGTATTGTATCACACCATGCCCGGATTGGCAACTATTTCCCGCTCATCCATGTGCCGCTTTTCCCCCATCACTTCCTGATAGGTCTCGTGGCCCTTCCCCGCCAGCAGGAGCACGTCCCCCTCCTCCAGCATCTCCAGGGCCAGGGCGATGGCGGCGGGGCGGCCGGCCTCCACTATTTTGGGGGTCTCAAAGCCCTCCATCCCCGCCAGGATATCTTCTATGATGGCCTCCGGCGGCTCCGTCCTGGGATTGTCGGAGGTGACCACGCACACGTCGCTCAAACGGGCGGCGATGGCCCCCATCTGGGGCCGCTTCCCCCTGTCCCGGTCGCCGCCGCAGCCGAAAAGGCAGATGAGCCGCCCCTTTACAAACCCCCGCAAAGCGGTGAGGGCATTTTCCAGGGCGTCGGGGGTGTGGGCGTAGTCGATGACCACCGTCCCCGGCCCCCTGTGGGGGACTACCTCCATCCGCCCCTTGACCCCGGGGGCGCGCTCCAGGGCCTCCGCCGCCGCGGTCAGCGGGATGTGGAGGGCCCGGGCACAGCCCAGGACGCACAGGGCGTTGTAGACCGTAAAGCCGCCGGGGATGTTCACCGTCACCGGCACTTCCTCCCCCCCGGCCGCCGCCCGGAACTCCACCCGGTCGGGAAACAGGGCCGTGTCTTTGGCCCATATCCCGGCGGGGCCGGCGGCGGAATAGGTGATGACAGGCCCCGCCAGCTGGTTGACATAATATTCTCCTGCCGGATCGTCCACATTGATGACCGCCGCCTTGCTCTGGGCAAAGAGCCGGCCCTTGGCTTCCCGGTATGCCTCCATGGTCTTGTGGAAGTCCAGGTGATCCTGGGTCAGGTTGGTGAAGGCCCCCACCGCAAAGGTAAGCCCCGCCACCCGGTGAAGGCACAGGGCGTGGGAGGAGACCTCCATCACCACGTGGGTACAGCCCCCGTCCGCCATCCGGCGCAGCCACTGCTGGGTCTCCCAGCTCTCCGGGGTGGTGCGCTCTGCCGGAAAGGTCTCCGCCCCGATGCGGTTTACGTTGGTGCCCAGCAGCCCCGCCTTTGTCCCCAGCGCCTCCCCCAAAAGCCGCCACAGCAGGGTGGTGACGGTGGTCTTGCCGTTGGTGCCGGTGACCCCCACCAGCTTCAGTTTTTCCGCCGGGTGGCCGAACCAGTTGGCGGACATGGCCGCCAGGGCGGCCCTGCCGTCGCTGACACGGATGCCGGGGCCCTCCTCACAGACCACGGCGGCGGCCCCCAGTGCCCGGGCCTGGGCCATGTACCTGTGTCCGTCTGTCTTGTACCCGCGCAAGGCCACAAAGACCTCACCGGGCTTTATCGTTCTGGTGTCGTAAGAAATGCCCTTCACTTCCACGTCCCGGGGCAGCGGGCCAACACAGCCCGCCCCCTCCAACAGTTGGTACAGGCGCATACACACAGACACCTCACTATTAAATTGTCTGAACTTTAATCCGTCATTGTATTATCGGAGAATCTACACTCCACCACGGTGCCCCGCTCCACGCTGGTGCCCACGTTGATGGACTGGCTGGCCACCCGGGCGTCCTTGGACATATAGTTGCTGTTGCCGCCCACCTTCAGGTAGAGCCCATACTGGGCCAGGGTCTCCTGGGCCCGTTCGGCGTTCTGGCCCCGGACGTCGGGGACGGTGACCAGATCGGCGGGCTTCTCCTGGCCCAGGTAGAGCACGATCTCACTGCCGCTGGGGATGGTGGCGCCGCCCACCGGGATCTGGGCGGTGACGGTCTCCCCCTCCCCCACCGTGCGCACGCCAAAGCCCGCGCCGGAGGCGGCCTCCTTGCCGATCTGGGCGGTCTGCCCCACCAGGTTGGGCACCGTCACGTCGATCATGGCCTTCTCCGCGTCGGAGTAGTGCCGCTCCACCCCCATGTAGGCCAGGATATCCTCCATCAGCTCCCCCGCCATCATGGCGGCCATGTTGCCGCCGGAGATGTAATAGTCCCGGGAGGTCAGGTTGCTCCCCGGCGCTGCGGGCTTGGGGGCGTTGTAGGCCAGCAGGAACACGATCTGGGGATCGTCCGCCGGGGCAAAGCCCAGGAAGGAGACGATGGTGTAGTCTTTACCACGGGAAATGATGAGGTCTTCCCCCGCCTTGACGGTCTCGGAGGAGCCGGTCTTGCCGCCGATGCGGTAGCCGGGGACATAGGCCCGCTTGCCGGTGCCGCCGTCCACCACCCCTTCCAGGATGGTGCGGCACCGCTGGGAGGTCTCCTCGCTGACCACCTGCCGCACCTCAGTGGGCTCATTTTTACGGATAATGTTGCCCTCCGGGTCGGTGACCGACTCCATCACATAGGGCTGCATCAGGTGGCCGCCGTTGATGACGGCGGAGGCCGCGGTGATGAGCTGGAGGGGGGTCACCTGGAACCGCTGACCGAAGGAGGCGGTGGCCAGGTAGGTGTTCTGCTTGGTACTGGGGGCGGTGAACTTCTTCCGATCCCAGATCAGGCCGGAGCTCACCGGGCTGATGGAGGACTCCCCCTGCATATCCACCCCCGTGGGCTCCAGGAAGCCGAAGTCCTCCAGGTAATTGTAGAACTTCTCCGCCCCCAGGGCCTGGCCGATCATCATAAAGGCGGGGTTGCAGGAGTTGGCCACCGCCTTGGCCAGATCCTGACTGCCGTGTCCGGTTTTCTGGGAACAGCTGATCCTGTCGTCCCCCACCATGTAAAAGCCGGGGCAGTAGAAGGTGGAGCTCTCATTGACCACGCCCTCCTCCAATGCCGCCGCCAGCACGATGGACTTGAAGGTGGAGCCCGGCTCGTAGGTGTCGTTGATGGCCCGGTTGCGCCACTGGCGCAGCTGCATCTGCTTCAGGGCCTCGGTGTAGGCCTCCTCGTTGGCGGCGGGGTCATTTTGTACCTTCTCCAGATACTGGTTCAGCACCGGGTCGGTGATGCCCCAGGGGTCGTTGAGGTTGTAGCCGGGGGAGGTGGCCCAGGCTTTGATGGCCCCGGTCTTGGGATCCATGGCGATGACGAAGCCGCCGTCCTGCACCTCGAACATCTCGATGCCCTTCTCCAATATCCGCTCGCAGTAGAGCTGGATGGTGGCGTCCAACGTCAGGTTCAGGTCGTTGCCGTCGGTGGCGTCGTAGTAGTCCTGGAAGGAGTATTTCATCTCCCGGCCCCGGCCGTTTTTGGCGGTGACCACCCGGCCGGTCTTGCCCGCCAGGTCGTCCTCGTAGAGGGCCTCCATGCCGTAGGCCCCCTTGTTGTCGTTTTTCCAGTTCACCCAGCCGATGATCTGGGCGGCCAGGGAGCCGTAGGTGTAGTACCGCTTGCTGGTGGGGGTGAGCACCAGGCTGTTGGACAGGTGCTGGTCACGGATGAACTGCCGCAGGGCCTCCTCTGTCTCGCTCTCCACCCGGTTGGCCAACACCTCGTAGTAGCTGCCGGTCTTCTCAATGCTCTTCTGTATCTTCTCCGGGTCTTTCCCCAAAATTTCCGCCAGGCCCTGGGCCACCGCCGCCGCCTCCGGCCGGGGGTAGTAGCCCTCCTTCCCCGTGCGGATGGAGCCGTCGGAGCCGATAAAGGCGGCGTCCCAGTTCTCCTGTACCTTCACAAAGTCGTTGGGGGAGAAGATCACGTCGTACACCGTGGCGGAGCGGGCCAGCACCTTGCCGTTGGCGTCCTTGATCTTCCCCCGGTTGGCGGAGACGGCATTGTCCATGGTCTGCTGCTGGATGGCCCGCGTCTGAAAATCCTGGTGGTCTCGTATTTGGATGTTGTAGAGCTGGATAAACAGCGGCACAAAGGCCACCACACCGAAAACCGCCATCAGCACCAGGGTGCGGATGAGGATGGTGCGGTTGGCCTTGCGGTCAGGGGCGGGGCTGCTGCCCTCCTCCCGGCGCTCCCGGCGGCGATCCATGCGGTCTCTCCCCTTTCATCACAGGAGGGCGTAAGAAAATCTTTTTCTTACGCCCTCACTTTTTACTCTTTTCTCTTTCTGTGCCTTCTCAACGAAGTCTATGGCCTGCCTCTCAAAAATATGACAGCAGATTGCCCACAGCCTGTCTGGCGCTGTCCCAGAAGCTGGTCTCCACCTCCTGGCTCTGCTCGTAGACCACCACGCTGTCCGGCTCGGTCATGTCCACATAGACCATCTGCCCCAGCTGGGGCCGGCTCATGGAGCCGTCGGCGGTGACGGCGCTCTCGATGGCGCCCACGTCGTAGGCCAGCTCGTACCGGGCCCGGAGCACCGACTCCTCGCTCTGGAGGCGCTCCATCTCATTATTGAGGGCCACCACCTCGCCGGACACGGTGGCCAGCTGGACGTAGCTCATCAGAATGAACACCGCCAGCACCGCCACAGCGGCGAAGCCCACCACGGCGAAGAGGGAGACCTTCCCCGCCTGGCGCACCTGCACCTTGGGCCGGGCCAGTTCCTGATGGCGGGGCCGTACTTTGGGCTGGGGGCGGAGGACTTCCTCCCCGTCCAGCACCCGGGCGGCAGAACCGTCATAGGCGGAATATGTGAGATTGCGGTAGGGGTCGTAGCTGCCCCGTCTGACGGCACTTGCCATGGTATTCTCCTCTCCGCTTGACCGCGTGCGGATCTTGTAATATCTCTCTTTACAGCTTCTCGGCGATGCGCAGCTTGGCGCTACGGGAGCGGGGGTTCTCCTCCAGCTCCGCCTCCCCGGGAAGGATGGGCTTTTTGTTGATGAGCTTCAGGCTTGGCTTCTTCCCGCACACACATACCGGGAAGTCTGGCGGGCAGGTACAGCCCTTCACAAACCCGGCATAGCCGGTCTTTACGATCCTGTCCTCCAGGGAGTGGAAGGTGATGATGCACAGCCTCCCCCCCTGATTTAAGAGGGGCACCGCCTGTTCGATGACCCGCTCCGCCGCGGTCAGCTCGTCGTTGACGGCGATGCGGATGGCCTGAAAGGTGCGCTTGGCGGGGTGCTGCTTCTCCCGCAGGGCCTGGGCCGGAAGGGCGGAGCGTATCACGTCCACCAGCTGAAAGGTCGTCTCAATGGGAGCTTGTCCCCTTGCCCGGACGACGGCTCCCGCGATGGCGGGGGCATACCGCTCCTCTCCATACTGCCAGAGGATGCGCCGCAGCTCCTCCTGGGGCCACTCATTGACCACCGTCCGGGCGGTAAGGGGTTCCCTCTGATCCATCCGCATATCCAGCGGGGCGTCGTACATGTAGGAAAAGCCTCGTGCCGGGTCGTCCAGCTGAGGCGAGGACACGCCAAAGTCGAAGAGCATCCCGTCCACTCCGGGGGCTCCTACCTCCGAAAGCAGCTGGGCCAGATCGGTGAAGTTGCCGTGGATGAGCTTCACCCGCTCCATCCAGGGCCCCAGCTTCTCCCGTGCCGCTTCAATGGCGGCCATATCCCGGTCGATGCAGTAGAGCCGGCCGGTGGTGAGCCGTCTGGCGATCTCACTGGAGTGGCCCGCCCGGCCCAGGGTGCCGTCCACATAGACCCCGTCAGGCCGGATGTTCAGCCCCTGGATGCACTCATCGAGCAGCACTGGTTTGTGGATGAATTCCTCCATCAGAAGCCCAGCGCCTCCATACAGGCGGACATCTTCTCCGGGGTCATCTCTTCCTCCTCCTGGGCGTTCCAGGTCTCGGCCGACCAGATCTCCGCCCGGTCGTTGACCCCGATGATGACCACATCTTTATCCAAGTTCGCGTACTTGCGCAGCTTCTGAGGCACCACGATGCGCCCCTGGCTGTCCAGCTCGCACTTGCTGGCGTTGGCAAAGAGGGGCCGCATAGCCTTGGACTGGCTCATGGGCAGGGAGGCAAATTTCTCGGTGAAGCGCTCCCAGGTCTCCTGGGGGTAGATGGCCAGACAGGCGTCCACCCCCATGGCCAGGTGAAAAGACACCCCCAGCTCCTCCCGGAGCTTGGCGGGGATAAAGAGCCGACCCTTGGCGTCGATGGAATGTTCATATGTCCCGGTCACGCTCTCACCCCCCACTTTGATGTCTTTTTATGGTCTTATGCTCCATTTCGCTCCACTGCGTTTTTAGTATAAAGGCTCTGTAACAAAATTGCAATACTTCTTTTGAATTTTTTTCCTGGGATTTTTCATTTTTTTCAGGCCAATTTCCTCTTTTTTCGTATAGAAGCGGGGTTTCTGTTTTTCTTTGTAACTATTTTTCCAGGCAAAACCACAGCCTATTGCGCCTCGTCAAATCCAGCACCCCATATCTTGTGTTTCGACAAGATATCTCCCTCCGGCCCTGCGCTTTTTTCACAAATTTTTCTCCCGGCAAGTGGAGCCGGTACAAAAGAAAAAAGCGCCCGGCCGGGCAGGGCCAAAGTGGGCCTTGCCAGACCGGGCGTTCTGGGGTAGAATGGTTCTGTCCTTTTTCGCCATTTTTATACTTTTAATATATAGGAGGCCGCCCTCTATGAACAGGACAAAACGCTGGCCCGGGGCACTGACCGCCCTGGCCCTTCTGTGCGCTCTGACCCTCCCCGCCGCGGCGGCGGAGGCCCCCGGTGAATTCCATCTGGCCGCCGCCGGCGACCGGCACACCCTGGCCCTCAAGGCCGACGGCACCCTCTGGGCCTGGGGCTCCGGCAGCATGGGCCAGCTGGGGGACGGCGGCTCCGCCGACCAGCCCAGCCCGGTGAAGGTCATGGACTCCGTCACCGGCCTGGCCGCCGGGGGCAACCACTCCCTGGCCCTCAAAGCCGACGGCACCCTCTGGGCCTGGGGCAACAACGCCTCCGGCCAGCTGGGCCTGGGCACCCAGGACAACACCCCCCACCCCACCCCCGCCAAAGTCATGGACGGCGCGGCCTCGGCCTGGGCGGGAGCCTCCCACTCCCTGGCCATCAAGGCCGACGGCACCCTCTGGGCCTGGGGGGCCAACCGCAGCGGCCAGCTGGGCCTGGGCACCACCCAGGATCAGCCCATCCCCGCCAAGGTGATGGACTCCGTCACCGCTGTGGCCGCCGGGGAGGCCCACACCCTGGCCCTCAAGGCCGACGGCACCCTCTGGGCCTGGGGCTCCAACCTCTCCGGCCAGCTGGGGGCCAACACGCCGGGGGACGACCCCCTGGCCGACTGCCCCACCCCCATCCAGGTGATGGAGGGGGTCTCCGCCATCACCGCCAGCCGGGCCTACTCCCTGGCCCTCAAGACCGACGGCACCCTCTGGGCTTGGGGGGACAACAGGTTCGGCCAGCTGGGCAACGGCGGCACCGGCAACATGGCCGTCATGTATCCCGCCGCCTCCTTCTGCCAGACCACCCCCGTGCAGATCCTCTCCGGGGTGAAGGCGGTGAGCGCCGGCGGCTCCTCCCGGGCCTGCCATGTCCTGGCCATCCGAACGGACGACTCCCTCTGGGGCTGGGGGGACAACACCTACGGCCAGCTCTCCCCCGCCACCGGGAAAAAACTCACCACCCCCGTCCACCTGGAGGACAACATCCAGTGGATCCAGGCCGGCGGCGAACACTCCCTGGCCATCCGTGCCGGTTCCCTCCTCTCCTGGGGCAGCAACTCCAGCGGCCAGCTGGGCAGCGGCACCTTCCAGGGCACCTCCGTCACCGTCACCACCCCATCGGCTCCTTCCGCCGCGACCCCTCCCCCCACCACCGAGGAGCTCTACCCCCAGCTCATCACCGCCTACGCCCGCACCCAGGAGGTGAAGCTGGACGGCGTCCCCACCACCCTTCAGGCCTATGCCATCAAGGACGAGAACGGCTATGAGACCAACTACGTCAAGCTCCGGGATGCCGCCTTCATCCTCAACGGCTCCCCCGCCCAGTTCCAGGTGAGCTGGAGCGCCTCCGGCACCTCCATCCTCACCGGCTTCACCTATTCCTCCAACGGCTCCGAGATGCACACCCCCTTCTCCGGCGACCGCCAGGGCCGCCTGGGGGAGCCCTCCCTGACCGTGAACAACCGGGAGGTGCCCCTCTCCGCCATCCTCCTCACCGACGACAAGGGGGGCGGCTACACCTACTTCAAGCTCCGTGACCTGGGCCAGGCCCTGGGCTTCAATGTGACTTGGAACAGCGGCGACCGCCAGGTCAATATTGATACCGGCAAGCCTTACGTGGGCTGAACTTCTCCGCCATAAGGGGCTGAAACCGCATAAAAAGACGGCTGGCGGATATCCGCCAGCCGTCTTTTTTCTCCTTTTTACTCCTCCGCCTCGGCGTCGAAGATCTGGTTCTGGCCCTGGCCGCTCTGGGGCGCCCCCTCGGCGCTGGCGGCCGCCGCCCGGAAGCGGCTGCGGGCCTTCTTGATCTCGTCGTGGGCCTCGGCCACAGCCTCCTCTGTGCGGCGCATGGCGTCCTCGCAGTAGGTGTTGGCCGCCTGGCGCAGCTCCTTGCTGTACCGCTTGGCCTGGTTCAGCAGCTCCTCGCCCTGGCGCTTGGCCTTGGCCATGAGCTCGTCCTCCGCCAGCATCTGCTTGGCCTTCTCCTCGGCCTGCTTCAGGATGAGCTCCCCCTCCCGCTTGGCGGAGGCAATGTACTCGTCCCGGGCGCTGCGCAGCTTCTTGGCCTCGGCCAGCTCCATGGGGAACTGGCCCCGGATCTCATCGATGAGATCCAGCGCCTTGTCCCGCTCCACCATGCACTTATCCGAGGCCAGGGGCACACTCTTGGCCTCGTCGATCATATCAAAGAGCATATCCAGCAGTTCGTCAACTTCAGTGGCCATTATAGCTTCCTCCCGCTTTTCATTTTTTCGTCCACGTCCCCAATGATCTCACGGGGAACAAAATCGCTCAGGTCGGCTCCGTAATAGGCCATCTCCTTGACCATGCTGGAGCTGACATAGGTATACTTGGCGCTGGAAGGCAGGAACATGGTGTCCAACCTGGGGTTCAGCTTCCGGTTGATGAGAGCCATCTGAAGCTCCTTCTCGTAATCGGACACCGCCCGCAGGCCCTTGACCAGGGTGCAGGCTTTCCGCTTCCGGGCGTACTCGGATACCATGTCGGAGGACTTGTCCACCTCCACGTTGGGCAGCTTGGCCACCACCCGGCGGATGAGCTCCACCCGCTCGTCGGGGGTAAAGAGGCCCGTGTTCACCTTCTCCGAGTTCACCATCACGCAGACGATGAGCTTGTCAAAGCAGTTGGCGGCCCGCTTGATGATGTTCAGATGCCCCAGAGTGATGGGGTCAAAGCTGCCGGGATAAATGGCAGTCTTCATGGCTACACATCCTTGGCCGCGGCGTCCCTCACTGCCGGGCGCGGCGGTGGTAAAGAGTCAGCTTGATCTTGCCGTAGCGGTACTCCCGGCCCATCTCATAGGGCTCGGGGAGCTGGGGCAGGAGCCGGTCTGCGGCACTTTCACAGACAATTATACCATTTTCCGCCATAATGTCAATCTCGGCGATCTTTTCCAGGGCCTTGTCCAGCAGGCCGGAGTTGTAAGGGGGATCCAAAAAGGCCAGGGCGAACTTCTCCCGGCAGGAGGTGAGAAAGGCCACCGCGTCCCCGTGGTGGACACGGCTCTGGTTCTCAAAGCCGGTGAGGGCCACGTTCTCCTGAACGATCTTGGCCGCCTCCCGGCTGGCGTCCACGAAAACGCACTTCTCCGCCCCACGGGAGAGGGCCTCGATGCCCAGCTGGCCGGTGCCGGCGAAGAGGTCAAGGACCCGCCGCCCCTCCACGTCGAACTGGACGATGTTGAAAATGGACTCCTTCACCTTGTCGGTGGTGGGCCGGGTGTCCATGCCGGGCAGCTCCTTCAGCTTCCGCCCCCGGGCCGAGCCTGTAATGACGCGCATCTCTCTTCCATCCTTTCGGGTCGCTTCACTCTTTTTTGTTGAAATAATCGTAGACCACCTGTCCCGTGGCCTTCCCCGCCGCCTCCTGGAGCTGGGCAAGGCTGGCGGCCTTGATATTCTTCACGCTCTTAAAGTGCTTCAAAAGGGCGTTTCTCCGGGTGGGGCCGATCCCCGGTATTTTGTCCAGCTCCGAGCCCTTTACCCGCTGCGACTGCTGCTGGCGGTGGAACTCGATGGCAAACCGGTGGGTCTCCTCCTGGATCTGCCCCACCAGGGCAAAGACCGCCGGGTACTTCTGTATCCCGATCTCCTTCCCCTCCGGGGTCACCAGGGCACGGGTGCGGTGCCTGTCGTCCTTCACCATGCCGAACACCGGGATAGAAAGGCCCAAAGCACTCTCAACCCCCACCGCTACCCGGGCGTGCTCCTCCCCGCCGTCGATAAAGAGGGCGTCGGGCAGCTGGTCAAATTTCTCGTCCCCCTCCAGGTAGCGCCGGAACCGGCGGGTGAGCACCTGCTCCATGGAGGCGTAGTCGTTTGGCATGTCCATATCCTTCAGCTTGAACCGGCGGTAGTCCCGCTTCAGGGGCCGCCCCTCCGCATAGACCACCATGGAGGCCACAATGTCGTCGGCGCCCTGGTTGGAGATGTCGTAGGATTCGATGCGCCGGGGGGGCTCCATATCCAGCACCTTCCCCAGCAGCTCCAAAGTCTTGGACTGCCGCTCCGCCCGGGAGGTGGAGCGCTCCACCTCCTCCACCGCGTTCTTGTTGGCCAGCTTGATGAGATCCATCTTAGCCCCCCGCTGGGGGTTCACCAGCTCCACCCTGCGGCCCGACGCCTCGGAAAAGAGCCGGGTCAGCGCCGCCTCGTCCTCCAGCTCACAAGGGAGCAATATCTGCTTTGGCATCCGGTTTCGGTTGACATAATGTTGCCGCACCAGGGCGGACAAGACCTCCCCCTCGTCCTCCTCCATGGGGGTCTCCATCAAGTCCCAGTCCTTGGCGGCCAGGTCGCCCTCCACAAAGTGGAGCACCACGAAGCAGCTCTTGGCCGTTCCCCGGAAGAAGCCCACCACGTCGGTGTCCGCCAGGGAGCCGGCCACCACCTTCTGCCGCTTCCCCAGCAGCTCGATGGCCCTGATCTGGTCGCGCAGCTCGGCGGCCCGCTCGAAGCGCATCTCCTCCGCCGCCAACTCCATCTGGTTGGTGAGGTCGTCCTTCACCTCTTTGAACCGCCCCTCCAAAAGGCGGATGGCCTGCTCCATGGCCTCCCGGTGCCGCTGGGGATCCATCTCCGGCCGGCAGTACCCGTCGCACAGGCCCATGTGGTAGTTGAGGCAGGGCCGCTCCTTCCCCACATCCCTGGGGAATTTCTTGCTGCAGGAGGGCAGCTTCAGGGTGGTGCGCAGCGCCTCCAGAATGTCCCAGGTGGCGCTGCGGCTGCCGTAGGGCCCAAAGTACCGGGCCCCGTCCTCCGAGACCTTGTTGGTCAGGGAGAACCGGGGATAGTCGGCGTTCACATCCAGCCGGATGTAGGGATAGCCCTTGTCGTCCTTCAAAAGGATGTTGTAATGGGGCTGGTGCCGCTTGATGAGGGAGTTTTCCAGCACCAGGGCCTCGAATTCGCTGTCCGCCACGATGACGTCGAAGTGGTCGATGGAGGACACCATGGCACGGGTCTTCTCCGTGTGGGAGGCCAGGTTGGCAAAGTATTGGCTCACCCGGTTTTTCAGGGCCTTGGCCTTGCCCACATAGATGACCTCGTTCTTGGCGTCCTGCATAATGTACACGCCGGGCTTCAAAGGCAGGGCGTGGGCCTTCTCCTTCAGCTCTTCAAATGTCACGTCCCCACCCCCTGGTTATTTTTTATGATATCTCTCCGTAATGCGTTGCGGCCCCCGGGCAAAAAATGATATAATCGCCCCACAAGCCAAAATTTTCAGGAGGGATCCCAAAATGGACAAAAACCAAAAGAAAGAGCTCATCTCCCAGTGGAAGGAGCGCCGCCCCGAAATGGGGGTCATGTCCATCACCTGCACCGCCACCGGCGAGAAGTTCTACGACATCGCCAAAGATACTTCCACCTGGTTCAACCGCCACCGCTTCCAGCTGGAGGGAGGGCTCCACCGGAACAAACAGCTCCAGACGCTGTGGAACGCCCACGGAGAGGCCGGCTTCACCTTTGCCCTTGTGAGCAAGCTGGAGTACGAGGACCCCGCCGACGTCAAGCCCGCCGACCTGGCGGAGCTGCTGGAGCTCTGCCTGATGGAGGACCCGGCGGCAAAGAAGCTGTAAGCCCCTTTAGGTGTCCGGCCCCAGTTTGCCCTCTTTCCAGTGCCTGCGGCACAGGCCGATATACTTGTCGTTGGCCCCCAGCACCACCTGCTCCCCCTCCTTGAGCACCTTTCCGGTCTCGTCGAAGCGGGCATTGCAGATGGCCTTTCGGCCGCACCAGCAGATGGTCTTGACCTCCTCGATGATGTCCGCCCAGGCCAGCAGGGCCTCGGAGCCGGGGAAGAGGTCGCCCTTGAAGTCGGCCCGCAGGCCGTAGCAGATGACGGGCACCCCCATATCATCCACCACGTCGGTGAGGAATCTGACCTCCTCCCGGTTCAGAAACTGGGCCTCGTCCACGATGATGCACTGCCACTCCCTGATCTCCCCGGGGGACATGGAGCGCAGCTCATCGAACCAGATGCAGGGGTAGTTGAGGCCGATGCGGGAGTTGACGATGGCCTTCCCCTCCCGCTGGTCGATGTCGGGCTTCACCATCAGGGCCTTCTGCCCCCGCTCCTCGTAGTTGTAGCGCACCATCAGGGCGTTGGCCGACTTGGAGGAGCCCATCACGCCGTACCGGAAATAGAGCTTTGCCATATGTCATTCCACCTTTTCTTTGTTGGTGTTTATCTGATGTGTTCCTGAACGATGTGGCCAAAGGGGGCAAAGGCGCTGGGGACGGCGTAGTCCCTCCCCAGGGCGGCCCGGTCTGCCCACACCCACCCCTCCGGGAGCTCCTCCCCCGCCGCCAGGACGGTATAGGCGCTCATCCGCCACTCGATGTGGGTGAAAATGTGCTTCCCCTGCCCGGCGAAGGCGGCCTCCCCCGCCACGGGACAGCCGCAGGGGGCCAGGTCGTTGGGGTACTCCCAAAGCCCCGCCAGCAGGCCCTTCTCCCCCCGGCGGCGCAGAGCCACCTTCCCCTGGCGGAAAATGAGCCATACATTGCGCTCCTCCACCCGCCGCGCCTTCTTTGGCGCTTTCACCGGCAGCTCCTGGGCGATGCCCTCCCGCCGTGCGGCGCAGAAGTCCCCTGCCGGACATTTTTCGCACAGGGGCGCGCCGTTGGGCAGGCACACCGTGGCCCCCAGCTCCATCAGCGCCTGGTTGAAGTCCCCCGGGGCGTCGGTGGGCATGACCTGCCGCAGTGCCCCGGTGAAGGCGGCCTTGGTCTCCGGGCGCGTCACGTCCCGCCGGTCGGCGGTGAGGCGGCTCACCACCCGCAGCACGTTGCCGTCCACCGCCGGGACGGGGATGCCGAAGGCGATGGAGGAGATGGCCCCCGCGGTGTAGTCCCCCACCCCGTGGAGGGTGCGGATGTCCCCGTAGGTGTTGGGAAATTCCCCGCCGAAGTCCTCCATCACCTGCCGGGCCGCCCGCTGCAGATTCCTGGCCCGGCTGTAGTAGCCCAGCCCCTGCCACAGCTTCATCAGCTCGTCCCCGCCGCACTCCGCCAGGTCGGCCACCGTGGGCAGGGCCTCCATGAACCGCCCATAGTACCCCAGCACCGCCGCCACCCGGGTCTGCTGGAGCATGATCTCCGACACCCAGACGTGATAGGGGGTGGGGTCGCTGCGCCAGGGCAGCACCCGGGCGTTGTCCCGGTACCAGCGCAGCAAAGGGATGGGCAGGGCCTCCAGCTCCTTCATCTCCGCACCCCTCCCCCCGCTTTTTATGCTCGTCCCATTATACTTGGTTCCGGGGAAAATTTCAATCATGTTCCTTGCATTCCCCCCGGCCTTGCTCTATAATGATTTTTACGAAGCTAAAATCAAGGAGGAATCCCCATGAACGTATTTATCAGCGCCGACATCGAGGGCACCTGCGGCATCACCAACTGGGCGGAGACCGAGCGCTCCACCCCCCGGGACTACGTCCCCTTCCAGAAGCAGATGATCCGGGAGGTCCGGGCCGCCTGTGACGGTGTCCTGGCCGCCGACAAGGACAGCGCCATCTTCGTCAAGGACGCCCACGACTCCGCCCGCAACCTGGATCCCGCTGCCCTGCCCGAGTGCGCCCGCATCATGCGGGGCTGGTCCGGCGATCCCCTGACCATGATGAGCGGCCTGGATACCGGCGACTTCGGCGCGGTGCTCTTCACCGGCTACCACTCCTGGGCCGCCTGCGGCGGCAACCCCCTGAGCCACACCATGAACCTGCGCAACGAGTACGTCACCCTCAACGGCGTGCGCATGAGCGAGTTTATGATGAACGCCTACACCGCCGGCTACTATGGCGTCCCCGTGGTATTCCTCTCCGGTGACAAGACCCTGTGTGACTTCGCCCAGGACTTCATCCCCGGCATCACCACCGTGGCGGTGAACGAGGGCCGTGGCGGCGCCACCGTCTCCCTCCACCCCGACGTGGCGGTGAAGGCCATCAAGGACGGTGCCAAAAAGGCCGTCAAGAACGCCAAGCACTGCCTGGTGCCCATGCCCGACTTCTTTGAGATGACCGTCCGCTTCCGGGAGCACCCCACCGCCTACTCCAAGAGCTTCTACCCCGGCGCCGTGCTGGAGGACGATAAAAACGTCTGCTTCTCCTCCGACGACTGGTTCGAGATGCTCCGCTTCTGCCACTTCGTCCTCAGCGACTAAGGGAGGGCGGGCCATGGAGACTGCGGAACTGCGCCTTGCCGTCCTCATCGACGCGGACAACGCCCCCCGCACCGCCCTGACCGAGATCATGGCGGAGTGCGTCAAGTACGGCACCCCCACCGTCAAGCGCATCTACGGGGACTGGACCATGGACAATATGGGCTCCTGGAAGCCCCTCCTGCTGGAAAACGCCCTCATTCCCATCCAGCAGTACAGCTACACCTCCGGGAAAAACTCCACCGACTCGGCCATGATCATCGACGCCATGGACATCCTCTACTCCCACCAGGTGGACGGCTTCGTCCTGGTCACCAGCGACTCCGACTTCACCCGCCTGGCCCTCCGCCTCCGGGAGGCGGGCCTGAAGGTCTACGGCATCGGGGAGCGCAAGACCCCCACCCCCTTCATCGTGGCCTGCGACAAGTTCATCTATGTGGAGGTCATCCGGGGCGCCGAGGAAAAGGCGGCGGAGAAGGAGGCTCCCCACCCCCACTATCCCTTCACCCGGAGGCCCATCCCCCAGGCCATCGTCCAACTCATCGCCTCCACCATCCATGACGTGTCCGACGAGGACGGCTGGGCCTTCATGGGGGAACTGGGCAACATCCTGCCCCGGCGGCAGCCCGACTTCGACCCCCGGAACTACGGCTTCGAGAAGCTGACCACCCTGGTCAAGTCCATCGACCGCTTCGAGATCGACGCCCGCCCCACCAGCGTCCCCAACGTCAAGCACATCTACGTCCGCGACCGCACCTCCCGCGGCGCCTGAAACAATAAAAAAGCTGTGGGCGGGAATATCCGCCCACAGCTTTTTTACGCCCGTTTCAGTCTTAAAGCTCATCTTTATATTCCACAATATCTTCAATACGGCACGACAATGCCGCGCACAGTTTATCCAGCGTTTTCGTCTCTATATTTTCATTTGCCCGAAGGCGGCGGATCGTTTTGCTGTCGATGCCGCACCGTTCCCTTAGTTGATATGTGGTCACACCACGTTTTTCCATGGTCATCCACAAACGCTCAAAGGTTATCAAAGGACATCTCACCCCCATATTGACATCAATCAGTATGGGGGTTATAATCTCTTTTATTAAGGGGATATAATCCCCATGTACAGCGATTTTCTCTGCATTTTATTGGGGCAAACCCACATCATCGAACTGGGGGTTGATGATATATGACCCCGCCTTGTTGATCACGCCGTAGGCAGAACCCATCCGAACGACTGCATAGCCGTCGTCATAGAAGTCACTGCCGCCGTAGGCAAGCTCCTCATCATAGTAGTCATACTCCCAATCGTAGCCGGGAACAAGGTAATTGAACTGGGCGGGGATGACCTCCTTCCCCGTGGCATCCATATAGCCCAGCCTGCCATCGTCGTTGGCAAACCAGACCAGCCCGCAGGATATCTTCTCTCCCATATCGCTGTATTGGGGATTGACGATATAGGTGCCCTTTTCATCGATCAGACCGTACTTTCCGCCAAGCTGCACTACCGCAGCGCCCTCACTGAAGGGGAATGCATCGTCAAACTGGGGATTGATCACGTAGACGCCGGTACTGTCGATATACCCCACCTTATCCCCCACCATCACGCCGGCATAGTCTCCATTTTCAAAGGCTGCCGCAAAATCAAACTGGGGATTGATCACATAGGCGCCGCTCTCATTGATATATCCCCATTTGTCACCGGACATCACGCGCGCAAGACCATTGCCTGTAAAATTGTAGGCCAGATCAAATTGCGGGTTGATGACGTAAGTCCCGGTTTTATCGATATACCCCATTCGGTCACCCGCCTGCACAGACGCCAGCCCATTGGTGTCAAAAAAGTTCACATAGTCAAACTGGGGATTGATGACGTAACTGCCCTTCTTATCAATAAAGCCGTACTTTCCCCCTGCATAGACCCGCGCAAGCTCACTGTCCTGGAACGGAAACGCATCGTCAAACTGGGGATTGATGACATAGCTGCCGGTGCTGTCGATGTAGCCGTATTTTCCGCCCGCACTGACCAAGGCCAGACCGCTCGCGTCAAAGTCCTCGGCATATTCGAACTGGGGATTTACCGCATAAGCTCCTGTCGTGTTGATAAAGCCTGTCTGTCCCCCGATCACTACCCGTGCCAGGCCATTTTCCGTAAAAGCCGCCGCCTCGTCAAATTGAGGATTGATCACGTAATGTCCGCTCTCGTCCACATAGCCCCACTTATCCCCGCTGCAGACCGCCAGCAGTCCCTGCCGGAACAGCGTCCGGGAGCCGGTAAGTTCTTCTGCCGGACTGCTCTCCTCCGCGGGAGCCTGTGTCTCCGCGAAGGTGCTTTCTTCGGCGGGCGCCGCACTCGCCGCCGGCTTGTCTGCGGCCTCCTTGTCCCCCCCGCTTCCGCAGGCCGACAAAAGCACCGCGGAGCAGGTCATCAGTCCGGCCAGAAGGAGCGCCGCCCCCCTCTTCTTTCCTCTCTCCATGATCCGTCTTTCCTCTCTCTTTTTTGATAGACTTCGCAGGTCTTCCCCGCCAGTATAAAACATTTTGTTTTGTCTGTCAATAAAACAAAATGTTTTATCTATACTTTTGCGTATACTCACTACGGCAGGAGGTACGCAATGTATAAACGGCTTCGGGATCTTCGGGAGGACAGCGATCTTTTGCAAAAGGATCTGGCGGCATACCTGAACTGCACCCAGGTGTGCTACTCCTCCTACGAGCTGGGCAAGCGGGACATCCCCACCGACGTGCTCATCAAGCTGGCGGCCTTCCACCACACCAGTGTCGATTATTTACTGGGGCTGACCAATGTGAGGAAGCCATATCCGAAAAACGAATAAAAGAAGGGCCGGACAGATGTCCGGCCCTTCTCATTTCAGCTATGCGGAAGTATGTGGGCTTACCCCAGCTCGGCGAAGTACTTGATGGTCCGCACCATCTGGCTGGTGTAGGAGTTCTCGTTGTCGTACCAGGCCACTACCTGGACCAGGTTCCCCTCGCCCACCATGGTCTGGGTGGCGTCGAAGATGGAGCCGTGGGTCTCGCCGATGATGTCGGAGGAGACGATCTCATCCTCGTTGTAGCCGAAGCTGTCGCTGGCTACCGACTTCATATAGGCGTTGATCTCCTCCTTGGTGACGGCCTTGCCCACCTTGGCCACCAGGATGGTGGTGGAGCCGGTGGGAGTGGGCACCCGCTGGGCGGAGCCGATGAGCTTGCCGTTGAGCTCGGGGATGACCAGGCCGATGGCCTTGGCGGCGCCGGTGGAGTTGGGCACGATGTTCTGGGCGCCGGCCCGGGCGCGGCGCAGGTCGCCCTTGCGCTGGGGGCCGTCCAGGATCATCTGGTCGCCGGTGTAGGCGTGAACGGTGGTCATGATGCCGCTCTCGATGCCGGCCAGGTCGTTGAGGGCCTTGGCCATGGGAGCCAGGCAGTTGGTGGTGCAGGAGGCGGCGGAGATGATGGTGTCCTCGGGCTTCAGCTCGGTGTGGTTGACGCCGAAGACGATGGTGGGCAGGTCGTTGCCGGCGGGGGCGGAGATGACCACCTTGCGGGCGCCGGCCTTGATGTGGGCCTGGGCCTTCTCCTTGGAGGTGTAGAAGCCGGTGCACTCCAGCACCACGTCCACCCCCAGCTTGCCCCAGGGGCACTGGGCGGCGTCGGCCAGCTTGTAAATGATGATCTTCTTGCCGTCCACCACGATATAGTTCTCCTCGCCCTCACCCTCGTTGTAGGTGACGGTGTGGCTGCGGGCATAGTTGCCCTGGGCGGTGTCATACTTGAGCAGGTGGGCCAGCATCTTGGAGCTGGTCAGGTCGTTGATGGCCACGATCTCGTAGCCCTCGGCGCCGAACATCTGGCGGAAGGCCAGGCGGCCGATCCGGCCGAAGCCATTGATTGCAACTTTGACGCTCATGTTCATTAACTCCTTTGTTATTGTATTAACGATACTTCGCGACCCTCATTATATCCCAATTCTCTCTGTTTGCATAGGGGAATTTTGCTGATTCCGGGGAAATATTTTACAATTTTTGCGGCACATATTTTACACTTTCGACAAGATGCGACAATTTTCGGTAAAAGTGTTGTTGCCCCGCCCATATTTTGGTATACTTTCGGAAAGACTTTCTGCGCAAACTGGAAGAAACGGAGGGGTGGACATGGACGAAGGGGTCAACGGGCGGCTTTTGCGGGAGCTGCGGGAACAGGTCAATATCCTTCTCTCTGCCAGCCACCTGCTCTCCCCCCTGGTGCGGGAAAAGGGCTCCGCCCAGGATCTGGACTGCCTTGCCATGGCCGACCAGACCCTCTACCGCCTGATGCGCACCGTTCAGCATCTGGAGCTTTCCCAGCCGGGGCCTCTCCCCTTCCTGCCGGAGCTCACCGACACAGCGCAGATATGCCAACGCCTGGGGGAAAACCTTGCCCTTCTCTCCCCCGACCTGAAGGTGGACTTCTCCTGGTCTGTGGAACCCGGCGGCCTGACCACTCTGGCCGACCCCCTGCTGGTGGAGCGGGCCCTGCTGAACCTTATCACCAACGCCATCCAGGCCGCGGGCCAGGGCGGAAAGGTGTGGCTCCGGGCCAGCAGCCAGGGCGGGCGCATCCTCCTCACCGTAGAGGATAACGGCCCCGGCATGGGGGACGACCCCCAGCTCACCGTCCCCCAGGGGGACGACCCCTTCCTGAAGCAGTCCGGCGGCCTGGGCCTGGGGATAGAGCTGGCGAAGAAGACCGCCCAGCTCCACGGCGGCGCCCTTCTCTGGCACGACCGGGCCGGGGGCGGCCTGTCCGTGACCCTCTCCCTCCCCCTGCGCAAGCCGGACAGCTCCGGCCAGCTGGTGAAAACGCCCTCCTGCCGGAAGGATATGACCGGCGGCTTCTCCACCCTGCTGGTGGAGCTCTCCCCCCTGCTGCCCCCGGAGCAGTTCCACGCCGAAAACATAGAATAAAGCACCTCACAGGGGCCGCCTCGGCATCAGAGGCGGCCCCTTTTCTCCCCCTTTCCCATTGACGTTGGGGGCCGGACGTGCGATAATTGAGCAGACCCACCGCCCCATCCCCTGTAAAATTCACAGTTCATTCATCGAAACCGAAGGAAAAAAGCTATAATATAGGGAAAGACTGGCAAAAGGCCGCTTCACTGCAAGAAGGGAGAGACCCACTATGGCACAAAAGATCCTCATTGTGGAGGACGAGGTCAACATCGCAGAGCTCCTCCACCTCTACCTGGAAAAAGAGGGCTACGACATCCAGATCGCCCCCGACGGCGGCAAGGCGGTGGAGCTGTTCCGCTCCTTCTCCCCCGACCTGGTGCTGCTGGACATCATGCTCCCCGTCATGGACGGCTGGTCCGTGCTGAAAAAGATCCGTGCCGAGAGCAAGACCCCCGTCATCATGCTCACCGCCAAGGGGGAGACCTCCGACAAGGTCACCGGCCTGGAGGAGGGCGCCGACGACTACATCGTCAAGCCCTTTGAGACCAAGGAAGTCCTGGCCCGCATCCACGCCGTCCTGCGCCGCACCGTGGGCGAGGAAGAAAACGGCGGAGAAAAGAAGCTCACCTTCGACAAGCTCACCATCAACCTGGACGCCTACGAGCTTCTGGTGGACGGCAAGCGGGTGGACACCCCCCCCAAGGAGCTGGAGCTTCTCTACCACCTGGCCTCCTCCCCCAACCGCGTTTTCACCCGCAACCAGCTCCTGGACGAGGTCTGGGGCTTCGACTACTTCGGCGACAGCCGCACCGTAGACGTCCACATCAAGCGCCTGCGGGAAAAGCTGGAGGATGTCAGCGGCAAATGGAGCCTCAAGACCGTCTGGGGCGTGGGGTATAAGTTCGAGGTGACCGGCCAGTGAAAAGCCTCTACCGGCGGCAGTTTGCCATGATGGCCAGCATGATATTCCTGTCCTTCCTCATGCTGGGCGGAGCCTTCGCGGGCCTGAGCTACCAGTATGTCATGTCCGACAAGCGGCAGACCATGGAAAATAACGCCAGCCACATCGCCTCCTTCACCAGCTCCTACCTGTCCACCCTGGGCTCCAATATCCAGGAGCCGGCCTATCAGCTCTATGTCTCCTCCCTGGCCTCCATCTCCGGCTCCACCGTGATCCTGGCGGAGAACGACGGGGAGATCGCCCTGGCGGTCTCCGCCGCCAGCCAGGGCACCAACTCCCTTCTCCAGGGCGTCATCCCCGCCGATATCATGGAGGAGGCCGCCGGCCAGGGCTACGCCCGTCTCTCCGACCTTGGGGGCCTGGTGGCCAAGTCCTACGTGGTGGCCACCCCCATCCTCCAGCGTTCTCTCATCACCGGCCAGACCTACCAGCGGGGCGTGGTCTTCGTGGTCAATGAGAGCTCCAGCCTCACCCAGCTTTGGCGGGACTTCGCCTCCATCTTCCTGCTGGCCGCCGGCATCGTCTTCCTGCTGGCCTCCGCCATCTCCTCCTTCACCTCCCTGCGGCTGACCAAGCCCCTGAAGGACATGGCCGCCGCCGCCCGCCGCTTCGGCCAGGGGGAGTTCGACGTGCGGGTGGAGGGCTGCGAGAACCGCAAGGACGAGGTGGGGGAGCTGGCCGACTCCTTCAACGCCATGGCCGACTCCCTGGCCAAGAGCGAGGCCCAGCGCAGCGAATTCATCGCCAACGTCTCCCACGAGCTGAAGACCCCCATGACCACCATCGCCGGCTTTGCCGACGGCATCCTGGACGGCACCATCCCCCCTGAAAAGGAGGCCGCCGCCCTCAAGACCATCTCCTCCGAAACACGAAGGCTTTCCCGCCTGGTGCGCCGGATGCTGGATCTCTCCCGGCTCCAGTCCAGCGAAAACGTCACCGCCCAGGAGCGCTTCGACGTCAGCGAGCTGCTCCTCCGGGTGCTGGTGAGCCTGGAGGGCAAGATCAACGGCAAGGGCCTGGACGTGAACACCCACCTGCCCCAGGAGCCCGTCACCGTCTGGGGCGACCCCGACGCCATCACCCAGGTGTGCTACAACCTGCTGGATAACGCCATCAAGTTCGCCGACCCCGGCTCCGTCCTGGGCCTCGGCATCGCCATCAAGGGGGAAAAGGCCCTGGTCTCGGTCAGCGACGCCGGGGACACCATCCCCCCCCAGGAGCTGACCCAGATCTTCGACCGCTTCCACAAGACCGACCACTCCCGCAGCGAGGACCGGGACGGCGTGGGCCTTGGCCTCTACATCGTCAAGACCATCATCGACAACCACAAGGAGTCCATCTCGGTGACCAGCGAGGAGGGCCTGACCACCTTCACCTTCACCCTCACCCTGGCCTGATATTTTCCAAGAAAGGAGGGCCCGCCATGCGCCGGGACTACTTCGACGACCGCTCCCCCGATGAGACAAAAGCCCCCGGCCGCTGGGACTGGCGGCCCTCCCCCGCCCCCGCTCCTTACGGCCCCCTGCCGGGTCAGGCCGCCGCACCGGAATCCCCTCCCCCCTTCCGCACCCCCGACTTCCGCCGCGCCAGGGGCCCCAGGCTCAAAAAGGGCGCCCTGCGCGCCTTCGCCCTCTCCCTCACCCTCATCCTGCTCCTGTCCGGGGCGGGGGTCTGCTACCGGCTGAGCCAGGGCGACACGGCGGAGGACTTCCTCCCCCAGCAGCCCTGGGGCGGCGTCCTGCCGGAGTCCCCCATGTGGAGCGACTGGACCCAGTCCCTCCCCGCCACCACCGTCCCCCGCGCCCCCCTGGAGCGGCGCAGCCTCTCCCTCACCGCTCCCAGCGCCGAGAGCCTCACCCCCCAGGAGATCTACCAGCGGGTGAGCCCCGCCGTGGTGGGCGTCCGGGCCTTCGTGACCCAGGGCATGGCCCTGGGTACCGGCGTAGTCATGTCCGCCGACGGCTACCTCATCACCAACGCCCACGTCATCGCCGGCGCCCAGCGCCTGGAAGCCGTCTTTGCCGACGGCCGCCGCCTGGATGCCCTCCTGGTGGGCTACGACGGCGGCACCGACCTTGCCGTGCTGAAAGTGGACTCTCCCCTTCCCCTGCCCTGCGCCGTCTTTGGCGACTCCTCCCACCTCACCGTGGGGGAGAGTGCCTACGCCATCGGCAACCCCCTGGGGGAGGAGCTGCGCGGCACCATGACCGACGGCATCATCTCCGCCATCGACCGCCCCGTCTCCACCGGCCAGGGCAGCATGACCCTCATCCAGACCACCGCCGCCCTCAACCCCGGCAACTCCGGCGGTGCCCTGGTCAACGCCGCGGGCCAGGTGGTGGGCATCACCAACATGAAAATGGCCTCCCCCCTCCAGCCCATCGAGGCCCTTGGCTTCGCCATCCCCACCACCCTGGTCAAGCCGGTGGTGGAGCAGATCATGGCCACCGGCGCCTACGCCGGCCTTCCCATGCTGGGCGTCACCGTTCAGGATCACTATAACGGGGACGGCTTCCCCAACGGCGCCCTGGTCTCCGGCGTCCTGCAGGACGCCGACGCCTGCGGCAAGCTCTGGCCCGGCGACCTCATCGTGGCCGCGGCGGGCGAGAGCGTCACCTGCTCCGACGACCTTCTGCGCGTCAAAAACGCCCTCCTGGTGGGGGACTCCCTCACCCTCCAGGTTCGCCTTGATACCCCCGCCGCCCCAGTGGAGGAGGTCACCATCACCCTCATGGCCGCCGCCGACCTGGCCGGCAGCCCCTCCTCCACCGAGGAACGCGGCCGGCCCCAGGAATAAAAAAGGGGCGTCCCGAAAAAGGCGGGACGCCCAAGCGCGGTGCGGGGAGAATGGAATGAACATGGGTACTGACCGGCCGGCTCCCGCCGGCCCTTCAAACCACGCCTTTATTTTGCCATAAATTC
The DNA here is from genome assembly GCA_947425785.1 of uncultured Pseudoflavonifractor sp. GTDB lineage: Bacteria > Bacillota > Clostridia > Oscillospirales > Oscillospiraceae > Vermiculatibacterium. The sequence continues at coordinate 99,588 of CANEAY010000001.1, read as the reverse complement.
CCAAAAATGTCAAACACTACTTTTGTCGAAACCCGCCTTCCCACCGGGAAGGCCCTTTTTATATTTTTAACAATTTTCGCCAAAAAATGGGTGACTTTTTGGTGAACCCGTGGTATGATAGCTTCAGAGGGATAGCGGGCCGCCCCCGCCCCTCCCAAAGATACCGCCCCCAAGGCGAAAGGAGCTGACAGGTCATGAAGTTTACGTTCACTGACAAAAAGGTCTCTCTGCCCAAGAAAGTCCACGAGTATGCGGAAAAAAAGGTGGGCAAGCTGGATCGCTATTTTCAGACGGAGGCCGAGGCCTCTGTGGTCTTTAGTGTAGAAAAGGGGCGCAACAACGTGGAGGTCACCGTCCGGGAGCGGGGCACCATCCTCCGCGCCGCCCAGAGCACCTCCGATATGTTCGTCTCCATCGACGCCGCCGTGGCCGACATGGAGCGCCAGCTGCGCAAGAACAAGGCCCGGCTGGAAAAGCGCCTGCGCAAGGACGCCTTCCTCCGTGTGCCCGAGGAGGAGGCCGCCTTCTTCCCCGAGGAGCCGGAGGAGGAGTTCGAGGTCGTCCGCACCAAGCGCTTCCCCATCAAGCCCATGACCGTGGAGGAGGCCGTCCTCCAGATGAACCTGCTGGGCCACACATTCTTCGCCTTCAAAAACGAGGACGATGGCGGCGCCTTCGCCGTGGTCTACAAACGCTCCAGTGGCGGCTACGGCCTCATCGAGGACGACGGCTGATAAAACAAAAAAAAGAGGGCCGGACGCCTGTCCGGCCCTCTTTTTTGCTACATCAGCGCAACGGTATAGGGGCAGCCCCTCTTCTCCAGCGTATCCTTCAGCGCCTCCAGTCTCTCCCGGTGCCCCTTCCGGTCACACAGGCAGAAGATGACCGCCTCGTCCCCTTCCTTCATGGTCAGCTCTCCCGGATAGGCCATGCTGCCGCTCATGGCCCCCCCGCCGGGCCAGTTTGGGAAGATATCATGGTAGTAAAAGTCCGTATACAAGGGCATTTCAGGCTCTTCCCGCTGTATCTCCGCCACCCGCCGAGCCAAAAGCCTCTCCAGCTTTGCCATCCGGCTGGGCGGCACCTTTCCGCAGGCCAGGAGCCAGCAAACCTTTTCTCTCATATCTGCACCTTCTTTATCGTCTTGCTTTTGCAATGCATATTTATATCACATTTTGCAATACATTACAAGTAACAAATGTATTGCAGGTGACGTTATGGCGAGAAAAAGAAAATTTAAGGTTCCTTCTATTCCTCCCACAACTTCAAAATGTGTCCGCTTCCCCAACGATATCATTGACCAAGTGGAAGCGGCCATTCAAGGACATGATTGCACTTTCTCCGCCTTTGTCATTGAGGCCACCCGTTTGGCCCTTCTGGACTTGGAGGAAGAGCGCCAGGAACAGGAATAAGCCCCGGACTCCACTTCGTAGGAGCGCCGGGGCAGGTGCCAGCGCCCCGCCACAAAGTGCGGGGCGCTGGCTTGCTTTCTGCAATAGAAGAGCCTGGGGAGAGATCCAAGGGGAGGGGAACCGCAGTTCCCCTCCCTTGGTCGTTGGGGGTGAGGGGTCAAGGGGAGAGGGCGAATCGAAACGCCCTCTCCCCTGTGCTTTCTTGGGGGGCCTGGGGGGGCATTCTTTCCAGAAAGAATGATCCCCCAGACTGTCCCACCCCCCGAGGGGGTGACCACTTGGCCCACAAGAATAGTCCCCCATGGCCTCTCCCACCCCGGTGGGGTGGAACTTTATCTGATAAACCATTATTTATGCCATTCATCAGCCTGTAGTTTTTCTTTCCAGTGCTCACGGATCTGGTCAGAGCGGCGGAATTTGACAAACCTCGGCACATAGGATATGATGAACTTGCCCCGAAAGGGGCGGGCGCTGTTCACTGGCGGTTAGCTCACTTCCTACGTCGCAAAAGCGGAGGAGGTGATGCCGATGGGAAACGGGCGTGGGGCGAAAGCCCTTCGCTGCGTGGTGTGTTTAGTTCTCACCCTTGCGGTGATGCTCTACATATCCCCAAAAGCGTGTTGACCGCCCGGCGGCCACCGGACGGTCAACAGTCTAACTGCTGATTGTAAACGGGGCTGACCGTCATGTGACAGCGCCCTTTCTACGTTCATTATACCAGCATCCACACTTTTGTCAAGTGTAGGAGATTTCCGCGGCGGATCGTTTTTACACCCGCTTCCAGGTGGTCCCCTCCTTGGTGTCAATAAGCTCAATGCCCTGTGCCTTCAGCTCATCCCGGATGCGGTCGGCCTCCGCCCAGTTCTTGGCGGCCTTGGCCTCCGCCCGGGCCTGGATGAGGGCCTCGACGGCGGGGTCGCCCCCGGCGGCGGGGGCCGTCTCCTTCTCCGCCAGGGCGGCGGCGTGCTCCAGCAGCTCCAGCCCCAGTACCGTGTCAAAGCTGGCAATGAGGGCACGCTTGGTGGCGTCGTTCACCTCGGCCTTCAGTACGTCGTAGAGGGCGGTCACCGCCAGGGAGGTGTTCAGGTCGTTGTCCAGGGCAGCCTGGAACTTCTCCTTATAGGTGGCGGCGGCTTCCTCCTCCACCGTCCCCTCCTGGGAAAGGGCGGCGATGCGCTTCACCAGCTTCTCATAGGCGGCGGCGGCGTTGTCCAGGTTCTCCCAGGAGAAGGTGAGGGCCTTGCGGTAATGGCTCTGCAGGCAGAACAGCCGGTAGACCATGGGGTCGTAACCCTTCTCCTCCAGAAGGGACACCGTCAAAAACTCCCCCTTGGACTTGCTCATCTTCCCGTCATTGGTGTTCAGGTGGTGCACATGGAACCACTGGGGGCACCACTCGTGGCCCAGATAGCTCTCCGACTGGGCGATCTCGTTGGTGTGGTGGGGGAAGGCGTTGTCGATGCCGCCGCAGTGGAGGTCCAGGTACTCCCCGCAGTATTTCATGGAGATGCAGGAGCACTCGATGTGCCAGCCCGGGTAGCCCACCCCCCAGGGGGAGTCCCACTTCAGGGCCTGATCCTCAAACTTGGATTTGGTGAACCAGAGGACGAAGTCGTTCTTGTTGCGCTTGTTCTCGTCCTCCTCTACCCCCTCCCGCACGCCGCTCTGCAGGTCCTCCGCGTCGTGGTCGTTGAAGACGTAGTATTTCTTCAGCTTGGAGGTGTCGAAGTACACGTTGCCCCCGGCGAAGTAGGCGTAGCCCGTCTCCATCAGCTTGGTGATGACCGTGATATAGCTGTCGATCATGCCGGTGGCGGGCTGCACCACGTCGGGGGTCTTGATGTTCAGCTTGGCGCAGTCGGCGAAGAAGGCGTCGGTGTAGTATTGGGCGATCTCCATCACCGTCTTGTGCTCCCGCTGGGCCCCCTTGAGCATCTTGTCCTCGCCGGTGTCCGCGTCGGAGGAGAGGTGCCCCACGTCGGTGATGTTCATCACCCGCAGCACGTCGTAGCCCTCCCACCGCAGGGCCTTCTCCAGCACGTCCTCCATGATGTAGGAGCGCAGGTTGCCGATGTGGGCAAAGTGGTACACCGTGGGGCCGCAGGTGTACAAACTCACCTTCCCCGGCTCGTGGGTGACAAAAGGCTCCTTCTTGTGGGTGAGGGAATTATAAAGCTGCATGGTGTTCATAGTGGCTGTCTCCTTTCCATCAAAAAACGCCCCCATGCCCTTGGCATGAGAGGCGTTGACACGCGGTTCCACTCTCGTTTTCACTCGAAGGCCGGTAACGGGGCCGAACCGTGAGGCATTACCCTCCGCGCTCCCGGACGCAATTCACGCGCAGCCCTTCCCGAAGCCCGCTCTCAGCCGGTGGCGGGCCCTTTCTGTCGGGGGATGCCGGGCGCTACTTTTCCGTTCACAGCGCATCATTTTGTACTTTAGTATATTAACATGGCTGTCAACTGGTGTCAAGTGCCCCTTTTGCCCCGGGAATTTTTGTGTAAAAAACCACTTCCAAACTCCCCCGCCCCGTGCTACAATAAGTTCTTACAAAAAAAGAAATTGCTTTGAGGTGTGTCTCTCCCATGGAAAATACCCAGCTCCAGTCCCCCATGTTCACCCGCCAGGCCCTTATCCGCCTCATGGTGCCCCTCATCATCGAGCAGATGCTCCTGATGACTGTGGGCATGGCCGACACCATGATGGTCACCACCGCCGGCGAGGCCGTGGTCTCCGGCGTCTCCCTGGTGGACAACATCAACATTCTCATCATCAACATCTTCTCCGCCCTCTCCACCGGCGGCGCGGTGGTGGTCTCCCAGTACCTGGGCCGCCGTGACGTGGAAAACGCCCGCTCCGCCGCCAAGCAGCTGCTTTATGTAAACCTCCTCGTGGGTGCCTTCCTCATGGCCCTGGCCCTCCTCTTCCGGGAGCACGTCCTCCGCCTGGTCTTCGGCGACATCTCCCCCGAGATCATGGACTCCGCCCTCATCTACTTCCTGCTGACAGCGGCGGCCTACCCCTTCATCGCCATCTATAACGCCGGCGCCGCCCTCTTCCGCTCCATGGGCAACAGCAAGGTCTCCATGTTCAACTCCCTCATCGTCAACGTCATCAACATCACAGTGAACGCCGTGCTCATCTACGGCTTCGACATGGGCTCCGCCGGCGCCGGCATCGGCACCCTGGTCTCCCGCATCGCCGCCGCTATCATCATCGGCGTGATGATCACCCGCCCCACCCACCTGGTCTGCATCGAAAACCTCCTCCGCCCCCAGTTCCATTGGCCCACCGTCAAGGCCATCCTGGGCGTCGGCATCCCCAACGGGGTGGAAAACGGTATGTTCCAGATCGGCAAGCTGCTGGTGCTCAAGCTGGTCACCTCCTTCGACCTGGGCGTAGACCTGGCCGTCACCGGCTCCGCCGTGGCGGCCAACGCCATCGGCAGCTCCATCGCCGGCGTGGTGAACGTCCCCGGCCAGGGCACCGGCCTCGCCATGATCACCGTAGTGGGCCAGTGCATGGGCGCCGGGGACGACAAGCAGGCCGCGGGCTACACCAAAAAGCTCCTTCTGGTGTCCTACGTGTCCATGTGGATCATGGGTCCCCTGCTCTACTTCACCTCCCCCTACCTGGTGCCCCTGTTCAACCTGACCCCCGCCACCGCCGTCCTCACCATCCAGGTCCTGCGCTGGTGCGCGGTATTCAACTGCATCTTCTGGCCCATGTCCTTCACCCTCCCCAACGCCCTCCGGGCGGCGGGGGACGCCAAATTCACCATGGTGGTCTCCATGCTCTCCATGTGGATCTGCCGCATCGGCTGCAGCTACCTCTTCGGCTCCCCCTGGGGCTTCAACATGGGCCTGCTGGGCGTGTGGCTGGGTATGTTCGCCGACTGGGTGGTCCGGGGCCTCTTCTTCGGCATCCGCTTCCTCCGGGGCAAGTGGAAGCTCCACAAGGTCATCTGAACGCAAAAACGCCGTCCCCTCCGGGACGGCGTTTTCCCTGTCCTGCTTCAGCCCCGCTCCTCCACCGGGTCGCTCTCCCGGAACAGCAGGGAGATACACCAGATGGCCCCCAGGCCCACCAGGGTATAGATGACCCGGCTCATGGCGCTCTGCTGTCCCCCGAAGAGGAAGGCCACCACGTCGAAGCCGAAAATGCCGATACTGCCCCAGTTCAGCCCGCCTACGATGGCGAGGAGCAGGGCGATCTTATCCATGATCATTTGTCCAGAAACCTCCTCAAAATGGATTCCCAGACCTATCCTTGCCCAAGCCCTTCCTTTTTATACCCCATTTCCGAAAAAAAGCGCCGCGGAGACCCTCCGCGGCGTTTTTTCAAATATTTTCCCAATCGATGCAGTCCCGGTTCTGGATAAAGTACTCCACCCCGGAATATACGGTGGTCACCACGATGACCCCCACGCACACCCACCCCAGGATAGGGGGCGCCGGCACGTGCATCACACACAGGCACACCATGGTGGAGGCGGTCTTCACCTTCCCCGACCACCCGGCGGCGATGACCCGTCCCCCCTCCACGGCGATGAGCCGCAGGCCGGACACGGCAAACTCCCGGAAGATGACGATGACAAAGGCCCAGGCCGGGAAGCTCCCCATGGCGCAGAAGCAGGCCATGGCCGTCATCACCAGCACCTTGTCCGCCAGGGGATCCATAAACTTTCCAAAGTCGGTGATGAGCCCCCGGCTCCGTGCGATCTTCCCGTCCAGCAGGTCGGTAAGGCTGGCCAGGATAAAGACCCCCAGGGCGGCGTAGTTGTTCCAGCCGAAGTCCAGGTGCCACATCAGCAGGTAGACCGGGATCATCACCACCCGCAGCATGGTGAGCTTGTTGGCCGTGTTCATTTTCCTCATTCCTCGATCTCCCCTGTCAAATCGCCGTCCATGGTGCCCGTCATGCGGACATTCACAAACTGTCCCGCCTCCACCAGTCCCCCGGCGGTGAACCACACGTGGCCGTCCACCTCCACCGAGTCGGCGTAGGTGCGCCCGGCATAGCAGCCCATGGCCGCGTCAAAGCCCTCGCAGAGCACCTCCATCACCGTGCCCAGACGGCTCTCGTTGTACTCGTCCAGCACCCGGGACTGAAGCTCCACCAGCCGCTCCACCCGCTGGCGGGCCACCTCCTCGTCCACCTGGTTTTCCATCCTGGCCGCCCGGGTGCCCTCCTCTCTGGAGTATTGGAACACCCCCGCCCGCTCAATGCCGGTCTCGGAAACGAATTTACATAATTCTTCAAACTCCTCCTCCCCCTCGCCGGGCAGGCCGCAGATGAGGGAGGTGCGCAGCACCAGGCCGGGGATGCGCTCCCGGAGCTTTTCAATAAGGGCGGTGAGGCTCTCCCGCGTCCCCCAGCGGTTCATATCCTTCAACAGCTTATCGTTACAGTGCTGAAGGGGGATATCCAGATATTTGACGATTTTCGGCTCCCTGGCGATCACGTCGATAAGGGTGTCGTCAAAGTGGTCGGGGTATAAGTAGTGGAGCCGTATCCATCGGAAGGGCAGTTTACATAATTTTTCAAGAAGCTCGGGCAGCTTTTTCTCTCCGTAGAGGTCTTTTCCGTAAGGGCCAATGTCCTGGGCGATGAGGATAAGCTCCTTTACCCCCTTGTCGGCCAGGGCCTTGGCCTCGGCCAAAACGGCCTCCATGCTCCGGCTGCGGTAGCGGCCCCGGAGATAGGGTATGATGCAGAAGGCGCAGAAATTATCACAGCCCTCGGCAATTTTCAAAAAGGCGGTATAGCCGGGGGTGGTCACCAGCCGCTCCCCCTCCTCGCTGGTGGCGGAGATGTCCCCGAACTCCTCCGGCCGCTCCCCACGGGCCACCGCCTCCACGGCGGCGACGATGTGGTCATAGCTGCCGGTGCCCATCATGCCGTCCACCTCGGGCAGCTCCCGGCCCATCTCCTCCCGGTAGCGCTGGCTGAGGCAGCCGCACACCAGCAGCTTCCCCAGCTTTCCCGCCGCCTTCAGCTCCCCCAGGGCGATGATGTGCTCAATGGCCTCGCTCTTGGCGGCGTCGATGAACCCGCAGGTGTTGAGGACTGCCACGTCGCAGCCCTCCGGCTCCCCGGTCACCTCGTGGCCGGCGGCCCTGCACAGGGCCATCATCTGCTCGGTATTGATGAGGTTTTTGGAGCACCCCAAAGAAATAAATGCGATCTTCAAACTCAATCCACCTTTATCTGTCCTGTTAAGGGAAAGGAGCCTTCCCCTTTTATTCCTCCTCGATGCCCGCGCCGTAGCGGTTCAGGCCCTCCCGGATCTCCTCCCAGCGGTAGCCCCGCCGGGCCAGAGCGTCGGAGGCCCGTTTCAGCTCCTTCTGGTCGGGAACCTTTCCCTTAAAGCGGCTGCGGAGGAAAGCGTCCACGCCTTCCTCCGGGCCTTGGGCCTCCAAAAGGGCCTCTTCCCAATATGGGCGGGGCACCCCCCGGCGAAAGAGCTCGTCCCGGAGCTTCCGCTCCCCGTAGCCCTTGGCGGAGTAATGCCGCACCACGGTCTTTCCGTACTCTCTGTCGTTGAGGTAGCCCAGCTCCTCCAGCCAGTCCGCCGCCTCCTGGGCCTGCTCCTGGGTGGCGAAGGGGGGCCGCTCCCGGCCGTCCCTGGTCTTGGGGCGGCGGGCGGTGAGCTTTTCCACCAGCTCCCGGCGGGACATGGGCTTGGCGGCAATGAGGTCAAGGGCCTTCCCCCTGGCCTCGCTGCGCCCCGCCTTCTCCACCAGCTGGTCGTAGAGCCCATCGGAAATTTCCATCCCCTCGTAGAGGGCGAAGGAGACCACCTCATTCTCTGTGACCCGGATGAGGGAGCCGTCCTCCAGCCACACCAGCCACCGCTCCTGCACGTGCTTGGAGGGCTCCAGCTTCGCGATGATCATTATAAATGAGGCCCTCCTTTGTCACGCTCGCGCTTCTTCTTTAGTCGTCGAAGTCTTCAGCCGACACATCCACCGACCGGGGGGTGGCCGCCGGGGCGGCGGCACGGGGTGCCGGGGCGGCGGGAGGCGGCGCCAGGGGGGACCGGGGCTCCGGCTTGGCCTGGGCGGCCTGCTTGGCCATGCCCTCCCGGATGTCCTCCTCCAGCTGCTCGGCAATGTCGGGGTTGTCCTTCAGATACTGGCGGGCGGCGTCCCGGCCCTGGCCGATGCGCACCTCGCCCATGGAGAACCAGGAGCCGGACTTCTGCACCAGCCCCAGCTGTACGCCCATGTCCACCAGCTCCCCCTCCTTGGCAATGCCCTCACCGAAGAGGATGTCGAACTCCGCCTGCTTGAAGGGGGGCGCCACCTTGTTCTTCACCACCTTGGCCCGCACGTGGTTGCCCACCACCTCGGAGCCGTTTTTCAGGCTCTCCACCCGGCGGATGTCGATGCGCACCGAGGAGTAGAACTTCAGCGCCCGGCCGCCGGTGGTGACCTCCGGGTTGCCGTACATGACCCCCACCTTTTCCCGCAGCTGGTTGATGAAGATGACGATGCAGTTGGTCTTGGAGATGGCGCCGGCCAGCTTCCGCAGAGCCTGGCTCATGAGCCGGGCCAGCAGGCCCACATGGCTGTCTCCCATGTCTCCCTCGATCTCCGCCCGGGGGGTGAGGGCGGCCACCGAGTCCACCACCACCACGTCGATGGCGCCGGAGCGCACCAGGGCCTCGCAAATTTCCAGCCCCTGCTCGCCGGTGTCCGGCTGGGAGATGAGCATGGAGTCGATGTCCACGCCCAGGGCCTTGGCATACACCGGGTCAAGGGCGTGCTCGGCGTCGATGAAGGCCACCTCGCCCCCCCGCTTCTGGGCCTCGGAGACGATGTGGAGGGCCAGGGTGGTCTTGCCGGAGGACTCGGGGCCGTATATTTCAATGATACGCCCCTTGGGAACGCCCCCGATGCCCAGGGCAAAGTCCAGCGCCAGGGAGCCGGTGGGAACGGCCTCCACCACCACGTGGGCGTTCTCACCCAGGCGCATCACCGCCCCCTTGCCGAAATCCTTCTCGATCTGGGCCAGGGCAGTGTCCAGCGCCTTCTTTTTATCCGAAGCCTGACCAGGCTGTGTAATGGGCATTTTTTTCTTCTCCGCCATCTTCTCATTTCCTCCCTAAGATCTCGTTTCTTTTTTCTCAAGTTTCAAGCCGCTTCTCCGGATCAATTTCCTCCGCAAGGGCACAGCTGTCTTTTTCGGTCTTCGAACTGCGTCTCCCCCAAAAAGCCCTTGTTCTTTCCTTCGTCTTTGAACTTTCCAAAAGGCCCTTGTTCTTTTCTTCGTCTTTGAATTTTCCAAAAGGCCCTTGCTTTTTCCGCTGTCCTTCTCTCAAAAAACAAGTTGTATTTTCCTCTGTTTTTTGAGCTGTTTTTGCGCGTTTTTGACCCGTTTTGGGCTCGTTTCACTCTATTTATACCCTTTTTGCAGTCCAATTAATGGGACTTTGCTCACTTATTCAGGGTCCCTGACACCACCCGCCAGATACCCTGGGTGTCCTGGCAGGAGCGGATATCCTCGTAGCCGTTCTGTGCCAGGATCGCTTCCACCGCAGTGGATTGGCCCATCCCGACCTCAAACAAAAGCTTCCCGCCCAGGCGGATGGCCCCCTTCCATTTGGCGGCCACCAGCCGGTAGAATTCCAGCCCGTCCTCCCCGCCGTCCAGCGCCTCCAGCGGCTCGTAGTCCTTCACCGAAGCGTCCAGCCCTTCGATGTCCCCGGTGGGGATGTAGGGCGGGTTACAGGCGATGACGTCAAAGTCCCACAGCGCAGGCAACGGCGGCAATTTTGCGTCGGCAAAAACACTGACCACCTGGTTGCCCAGACCGCAGCGGCGGATGTTCTGCTTACACACCCGCAGGGCCCCCTCGGAGTTGTCCGCCAGCACCACCTTGCACTCCGGGACGTTGGCGGCCACCGCCAGGCCCACACAGCCGCTTCCGGCGCAGAGATCCAGCACCCGGCAGCCCTCCTCCACCCCGCGGGCGGCCAGGATGGCCTGCTCGGCCAGCACCTCGGTGTCCATCCGGGGGATGAGCACCTCCCGGCTCACATCCAGAGTCAGGCCGTAGAACTCCCACTCGCCGATGATGTAGGCCACCGGCTCCCCCGCCAGGCGGCGGTCGGTGAGCTCCTTCACCCGCTCCTCCACCTGCTCGGAGGTGTAGAGGGTCATATCCCGGAAGAAGTCCTCCCGGCTCTTGTCCGCGGCGAAGCAGACGATCTCCCGGGCCTCCAGCTGGGCGGCGGGGATCCCCGCCGCCTTCAGCTTTCGTCGGGCGTCCAGATATAGATTATTGTAGGTAGTGGCCACTGAATATCACTCCCTGCTATTCAATCCGCCCCAAGGCTCTCTTTCGTTACAACACCATAGGCATACAGACTGTCCTCTTTCCCATTCTGATACCTCTTCAGGGCCCGCTGTACCGGCCAAACCACAGACCCATCCGGAAAATGCACCGCTACATTCAGCTCGCCCTGGGGATCCGCGTCATCGGTCACCTAATGGCCGTTCAGAAGCCGGCAAAAAACCTGACCCACATAACTGCCGATGGCAAAAAGTTTGCTGCCCACCTTGCCATCCAAAAGTCCGCCGGAACACATCTGCTCGTCATAAAAACGATCCAGCTCCCGGAAGCTCTCCAATGTGCCGTCCAGGGTATACCCGGAAAAGGCCATGGCCTCCACCAGCCAGTCCGCCGCCTTTGGGATGTCTCCGGCCAATGTGGCGACTTCTTTCTTTTTTGACTTCCACTTGTCAAACAGTCCCATGCCGCACTCTCCTTACCACTGATCTGCCCCTGCGGTCTCGGGCAGCACCTCGGTAAAGGCCTTGATGCCCACCTGGATCATGGTGTCGTCGGGCTCAAAGGTGGTCCAGCGCTGGATGGCCATGCCGGGGGCCCGCACCATGCGGCACACCAGGCCCTCGTGGCCTCCCACATAGCGGTTGATCTCGTAAGTGATGGCCACGATGAGGGGAAGCATCAGCAGGTGGAGGCCCATCCGGGCGAAGGTGTTCTCCACACGGATGAAGGAAAACACCAGACTGGACAGCAGGATGGACACTACGATGACCACAAACAAAAAGCTGGTGCCGCACCGGGGATGGTGCTTGGGCTGGGCGCGGACGTTCTCCACCGTCAGGGGAAGGCCCGCCTCATAGCAGAAGATGGTCTTGTGCTCCGCCCCATGGTACTGGAAGGTGCGGTGGATGTCCTTGAGCTTGGAGCAGAGGATGAGGTAGCCCAGGAAGATCACCACCCGGATAGCCCCCTCCACCAGATTCCTAGCCCACAGGGGGATGCCGGGGAAGAGCCGCAGCACCGCACCGCCCAGGGCGGTGGGCAGCAGGAAGAAGAGGAACACGGAAAAGAGCATCCCCAGCACCATGGAAAAGGTGATGATGAGGGAGGTGAACTTCTCGTTGCCCAGCTTCTCATCCAGCCACTTTTCAAACTTGGAGGGCTCCTCCTCCGCCTCCTCGTCCTCGGGGTAAAACTCGGCCGACCACATGAGGGCGGTGACCCCGTTATACATGGAAGAGCAGAAGTTCACCACGCCCCGGATGAGGGGCAGTCCCACAAAGGGATATTTGTCCTTCAGAAGCCGCCGGGGCTCGGTCTTGATCTCCAGCTCCCCGTCCGGCTTGCGCACCACCACAGACTTTTTGTCGGGGCCCAGCATCATAATGCCCTCGATAAGGGCCTGTCCGCCGATGACGGTCTTGAACCCGCCGGCGGCGAGAAATAAAAGCATTTTCAATCGTTTCAGCATAACCTTCTCCTTCGGAGAACCATATATAAAAACTTTATCCTGTTGTATTGTAACAAACCCGCGTCTCTTTTGCAAGAGGCGCGGGTAATTTTTTCGAACTTATGTTCTAACCGCGGCGCCGCCGACGGGCAGACGGATAGTGACCACACAGCCGCTGCCCTCCCCGGCGTTGCCGATGAGCAGCTCGCCGCCGTGGCGGGTGATGATCTCGTCACTGACCGCCAGGCCGATGCCGGAGCCCCGGGCCTTGGAGGAACCCTTATAGAACTTGCTCTTCACGTGGGGCAGCTCGTCGGCGGGGATACCGGGGCCGTAGTCCCGGATGGTGATGACCGCCCAATCCTCCTCCCGGTGGATGGCGCAGTCGATACGTCCCCCGCTGCCGCCGTGCTTGGCGGCGTTGTCCATAATATTACAAAACACTTGGCGCAGGCGCTCCGGGTCGGCCTCCACTGTAGGAAACTCCTCTTCCTCATCCTCGTCCCGGTAGTTCAGCTCCAGGCCGTCCTTGCGGAAAAATTCCCGGTAGGTATACACCGCGTCCTCGAACTCCGCCTTCAAGTCCACCGTCTCGATGGACAGGGTAAAGCGGCCGTCCTCCAGGCGGGAGAATTCCAAAAGCTCCTCCACCATGTTGGTGAGCCTTCTCGCCTCGGAGACAATGATGCCCATGCCCTTCTTCACGTCCTCGGCGTCCCGCACCTCGCCGTTCATAATGGTCTCAGCCCAGCCGTTGATGGCGGTGAGGGGGGTGCGCAGCTCGTGGGAAACGGAGGAGATGAACTCGCTCTTCATCTTCTCCGACTGGTCGATGCGCTGGGACATATCGTTGATGGCGTCGGTGAGGTCGCCGATCTCATCGTCGTGCTGTTTTTCGATCTGGATCCCGTAACTGCCGGCGGCAATGCGCTTGGTGATCTCGGTGACTCCGGCCACCGGCTCCACGATGGAGCGGACAAAATAGAGGTTGGAAAAGTAGACCAGAAGCAGAATGGCAAAGCCGACGGCCAGGGAGAGGCCCACGATGGTCACCAGCTGCCGGTCAACCAGCCGCAGGGAGGTGACATAGCGCACGGCGGCCACCGGCGCGCCGTCGATGGTCAGGGGGCAGGACACCGCCATGATATGCTCCCCGGTGGAGGGGTCATTGCCCGTCCAGGGAGTGGTCTTGGGATCTTCAGGATCCAGGGCCCCGGCGATGTCGGGGGTATTGGGCGAGGAAAAGGCGGCCAGGCCGAAGGTGGAGAAGCGGATGGAGCCGTTGGCGTCCAAAAACTGCATCTCCATCTCGTCCTTGCCCTCAAAGTTGTTGTTCACGTAGGTGAGGACGTGCTGGTAGTACTCGCTGCGGGTACGGTAGCCGCTGAAGAACTCCACCACATACTCCGCCTTGGCCTCCAAGCCGCTGGACATGGTGGCGTAATAGTAGCTGCCCATAGCCACGGAGAAGGCAGATACCGCCAAAAGCACCACAAAGAGCACCACGCCCAGGGAGTTGGTCATCCAGCGCCGCCGGATGCCTGTTGTCCTTTCTTTGGCCATATCTGTATCCCCCTCTCCCGTTTCGACTTGCTGTGCTTACTCTTCTAAAATCCCCACTTATAGCCATAACCCCATACCGTGGTGATATAGGTGGGGTTGGTGGGATCGTCCTCGATCTTGATGCGCAGGCGGCGGATGTTCACGTCCACGATCTTGACTTCGCCGAAGTAGTCCTTGCCCCAGACCGCGTCCAAAATTTCCTCCCGACTCATGGCCTTGCCGGCGTTGTCCATGAAGAGCTTGACAATGGCGTATTCCACCTGGGTCAGCTTCACCCGGGCCCCGTTTTTCTCCAGGGTGCGGTTGCGGGTGTTGAGGAGGAAGGGGGGCTGGGAGATCTCCCCGGTGTCCACCGCCGTCTCCCCTGTGGCACGGCGGCACAGGGCGTCGATGCGGGCGGTGAGCTCCGCCGGAGAGAAGGGTTTGGTCACATAGTCGTCCGCCCCGGTCATAAGGCCGGTGACCTTATCCATCTCCTGGGTACGGGCGGTGAGCATGATGATGCCGATGCGGCTGTTGCCGCTGCGGATGCGGCGGCAGACCTCAAAGCCGTCCATATCGGGCAGCATCACATCCAGCAGGGCCACGTTCACATCAGGGTTGCGCTTGAGCTGATCCAGGGCCTCCTGGCCGGTGCCGGCCTCTACAGTCTCATAGCCCGCCCGCTTCAGGTTGATGACCACAAAGGAGCGAATATTGGTCTCGTCCTCCAGCACAAGGACTTTTCTTCCCATGACGGTTACCTCCTCAATATCCGTTATACCAGTCTGTTGTGATGAGCTTGAACCGCTCCCGCACCTCTTCCTCGGTGAGGCCGCAGTCCCAGCCGTCCCGGAACTCGGCGGCATAGATGATGCTGAAATTGTCGGCGTTCAGGGGCTCCTGCTCCGGCAGGACGAAGAACCGCTGGCCTGCCTTGGCCCGGCTCAAGCGGTTGGTGCCGGTGAGCTTGTAGATGGTGAGGAAGCTCTCCGGCACCATCCCACTGTCCCGATCCCAGCGGGAGAAGGTCACCGACCGCTCCCCGCCGCCGGGCAGGTCGCTGCGGGAGAGGGCCACGTCGTCCCCCCAGGCATCCGGCAGGATGAAGTACCAGCCGTCCCGCTCGTTGTGGTAGGTGGTGAACACCGGGACGGCGTTCCCCTGACTGTCGAACTGCCGCCAGTGGATGAGCCAGAAGTTCACCGAGGCGGTGGTGATCCTATAGTCGGTGAGCGGCACGGGCTGGGGCAGTTCCAGAATGCCGTCGCCATTGATATCGCTGGGAGCGACCTGGTTATAATAGCGGATGGTCTCCCCGCTCTCCCCGGTGGCGGGATCCAAGGTGACGTTGCGCAGTTTCCCATCCCGGCAGGTAAAGACGTCGGTGATGGCGCCGTTTTCCGCATAGGAGGAAGTGACGAAGAGGGCGGGCACCCGATCCACCAGATAGCCGCCCCGGATGCCTCCGTCGGCCACCGCCGTGATGCCCCCGGACAGGGGGGCGGAGCCCACCATGGAGAGCACCCCGTCAAAGTTGTAAAGCTCCGCCCGGGGCGGGGCTGCCACCGGGCTGCGGAGCACCACCAGCTCCTGCTGGCCGTCGCCGTCCAGGTCGGCGGACTTATAGCTGACGTAATCGGTGCGCAGCAGCTCCTCCACCTGGCCGGGGCCGATGGAATAGGCCGCCAGGGAGTGGACGATGTCGCTGATCTGCCAGCTGACCACGATCTCCTTAAAAGGTTCGTCGTCCAGCTGGACGTACTCCACGCTATTGATGGCGGCGCCGGCCCCCTCCACCCGGGTGAGCAGCTCGTACTCCTCCCCCACCTGGCGGAAGATATAAATTTTCAGGGGCAGCTCCTCATTGGGAAAGCGGAAAAAGGCCAGGGCCTCCTGGACGCCGTCTCCGTCCATGTCCTGAAGCTGGACGGACTGGATGAGCTCTCCCGACAGGGGGGCGGCGTACTCGCCGCCGGCGGCGATGACCTCGCTGAGACGGGCCTGGAGGGCATTATAGTCCGCCGGGGGCTGGGGGACGGTATAGAGCTCGTCCACCGCCCGGAAGAAACAGCCCGTCAAAAACAGGCACAGGAGGGCGCAGAGCAAAAGCACCCGGTGTCCTCTCTTTTTCATTCCGCAGCCCCCTTTCAAAACAGTCTTTTATTCTAATTTTACAGTTTACCACAAAAGAACACAAAATGGTATGGGTTCACAGAAAGTTTTTCACCCTTTTTCCCATTTTCCGCCCAGGCCCTTGCCCTTTTTTTCCCTTGCGGGTATAATAATTTCCAATGAATCGACCACATCACATCGACTTAAGGAGGAGCTCTCCATGCGTATCGTTGTCATCGACGGCCAGGGGGGCGGCCTGGGGGCCGACCTCACCGCCCGTCTCAAGGCAAGGCTAGGTGACAGGGCCCAGCTCTGGGCCGTAGGCACCAACGCCCTGGCCACCGCCGCCATGCTGAAGGCCGGGGCGGACAAGGCCGCCACCGGGGAAAATGCCGTGTGCTGGAACGCCGCCCACGCCGACCTCATCCTGGGGCCCATCGGACTGCTCTCCGCCAACGCCCTTATGGGGGAAGTGAGCCCCGCCATGGCCGCCGCCATCTCCGCCGCTCCCGCCCGGCGCATCCTGGTACCCATGTCCAGCTGCGGAGTACTGGTAGCGGGCAGTGTGGGCCGTAAGCTGGAGGAGCTTTTGGAGGAGGCGGTCTCCCTGGCGGAAAAGGAGGTGGGCAAATGAGCGTTTTGAAGTCTGTTCTTCCCCTCCACGCCCAGCGGTACCCCACTATGGAGGTAAGGGACTATGTGAAGCTCCTCTACCAGAGCGAGTTCGGCCCCGGTCACCTGGTGGCCCTGGAGGGACTCCAGGCGGAGCTTGCCCAGGCCGGGGAGGAGGACTACCGTCCCCAGTATCTCTCCGAGGCCATCGGCGGCGGACTGTGCCGCTTTCACCTGGATCCCCGTCTGCTGACGGAGGAGGAGCTTCCCCTGCTGGCCCGGTGCTTTGCCCTCTCCGCCCGGCCCAGGGGTACCATGACCGGCCTGTGGCGGAAGCTGGGTGAGCTGTCCGCCATGGCCTGGAGCGGCCAGCTGCCTCTGGACATTCGGGAACTGGAACTTTTCCTGGCCCTCTATGGCTCCGACGGCTGCCCGCCCCTCCACCACAGCGAGGGCTACCGGGATGCCTATGGGCCCCACTACCGGGTCATCGACCGGGACTTGGCCCTCTACGCCCCCGCCCTGCGGGCCATCGACGCCGCCCTCCGGGAGCAGGAGGGGCCGGTGACGGTGGCGGTAGACGGCCGGTGCGCCGCGGGGAAGACCACCTTCGCCGCCCGGTGCGCCCAGCTGTTCGACGACTGCCAGGTCTTTCACATGGACGACTTCTTCCTCCCCCCGGAAATGCGCACCCCCGAGCGGCTCTCCGCCCCCGGCGGCAATGTGGACTACGAGCGGGCCGCGGAAGAGCTTTTCTCTCCCCTGAGCCAGGGCGAGGCGGTGGCCCTCCGGGCCTTTGACTGCTCCACCAACACCTTTGGCCAGCCGGAGGGCATCCCCTGCGGGCGGCTGAACATCGTGGAGGGAAGCTACTCCCTCCATCCCGCCCTGGCGGGCTATTCCCAGGTGCACATCTTCTTCACCTGCGCCCCGGAGACCCAGGATGCCAGACTCTCCCGCCGGGAGGGGCCGGAGGAGCTGGAACGGTTCCGGGAGCGGTGGATCCCCCTGGAGGAGGCCTACTTTCAGGGCCTCTCCATCCAGGAGCAGTGCGATGTGACGGTGGACACCACCCGGCTGCCCACGGCAAAGGAGACAGACGTATGACGGAAAAGGAACGGATGCTCGCCGGCAAGCTATACAGGGCCAGTGACCCGGAACTGGTGGCCGACCATCAGCGCAAATGGAGGCTCATTCGGGCCATCAACAACGAGCCTGACACAGAGAAGCTCCCCGGCCTATTTCAGGAGCTGCTGGGCCAGTTGGGAGAGGGTTCCTGGCTGGAGCCTCCTTTTCACTGCGACTATGGCTCCCACATCTATATTGGAAAGCACTTTTACGCCAACTGCGACTGCATCTTCCTGGATGTGTGCGACATCACCATTGGAGACGATGTATTTCTGGCCCCCAGGGTGTGCATCTTCACCGCCACCCACCCCATCGACGCCGGGGTACGCAACAGCGAGCTGGAGTACGCCAAGCCGGTGAGGATCGGCTCCTCGGTGTGGATCGGCGGCAGCACGGTCATAAACCCCGGCGTCACCATCGGGGATAACGTGGTCATCGGCTCCGGCAGTGTGGTGACGAAGGACATCCCCTCGGGGGTCATTGCCGCTGGAAATCCCTGCCGTGTCCTGCGGCCCATCACGGAGGAGGACAGGCGGTACTGGGAGGCCCAGGCCATGGAGTATGACCGGGACAGGCAGGGTTGACAGCGTCTGGCAATTCTGGTAAGATAGCTCCACTGAATCTGCCGCCACGAAGGCGGCAGATCCACCCCTGTTCCACCATTTTGAAACGTCGACGCCACGAAGGCAAAGGCCCTCCCCCGAGGGTCTCCTTCGTGGCGTTTTTTGACGGAAAGGAGCTTTGTCCATGCGTAAATTTTCTACCAGGCAGCTGGTCTTCGCCGCCCTGTGCGTGGCTTTGGGGGTCGTCCTGCCCCAGGCTTTCCACGCTGTGCCCAATGCCGGCAACGTCCTGCTGCCCATGCACATCCCCGTGCTGCTGTGCGGCCTTGCCTGCGGCTGGCCCTACGGTCTGGCCTGCGGGATGCTGACCCCCCTTCTCTCCCACCTGCTCACCGGGATGCCCCCCATGGCCTACCTGCCCGGTATGCTCTGCGAGCTGGCGGCCTACGGTCTCATCTCCGGCGTCCTCTCCCAGGTGGTACACACGGGAAAGCGGAGCGTTGACCTCTATGTCCAACTCACCGCCGCCATGCTCATGGGCCGGGTGGTCTACGGGGTGATGAACGCCCTGGTGTTCCGGGCGGGGGCCTACTCCATGGAGATCTTCCTCACCGCCGCCTTTGTCACCGCTTTGCCGGGCATTCTCATCCAGCTGGCTCTTCTGCCGGGACTGGTGCTGGCGCTGGAAAAGGCCAAGGTGCTGGAAAGCCCCTATCAAAAAGCCGCGGCCTGAAGCCGCAGTAAAAAGGCCGCCCACTCCACGACGGAGCGGGCGGCCTTTCATATCATATTATATTACTTTTTATCCTCTTGGATGAGCAGCTTTACGGCCTCGATGCCCACCTCGATGGCGGCGGAGAGGTCGTGGCTCTCCTTCTGATCCAGGCCGGCGGCCTCCCGCTCCTGGTTCCAGACCACATGGAAGCAGGAGCCGCAGCGCACCCCCAGGGCGGCGGCACAGCAGAAGAGGGCGGCGGACTCCATCTCGGAGGCCAGAACGCCCAGCCGCTTCCATGCCTCCCACTTGTTCAGCAGCTCGTAGCTCACGGGCATCCGCTTGGGGTCGTGCTGGCCGTAAAAGGAATCCTTGCACTGGACCACACCGGCGTGCCAGCTCTTGCCCAGGTTTTTGGCCGCCTGCACCAGGGCCGCCTGGACGTGGTAGTCGCTCACCGCCGGGAACTCGATGGGGGCGTACTCCCGGCTGGCCCCCTCATGGCGGATGGCGCCGGTGGCAATGACCACATCGTCGGACTGCACCTGAAGGGCGATGCCGCCGCAGGTGCCCACCCGGATAAAGGTGTCCACACCGATGTTGTGGAGCTCCTCCATGGCGATGACCGCAGAAGGCCCGCCGATGCCGGTGGAGCAGACGCTGACCTTCTCCCCCAGGAGGGTGCCGGTATAGACCACGTACTCCCGGTTCTGCTGTATCTTCACAGGGTCGTCAAAGTAGGCGGCGATGGCCTCACACCGGCCGGGATCACCGGGCAGGAAGCAGTACCGGCCCACGTCCCCCTCTTTACATTTGATATGGAACTGCAGCTCGTGCTCCTGCATGAAGCCACCCCTTTTCTTGAATTTGTCTAAAAAAGAAACTACACAGCATATCATACCACCGTTCCGTGCTTTTTGCAAGTTCTGCACAAAAAATTCTTTCTCTTTTTCTCATAATTGTCATTTTTTGAAATATCTTCTTAAAACGGCCAAAAAATTTTTTCTTTACTTGAAATGGGGAGTTTACTTTGGTAAACTTTTTCCATACCAAGGGTTCTGAAAACCTACGCAAAAAGGAGTTGGATCGTCCTATGCATATTGAGGACATGTTCTGGATCGGATTTGTGGGCGCCGTTGTGGCGCTCGTCTTTGCTTTTATGCAGAGAAATAAAGTCCTGAAATTCTCTGAAGGCACCGACCGAATGAAAAAGCTGGCCGCCTCCATCCGGCAGGGCGCCAACGCATATCTGCGCCGGCAGTACAAGACGGTATTCCTCATTTTCCTTATCGTCTTTGTCCTGCTGCTGGGCCTGGCCTACCTTGGGATGCTGGACAATTGGTTTATTCCCTTCGCATTCCTCACCGGCGGCATTTACTCCGCCCTCAGCGGCTTCATCGGCATGAAGATCGCCACCAGCTCCAATGCCCGCACCGCCAACGCCGCCCACGAGAGCCTGAACCGGGGCCTGAACGTGGCCTTCTCCTCCGGCACGGTCATGGGCTTCACCGTGGTTGGCCTGGGCCTGCTGGATGTGACGGTGTGGTTCCACATCCTGCGCTACTGGGCGGGCTATGACGCGGTGCAGATCGCCCAGACCATGGTCATGTTCGGCATGGGCGCCTCCTTCATGGCCCTCTTTGCCCGGGTGGGCGGCGGCATCTACACCAAGGCCGCCGATGTGGGCGCCGACCTGGTGGGCAAAGTGGAGGCCGGCATCCCCGAGGACGACCCCCGGAACCCCGCCACCATCGCCGACAATGTAGGCGACAACGTGGGCGACGTGGCCGGTATGGGCGCCGACCTCTATGAGAGCTATGTGGGCTCCATTTTGGCCACCTTTGCCCTGGGTGCCTCCGCCTTTGCCGCCGACGGACTGGCCTGGCGGGCCATGCTGCTGCCCCTGGCGGTGGCTGTGGTGGGCGTTCTGTGCTCCCTGCTGGGCTCCTTCCTCATCAAGACCAAGGAACAGGCCGACCAGCGCTCCCTGCTCCAGACCCTCCGCAAGGGCACCTATTCCGCCGCGGCCCTGGCCGCTGTGGTGTGCGCCCCGGTGACCTACCTGCTCATGGGCTCCTTCCGGGCTTACATCGCCATCCTCATCGGCCTGGTGGCCGGCTGCGCCATCGGCTACTTCACCGAGGTCTATACCTCCGATACTTATAAGCCCACCCAGGAGCTGGCCGACGCCACCGAGACCGGCTCTGCCACCACCATCATCGGCGGTTTGTCCCTGGGCATGAAGTCCACCGCCGCCCCCATCGTCATCATCTCCGTGGCCATCATCGTGGCCTTCGTGGCCGCCGGCGGCAGCCTGAATACCGCCGACCAGGCCCTCTATGAGGGCAGCTTCGCCAAGGGCCTCTATGGCATCGGCATCGCCGCAGTGGGCATGCTCTCCACCCTGGGCATCACCCTGGCCACCGACGCTTACGGCCCTGTGGCCGACAACGCCGGCGGCATTGCCGAGATGGCCGGTCTGGGCGCCGAGGTACGGGAGCGTACCGACGCCCTGGACTCCCTGGGCAACACCACCGCCGCCACCGGCAAGGGCTTCGCCATCGGCTCCGCCGCCCTCACCGCCCTGGCTCTGCTGGTGAGCTATGTGGACGTGGTCAAGGGCAAGACCGCCGCCCTGGATCTGGAGCTGACCAATCCCGCCGTGCTGGTGGGCATCTTCGTGGGCGTCATGCTCACCTTCGTCTTCGCCTCCCTCACCATGTCCGGCGTTCAGCGGGCGGCCCAGTCCATCGTGGTGGAAGTCCGCCGCCAGTTCCGGGACATCCCCGGCATCATGGAGAGCGCCGCCGACCCGGACTACGCCTCCTGCGTAGACCTGTGCACCAAGGGCGCCCTCCACGAGATGGTGAAGCCCTCCCTGCTGGCCATCGTCATCCCTGTCGTCACCGGCCTGCTTCTTGGGCCGGAGGCCGTGGTGGGTTTGCTGGGCGGCGTCACCGTGTCCGGCTTCGCTCTGGCGGTGTTCATGTCCAACGCCGGCGGCGCCTGGGATAACGCCAAGAAGTACATCGAGACCGGCACCCACGGGGGCAAGGGTTCCGACCAGCACAAGGCCGCCGTCATCGGCGACACTGTGGGCGACCCCTTCAAGGACACTGCCGGCCCCTCCCTCAACATTTTGATCAAGCTCTGCTCCACCGTTTCCATCGTCTTCTCCACCCTCATTGTCAGCTGCAACCTCACCGCTCTGTTGGGGTAAAAGATACAGTAAAAACGGGACGCCGCTTTGAAAGCGGCGTCCCGTTTCGTTTTACAGTCCCAAGCTGTCAGCCACCTGGCGGAGGGTGGCGGCGGAAGACTGGAAGGCGGCGCGCTCCTCTTTGGACAGCTCGATCTCCAGCACCCGCTCGGCCCCGCCCCGGCCCACTATGGTGGGAACGCTCATGCACAGGTCTTCCACGCCATAGAGCCCGCCCAGCTGGGTGGAGACGGGGAGCACCGAGTGCTCGTCCCGGACGATGCTCAGGGCGATGCGCTTCACCGCGGCGGCGATGCCGTAGTAAGTGGCTCCCTTCTTCTCGATGATCTCGTAGGCGGAATCCCGCACATCCCGGTAGATGCGCTCCATATTCTCCTTATGGGCGGTGTGGCCGCACAGCTCGCAGAAGTGATCCAGATCCACCCCGGAGACGTTGGCTCCGCTCCACACCGCCAGCTCGCTGTCTCCGTGCTCCCCCACGATGACGGCGTGGACACTGCGGGCGTCCACATTCAGGTGCTGGCTGAGCAGGTACTTGAGCCGGGCGGTGTCCAGCACGGTGCCGGAACCTATGACCTGCCGGGGCGGGAGGCCGGAGAGCTTTTGGGCCGTCCAGGTGAGGATGTCCACCGGGTTGGACACCACCAAAAGGATGGCCTCCCGGTTATAACGGACGATCTGGGGGATGATGGACTTGAGGATACCCACATTCTTCTGCACCAGCTCCAGCCGGGTCTCCTCGGGCTTCTGGTTGGCCCCGGCGGTGATGATGACAAGGGCACACTCGGCCAGGTCGGGGTAGTCCCCGGCGAAGATCTTCATGGGCCGGGCAAAGGGCAGGCCGTGGGAGAGATCCATAGCCTCCCCTTCCGCCTTGTCCCTGTTCACGTCGATAAGCACCAGCTCGGAAAAGACGCCGGTCTGGGTCATGGCGAAGGCGATGGACGAGCCTACGAAGCCGCAGCCGATGACGGCGGCCTTTTGGATATTGACCATAGAATGTGCTCCTTTCAAAGGTTTTTCTTAGTATCTCCCGGGGACAGAGGCTGATTCTCAAATTTTTCTCTCCCGGCTATTGACACCGTCGCCCTACGGTGTATAATATAGAAAAAGACATATGAGCATTTGTTCATATGTTGTAAAAAGGAGGTCTCCCTATGGATGACACAAAACGGCTTATGGAAGAAGCTCTGGACGGCGAAGCGGGCCACGACCACACCGAGGCGGTGCGCCGGGTCAGTGCCCAGCTGCCGGAGGAGGATATCCTTTACGACCTGGCCGATTTCTTCCGCATCTTTGCCGACTCCACCCGCATCAAGATCCTCTATGCCCTGTATGAGTCGGAGCTGTGCGTGGGAGCCATCACCCAGCTGCTGGGCATGACCCAATCGGCGGTGTCCCACCAGCTTCGGGCGTTGAAGCAGTCCAAGCTGGTCAAATACCGGCGGGAGGGCAAGACCATTTTCTATTCCCTGGCTGACGAGCACGTAGTCACTATACTTGCACAAGGTATGGAGCATATAGAAGAGTGAAAGGAGAACTCACCATGAAAAAGAAATTCAAGCTCATTGATCTGGACTGCGCCAACTGCGCTGCCAAGATGGAGGACGCCATCAACAAGATCGACGGCGTCACCGCCGCCACCGTCAGCTTCATCCAGCAGAGGCTCACCATCGAGGCCGACGATGGCCGCTTTGACGACATCATGGCCCAGGTGGTGAAGGTCTGCAAAAAGGTGGAGCCCGACTGCACCATCGTTCTGTGACCATGACCTTCTGGGACAAAGTGGCCAAGGTCTATGACCTGGCAGAGCTCTTTAACCGCAAGGCCAACGCCGAGACCGTCCGCCGGGTGGGACAGCTCGTCCCCCAGTGGTCTTCGGTGCTGGACTGCGCCGCCGGCACGGGGGAGTTTTCCCTGGCTGCCGCGGAAAACGCCGGGTCGGTGCTGTGCACCGACCTCTCCCCCGCCATGCTCTCCCAGGCGGAAAAGAAGGTCAAACGCTGCGGAAAGACCAATATCTCCTTCTCCCAGCGTGACCTCAATTCCCTGCCCGAGGCGGACGGCACCTACGACGTGGTCATTGCCGCCAATGTGCTCCACCTCCTGCTTCAGCCGGAGACGGCAGTGAAGGAGCTGTGGCGGGTCACCGCCCCCGGCGGGATGCTCATCCTGCCCACCTACCTTCAGGGGGAGACCAGTCTCTTTTTCAAGCCCTTTGTCACTATCTATCAATACTTCGGCTTCCGCCCCTATTGGAAGTTCACCCTGGGCTCCTACCGGGCCTTTCTGGCCGGCCAGGGCCTGCCGGTGGAGGTGACACGGGTAGTGGGAGCCATGCCGGTGGGACTGGCGGTATGCCGCAAACCCCAGCCCTTCTAAGGAGTGGTAGCTTATGAACAAAAAACAGAAGAAGACCCTGCTGCGTATCATTGTGGCCGCTATCCTGCTGGCGGTGTGCCAGCTCTGGCCCACCCCTCTCCCGTTCCCCTCCATCTTTCTTTTCCTCATCCCCTATTTCATCATCGGCTGGGACATCCTCTGGAAAGCCATCCGCAACATCGCCAACGGCCAGGTCTTTGACGAGAACTTCCTCATGGCCATCGCCACTGTGGGGGCCCTGGCCATCGGGGAGTGCCCCGAGGCGGTCTTCGTCATGCTCTTCTACCAGGTGGGAGAGCTGTTCCAAAATGTGGCCGTGGGCCGCTCCCGCCAGTCCATTGCCGCCCTCATGGACATCCGCCCCGAGGAGGCCAACGTGGAGCGGGATGGCGTGGTAGAGACCGTAGACCCGGAGGAGGTGGCGGTGGGTGAGACCATCGTCATCAAGCCCGGCGAGCGGGTGCCCATTGACGGGGTGGTGCTGGAGGGCGCCTCCACCCTCAACACCGCCGCCCTCACCGGGGAGTCCCTGCCCAGGGACGTGACGGAGGGGGACGACGTGATCTCCGGCTGCGTCAACCTCTCTGGCCTTCTCCGGGTGCGCACCACCAAGGCCTTTGAGGACTCCACCGTGGCAAAAATTTTGGACTTGGTGGAAAACTCCACCACCAAGAAGGCCAAGGCGGAGCAGTTCATCACCCGTTTCGCCCGGTACTACACCCCGGCGGTGGTCATTGGAGCCGTTCTGCTGGCTGTCCTGCCTCCCCTGCTGGGGGGCGGAGAATGGAGCAAGTGGTTTGAGCAGGCCCTTATCTTCCTGGTCATCTCCTGCCCCTGCGCCCTGGTCATCTCGGTGCCCCTCACCTTCTTCGGCGGCATCGGCGGCTGCTCCAAGGCGGGCATCCTGGTCAAGGGCAGCAACTATCTGGAGGCCCTGGCCCGGGCCGAGATCGTGGTCTTTGACAAGACCGGCACCCTGACCCAGGGGGTGTTCAACGTCACCGCCATCCACCCGGACAAGTGCCCGGAATCCCGGCTTTTGGAGCTGGCCGCCCTGGCGGAGAGCTGGTCTAACCACCCCATCGCCCGCTCCCTCCGGGACGCCTGGAACCAGGAGATCGACGACAGCCGGGTGGGCAATGTGGCGGAGATCGCCGGCCGTGGAGTAAAAGCCGATGTGGACGATGTTACCATTTATGTGGGCAACGACAAGCTCATGGAGGACTGCGGGGTCTCCTGGCACCCCTGCCACCATGTGGGCACCACCGTCCACGTGGCTGCCCAGGGGGAGTATCTGGGCCACATTGTCATCTCCGACGCGGTGAAGCCGGACGCCAAGCAGGCCATCGCCGACCTGAAGCGCTCCGGGGTTCGCAAGACCGTTATGCTCACCGGGGACGCCCAGGAGGTGGGCAAGGCGGTGGGCGCCGAGCTGGGACTGGACGAGGTACACGCCCAGCTCCTCCCCGCTGATAAGGTGGAGCGGGTGGAGGCCCTGCTGACGGAGAAGGCTCCCAAGGGGGTGCTGGTCTTTGTTGGCGACGGCATCAACGACGCCCCCGTCCTCTCCCGGGCCGACGTGGGAGTGGCCATGGGCGCTCTGGGCAGCGACGCCGCCATCGAGGCTGCCGACGTGGTGCTCATGGACGACAAGCCCTCCAAGCTCTCCCAAGCTATCGCCATGGCCCGAAAGACCCTGCGCATTGCCAACCAGAACATCGTCTTCGCCCTGGCGGTAAAGGCCGTCTTCCTGCTGATGGGCATTTTCGGCGTGGCCAATATGTGGGAGGCCACCTTTGCCGACGTGGGGGTCAGCGTCATCGCCATTTTGAACGCCACTCGGGCCTTGAAAATCGATAAAAACATATGAGCGAGCGCTCATTTTACAAATGGGCAGAAATCGGATATAATGGCTGAATACAGCTGTTATATCCGATTTTTTTGGAGGTAAGGACACATGAACAAGGCCCTTCTGCGAGAGCTCTCTCAAACATATCCCAGCTTTTATCTCTATGACGAGGCCACCCTGGCCCAGCGCTCCGACAAGCTGCGCCGGGACTTGCCGGCGGCGGAGCTTCTCTACTCGGTGAAGTGCAATCCCGCCCCGGCGGTGCTGCGTACCCTCTTCGCCCACGGCCTGGGCTCCGACGCCGCCAGCCTGGGAGAGGTGGAGTGCTCCGCCCGGCTGGGCTTGAAGCCCCATCAGATCTACTACTCCACCCCCGGTAAAAGCCAGGCCGACCTGGCCGCCGCCCTCCCCCTCTCCACCCTGGTGGCCGACAGCCTGGGAGAGCTGGATCGCATCCAAGCCATCGCCGCCGGGCTGGGAAAGCCGGTGGCCGTGGGCCTGCGGGTCAACCCGGACTACAGCTTCGGCGGCGGGAAGGGTTCCCCCTCCAAGTTCGGCGTGGACGAGGAGCAGGCCCTGGAAGCCCTGGCCCAGAAGGGCCGCTGGCCCAATGTGACGGTGGTGGGCCTTCATGTCCACCTGCGCAGTCAGGAGCTTCACGCCCCTACCCTGGCCGCCTATTACGAGGCCCTTGTGGCTATGGCTCTCCGCTTCCAGTCAGTTTTGGGCCGGGAGCTGGAGTTCCTCAATCTGGGCTCCGGCCTGGGCATCCCCTACGCCCCGGAGGACGGGGAGCTGGACACCGCCGCCCTGGGGGCCACCCTTGGAGCCTTGAAGGCCAAGCTTCCCCGCACAAGGCTCCTTTTGGAGACCGGGCGGTACGCGGCGGGGCCCAGTGGGGTCTACGTGACCCAGGTCATGGACAAAAAGGTGTCCCAGGGCAAGACCTTTGTCATCCTGAACGCCACCCTCAATGGCTTCCTGCGGCCCTCTCTGGCCCAGCTGGTGAAGGGGTATTCCGCCAATCCCGCCCCCTGTGAGCCCCTTTTTACCTGCACCGACCCCTTCCGCATCCTTGCCCTCACCGACGCCGGGGAGACCGAGACGGTGACCCTGGTGGGGAGCCTCTGCACCGCCGCTGATGTGGTGGCCAAGGACGTGAACCTGCCCCGGCTGGAGGTGGGGGACGCGGTGGCCCTCACCCACGCGGGGAGCTACGCCGCCACCCTCTCCCCAGTGCTCTTCTCCTCCCAAGTCCCCCCGGCCCAGCTCTTCCTGACCCGGGAGGGCCAGGTGTTGGACGCCACACTTTGAAAGGCAGGTCTCCCCTTATGAAGCGTCTCTCCGCCGCCCTGCTGGCGGCTCTGCTCCTCCTCTCCGGCTGCCGCCAGGCCCCGGCGGAGGAGGACAAGCTGCACATTCTGGCCACCACCTACCCGGTGTACCTCTTCACCACCGCCGTCACCGAAGGGATAGAGGGGGTGGAGGTGAGCCTTCTGGTGAACTCCCAGACCTCCTGCCTCCACGACTACGCCCTCACCGTGGACAATATGAAGGCCATCGAGGGGGCCGACGTCATCGTGATGAACGGGGCTGGGCTGGAGGACTTCATGGCGGACGCCCTGGAGCAGTCCGACGCCGCGGTCATCGACTGCTCGGAGGGGATCGGGCTTCTGCCCACCTTGGAGCACCAGGGGCACGACGGCCATGACCACGAGGAGGAATACGACCCCCACTACTGGATGGATCCCCGCCGGGCCGCTCTCATGGTGTATCAGATCGCCGATGGTCTCTCCGTGCTGGACGAGGGTCATGAGGATCAGTACAGAACCAACGCCATCCTGACCTACGATGCCATGGGCGGTACCGTTCAGGATGCGGACATCGCCCAACTCATGACGGCCCAGGTCACCGGCGGAAGCCTGTCCCTGACCGATGTGTGCGCCGCCAATCAGCTCATCACCTTCCATGACGGCTTCCAATACTTTGCCGACGCCTTTGGCCTGGATCTTCTGAAGGCCATCGAGGAGGAGGAAGGCTCCACCGCCTCCGCCGCCGAGATCAAGGAGATCACGGCACTCATCCAGGAATACGATATCCCCGCCATCTTCGTGGAGAAGAACGGCTCCCGGGCCACGGCGGAGGTCATCGCCCGGGAGACCGGCTGTGCCGTCTATGAGCTGGACATGCTCATGTCCGGCGAAGGTGCGGGCATCCAGCCTTACCTGGACGCTATGAACGCCAATATTACCACCATCCGGGAGGCTCTCTTATGAGCGTACACAAGCATGACAACTGTACCGGCGGCTGCGAGGGGCTGTGCTGTCTGGCCCTGGAGGACGTGGGGGTAAACCTGGGGGAGGCGGAGCTGCTCCACAATGTGTCCTTCCACCTCCACTGCGGGGAGATCGCCGCCCTCATCGGTCCCAATGGGGCGGGAAAGTCCTCCCTCTTTAAGGCCATTCTGGGCCAGCTGCCCCACTCCGGCTCCATCCGTTTCCAGCGCTCCGACGGCAAGAAGAGCCGCCCCATCATCGGCTACGTGCCCCAGTCTCCCGCCTTCGACCGGGGGGATCCGGTGAGCGTGCTGGACTTCTTAGCCGCCGCCGTCTCCGACTATCCGGTGTTCCTCCCCATCCCCCAAAAACTCCGGGAGCGGGTGGGGGATTGCCTCTCCCGCACCCACGCCGGCGGCCTGATGGACAAGCGTATCGGCGCGCTCTCCGGCGGCGAGCTCCAGCGGGTGCTCATGGCCCTGGCCCTGGAGCCGGTGCCCCATATCCTCATTTTGGACGAGCCCCTGTCCGGGGTGGACATCGACGGGGAGCGGCAGCTTCTGGACATGCTGGATGAGCTGCGGGCCAAATATGACCTGTCCATCCTCCTCTCCACCCACGACTTCGCCACCCTGGAGAGCTTTGCCGACAAGGTCATTCTCCTGCAAAATACCGTCCTGGCCGTGGGGGCGCCGGGGGAAGTCCTCTCCTCCCCCGCCTTTCAGCAGGTCTTCCACCTGCGCCTGGGAAGGGGGGCGGTGTGATGGAGCTGTGGTACGCCCTGGTATCCCTCCTCCCCTTTGAGTGGGCGGAGCCGGGCCACATGTTCTTTATGAAGAACGCCCTGCTGGCGGTGCTGGTCATCGCCCCCCTTTTCGGCATCCTCTCCACCCTGGTGGTGCAGAGCCGCATGAGCTTCTTTTCCGACGCCCTGGGCCACTCCGCCTTTACCGGCATCGCCATCGGGGCCCTGTGCGGCCTGGCGGAGCCCATGTGGGGGGCGGTGGTCTTCGCCCTGGTGTTCTCCCTCCTCTTCACCTTCATCCGCCGCAAAAGCGCCCTGGCCAGCGACACGGTCATCGGGGTCTTCTCCTCTACCGCCGTGGCCCTGGGCATCTTCATCGCCACCCTGGGGGGCGGCTCCTTCACCAAGTTCAACGCCCTGCTCATCGGCGATATTTTGAGCGTGGAGCCGGGAAAGATCGCCCTGCTGGCCGCCATTTTGGCCGTCATCCTGGTGCTGTGGGTCTGCGCCTACAACACCCTGCTCCTCTCCGCCCTCCATCCCGCCCTGGCGGACAGCCGGGGGGTGCGGGTCTTCTGGCAGGAGGCAGTGCTCAACGCCGCCATCGCCGTGGTGGTCACCCTGTCCATGACCTGGGTGGGCCTGCTGGTCATCAACTCCCTGCTGGTGCTCCCCGCTGCCTCCGCCCGGAACCTGGCCCGGAATACCCGGCAATACCACCTCTTTTCCGTGGCAGGTGCCCTGGTGTGCTCCATCGGGGGGCTCATGACCTCCTACTACATCGGCGCCTCCGCCGGTGCGGCCATCACCCTTTACCTGGCGGTGTATTTTGCCCTGTCCATGGTCTTCCGGCGCAAGTGAGCCTGATTTGGATAAAAAAAGTTCCCACAAGCTGTGCTTGCGGGAACTTTTTTCCTTTTTAGCCCTCCAGGCCAGAGAGCCTGACCCATTTCCCCTGCCGCCAGCGCAGAGCGCACAGAACGCCCCGCAGGACAAGATCCATAGCCATGGCGAACCACACCCCCGCCAGGCCCCAGCCGAAGCGGAGCACCAGCAGACAGGCCAGAGGAACCCGAACGCACCACATCCCGGCCAGGCCCACCATCATGGGGAACCTCACGTCGGCGGCGCCCCGGAGGGCGTTGGTGAGGATGATGGAGGCGGCGAAGAAGGGTTCGGCAAAGGCCACCACCCGCAGGGCCAGAGCTGCCTCCTCCACCACCCGGCTGTCAGAGTTGAAGAGAGAGGCCAGGGGGGTGGCAAAGACAAAGAGGGCGGCGCCAGTGACCAGGCACAAAAGTGCCCCCAAAAGGGCTGTCAGGTCGCCGTATGCCTTGGCATCCTCCTTGTTCCCCGCCCCCACCGACTGGCCAACCAGGGCGATGGCGGCATAGCCGATGCCATAGGCGGGCAGGTAGCACAGCCCCTCGGCGGTGGTGGCGATGGTGTTGGCCGCCATGGCTACAGTGGTGAGGGCGTGGCCTACCAAGGCGGTCATGGCGATCTGCCCCATGTTCACCACTGCCCGCTCCAGGGCGGAGGGGAAGCCCAGATGGACTGCCCGGCGGATGATGGCCCTGTCGGGCCACATCCCCTCCCGGAGGGAGGTGGCGTAGCGTCCCTGACGGAAGGCGGCGATGGCGGCGGGCACACCGGCGCAGACGATGGACAGGGCGGTGGCGGCGGCCGCCCCCTCCACCCCCCAGCCCAGGCCGGGGATGGTGAGGCCGTTCCACTCACGGGTGGGATAGATGAAAAAGAAGTTCATCACCATATTGGCCAGGTTGGCGGCGGTATTGAAAAGGAGCGGGGTCTTGGTGTTTCCCATACACCGCAGCACCGCCGAAAAGATCAGCAGCAGGGCGTTGAAGGGCATGGCGGCGCAGTAGATGCGAATGTAGTGGATGGCATGGGGAAGCACCTCCGGCTTGGCCCCCAGCCACAGGGGGATATAACCGCCCAGGGCTTCATAGAGCCCGCAGGCCAGGGCGCCGCAGACCAGGGCGGCCAAAAATGCCTGCCGGATGATCTTCTGCACCCGCTGGGGATCATTGGCACCCACGGCGTTGGAGACCTGGACGGAGTAGCCAACGCCCACACCCACCAGGGTGCCGTTCAAAAGCCAGATGGGCGGGCTGTTCACCGATACGGCGGCGCTGGCCGCGGCGCCCAGGACGCCCACCATGGCGGCATCCACATAGCTCACCATGGTGCCCAGCACCTGCTCAATAATGGCCGGCCAGGAGAGGCGCCACAAGGTGCGCATCCGCTCTCTCTGTCCTGTCAGCACTGGCATGGTATCACACTCCTGTCAAGTCGAAATGGGGCACATATTCCCCGGTGGCCGCCTCGGCGTCCTGGACGAAACCGGGCAGCTCCAAGGCGGCCATATAGTCCTGGGCGGCCCGTATCTCGCTTTTCCGCAGGGGGCGGTCAATTTCAGAGTATTCCGCCGCCCTCCCCAGGGGGACATACTGGCTCATCAGGGAGAAGTACACATCCCCCTTGGGGAAGGTCTCCCCCACCCAGTCCATCACCGCCTTGGCATCGGCCACGCCGCCGGGAAGGAGCAGGTGGCGGATGATGACCCCCCGCCGGATAAGGCCGTCAGCGTCAAAGACGCAGGGGCCAGTCTGGCGAACCATCTCCTGAATGGCCGCCGTGGCCACCTGGGGATAGTCGGGGGCGGCGGAGTAGCGAAGAGCCCGGCCAGCGTCCAGATATTTCAGGTCGGGCAGATAGACCTGCACCTTCCCTTCCAGCTTCCCCAAGGTCTCCAGGCTCTCATAACCCCCGGTGTTCCACACCACGGGCACCGGGAGGGGCTCTTCCAGAGCCTCTAAAATAACATGGGCAAAGTGGGTGGGGGTCACCAGGTCGATGTTGTGGGCTCCCTGGGCAATGAGCTCCCGGAAGATCTCCCGGAGCCGCCCCGCCGTCACCGGCTTTCCAAAACCGGCCTGACTGATGACGCTGTTCTGACAGAACACACACCGCAGATTACAGCCGGAGAAGAACACCGTCCCCGCCCCACGCTTGCCGGAGATGGGAGGCTCCTCCCACTGGTGGAGGGCGGCCCGGGCCACCACCGCCTCCCGGGGCATGGCGCACACCCCGCCGGAAAACCCGCTATCCCGCTCCACGCCGCAGTTTCTGGGACATATGGTGCAGATCATGCCGCCTTTCTCCCTCCCTTTTCCACCGGTAAAGTTGCCTTTTTCCCCCGTTTTTCCGTACAACAACAGGTCAAAAACGACGCAAAAACGGGGGAAATCGTCAAAAAAAGCGCCGCTTTTGCGGCGCTTTTTTCTGCGCGTGTATGGTTTTGCTGCTCCTTTAGTCCTCGAAGTTGCCGGAGATCAGCTCCACCAGAGCGTCCACGGCCTCCTTC
This sequence comes from uncultured Pseudoflavonifractor sp., assembly GCA_947425785.1. GTDB lineage: Bacteria > Bacillota > Clostridia > Oscillospirales > Oscillospiraceae > Vermiculatibacterium. The sequence goes on along the minus strand of CANEAY010000001.1, from coordinate 66,891 downwards.
TCGTCGGCGCCGTCAGCGATCAGGTTGATGGCAGTGCCCTTGACGATGCCAAGGGACAAAACGCCCAGCAAACTCTTGGCGTTGACTCTCCGCTCATCCTTCTCCACCCAGATGGAGCACTTGAACTCGTTGGCCTTCTGGATAAAGAAAGTGGCCGGCCGGGCGTGGAGGCCCACCTGATTGTTTACCGTTGCTTCCTTCATATACATGGCGATTCCCCCCTCGTACTGTGGTAATAGCATAGCAAATTTATCCCTTGCCGTCAACGGCAAAATACACAAATAAACGCTCTCCGCTTATGCAAAACCACACAGGTGGATACAACTTTGCACTCTTTTTTCACTTCAATTCGGCGATGGTCACGCCGTCCTCCCCTTCCCCATAGCGGCCGGGGCGGAAGGACTTGATATAGCGGCTGCGCTTCAGGTGCTCCCGCACCCGCTGGCGCACCGCGCCGGTACCTTTGCCGTGGATGATGCGCACCTCCTGGAGCTTGCCCATGACGGCCTGATCCAGGAAGCGATCCAGCTCCATCACCGCCTCGTCGCCGGTGAGCCCGCGCAAGTCCACCTCCGGGGAGGCCCCCAGGGAACGGAGCTTGTGGGTGGCCTGGGAGATGATGCGCTTGGCGGACTGGGCCGTCTCGCTCTGGGTGACCCTTACCTCCTCCTGGGCGGCGGTGAGCTTCAGGATGCCTGCCTGGAGCTGGAGGGTACCGTCCTTCTTCACGTCCAGCACCGTGGCCTTCGTCCCCGGCATCTTGACAAGCTCCACCGTGTCCCCCTTCACCGCCGGGCGGGTGGGGGGCGGAAGGGGGGCTTCGGGCTGGGCGCCCAGGGCGTCCTCCGCGGCGTTGAGCCGATGGCGCAGGCCGGTGCGGGCCTCGTTGACCCGCTGCCAATCCTGCTCCTTCCTGCTCTGCCTGCGCATATCGTCCAGCTCTTTGAAGGTCTCATCGGCGGCGGCGCGGGCCTCCTCCAGGATGGCTCTCGCCTCCGCCTTGGCCTTCTCCACCGCCTTCTCCCGCTCCTTGGCCAGGTCGTCCCGGTACTGCTCGGCCTTCTGCCTGGCCTCCTCGGTCTCCCGGCGGAGCATCCGGGCGGCCTCCTTCTCCCTCTCCATCTCCTGGCGCTGGCGATCCAGCTGGGTGAGGACGTCCTCAAAGCGGACATTTTCCGCATTCACCCGGCCCGCCGCCGCGTCGATGACGTGCTCGGGGAGGCCCAGCCGCCGGGAGATGGCGAAGGCGTTGGACTTGCCGGGGATGCCGATGAGGAGCTTATAGGTGGGCGCCAGGGTCTCCACATTGAACTCACAGGAGGCGTTCTCCACCCCGGGGGTGGTCATGGCATAGACCTTCAGCTCGGCGTAGTGGGTGGTGGCGGCCACCAGACAGCCCAGGGAACGGGCCTCCTCAATGACGGCCGCCGCCAGGGCGGCCCCTTCCACCGGGTCGGTGCCCGCCCCCAGCTCGTCGAAGAGGATGAGGGTGTCCCCGTCCGCCTCCTGGAGCATCCCCACGATGTTGGTCATGTGGGAGGAAAAGGTGGACAGGCTCTGGGCGATGGACTGCTCGTCGCCGATGTCGGAGAGCACCCGGCGGAATACCCGCATATGGCTGTCCCCGCCGGCGGGGATGTGAAGGCCGCACTGGGCCATGAGCACCAGAAGGCCCAACGTTTTCAGGGTCACCGTCTTGCCGCCGGTGTTGGGGCCGGTGACCACTAAGGTGTCGAAGTCCTCCCCCAGCCGCAGGTCGTTGCGCACCGCCGTGTCCCTGTCAAGCAATGGGTGGCGGGCCCCCTCAAAGGAGACCCCCTGCTCCCCGATGCGGGGGGGCATCCCCCGCATCCGCAGGGAGAGCCCCGCCTTGGCAAAGACCACATCCAGCAGGATGATAAAGTCGTAGTCCTGGGCGATGTCCTCCTTGTGGGCGGCGCACTCGGCGGAGAGCTGGGCCAGGATGCGCTCGATCTCCTTCTCCTCCTTGGCCTCCAGCTCCCGCAGCTCGTTGTTGGCCTTCACCACCCCCATAGGCTCAATGAAGAAGGTACCGCCGGAGGCGGAGAGGTCATGGACCAGGCCGGGCACGTCGTTCTTGTGCTCCGATTTGACGGGCACTACATACCGGCCGTTTCTCTGGGTGATGATGTTCTCCTGGAGGTACTTGGACTGGTTGGAGGAGATGAGCTTCTGGAGGATGTCCCGCACCTTCCCCGCCGCCGCCCGCTTTTTCCGGCGGATGTCGGCAAGCTCGGGACTGGCGGCGTCGGCGATCTCCTCCTCGGAGAGGATGGAGCCGGTGATCTGCTCCTCCAGGAAGCGGTTGGCGGTGAGGCCACGGAAGAGAGGGTCGATGGGGGTCTTTTCACTGCCCCCGGCGGCGTACTCGATACAGCTCCGGGCACAGCGGAGCACCGCCGCGACGCCCAGCAGCTCCCGGGTGTTGAGGGCGCCCCCCATATCCGCCCGCTGGAGGGAGGCGCGCACCGGCTTCACCCCGCCGAAGTAGGGCGCCCCCCGGAGGGAGACCAGGTCGACGGCGGCGGAGGTCTCCGCCAAAGCCCGCCGGACATCGCCGGCATCGGTGAAGGGACGCAGGGCAAGGCAGCGATCTTTGCCCTCCTCGGTCACCGCCTCCGCCGCCAGAAGCTCCAGGATCTTGGGCAGCTCCAGGGTGAGCATGGATTTTTCAAACAGTTCGTCTTTCATAGATCATACCTCAAAATGGGATCATACAGGCGGCGCGTCTGGGAAGCCGCACCTTACAGAAGAAAACTTCCGATTTGATAAATAAGGAAGCTCATCAGATAGGCCACCGCCACCTGGAAGCACACGGAGAACACCGTCCACTTCCAGCTGCCCGACTCCCGGCGTATGACGCCGATGGTGGCGGCACAGGGGACATAGAGCAGGCAGAAGACCATCATGCAGTAGGCGTTGAGAGGCCCAAAGCCCAGGGCGGAGAGTCCGGCGTGGACGGCCGCCATGCCGGCGGCAGAGTTCACGTTGGCCACCCGGAAGAGGATGGCGGTGGAGGACACCACCACCTCCTTGGCGGAGACCCCGGCAATAAGGGCCACCACCACCGGCCAGAAGCCCAGCCCCGCCGGGGCCAGGATGGGGGCCAGGGCATGGCCGATGAGGCTGGCGAAGCTCTCCTCCATGGCGGCGGTATAGCCCCCGGGGCCAAAGTTCAGCACGAACCACAAAAGCACCGAGGCCACAAAGATGATGGTGCCCGCCTTGGTGAGGTAATCCTTTACCTTCTCCCACACGTACACCGCCACTGTCCGGGCCGAGGGCATCTTGTACTCCGGCAGCTCGATGAGCAGGTCATTGCGCTCCCTGCCCCCCCGCCGCTCGGCGGTGTGGATGACCAGAGCCACCAGCAGGGCCACCAGGATACCGATAAGGTACATGGAGTAGGCCGCCAGCATGGCATACTTGTCAAAAAAGAGCTGGGAGAAGAGGATATAGATGGGAAGCCGGGCCGAGCAGGACATAAAGGGGGTCACCAGCATGACCTTGAACCGGTCCCGGCGGCTCTCCAGGGCCCGGGAGGCCATGATGGCGGGCACCGAGCAGCCAAAGCCCAGCACCATGGGAAGGAAGGCCCTTCCCGACAGTCCCATTTTGCCCATGACGCCGTCCATGATGTAGGCCACACGGGCCATATAGCCCGTGTCCTCCAAAAAGGCCAGGGCCAAAAAGAGGATGAAGATATTGGGCAGGAGGGTCAGGATGCTCCCCACGCCGGCGATGACGCCGTCGGTGAGGAGGGCCACCATCAGCTCCCCCACCCCCCAGCCGGTGAGGGTGTCCCCCACAAAGCCGGAGAACCACTCCACGCCCAGTTCGAAGTAACCGGCCAGGAAGTCGCCAACGGTGAAGGTGAGGAAGAACACCACAGCCATGATGCCCAGGAAGATGGGAAGGCCCCAAATGGGGTGGGTCAGCACCCGGTCGGCCTTCTCGGTGCTGGCTGCCTTTTCCTCCCGGTGCACCAGCACTTCCGCCATGATCTCCTCGATGAAGTCATACTTCTGGTTGATGATGTCCGTCCCACAGCTCTCGTCCAAAATGCCGGGCAGATCCACGGGATAGGCCCGGCACAGCTCCTCGTCCCCCTCCAGCAGCTTGATGGCGTACCACCGGGCAGGCTCCAGCGCCGGCCATTTCCGCTTCAGGGCCTCCTCCACGGCGTCGATACGGAATTCCATGAGCTCGTCATAGACCATAGCGTATTTCTCGTGCTTGTTGCCGGGGGCCATCTTGCCGTGGCTGTGCCACTCATGCTCATGGATGATGGGGTCGTGACGCCCCGCCCCGGCGTGGTGGGCGGCGGCGTGCATGAGCACTTCCAGCCCTGTCCGCTTCCGCCCGGAGACAGGGATGACGGGGGCGCCCAGCATCTCGGGCAGGCGGTGCAGGTCGATCTCCATGCCCCGCTTCTCCACAATGTCCATCATATTGAGGGCCACCACCACCGGCTTGCCCAGCTCCAGGAGCTGGAGGGTGAGGTAGAGGTTCCGCTCCAGGGCGGAGGCGTCCACCACGTCGATGATGACGTCCACCTCGTCGGAGAGGATGAATTGACGGGAGACCTGCTCCTCCATGGTGTAAGATGTGAGGGAGTAGGTGCCGGGGAGGTCCACCAGGCGGATGTTCAGCCCATGATCCTTCATGGTGCCCTCCACCCGCTCCACGGTGACGCCGGGCCAGTTGGCCACCTTCAGGTTGGCCCCGGTGTAGGCGTTGAAGAGGGTGGTCTTGCCGCAGTTGGGGTTGCCGATGAAGGCCACTGTCAGCTCTCTGGCCATGTCAAACCACCTCGATCCTTCCCGTGATGCCCCGGCCCATGGCGAACCGGGTGCCCCGCACCTTGAGGATGAGGGTGCCTTTATCCTTGCTGCCCAGCACGGACACCCTGGTGCCCAGGGTCATGCCCAGGGCCTCCAAACGGTGCTCTACCTGCTGGGGCAGGTTCATTTTTTCCACAATGTAGTTCTCTCCCACTGTTCCTTTATCCAGTGTCATGTCTTTCGCCTCCGTGAGTTAGCATATCCTAACTTCATCAAGATAGCACATGCTAACTCATTTGTCAAGAAGAAACAGCGGGGGATCTCCAAAATTTTCTATCCCATCAATCCCTTATAAAAATCCAGGGTGCGGAAGCCCCGCTCCAGCTGGGTCAGCAGGAAGCTCTCCGCCGCCCCGGTGAAGCGGGCCATGCTCTCCCCCTCCAGCCGGAAGGAGAAAAGCCGCTTGGCCTCGCCGTAGGCCACGTGCCGCAGAGCGGCCAGGGAGGCGGCGTCCAGGGGCATGGAGATGCCCACCTCCCCCAGCTCCTCCCGGCACCGGGCACAGTGGAGCACTCCCTCGGAGAGGTTCAGCCGGGGCTCCTTTGGCTCCTCGCCGCAGACGGCGCAGGCGTCCAGCAGAGGCTCATACCCCGCCAGGCAGCACAGCTTCACCTCAAAGGCGGCCTTCACCTGCTCCAGGGGAAAGTCCAGCTTATCCAGGGCGTAGAGGGAGTTGAGCACCAGGCTCAAAAGGCCCGGGGTCTCCAGGCCCTCCTCGGCCACCGTCTCCGCCACCTCGGCAAAGTAGGAGCCCAGAGCCAGCTTGCAGAGGTCTTCCCGTACCCCCCGGAACTCATTGAGGGTGTTGGCCTCCTTCAGGCTCCAGCGGTCCTGGTAATCGAACCAGGTCATCTCGGAATAGACCAAAAGCTGGGCCGGGGCCGCCAGGGGACTGTTCTTCCGCCGGCAGCCCTGGGCCTTCACGGTGCGCTTGCCCTGACCCTCCGCCAGAATGGTGAGGATCTTGTCGCTCTCTTTGTAATTGACCTCCCGGAGCACCAGGCCCCGGGTCACCAAATGCGCCATATGTACCGGGCGTCAGGCACTTTTGGCCTGACGCTCCTCCTCCTTCAGTCGGCAGTAGACAGTATAAGCCTCGGGCAGTCCCGTGGCAATGAAAATGTTCCAGGCAGTTTCGGCGCTCATGGCAGGCCCTCCTTTTTTTCTCTGGAGTTAGCTTGCGAAGAACGGGAAAAATCATGTCAGGGAAATTTTGAGGTCAATCTTCCCGGTAGCCGAAGTTATGGATGAGATTGACGTTATCCCGCCAGTTTTCCTTGACCTTGACCCAGGTCTGCAAATAAATTTTTGTGCCCATGAATTTTTCCATGTCCTCCCGGGCCAGGGTGGATATCTTCTTGAGCATGGCGCCCTTTTTACCGATGATGATGCCCTTGTGGGACTCCTTCTCGCAGTAGATGGTGGCGTCGCACTCGATAACCTCGTCATCCCGCTCGGAAAATTTGGTCAGCTCCACCGCCGTACCGTGGGGCACCTCCTTGTCCAGGCAGAGAAGGAGCTTTTCCCGCAGGATCTCGCCGCAGACCTGCCGCTCCGGCTGGTCGGTGGTCATCCCCTCCGGGAAGAGCCAGGGCCCTTCGGGGAGATAGCCCTCCACCTCGTCCAGCAGGGCCTTCACCCCGTCCCCCTCCCTGGCGGAGATGGGCATGACGGCGGCGAAGCTGTGGAGTTCCGTATAGGCGGCGATGACGGCCAGAAGCTCCTCCTTCTTCACGGTGTCTATCTTGTTGATGACCAGCACGGTGGGCACCTTCAGGGCCTCCAGCCGCTTTATCAGCTCCTCCTCCGGGGCCCCCACGTGGGGGATAGGCTCCACCAGCAGGAGGGCGGCGTCCACGTCGCTGACGCTCTGGCGCACCACCCCCACCATATAGTCCCCCAGCCGGGTGCGGGCCTTGTGAAGGCCGGGAGTGTCCATGAAGACGAACTGGCTGCCCCCCCTGTCCACCACGGCGCAGATGCGGTTGCGGGTGGTCTGGGGCTTATTGGAGACAATGGCGATCTTCTCCCCCACCAGGGCGTTGGTGAGGGTGGATTTGCCCACGTTGGGCCGGCCCACGATGGCGATCATGCCGGCCTTGGTCTTTTGTGTACTCATTAGGTGATCCTCTCTTTCAGAGCAATTTTTGAAGGGGCTTTTTTATCCCCTTGACGATAATATTCCCGATCCACTCCAGCACCTGGGCCACAAGGGCGGAACAGAGGTACACCGCCAGGGTCATCACCGGGAACCAGACCATCCGATCCATAAAGACGGGTATCCTCTCCCACATGACGGGGTAGAAGGCGTTGTCAAAGCACCAGGACACCAGATAGATGTTGAGGGACAGCTCCGAGCCCTTGGCGATGCACCACTTTACCCCCTTGGGAAGGCCCTCCAGCCTCACCTGCCGCAGCAGCAGGAAGAGACAGCAGGAGGAGCAGACCACCGTGGGCCCCGCCCAGTCGGTGGCCTCCGTCCACTGGAACATCTGCCCCCGGCTGGTGAGGTAGACCAGGACGCCCCCGGCAAAGATGGCGCACAGGAAGCCCAGCAGGCCCTTCTTCCAGGAGATGCGGGTACCGTAGGTGCGGAACCAGGCCCCCAGGAAGTAGTAGGCCAGGGGGTAGACGCCCTTCCACCAGTCGGGGAGAATGCTGTACTTCACATTCACCAGCACCGGCAGGCTCACCAGGAGCAGGAGGGTGACGATGAGGGCCTTCCGTGCCCCCCTGCTCTCCGCCCCCCTCCAGAGCATATTGAGGAAGGGAATGAGGAGGAAAAGGCCCAGGTACATCTCGATATACCAGCCGGTGGCGATGCCGGAGTAGTCCAGCACCATGCGCCCGGCGTGGAGAAGGCTCATCTCCTCCCCCAGCCGCCACCAGCGGTAGAGGACGCTCACCCCGCTGCACAGCAGGTAGGCCACGATGACCCGCAGTACCCCCAGGTAGTAGCCCTTGGAGAGCTTTTTCTCACAGCAGAGGTACCCGGTGAGCAGCAGGAACAGGGGCACGCAGTTCATAAAGGCCATGCGCACCACGCCCAGCAGGTACATGACCCCGCCGGTCATGGTCTGGTAGTAGAACTCGGTCATCATGATAAAGTGGACGGCGATGACCAAAAAGGCGGCCAGGCCCCGGATGAGGTCTAAATTCAGGTCTCTTTTCTTCTCCGGCAGCCGCCCGGCGCTCATCTCTTCCATATCTCTCTTATCCCCTTGTAATATCCAGTTGGGCCAGGATGGCCTCCTCCCGCGAGCGCATCTGCTTTTTCATGGGCCCCTCGTCCATGTGGTCGTAGCCCAGCAGATGTAAAACGGAGTGTACCGCCAGATAGGCCGCCTCCCGGCGGAAGCCGTGGCCGTACTCCTCCCCCTGGGAGCGGATGCGGTCGATGTTCAGCACCATGTCCCCCAGGGGCACCCGGCCGGAGCCGGGCTCCATGTCCTCTTCGGTGGGCTTGTCCCCCGGCGTAAGCTCCAGCATGGGGAAGCTCAAAACGTCGGTGGGGGCATCCACCTCCCGCTGGGCCAGGTTGATGGCGTGGATGCCCTCGTTGCCGGTGAGGAGCACATTGACCTCGCAGGGCAGGGCCACCCCCTCGGCTTCCAGGGCGGCGGGGATGACCTTCCGGAGCAAAGTCTCCAACTCAGCGGTATCCTCGGCCAGGTCGGAGGTGATGATGATATCATGCCCCGCCGAACCGTTGACCTCCCGCCGGTCTGTCCGGCCCGCCAGATAGTCCATAGACACGCCGAACAGGTCGGCGATCTGCACCAGGTTGGCAAAGTTGGGGGTATTCCCATCGGCCTCCAGGCGCTGATAATTTCGATAGGCAATGGACAATTTTTCCGCTGTTTGAGGCTGTGTCCAGCCCTTTTCCTTTCTTAACGCCCGCAGTCTCTCATTAAAAATCATTTTTCTTTTCCCCCTCTGTTGACACGCATAGTTTTATCGTGTATAATTAACACGATAATATTATCGTGTTTGGAGGTGCTTCCTGTGAAAGAAATCATCCCTGATGTAATTGACGAGCTGTACGGATATTTTGTCCCCGCCCCCACGCCCCAGTTCTGGCCGGAGCACATGGCTGGCGACCCGGTGCAGGCCCACGGCCTGTGGTCTTTCTACCAGGGGCTCCAGCTTGGCCTCCACCTGGCCCATGCCTGTTGGGATCAGGGCTGTCCCCTTTCAGGGCATGGCGGGATATAATATTCATCTTCCGCCCATTTGGCAGGGTTGGTGTCGATGTAGTTCCAGATACGCAGGTAGTCCGGTTCGCTGCGGATGATGTGGTCGTAGAAGCCACGTTGCCAAACGGGTTTACCGGGTGTCCCCCGCATTTGATTGATTTTCCGAGCAGAGAAGGTTTTAAATTGGCGTATTGCTTCTGTGACTGGTGTTCGGGCGGGTTTAGAACCCGCCCCTACGCAACCATTTTCAATCACCACAATACCGTGAAAATGGTTTGGCATCACCACAAATTTATCAACACGGATCCCGTTGGTATGGAGGGGTAATTCCAGCCATGTTTGTTTGGCGATGTCCCCAAAAGTATTTAAAGCATTTGTAGGGGCGGGTTCCAAACCCGCCCGCCTCACATCCCAAAATAGTGGGATGCGGTTCTGGGTGCATATGGTGATAAAATAGTACCCCGCCCCGCTGTAATCATAGCCCTTCAATCGCAGCAGTTTTCTCTCCGCTCTCTCCTCATCCATCTTCTCACCGCTTGGCCTTCCGGCGCTCCTCGTCCTGTTCGTAAGCCTTGATGATGCGCTGGACGATGACGTGGCGCACTACGTCGGCCCCGGTGAGGGTGCAGATGGCGATGTCCTCCACCCCCTTGAGCACCCGCATGGCCTCCTTCAGGCCGCTGACGGTGTCGGTGGGAAGGTCGATCTGGGTCACGTCGCCGGTGATGACGATCTTGGAGCCGAAGCCCATCCGGGTGAGGAACATCTTCATCTGCTCCCGGGAGGTATTCTGGGCCTCGTCCAGGATGATGAAGGAGTCGTCCAGGGTGCGGCCCCGCATATAGGCCAGGGGGGCCACCTCGATGTTGCCCCGCTCCACATACTTCTGGTAGGTCTCGGGGCCAAGCATCTCAAAGAGGGCGTCGTAGAGGGGCCGCAGGTAGGGGTCAACCTTGCTCTGGAGGTCGCCGGGGAGGAAGCCCAGCCGCTCCCCCGCCTCCACGGCGGGGCGGGTGAGGATGATGCGGTTGACCTCCCCCGCCCGGAAGGCGGCCACAGCGGCGGCCACCGCCAGGTAGGTCTTGCCGGTGCCGGCGGGGCCGATGCCCAGGGTCACCAGGTTCTTGCGGATGGCCTCCACGTACCGTTTCTGGCCCAGGGTCTTGGACTTGATGGGCTTGCCCTTGGCGGTGACGCAGAGCACGTCATTGGACAGCTGGCCAATTTTGTCGGCGTGGCCCGCCTTCACCAGGTTGAGGATGTAGCGCACGTTCTGCTCGGTGATGGTCTCCCCCCGGCCGATGACCTTCAAAAGGCCCTCCACCGCCTGGACCGCGTGGAGCACCGCCTCGGCGTCCTCGCCGGAGATCTTCAGCTCGCCGTCCCGGTTCACCACCGAGACGCCCAGTTCCTTCTCCATCAGCCGCACGTTTTCATCCAGGGAGCCGAAGAGGTTCACCGCCTCCTCCAGCCGCTCTATGGAAATGGTCTGCTCTGTCATATGGCAAGTTCTCCTTTGTATCGTAACGTTAGCCCGCCGGGACGAACCGGCCCAGCTCCTCCTCGCACTCGGCGGTGAGGGTGACCTTCAGGCACCCGTCCTCCTCCGCCGCGGCGAAGCTGTGGCTCACCTCCCGGCCTGTGTCCCCCAGGAGCTGGGTGAGCCGCGCCAGCAGCCGCTCCTCCAGCATAGCCTGGGCGGCGGCGGGGTCGATGGCGGTCTCCGCCGTCTCATAGCCCCGCCAGGTCTCCCGCCCCAGGACGAGGAGGGGGGCGCCGCCGGGAAGGTCTGCTTCCCATGTCCTGCTTATTTTATCATATCTTTCAAAGGGAATTCCACTGTTTTGGTAAAAATTCACCCTTTGGCCTAAAATCGTCGCCCACCAGCCACTTTTTTCGTCGCCGGTGAGGGCCTTGACCTGTGCTGTCAGGGGGATAGAGGCGGTGAGGGTGCGCCAGGTGCGCCCCTCCACCCTGCCCATGGCCCGAACGGGCATCCACAGGGGCTCCCGCTCGCTGTACTGGGGGGGATCCATGCGGATGGAGCCCCGGATGAGCACCTCCCCGGGCAGGACGGTGTCCCCCACCTCCACCGCCGGGTCGCCGCCCCAGGCCTCCACCCTGGTGACGATGCCCGCCGCTTCGGAGACGATGTCACCCAGGATGGTCTCGTCCAATATCTCCGGCTTGGGGGTCTTTTCCCGCACCACCACCTGGGCCCGGATGCCGTGGAGGTTCACCGCCATCCAGGATAGGTCGTCCAGCCGGAGGAGAGCCTCGTTGGAGATGTCCTTCACGTTGAGGCCGGGGCCGTAGACTCCGGGGCGAAGGCCCAGCCGCCGCAGCTCGGTGAGGATGACGGCGGTGGGCACCTGCTCATTGCCCTCCACGTCCACCACCATGACGAACCGCCCCAGGAAGCACACCGCCAGCAGGGCCAGGGCCAGCCCCGCCAGCAGGGCGTAGCGCTTTTTGAACCGCAGAAGGAAGGGGGGCACTCCCTTCCTCCCCGCCTCGGAGACAGTGCAGCCCGTCCGCTCTCCCAGTTCCTCCAGACCGGCCCTGTCCTGCCAGGCCACGGTGAGGCGCAGGGTGTGGCTGTCGGGCCAATCCACCCCCCAAAAGGCCGTCCCCCGCTGGGCGCACAGGTTGAGGAACCGCTCCGGGAAGGCGCCTGTCACCTCCAGGCGGACGCTGCCCCGGAGCAGGTTTATCACGTTCCTTACCGCCATGGCCGCCCCTCCTATTCCACTTCTATCGCCAGGATGGTTCCGGTGATGAGCAGCTCTCCGGCGTTCATGGCCTTCAGCTCCAGCTCGCTGCCCCGCACCCGGATGAGGAGCTTGCCGCCGCTGACCAATATCTCCTCCCGGCCATAGGCCAAAATGCCCCGGTGGTTCTCCATGCGCAGCTCTCCCCGGCCCACCAGCTCCACCTTGGGAAGGCCCACCGCCTGGCCGGGGACTTCCAACAGCTGGGCGGTCTTTTCCAGAAGGCCCTCTTTTTTTCGGTTCCGCTCCATAAAAAACGCCCTCCCATTCCCGCTATGTATATGCGGGGAAAGGGCGGGGAATGAATGAAAAGGACTGCGGAGATTTGTGCAGTCCTTTTCACATACTTTATTCTCTTGCTTATATTTTTCAAAAAACTATATCATGTTGATGAGAATACTTGGTCTCGTCAATCTTCAATATTCCAAATTTCCTTCAATCGCTTAACTGTAAAATCCCATTTTTTGTCCTGAGGGCGACAGACTGTGTTTTGGTTTCCAAAAAAGCCTAATTCTTTCACTGCTTCTTGAACCGTAACTGTCTTAAGCCATTGAATCTTAACCACATATTCTGCTTTTTCAGCATCATCTAATGAATGTAAGTAAAATCCTTCTGTTTTTAGTTCTTGGAACCCCAATTCCTTTTCATCAATTAAGAATCGAATGTCTTTCGCCATCACGGCCTTTTCACTAACATATCCAACACCGACATAACCAGTGTGTGGAATATTGACCCAAACGCGATCCCCTTCCCCCAACTGTTTCAATGTTCTGGAATACCATGTTCCTCCACCGCCCGAAATGAAACCGTATTTTACGGCATCGCTCCAATGTCGCCTACCCTCTCCAAACGAAACGTAATATTCGTTGTTCCACTTCGGTGATATCGAAGTTGTTGCTCGAATCTCTTCTTTATCTTCCTGCAACCACGCTCTGCTGATATACCTTTGCTCTCCATCTTGAAATATCTGAAAAAACAATATATTGATACCAACACCATATTTTTCGTTCAAATAGGCGACAATACGTTCCGTACTGGCATCCATCTCTGCCGCAATAATTACCATTTTTACATTGTCAGTGGCATTTTCCTCATCCAACTCGACTTCATATTTTCTCTTATATGCTTCTGTTAAACTTTCTTTCCCATTTACATGTTTCTCATATATTTCCGACAATTCGCCAAATTCCATACGGTCTACACAAGACGCATAATCAATAACCTGTGCGGTTACATCCCGAGGGGTTTTATCTCTTTTTAATTCAACAACAATCAGTCCACCGCCATACTCCATACAAAGCATGTCAAGCCTACCACTTCCCATTTTTATCTGATGCCCAATTACAAGCCAATCAGGGTTTATTAGTTCAATATGTTCACAGAGCAGATTTTCTAACTCTTGCTCCTTCAATTCTCCTTTCATCAGTGGACAATGTCCATCCAACGACCAAACTGTTTGTAAAAATGCCATAATAATCTCCCCACTTATATCATTGTCTACTTAAAAATATCTTTCTCTATCAATAATGTCAAGCAAATATATGACTTTTTATAGCAGTTTTTCTAACCTCGTCTTCGTGTTGTCCTCTGGGTGCGCCAGCACATGGAGGGCCAGCTTTTTCTGGGCGGCGCTGATCTCCGGGCCACGGAGGCCCAGCTCCATCAGGTCTCCCCCTGTCAGGGCCAAGGTGGGGATGACCGCCCCCTCCGGGTGCTCCACCGCCCGGCGGAGGGAGCGTTCCACGGGAAGGGCGGTTATGGGAAAGCCGGTGGCAGCGCAGAAGCCCTGCCACCGGGCCTGGGCGGTGGCGGGGACATCCCGCAAGCCGGACAGGTCAACCTCTTTGGGGAAATCATAGAGGTGGGACAACAGGCCCAGCTCCATCAGCTCCCCCACCCGCTCCGGGGCCGGGGAGAGGAGGGTTTTTTCCATCTCCGCCTTGATCCGCTCCCCGGAGACTTTGGCGGCCCGGAAGGCATTCCGGGCCATGGCAGAGCGGGTCTCCCCCTCGATGGTGAAGCCCAGCTGGGCGGCAAAGCGCACCGCCCGGAGCATCCGCAGGGCATCCTCGGAAAAGCGCCTTTCAGGCTCTCCCACACAGCGAATGACCTTCCCCTCTAAGTCCGCCCGGCCGCCGAAAGGGTCGATGACCGCCCCGTCCCGGGCCAGGGCCATGGCGTTGACGGTGAAATCCCGCCGGGACAGGTCTTCGGTGAGCCCCACCCCAAAGCGTACCGCGTCGGGGTGCCGGGAATCGGCATAGCCCCCCTCGGTGCGGAAGGTAGTGATCTCAATATTGCCGCTGGGAGTGGGGACGGTGACAGTGCCGTGCTTGAGGCCAGTGGGAACGGCGTTGGGGAAGAGGGCCATCACCTCCTGGGGCAGGGCGGCGGTGCAGATGTCCACATCCCCGGGCACCCGGCCCAGGAGCAAGTCCCGGACGCAGCCACCCACGGGATAGCTCTCCTTCCCCGCCCCGGTCAACGTCTCCAGGCACTCCTGTGCCCCGGCAGTCAGCGCCCTCCAGTCCATTTCCATCCCTCCCCGGTATATCCCTGCGGACATTTGTATAGAATTACCTTGCCAATTTCCTGTATGTGCACTATAATGGTATCCCAAACATGGAAAAAAGGTTGTGTTTGCATGACAACTTCTGATATCGTGACTTATCTGGCCCCCGGACGCCGGGCCCACCTGGTGGGCATCGGCGGGGTGTCCATGGCCCCCCTGGCGGAGGTGCTCCACGGCCAGGGCATGGTCATCACCGGCTCCGACGCCCGGGAGAGCGCCACAGTGGAGCATCTGCGCTCCCTGGGAATCCCCATCTATATTGGACACAGCGCCGAGAACCTGGGGGAGGCGGAGCTGGTCATCCGCACCGCCGCCTGCCACGACGACAACCCGGAAATTTCCGGGGCCCGGGCCCGGGGCATCCCCGTCTTTGAGCGGGCCCAGGCCTGGGGTGCCATCATGAAGGGCTACAAGAATGCCCTGTGCGTCTCCGGCACCCACGGCAAGACCACCACCACCAGTATGTGCACCCACATCATCATGGCCGCGGGGCTCGACCCCACGGTGATGATCGGCGGCACCCTCCCCCTGCTGGGGGCGGGCCACCGGGTGGGCCACGGCGACACTATTGTACTGGAAAGCTGCGAATACTGCAACTCTTTCCTCTCTTTTTTCCCCACCATTGCCGTCATTTTGAATGTGGACGCCGACCATCTGGACTTCTTCAAGGACTTGGAGGACGTGGAGCACTCCTTCCGGGCCTTTGCCGACCTGGTGCCGGAAAAGAGCGGCCTCATCGTGGCCAACCGGGATGACGAGAACACCATGACCACCCTCCAGGGGGAGACCCGTCCCATCCTCACCTTTGGCCTGGAGGAGGGGGACGTCCACGCCCAAAACCTCTCCTATGACCACGGCCTTCCCACCTTTGACGTGGTCTGCCGGGGGGAGAGCTTTGCCCATGTGACGCTTCAAATTCCCGGCGAGCACAATGTGCGAAACGCCCTGGCCGCCGCAGCCGCCTGCATCTCCCTGGGGGTGCCCCACGAGGCGGTGGAGAAGGGCCTGGCCGCCTTCCGTGGGGCGGGCCGCCGGTTTGAGAAGAAGGGGATGTACAACGGCGCCGCCGTCTACGACGACTACGCCCACCACCCCAGCGAGGTGGCGGCCCTCCTGAACGCCGCCATGGGCCTGGGCTACAAGCGGGTCATCTGCGCCTTCCAGCCCCACACCTATTCCCGCACCCACGCCCTCTTCCACGAGTTCGTGGAGGTGCTCTCCAAGCCCGACGTGACACTGCTGGCGGAAATTTTCGCTGCCCGGGAGGACAACGACCTGGGTATCTCCTCCAAGGACTTGGCCCGTGAAATTCCCGGCAGTGAGTACTTCCCCACCCTGAAAGCCCTCACCGCCCGGCTCCGGGAGCTGGCCCAGCCCGGCGACCTCATCCTCACTGTGGGCGCCGGCGACATCTACACCGCCGGTGAGGCCCTGCTGAAGGAATAAACATTGATGGGAAAAGGCCCTCTGAGGTGCTCCGCACCTCAGAGGGCCTTTTTGTGTGTCATGGGCAGCTCAAAACTCCTCCATGGGCACCTCGAACCAGCCCAGCTCGTAAAGCCCATCCTCCCACAGACTGAGGGCGATCTTGGAAAATTCCAGGCTGGCCCAGCCGTCCTCACCTACCCCCAGTTCCTGCCAATAGCTAAGCTCCGGCCGGGTAGGCTTGAAGGAAAACGCCGCCCTGAAGTGGAGGGCCACAGTGTCGTCATAGGTCATGTAGTTACTGCCCGGCGACTGCCCGTCCCACTCCGGTGGGATGAGCTCCAGGCTGTCCACCCTGGCGTCCAGGATGTGGCCGTTCTCCCGCAGGACGGCGAAGGTGGCCTCCAGATAGGCCCGGGCCGTCTCCTCCCGGGTGGCCTGGGGGGCGATCCGGGTGCGGCAGCCCGTCACCGCGTCCCAGCCGGGATACAGGTCGGCCACAGCGGCGCAGAGGCCTTCCGCCCCCTCCGCCGTGAAGTAAAGCGTACCGTACTGCCCCGTCTCCTCGTCGTAAACGCTCATCTGAAGCCCGGTGGTATACGTGGAGAAGCGGATGGGGCCCGCGTGCTCCACTATGGCGGAGTAGGAGGGAACAATGCTGACGCTGTAGGCTGCCGAAGCGTTGGCGGCGGCCTCGTCGTACTCCAGCTCCTCCGTCACCCGCCAGTCATAGGAGGAGATGAGCTCCCGCAGGGCGTTGCCGTACTCTTCCTCGGGCAGCTCTCCCCCGGTGGGGCCGGTGCCGGGGAAGATCCAGAAGCGCACCTGCCACCGGCCCTCCTCATCCAGGCAGGCGTCCAGCCGCTCCAGGATATAGGAATTGGCATCGGCCTCCCAGGGCTTGACCTCCTCCGGGACAGACTGGTTCCCATAGCCGGAGACGCCCAAAGCCAGGGAGAGAAACAGGGCAAGCAGAGCCTTCATAACGCCTTCCTCCTTCTTTTCAAAAAACGCCCTGTTCTTCTGAACAGGGCGTTTTTATCTCTTTTAACCGTTGAGCTGCTTGCGGCGGGACAGGTTGATGGTGCCGTCCTGCATACTGTCCAGGCTCTCCAGGCTCTTGCCGGTGCCGTAGGCCACGCAGGAGATGGCGTCGTCGGCCACATGGGTCTCGATGCCGGTGTGGGACTCGATGAGCTTGTCGAAGCCCTGCACCAGAGAGCCGCCGCCGGTCATGACGATGCCGTTGTTGGAGATGTCCGCCACCAGCTCGGGGGGGGTGCGCTCCAAAACGCCGTGGATGGCCTCCAGGATACGGGTGGAGGGCTCCTCAAAAGCCTCTATCATCTCGCTGGAGGTGACGGTGAATACCTGGGGCAGGCCGGTCATCAGGCTGCGGGCCTTCAGGCTCATGCTCTTCTCTTCCTCCGGGGGGAATACGCAGCCGATCTGCATCTTCAGCTCCTCGGCGGTACGCTCGCCGATGAGCACGTTGTGCCGGCGGCGGATATATTTGATGATGGCCTCGTCAAACTTATCGCCGGCGATCTTGATGGAGGCGGACTCCACCACGCCGCCCAGGGAGATGACGGCGATGTCGGCGGTGCCGCCGCCGATGTCCACCACCATGTGGCCGTCGGGCTTGGTGATGTCGATGCCCGCGCCGATGGCGGCGGCCACAGGCTCCTCAATGAGGTAGGCCCGGCGGGCGCCGGCCTGGATGCCCGCGTCCACCACGGCCCGCTCCTCTACCTCGGTGATGCCGGAGGGCACGCAGATGAGGAGGCGGGGCTTAAAGAGGGTAAAGGAAGTCACCTTGCGGACAAACTCCTTGAGCATCCGCTCGGTCATGTCGTAGTCGGAGATGACGCCCTCCCGCAGGGGGCGGATGGCCACAATGTTGCCGGGGGTACGGCCCAGCATGGCCTGGGCTTCGGCGCCCACCTTGAGCAGCTTGCCGGTATTCTTGTCCATGGCCACCACGGAGGGCTCCCGCAGGACAACGCCCTTGCCCTTGACGTAGACCAGGATGGAGGCAGTACCCAGATCGATCCCGATATCTTTACTGAACATAAAAGCACCTCATATATCTTTCCGCACAGCCGGCTTCACCGGCTGTGCTTTTTTACCCCATTAGAATATAGGTATTATATCGGGTTTTCATCCGTATTTCAACGGGAAAGGCAAAATTTTCACCAAATTGTCACCACTTGTTACCTGGCCCGGGCCAATGCGGCGCAGATGACCTTCTCCGCGCCCGCCAAACGCAGGGTCTTGGCGCACTCGGAGAGGGTGGAGCCGGTGGTGACCACATCGTCGATGAGCAGTACCGTTTTGCCCCGGATCTCTTCCGGGGAACAGACGGAATAGGCACCCAGCAGGTTGGCCCGGCGCTCCCCCTCCTCCTCCAGCCCGGACTGGGCGGGGCGGTCTTCCTTGTTCAGGGTGCGCACTGTGGGAATACCCAGGGCCGCCCCCACTGCTTTCGCCAACAATTCGGCCTGGTCGTAGCCCCGACGGCGCAGCCGCTTTGGGGACAGGGGCGGCCAGGAGACCACGTCGGCGGCGAGGCCGTGGTCGCGGACGCACTGGGCGATGAGGAGGCCGAAGGCCCGGCTCCGGGCGGACTTACCGTGAAATTTATAGGCATGGATGCCCTCCCGCACCAGGCCCTCGTACCGCAGGGGCGAAACGCATCCTTCCGTCAGCTCCACCGTCCTCTCTCCCGCAGGGCCCTCCAGCCAGGGAAGTTCCTTTTGACATTCCGGACAGAGCAAAGCGCCCCTCTCCAGCAGTTTGCCGCAGAAGGGGCACTTAGGTGGGAAGAGAAGGTCAAGGAGCACTTCAGGAAAGGACACCTTTGGCCTCCGCCGCATTTTTCTTATCATCCATCACCATAGCCGCATAGAGCCCGGCCACAATGGCCGCCCCTACCAAGGAGGCGTATTTATCCATCACGCCGCACAGCAGGAAGCTGGCGGCGGAGCCCAGGATAAAGGTGACGAGAAAGCTGCCGTACTTGAGAAAGCGCATCCAGGAAGAGGCCGTCTTATCCTGCAGGGCAGAGAAAAAGAATTGGGCCATAGAGCGCAGGTTCCCTGTGCAGATGGTGGTGTTATGTACGCCGAACTCACACTTGCGGAACAGGCACAGCTGATAGGCCGTGATGAAACAGCCGAAGGCGTTGATGGCCCGGTCGGGCACCCAGGCCGGGACAAAGGCCACGCCGCACAGCAGCAAAAATTCCAGGATCAGCCCCATGCGCCGCCAATCCCGATCCTTTACCGTGGTGCGGACAAGTTCGCTGACCACAACGCCCAAAACGCAGGAGAGGGGAAAGAGCAGGGTCAGAAACATGGTGCTCCAATTCCCCTGGGCCAGGGCGATGCCCACCTTGGCCATGTTGGTGGTGTGGCCGTTGGGGAAAAAGCCGCTTCGCACAGTATAAATGTAAGTATCCAAAAATCCGCCCATAAAGGTGACGACGGTCAAAAACAGCATGCTCTCCGCCAGGGGGACACGCTTGGTCTCCATAGATGCTTCCTCCAGTTTTTCTTGGTCTCTCTGCAGCTTCGATTGACAGCAGAACGGCCCCACGCCCATAGACGCGGGGCCGCCTTTGTTCTGCCTAAAAGGATAACACAAACCCGGAAGGTTTGCAAGTGTCAGTCATCACCAGGCGGCGATGGTACCGTCGGCCCGGGGCTCCGTGCCGCCGATGAGGGTACCGTCAGGCATACGCCAGATGATCTCGCCCCGGCCCATGCCGATATTGGTATTGACGATCTCCACCTGGTGGCCCATCTGGGCCAGCCGCTGGGCGATGCTGGGATTGACCTCCCGCTCCAGCTGCACCTTCTTCTCGCCCACCCACTGGAACCGGGGGGCGTCCAGTGCCTCCTGGGGGTTCATGTGGAAGTCGATGGTGTTCACCACCACCTGGACATGGCCCTGGGGCTGCATGAAGCCGCCCATGACGCCGAAGGGGCCGATGGCCTCCCCGTCCTTGCACAGGAAGCCGGGGATAATAGTGTGGTAGGCCTTCTTGCCGCCCTCCAGGAAGTTGTCGCTGGCGGGATCCATGGAGAAGTTGGCGCCCCGGTCCTGGAGGGTGATGCCGGTGCCGGGAACCAGGATGCCGGAGCCGAAGCGGTTGTAGTTGGACTGGATGAAGGAGACCATGTTGCCCTCGCCGTCGGCGGTGCAGAAGTACACGGTGCCGCCGCAGGAGGGATCGCCGGCCTCGGGATAGAGGGCCTCGGTGTCGGAGATGAGGGCCCGGCGCAGGTCGGCGTAGCGGTCGGAGAGCATGTCCTCCACCTTGGTCTTCATATACCGGGGATCGGCCACAAACTTCTTGGTGTCCACGAAGGCCAGCTTGGTGGTCTCGATCATCTTGTGGTAGGCCGCCGCAGTCTCACGGTCGGTGCCCAGGTCCATCTTCTCCAGCATCTTCAGGGCCATAAGGGCGGTGATGCCGTGTCCGTTGGGGGGCATCTCCAGCACATCGTAGCCCTTGTAATTGATGGAGATGGGCTCCACCCACTGGGCCTTATAGCTGGTAAAGTCGCTCTCCTCGAAGAAGCCGCCGGTCTCCTTGGAGAAGGCCACGATCTTCTTCATGATGTCGCCGCTGTAGTAGCTGTCGCAGTCGCTCCCGGCCAGGGACTCCAAAGTGTCGGCATAGTCGGGGTTATAGAAGACCTCACCGGGTTCAAACATCTTGCCGTCCTTGGTGAAGTGCTCCATCCAGGGGCCAAAGACTTTGGGATCCTTCTTGGCCGCGGCGCCGATGCGGGCCACTTCCGCCTTCCACTGGTACCAGACATTGACGGGGATACAGGCGCCATCCCGGGCGTACTGGATGGCGGGAGCCATCAGCTCCGGCATGGACTTGGTGCCGAAGCGGCGGCGCAGCTCGGCCCAGGCGCTGGGAGCGCCGGGAACCATGACGGGCAGCCAGCCCTCCATGGGCACCTTGTCATATCCCGCCTTCTTTACATCCTCGGCGGACAGGGCCTTGGGGGAATAGCCGGAGCCGTCCAGGCCAAACAGTTTTTTGTCCTTGGCGCTCCACACCAGGGCAAAGCAGTCGGAGCCCAGGCCGTTGCCGGTGGGCTCCACCAGGGGCAGGACGGTGGCCATGGCGATGGCGGCGTCCATGGCGTTGCCCCCGGCCTTCATAATGTCGATACCCACCTGAGACGCCGTGGGAGAGGTGGATGCGGCCATACCCTTCTTGGCGTAGACCACGTTCCGATGGGAGGGATAGGAATATTTGAGGGGGCTGAATTCAGGCATAGGGAAACTTCCTTTCTTCAAGTGGAAAAAGGAGCCGATCCCCCGGTTCCCCGGAGGACCGGCTCCTTCGCGGTCGGTTTGCTACGAATTGTGTAAGCTCGATCAGCCGATGAAGTTGGCCAGAACGCCGGCGATGACCACAGAGAGAATGGTCACAGAGGTGAAGCCGGAGATGACGTAGGCGGTCTGGATGCGGGCGGTGACGGCATCCCGCTCCTCCTCGGTCTCGGCCACGGCGTTGGTGATCTCAGTGGCAATGAGCTCGGTGCCGGGATAGCCGATCATCTGGCACATGGCGATACCAATGGACAGCTTCTTGCTGCCCACCACCTTCCAGGCGGGAGTGAGGAAGAAGACCACGAAGGTGAAGGCCATGACCAGCACGAAGACGACCACAGTGGCGAAGCCGATGGTGGGGATCATGCCGATGTCGATCTTGGCGAGAGAGGGGATGATGGTGCACAGGGACAGGAAGGAGAAGAAGCCGTTGGCCTTGGCCTGGGTGACCATGATGCTGGGAGGCACCAGGCCGGTGTTCCGGGCCACGATGCCCAGCACCATGCACACGATGGACATGTTGATGAAGCTCAGGGGAGTGCCCTTAAAGACCTTGGCCACCATCTCGGCGATGACAATGGCGGCAGCGCCGATGCCCAGGCAGATGAAGGTGGTGTAGTAGCGCTTGATGCCCTGCCAGAAGGGGGCCTTCTTGGCGGCACCGCCCTCGCCGGCCTGCTCATCATACCAGCTGTAGTTGGGGTCGGCGGCGTGCTTGTCGCGGAGGGTCTTGACCACCTCGTTGGCTACGCTCAGGCCGCAGTTGGAGGCGGGCAGGGTGCCCACGAACTTCTGCACGGCGTAGATGAAGGTGGCCAGACCGGCAACGGCGGGAAGGCCGGCCTCAGTAGCGGCATCCACCATAGTGGTGGTGGCCACGATACCGCCGTTGACCACGGGGGCGGCGGCCAGAGCGAAGTCCTTGCCGATGATGGGGATGGCCACGCAGCAGCCGGCAATGGCGGCGGCCATGCCGATCATGGCGCCCACCACGGTGCGCCACTCACGCTTCAGGGTGGGGATGTCCACGGTGGTGCCCATGTTGAACAGCAGGAAATACTGTCCCAGGGAAGCCACGGCGGCGAAGCCGGAAGTGGTCATGATGTCGGCGGGATAAGCGCCGGTCAGGAACAGGACCAGGAAGCCCATCATGATGACGAACATGGACGAGATCTTGGCCTTGGTGAGAGCGCCGATCAGGTCGCCCACAAAGAAGACCAACAGGATCATAAATACTGCTTGATACTGTGACATTTTGTTTCTACCTCCATTTTTTCTCAAAAACAGTTTTATATTTTCGCCGCCCGCCCTCTCTCAAAACAGGCGGTAAAAACCAAAGGGAAATTATTTGGCCTTGCACTCCTCGGCAAAGAGCTCAATGAGGGTGGTGCCCAGCTGGCCCAGCTTGAAGAACTCCTCCAGCACCAGGTACTCCTCCCGGGTGTGGTTCTTGGAGTAGCCGCAGCCACAGCCCACGCAGCGGATGCCGCGGCCGGTGAGGTTGTTGGCGTCCATTCCGCCGCCGCCGGCCTCGGGATTGAACTTGAAGCCCAGCTTATCACAGGCCTTCTTGGCCAGCATCAGCACAGGCTCATCCTCGGCGATGTTCAGTGTGGGATAGCTCAGCTCGGTGACGATGTCGATGCCCACGTTCCGCTCAGCGGCGATCTTCCGGCAGTGCTCGTCAAAGTACTTCATGTACTTCTCCAGCTTCTCGGGATCGCGGCTGCGGGCCTCGCCCTTGAAGCCGGCGCTGTCACACACGGAGTTCCGGGCGGTGATGCCGTGGACGATGGGGAAGTTGGACACGGTCTCGAAGTCCAGACGGCCGGTCTTGAGGGTGAAGAGGATCTCGCCCATGGCCTTGGCCGCGTCGATGCCCTTCTCGGGATCGGCGCCGGCGTGGGCGGGCTTGCCGGTGAGCTCCACGTCGATGGTGTAGCGGCCGGGGCCCTTCACCACAAAGCGGCCGATGTCGCCGGTGGCGTCAAAGACGTAGCCCATCTTGGCCTTAAATACAGAGGTGTCCAGCACGTCGGCACGGGAGCCCCAGACGCCGGGCTCCTCCTGGACGGTAAAGACCACCTCCAGCCGGGGCAGGGGCTTGCCGGAGGCGATGACCTGGCGGAAGCTCTCCAGGATGCCGCACACACCGGCCAGGTCGTCGGCGGCCAGGATGGTGGTGCCGTCGGAGTAGAGGACGCCGTCCTTCTCCACCGGCTTGATGCCAAAGCCGTTGGGCATCCGATCCATGTGGGAGGAGAACAGCAGCGCGCCGTCCAGCTCGCCCTCACGGATGCCGATGACGTTGCCGCAGTTGCCGCCCAGCTTGGGGCCGGCATCATCCCGGGTCACGGTGAAGCCCATGGCCTCCAGCTTCTTCACCAGGATGTCCGCCACCTTGTCCTCCTGACCGGAGACAGCGTCGGTCGTCGCCAGCTCGATGAAATCCTTCAGCATTGCCTCATTTCTCATTCTTACAAAACCTCCTGTTTTTGATTGGGGGTCGTGCTCACTTATTTTTTCAGACTCTCCGCAAAGTCCTCGATAAGAGCCTCACACAGCGCACCGGCTTTGAAAAAGTCCGCCAGCACCATCTGCTCTTCCCTGGTGTGGTTTTTGGTATAGCCTGTGGCCACGCCAACACAGGGGATGCCCTTCCCGGTGTAGATATTGGCGTCCATGGCCCCGCCTCCGGCTATCACCGTAAAGGGAATCGCCAGCCGGCCGCACACCTGCTTGGCCATGGTCAGAAGAGGGTGATCCTCTTCCACGAGAAAGGCGGGGTATTCCTCCACGATCTTCAGTTCCACACCCGCTCCATGCCGTTGGGCAATGTCCTGGCAGGTGGTCTTGAACCGTTCTATGTAGTCCGCCAGCTTCTTGGGATCCCGGCTCCGGGCCTCGCCGGCGATGTGGGCCTGGTCACAGATCACATTCCGGGCCGTTGTCCCGGTGCTCAAGATGGGATAATTGGCAGTGGTCTCGGCGTCGATGCGGCCCTGGGGCAGGCTGGAAACGATGTCGCACAGCACCTTGGCGGCGTTGATCCCCTTCTCCGGGGCGCTGCCCGCATGGGCTGCCTTTCCCGTAATGTATACATCCAGGTCATAGCCGCCGGGCGCTCCGTTGATGAACTGTCCTGTGGGGCCGGCAGCGTCAAAAACATAGCCCATCTTGGCCTGGAACACGCTGTAGTCCGCCGCCTTGGAGCCAAAATTGGTCTCCTCCTGAACGGAGAACAGGATCTCCAGCCGGGGCAGGGGCTTGCCCGAGGCGATGGCCCGGCGCACCCCTTCCAGGATGGTGCACACGCCGGAGATATCGTCGGCGGCCAGGATGGTGGTGCCGTCGGAGCAGAGCACCCCATCCTTCTCCACCGGCTTGATGCCGAAGCCGTTGGGCATCCGGTCCATGTGGGAGGAGAGGAAGAGTGCGCCGTCCAGCTCCCCCTCGCGGATGGCGGTCAAGTTGCCGCAGTTGCCGGAAAAGACCTCCCCGGCCTTATCCATGGTAACGGTAAAACCCAGCTCCTCCAGCTTGGCGGTGAGCCTTTTGGCGATCTCCAGCTCCTGGCCGGAGACTGCATCAATGGAGACAAGCTCAATGAACTCCTCCAGCATCCTGTCATTTCTCACAGCAGGCCCTCCCTCTGTCTCACTGCGCCTTGCATCTGTCGGCAAAGGTCTCGATAAGGGCCGCGCACAGCTGGCCGGAGCGGAAGAAGTCCTCCAGGGTCAGCTGCTCCTCGGTGGTGTGGTTCTTGGCGTAGCCGGTGGCCACGCCGATACAGGCCATGCCCCGGGCATTGTGGATATTGCCGTCGAAGGCGCCGCCCAGAACAGCGGTCTCAAAGGGCAGGCCCAGCTTGTCGCAGGCCGCCTTGGCGATGACCATGGACTCGTCCTCCTCCGTGATGAGGAAGGGCAGGAAGTTCTCCTCGGTGGTCACCTTGATCTTGGCCCCGTGCTCGTCGGCCACCTTCTGGCAGTGGGCACGGAAATACTCCACATAGTCTAAAAGCCGCTGGAGATCCCGGCTCCGGGCCTCCCCCTCAATGAGGGCGTGGTCGCTGACCACGTTGATGTTGGCAGAGCCAACGCCGGACTCCAGGTGGGGGAAATTGGAGGTGGTGATCTCATCCACCCGTCCCTGCTTCAGGGTGGAGATGATGTCCGCCATGGTCTTGGCGGCGTCGATGCCCTTCTCCGGGGCGTTGCCCGCATGGGCAGGCTTGCCGGTGATCTCCGCCTTCAAAATATACCGGCCGGGAGCGCCGTTGATAAAGCGGCCCGCGCCGCCGGGGGAGTCGAAAATATAGCCCACATGGGCCTTCAGGACGCTGGGATCCATGACCTTGGCGCCGCCCAGGCACAGTTCCTCCTGGATGGTGAAGACCACTTCCAGACGGGGCAGGGGCCTGCCAGAACCGATGGTGCAGCGCAGGCCCTCCAAAATGGCGCACACGCCGGAAATATCGTCGGCGGCCAGGATGGTGGTACCGTCGGAGTAGAGCACCCCATCCTTCTCCACCGGCTTGATACCGAAGCCGTTGGGGACACGATCCATGTGGGAGGAGAGCATCAGCGCTCCCTCCAGTTCTCCCTCACGGACGGCGATGAGGTTGCCGCACACGCCGCCGAACTTGGGCCCGGCGTCGTCCATGGTGACGGTGAAGCCCAATTCCTCCAGCTTCCGGGTCAGCTTGACGGCAATGGCGTCCTCCTTGCCGGAGGCGGAGTCGGTCTGTACCAGCTCCAAAAACTCATCATACATTCTTTGATTTCTCATTGTTCTCTCCTCCGGCTTTTACTTTCAGCATGGTTTTACCTCCGGCAAAACCATGCGCTCGTTTATTGCACAGCAATAAAAATTTTAACCATTTTTAACAGTAATTTAGAATACCGCTTGCACAGCATCTTTAATAGGTGTAAAATAGTGTCCGAAATCCATTTTTACGTCCGAAATAAGTCAGGAGGAAACCGCATGAAAATTGCCGTTACCGGGCCGGAAACCACAGTCAGCTTCATCCGCAGGGTTTTGGAACGGGACATTGCCGATGTGGAGCCGGTGTATTCCTGCACGGAATTTTTTGAAGAAACGGTGGAGCTGGCAGACCAGCTCCAAAGAGATAAGGACGTAGACGCCATCCTCTTTTCCGGCCCCACCAACTATGCCTATACCCGCAAGCGGCTGGCCCCCACCATCCCCTGGGGCTATCTGCCCCACAGCCGCACCGCCGCCCTCCAGGCTTTTCTGGAGGCCACCACCATCTGCGGCAACGACCTGAAGGGCATCAGCGTAGACCGCTATGACCCCTCCCTGCTCACCGAGGTATTGGAGTCCATCGGCATTAAGGACACACGGTTTTACCAGGCCCCCTACGACTTCGAGCTGCCCGGCTATGAAAAGGCCCTGCTGGAATTCCACCGCGATTGCTTTCAGCAGGGTCTGACCTCGGTGTGTTTCACAAGTATGGAGCACATCCAGGCCCCGCTTCAGGCGGAGGGCATCCCCTGCGTACGCACCTACCCCGCCGAAGAGATCATCCGGGAGCAGGTATATCTGCTCCAGATCCGCCATTTCTCCGCCCAGGGCAACCACGGCAAGCTGGCCGTCATCAGCATCCGCTATGACTATATCTTTGATGACGAACGGGATCTGGACATCCGGGAGTGGGAAAAAGTCCGATATCAAAATGAGTTTAAGGAGCGGCTGTTCAGCGTTGCCCAGCGCATGGGGGCCGCCGTCTTTGAGCACGGCTCCGAGCTGTTTTTTATCGCCACCAGCCGGGATATGCTCATCAACGGCTTCCTGAGAAGCGGCGCCCACCAGGAGCTGCTCCAGTTTGGCCGCCGTACTCCCAACTATAAGGTCTGGGTGGGCATGGGGATCGGCAGCACCATGCTGGAGGCAAAGTCCAGAGCCTCCATGGCGCTGAACGCTTCCCAAAATGACCGGCGCAGCAATTCCTACCTGGTGGAGGACGATATGCAGCTGGCCGAGGTCATCTCCCACACCGACGCGGGCAGCCTGGAGCACGGCAGCTCCTCCTTTTTTGCCCGGCGGGTCAAGGTGGGCGTCGATACCCTGGAGCGCCTCGCCCAGATCCTGGTGCGGGATGGAAACGTCACCACCTCGGAGGAGCTTGCCCAGAAGCTGGGCATCACCTCCCGCAGTGTCAACCGCATCCTGGCGCAGCTGGAGGAGGCCGGCTGTGTCTTCACCGTGGGAAAGCGCTCCAGCGGCAAGGGCCGTCCTGCCCGGGTGATGAAGATCACCCTCCCCGACACCGTGATCGCGGGGCGGCAGGAGAGGGACTGATCCAAAGTCGTCCTGGCCCGCTTTCTTACACCCGCATGATGCAGGCGGCGGCCAGAAGGGTGCGCTGGAACAGGGACTCCACCACCGCGTATTCCCGCTCGATGTGGTTGAAGGCCCCCCGGACGCCCATGGCACAGACGGTGGGCACCCCCTCATTCACCGAGATGGAGGAATCGGAGGCACCGCTGACCTCGAAGGGGTGGACAGGGCCGTAACCGATCTCCCGGGCGGTCTCCTCCACCAGTTCATAGAGCTTCTGGACGCCCTCGGTGTGCTCCATGGGGTCAAACACCCCGCCCAACGTCATGGTGACGGCGGTGTCCGGTACAACAGAGGGCGCCTCCACGATGCGGCGGCAATCCTCCAGCAGTTCCTCCTTGATGGCGATGGTGGGAAAGCGGAGGGCCGCCGTGATGGTACAGCTGTCAGGCACCGTATTGGAGCTCTCCCCGCCGGTGATAAGTCCGCAGTTGAGCAGCTTGCTTCTGGGGATATCGTTGAGGGCCTCCAGGGCGATGATGCGGTGGGAGGCCTCCAAAATAGCCGAACGGCCCTTCTCCGGCTCAATGCCGGAGTGGGCGGAGACGCCGGTGACATGGAAGTTGACGATGGCGGCACCCCGGCGGCCCACCACGATGCCGTCATCCAGGTACCCCGTCTCAAAATTAAAGGCGGCGGCACAGCCCCGGGCCTCCCGGGCCATGACTGCCTTGGCGTCAGAATTCTTGTGGGCGGTCTCCTCGTCCCCGGCAAAGAGGAAGCGGATATTGCGCCCTGCCCAGCCCACACTTTGGAGCGCCCTCACAGCATAGAGGGCGATGACCAGCCCCGCCTTCATGTCCAGGACGCCGGGGCCATGGGCGGTGCCGTCGGCATCAATGCGGAAGGGGTTCTTCACCGCCGCTCCCGGCTGGAACACGGTGTCCATGTGGCCGATGAGGAGGATAGGAGCCTCCTGACTGCCGTTATCCCAGTCCGCTGCCAGCACATTAGAACCGTCCTCCATGGGGACAGTCCTGGTATGTATCCTCGAGGCCTCCATCTCGGCGCAGAGCCGGCGGCACACCGCGCCGACCCCCTCCTTCTGGGCGGGGCCGCTCTCGGTGTTCACCAGGTCGCGCCACAGATCCAGCATCTCCTGGCGGTGGGCGTCGATATAACCGCGAATGGCGTCAATATGTTCCATGGTCTTGTTCACACCTTTTTATTCAGATCCTTGCAATACAGGCGGCGGCCAGAGCCGTGCGGGTAAACAGGCTCTCCATCTGGGCATATTCCCGCTCGGTGTGGTTGAACTCACCCTTCACGCCCATGGCGCAGACGGTAGGCACCCCCGCCACCACAGCCACAGAGGAATCGGACACGCCGCCCACCTCAAAGGGATGGACTTCGCCGTAGCCCATATCGCGGGCGGTCTCCTCCACCAGCTCGTAGAGCTTCTGAACGCCCTCGGTACGCTCCATGGGATCCATGACCATCTCCACCCGCATGGTGGTCTTGGTGCCCTCGATGCTCACCGTGTCGGCGATGGCCCTGCAGTCGGCCATCAGCTCTTCCTTAATGGCCACCGTGGGGAACCGAAGGCCGCAGCGGATGGAGCAGGCGCCGGGGATGGTATTCTCCCCGATGCCGCCGGAAACAAGGCCGCAGTTGATGAGCTTTCCCCGGGGGATGTCGTTGAGGGCCTGGATGGCCAGGATCTTGTGGGCCGCCTCGGCAATGGCGGAACGGCCCTTCTCCGGGGCGATGCCGGAATGGGCGGCCACGCCCTCGATGTCGAAAACCACGATGCTGCCGCCCTTGCGGCCCACCACGATGCCCTCGTCAGGATAGCCGGTCTCAAAATTGAAGGCGGCGCAGGCCCCCTTCATCACCTGACCCATGACCTCCTGGGCGTTGGAGTTCTGGTGGAGGGTCTCCTCATCTCCGGCCAGGACAAACATGACAGGATGCTTGTCATATCCCACCGACTGAAGGGCCTTAACGGCGTAGAGGGCGATGACCACGCCCCCCTTCATATCCAGACAGCCGGGGCCGTGAACCTTGCCCTCGGCGTCGATGCGGAAGGGGTTCTCGGTGGCGGCGCCGGGCTTAAAGACTGTGTCCATGTGGCCGATGAGCAGGATGGGGGGCAGCTGGCTGCCGTTGTCCCACTGGGCCACCAGGATGTCGCCCACCTTCTCCATGGGGATGGACTGCACCGAAATGCCGCAGGCCTCCATCTCCTTGCGCAGCAGGGCGTTCACCGCGTCCACGCCCTCCTTCTGGGCCGGGCCGCTCTCGGTATTTACCAGGTCGCGCCACAGATCCAGCATCTCCTGACGGTGGGCGTCGATGTAATTGCGAATTTGTTCGTAGAACTGTTCCATAACCATCCTCCTGTCACATTTTTGTGCTTATGTGTGGTTTATTTTAATAAGCGGATCCTTTTTTGTCAAGCATTCCCCGGAATAAAATACCTTTTTCTGGAATATTCAGGAAGTCCGTCACCGCCGTAAAAAAGGCCCCAGGCGTCACCGCCTGGGGCCTTTTTTGTCTTCAATTCATCCCTCCGCCAGCCGCCACCGCAGGCCGGAATACCGTTTGGACTGGCGGTTGTTGGCGGTCATCCGGGCGATGACCCCCTCCTCCCCCACGATGACCAGCAGCTCCCTGGCCCGGGTGATGGCGGTGTAGAGCACGCCCCGGGTGAGCAGACGGGGGGCGGTATCCAAAGCGGTGAGCACCACCGCCCGGTACTCGCTGCCCTGGGATTTATGTACGGTCATGGCATAGGCAGGCTCCAGCTCTCCCAGCATATCGGGGGAGTATTCCACGATGTGGCCCTCGAAGTCCACCGTGATGATCTCCCGGCGGTTGTCCACCTCTGTGATGTGGCCCACATCCCCATTGAAAACTCCCATGCCCATCTCCAGGCCGCCGGACGTTTTCCAGAGTACGTCGTAGTTGTTCTTCACCTGCATGACCCGGTCGCCCTGCCGGAAGATATAAGGGCCGAATTTCCGCTCCCCCTTGTCCTCCGCCGGCGGGTTCAGGGCCTGCTGGAGTGCCTGGTTGAGGCTGGCGGTGCCCCCGGCGTACTTCCGGGTGGGAGAGAGCACCTGTATCTGGTGGGAGGGGATGCCCATATTCTCCGGCAGGCGCTTGCCCACCAGCTCCACAATGGTCTCCTCCGCCAGAGCGGGGTCGGCCCGGCGCAGGAAGAACACGTCCTGGGCGCTGTCGTTTTTCAGGACAGGGGCCACCCCCTGGTTCACCTGGTGGGCGGAACGGATGATGGCGCTCTGGGCCGCCTGGCGGAACACCTCGGTCAGCCGCACCATGGGCACCTTGCCGCTGCGGATCAGGTCGGAGAGCAGATTTCCCGCCCCTACGGAGGGGAGCTGATCCGGGTCGCCCACCAGCACCAGGCGGCAGTCCTCCCGAAGGCCGGACAGGAGGGCCGCCATCAATATGATGTCGACCATAGAGGTCTCATCCACAATGACCGCGTCGGCCTTCAGGGGGTTATCCTCATTGTGGGCAAAGACCAGATCGCCCACCTTGGGATCGAAGCGGGTCTCCAGCAGGCGGTGGATGGTGGTGCCCTCCGCGCCGCACAGTTCCCCCATTCTCTTTGCCGCCCGGCCTGTAGGGGCGGCCAGGGCGGTCTCCAGACCCATGCCCTCAAATAGGGACAAGATGCCTTTCAGGGAGGTGGTTTTGCCCGTGCCGGGGCCGCCGGTGAGGAGCATGACCTGGCACCGGGCCGCCATCTCCACCGCCGACCGCTGCTGGGGAGCGTAGGTGATGCCCTGCTCCTTCTCCATGCGGGTAATAAGCCCCTCCATATCCTCGGGGGGACACAGCTCGCTGCGGCTCATAGCGGAGATCCGCTCTGCCACAATGGTCTCCGCCTTGTGGAACAGGGCCAGGTAGCAGGCGTCCTCCCCCGCCGCCGCCTCTTCGATCACCGCCCCCCGCTCCAGGAGGACTTCCAGAGCGTCCTCCAGGCTTTCCGGGTCGGGCGTCCCCAAAAGGGCGGCTGCCGCCTGCAGCAGCTTCTGCCGGGGCAGGAAGGTGTGGCCGTTATCCAGGTTGTGCTGGAGCACAAAGGCCACTCCCGCCTCCAAACGCTGGGGATGGTCGCCGGCAAAGCCCAACTCCAGGGCCAGCTTGTCCGCCTGGGCAAAGGGAATGGACATCTCCCCCTCGGAGAGCAGGTAGGGGTTGGCCTCCACCGCCTCCAGCGCCCGATCCCCAAAGCGGCGGTAGAGGGGCATCCCCAGCTGGGGGGGCAAACTGTGCTCCAACAGGAAGTCCAACAGGCGGCGCATCCCCATCTGGAGGCGAAATGCCTCCCCCATGGACTCCGCCCGCTTTTTGGTGATGCCCTTGATGGCGGTGAGCTTTTCCGGGGTGCGCTCCAGCACGTCCAGGGCCACCTCGCCGAACTCCTCCACCATCCGCCGGGCGGTGGCCATGCCGATGCCCTTCACCGCCCCGGAGGCCAGATAGTCGAATATGGCCTTCTCCCCCTGGGGCATCCCCCGGCGGGCCACCTCCGCTTTGAACTGGGTACCGTAGGTGGCGTGACGTGTCCACTGGCCTTGGGCCCACAGGCTCTCGCCGGGGGCCACCCTGGGCATACAGCCCACCACGGTGACGGGCTCCTCCTCCCCTACGTCCAGCCGGAGAACGGTGTAGCCGTTCTCCTCATTCTGGTAGACCACCGTGTCCACGGCGCCCTCTATGCAGTTAGGGAATTCATCCATGGGGGCACCTTCCTTCGTCAGGATCATTCCTCCGGCAACTGTTTTATATAAACCGAGAGCTCTGAAATGTGACACAGCCCAAGTCCCGGCTCCCGAAGGCAAAGGGCGGCGGCCACCGCCCTGCCCTCGTCATTGAGGCCGCAGTCCACCAGGAGGATGGGAGCGTTCATCAGACCCCCGCCCCGGAGCCAGAGCATCCCGGTGACTGCCTGCTCCAGGCCGTCACCCCTTCCCCGGGTGGGTATGACCACGCAGCAGCCCTCTCCGCCCGCCGGGGAGAGCAGGCGGCCAAAGGCCAGCCAGCCCAGACTCAAAAGGCCGAATACCGCCAAAAGGGAGAGCAAAACTTCCAAAATTGCCCGCATAACACTTCACCTCTCCCCAGTCTACGGGGAAAGGTGAAAAAGGGTGTCTTTCAGGCCATAACAGCGGTAAACAGGTCAAAGCCCAGATGGGTCAGCCCCGTCATGATGAGTCCCGCCAGGATGACCCCCAGGATGATAGAGGGCATGGCCTTGCGCAGGGGCATATCCAAAAAGGCGGCGGCCAGGGCCCCCGTCCAGGCCCCGGTACCGGGAAGGGGGATGCCCACAAAGAGCATCAACCCCAGATATTTATATTTGTTTACCTTTTTCCCCTTCAGATGGGCTTTTCGCTCCAGGGCGTCCACCATGCCGTTGAACCGGGGCAGCCGCCGGCGCATCCACTGGAAGATGCGGCGGATATAGACGATGATGAAGGGGGCGGGCAGGATATTGCCGATGACGGCGGCGATAAAGGCCACCGGGTAGGGAAGGCCCAGGCCCACCCCGAAGGGAATGCCCACCCGCAGCTCTATGATGGGCACCATGGAGACCAGGAGAGTAAATATAAACTCACCCCCCACGGTGGTCTCCAGCCAGTTGAGAATGTCCAAGCGCCTCCCCCCCTTTCTGTTTCCTATATTCTACCACGGTCTTGGTGGGGTGTGTATAAACATTTGATAAAATTTCAGGTAACAGGGCAAAGTGGACACTGCATCACGTTTTCCAAATATATTCAATATAGTCCGCCTGCGAATACAGGATGAACTCGGCATCTAGATTTATGATCAAGGACTGATAGGCCACATAGTGATAAAGATAAGCAAGGCTTTTCTGTTTCACAAGGCTGACCAGCCGATCCAAGCCGATCTCCTCATAGGATTTTTTGAATTTGGGAAATTTCCGTATTTTCTCTTGATAAACACTAAAGATATCATCAATCAAGTGTATTTTTATGGTCAATGATTTGGCGTTCGGGCAAATAAACTGTACAGAATCATGGATCGCTATGTCCTGCTCAAAGTCCAAAATGAGAAAATCATTGAAAAGGGAGATGCTCTCGATCATACAGTCATGAGGCACTGGGATGGTGGGATTTTCCGCTTTATCCAAATAATAGATCATAGTGTGCCTCCCGATCGTTCCTGTTTTTTCTTCCATCTGTGGATCGCAGCCACTCGATCACGTCTCCTTCCCTTTCCGAATCAGGAAGGGCGGCTCCTCCCCCTGGAAGATGGCTACCCATAGGCGTTTTTGGTGGATGGGATCGGTGTACCGTTTTTGGAGCCCTTCCCACTCCTCCTGCTTCTTCTTTTGCAGTTCCTCCTCACCGATTCCTTCAAAGAGAAAGACCCGCATCCGCTCCAGCAGGGCCTTGCTGGAGCTGTCGCTGCCCTTGAAATAGGCCTGGGCCCGCCGCCAGGCCCGCTCCCGATCCGCCTCCGGATCTGACCAGGTGGAGCGGTGGGGGATAGTTCGGCCCTCCAGGAGCCATTCCATGACAAGCATCTGGTTTATGAGCCCCCAGCCGTTGGTTTTCTTTTCATAGTCCCATTCCTCCGGTGGAAAAATGGGAAGCTCCTCCAAATGGCCGATCTTTTTCAGGTCGTACCACAGGCGATCCATCCGATAGGGAATATTCGCTGAATAGAGATACCGTTTCTGCTCCTCCCGGCCCCGAAACCAGTCATCTCCCCGGAGGAAGGGGATCCCCTCCAGGGCATCCATAGTGGCCTCCTCCGCCCCCAACCAATAGTAGCCCGCCACCACGGGGATGTCATAAATGTCCCCGATGTCCTCTTCCCAGACGTCCATGACCACCACCGCGGTATACAGGTCGTCAAAGGGCCAGGCGTAAGTCCCCCCATGCCAGGGCTCGCACTCCCGCCCCAGCCGGAGGGACAGCACATCCCCCGCCTGCCAGGGCAGGCGCTTATGGGTATAGGGGCGGAGTTTTTTGACCTTCTCCGGCTCCCCCTGGAGCTTGGCCGCCAGCTTCTCCATGACCTCCCGGCGTTTTTGCTGATCCTTGGAGCTGGCCTCCCTCCACCGCTCCTGGTCGACAGGGCCGGAGAGAATGGTCAGGGCCTTCTCCCGCCGCTCCTGGAGAAGGTGACCGTACTCCCACTGGAGAAAGGCAATGGTGAGCCAGAAAAGGTAGCCCTGCTCCCCATCCCGATTCGGTCTCCACTGGGCCTCCATCTGGGATACCGCCTCCTCGGGCGGCACCTTTTTCCGCAGAAGATCCAGGTAGTTATCCCGCACATCCATGGTGTAATCGTCACTGTAAAAGCCCGTCCCCCAGGCGCCCATAGGGAAGCCTCCTCTTTACAGCATCCGTTTCAGGTAGTGGCCGGTGTAGCTCTGGGGGCACTGGGCCACCTCCTCGGGGGTGCCGGTGCAGACGATGCTGCCGCCGCCGTCGCCCCCCTCGGGGCCCAGGTCGATGAGATAGTCGGCGGTCTTTACCACGTCCAGGTTGTGCTCGATGACCACCACGGTGTTGCCCACATCCACCAGACGCTGGAGCACGTCGATGAGCTTGTGGACGTCATAGCTGTGCAGGCCGGTGGTGGGCTCGTCCAGAATATAGATGGTTCGGCCGGTGGCATGCTTGGCCAGCTCTGTGGCCAGCTTCACCCGCTGGGCCTCGCCGCCGGAGAGCTCGGTGGAGGGCTGACCCAGCTTCACGTAGGAAAGGCCCACCTGGGAGAGGGTCAGCAGCTTGTTGTAGATCTTTGGCAGGTTCTCGAAGAAGGGCAGGGCCTCATCCACCGTCATCTCCAGCACCTCATAGATGTTCTTGCCCTTGTAGCGCACCTCCAGGGTCTCCCGGTTGTACCGCTTGCCGTGGCACACGTCGCAGGGGACATAGATATCGGGCAGGAAGTGCATCTCGATCTTGAGAAGGCCGTCGCCCTGACAGGCCTCGCACCGTCCGCCCCGGACGTTGAAGGAGAACCGGCCCGGGCCGTAGCCCCTGGCCTTGGCGTCGGGGGTGGAGGCAAAGAGCTCCCGGATGTCGTTGAAGAGGTTGGTATAAGTGGCCGGGTTGGAGCGGGGGGTGCGGCCAATGGGGGACTGGTCGATGTTGATGACCTTGTCCAGGTACTCCTCCCCCTCGATGGCGGCGTGCTTGCCCGGCCGGGTCTTGGCCCGGTTCAGGTCAGCGGCCAGCCGTTTATACAAAATTTCATTCACCAGAGAGGACTTGCCGGAGCCGGACACGCCGGTGACGCAGGTGAAGGTGCCCAGGGGAATGGACACGTCCACCCCCCGCAGGTTGTTCTCCGCCGCCGCCCGGACGGTGAGGAACTTGCCGCTGCCCTTCCGCCGCTCCTTGGGAACGGGGATGGACAGCCGCCCGGAGAGGTAGGCCCCCGTCAGGGACTCGGGACTGGCCATCACTTCCTCCGCCGTGCCCTGGGCCACGATGCGGCCGCCGTGGACTCCGGCGCCGGGGCCCACGTCGATGATATGGTCGGCGGCACGCATGGTATCCTCGTCGTGCTCCACCACCAGCAGGGTATTGCCCAGGTCTCTCAAGTGGCACAGGGTCTCCAGCAGCTTGTCGTTGTCCCGCTGGTGGAGGCCGATGGAGGGCTCGTCCAAAATATAGAGAACCCCCATGAGGGAGGAGCCGATCTGCGTAGCCAGGCGGATCCGCTGGCTCTCGCCGCCGGACAGCGTCCCGGCAGAGCGGCTCAAGGTCAGGTATTCCAGACCCACCGACTTCAAAAAGCCCAGCCGGGACTTGATCTCCTTCACGATCTGCCCAGCAATGAGGGTCTTTTGCTCCGAGAGGGTGAGCTTTTCCATAAAGTCCAGAGCCTGGGTCACCGACCTGTGGCAGTAGGCGTCGATGTCCTCATCCCCCACCGTCACCGCCAGGGATTCCCGGCGCAGGCGCTTGCCGTGACAGTCGGGACAGGGCTTCTCCGACATACACTCCTCCAGCTCCCGGCGCATCCCGTCGGACTGGGTCTCCCGGTAGCGGCGCTCCAGGTTGTTGCAGATGCCCTCAAAGGCCTGCATGAGGGTACCCTGGCCATTGGCCCGGTCGTAGGTCAGCTTCAGCTTCTCCCCCTTGGTGCCGTAAAGGATCACGTCCATGACCTCGGCACTCAAGTTCTTGACCGGGGTGGTGAGCTTGAACTTATACTTCTTGGCCAGGGCCTCAAAGTACATCCGGGAGATGGAGTCCCCCTTGATGTTGCTCCAGCCGCTGGCGGTGATGGCCCCGTCCAGAATGGACAGCTCCTTGTTGGGGATGATGAGCTCCGGGTCGACCTTCAGCTGTACCCCCAGGCCGGTGCAGGTGGGGCAGGCGCCGAAGGGGTTGTTGAAGGAGAACATCCGGGGGGTGAGCTCCTCAATGGAGATGCCGCAGTCCTCGCAGGCGTAGTTCTGGGAGAAGGAGATATCCCGATCCTCCCCCACGATATTGACGATGATGAGGCCCCCGGACAGGCCGGCGGCCACCTCCACGCTGTCGGTGAGCCGCTGGGCGATGTCCTCCCGGATGACCAGGCGGTCAACTACGATCTCAATGCTGTGTTTTTTGTTCTTGTCCAAAGCGATCTCTTCGCTCAAGTCGTAAAGGGAGCCGTCCACCCGGACACGGACATAGCCCGACTTCCGGGCATCCTCAAAAATTTTCTGGTGCTCTCCCTTTTTCCCCCGGATGACAGGGGCCATGACCTGGATACGGGTGGCCTCGGGCAGCTTCATCACCTGGTCGATGATCTGGTCGATGGTCTGCTGCTTGATCTCCTTGCCGCAGTTGGGGCAGTGGGGGGTGCCCACCCGGGCCCAGAGAAGGCGGAGATAATCGTAAATTTCCGTCACCGTGCCCACCGTAGACCGGGGGTTCTTGGAGGTGGTCTTCTGGTCGATGGAGATGGCGGGGCTGAGGCCGTCGATGGAGTCCACGTCGGGCTTCTCCATCTGTCCCAGGAACATCCGGGCATAGGAGGACAGGCTCTCCACATACCGCCGCTGGCCCTCGGCATAGATGGTGTCGAAGGCCAGGGAGGACTTGCCGGAGCCGGACACGCCGGTGAGCACCACCAGCTTGTCCCGGGGGATGGTCACGTCGATATTTTTCAGGTTGTTGGCGCGGGCGCCCTGAACGATGATCTGGTCTTGCATGGAAGGTTCTCCTTTTCGGGATATTGAAAAGCGGGATCATACCGTGGCCAGCAGGCCCACGAGAAAACAGAACAGAGAGGCAAACAGCAGAAGGATCCAGCCAACATGTCGGCCGAACCGTTCCCAAGCCGAAGGTTCCGCATCTTCCCAGCGGGAGATACGCAAGCTCATACGCCAGCGGAACAGTTCGTCAGGAAAGAGAAGCGTCACCATATTCAAGGCAGCTATCAGAAGCCCCATACCATAGCAGGGCCAGTAGCCCCGGTGGGTCAGCTCTGCCCCTACGGTAAAGGAAAAGAGAGTAAGGGCATTGGGCGGCTCGATGGATCCTGTGGCCGGACGATCAAAGGCCTTTCCCCAATCGTAGTAGAATTCTCCCTTTTCGTCCAGCAAAATACTGTTTCCGGTGGTGCGGCGGTAAGCCCCGCGGAACAGCAATTCGCCTTCCGCCCAGATCTCTATACCGCCGTCCATATAGCCCCAGTCACCCAGAGACATCCCGTCGGCAGAGACCCGATCCACCTGGTATGGGCCGAAGGACTGCCCCTCCACTTGACACTCTACCGTGTAACCGGCATCGGTCTCCCAAACCTTGTAAATGGTCTTGCGGCCATCCTGTCTGCCGGTGTAGACCATGGCGTCATCCTGGATGCTCCTTGAGAAAAATCTATCCCGGCTGACGATCCCCTGCTGCCGTCCGGCGTTAAAATACAGGATCGTAAACAGAAAGAGCAAAACCGCCTGTATGACCAGGCATCCCCGCCGGAAGAGAGCCATGATCCGCCACTTCTCTTTTAGAGTTACAAGTACAGTCGTCATCGGTCCCCTCCTTCCAGCTGCCGCCTATTTTTTGCGCTTCTTGGGCACCGGCGTGACCTCCTCCGCCAGGCGCACCGCCTCCCGGAGCGTCTCCCGGTCGTCCGAGTCCAGCACATAGTGCGCCTTGGCCCCCTCATAGGGCGGGGCGGTGGGGTGATCCTTCAGCAAAGGTTCCAAAATGGGGAGCATCTTCACCATGGGCCGGTCATCGCAGACAATGATAACAGGCTTATCGTTGCAGTAGATCATGTACTCCCCGAACATTTTTCGGGAGCGGATGGCCCCCAGGCCCTCCAGCTGATCGCAGAGATATTCCACAAATTCCGGGTTCGTCGCCATATGCCTTCTCCTTACTGGCCGAAGGTCTTGGCCACGTCCTTGAGCATCTCCCG
Organism: uncultured Pseudoflavonifractor sp.; assembly: GCA_947425785.1. Lineage (GTDB taxonomy): Bacteria > Bacillota > Clostridia > Oscillospirales > Oscillospiraceae > Vermiculatibacterium. The sequence continues at coordinate 27,962 of CANEAY010000001.1, read as the reverse complement.
GATGGGCAGCTCGTAGGGGCAGCGGCTCTCGCACAGGCCGCACTCGACGCAGGCGGAGGCCTTCTGTTCCATGGCGCCATACCGGGCCGTGGCCCAATCCGCCAGACCTTCGTAGTGCTTGAAATAGTTGTTGAAGAGGAAGGCGGAGGGAATGTTGATGCCCACCGTGCAGGGGGCGCAGTAGCCGCACCGGCGGCAGAAGGTGGTGCCCAGCTCCTTACGGATGACCTCGCACCGGGCCTTCTCCTCCTGCGTCAGGGGGGAGAGCTTCTCCGCGGCGGCGGCGTTGCGCTCCACCTCCTGAACATCGCCCATACCGGGGATGGAGATGTCCATGACCCCGGAGTCGGCAATGTAACGCAGGGCCAGCTCCCAATCGGTGAGGTTGCCGCCGGCCATGGGCTTCATGCAGATGGTGCCCATGCCCTTCTCCCGGGCCAGCCGCAGCACCTCCTCCCCCTGGTTCTCCACAATGTTCCAGGGGAACATGACGGTCTCCAGCTTGTCGGCGTGCTCCTCCACCGCCTTGCGCATGGCGTCCAGGGAGTGGAAGGTGGCTCCGATGTGGCCGATCTTCCCCGCCGCCTTGGCCTCGGCCAAAGCCCGGTAGGCCCCGTCGGGGCCAAAGACCTTGTCAAAATCCCCCAGGGGCAGGTTGTGGAGCTGATAGACCTCGATATAGTCGGTCTGGAGGTTGCGCAGACTGGTCTCCACGTCCTTCTTCATGCTCTCGTAGTCCCTGGCCATGGACTTGGTGGCCAGGAGGAACTTCTCCCGGCGGCCCTTGAGGGCGGCGCCCAGATACTCCTCGGAGACCGTATAGCCCCGGGCAGTGTCAATGTAGTTCATGCCGTGCTTTTCCAACGCGTCCACCACCGCCATGGTGTTGGCGGCGTCGGAGCGCTGGATGGGGATGCCGCCAAAGGAGACAATGGCGCACTTCAGACCGGTCTTGCCCAATTCAACATATTTCATCGTTTTCATACCCCTTTTTGGTTTTACTTTTTTATTTCCCACGCAGCTCAATGATGCGGTCACGCAGCACGGCGGCGTATTCGAACTCCAGACGCTTGGAAGCCTCTTTCATCTCCTTCTCCAGCTTGGCGATGGCGGCCTCCAGCTCCTTCTTGCTCATGTTGTTCTTCAGGCGCACCGCTTTGGCGGCCTCCTCCTCGCCCTGGGACAGGTTCACCACGTCCCGGACGGATTTGACGATGGTCTTGGGCACGATGCCGTGTTCCCTGTTGAAGGCGTCCTGTTTCGCCCGGCGGCGCTCCGTCTCATCGATGGCGGAGCGCATGGAGGGGGTGATGCTGTCGGCATACATCACCACCAGGCCGTCGGCGTTTCGGGCCGCCCGGCCGATGGTCTGGATAAGGGAGGTCTCGCTGCGCAAAAACCCCTCCTTGTCCGCGTCCAGGATGGCCACCAAGCTCACCTCGGGCAGATCCAGGCCCTCCCGCAGAAGGTTGATACCCACCAGCACATCGTAGGTGCCCAGGCGCAAGTCCCGGATGATCTCCTGCCGCTCCATGGTGTCCACATCGTGGTGCATATACTGCACCTTCACCCCGGCGTTTCGCAGGTAGCCGGTCAAGTCCTCCGCCATCTTCTTGGTGAGGGTGGTGACCAGTACCCGCTCTCCCCGCTCGGTGCGCTGGTTGATCTCTCCCAGCAGATCGTCGATCTGGCCCTCCACCGGCCGGACTTCCACCTTGGGATCCAAAAGGCCGGTGGGGCGGATGACCTGCTCCACGATCTGGCCGGAGCGGCTGCGCTCATATTCCGCCGGGGTAGCGGAGACGTAGATGATCTGGTTTACCCTCTGTTCAAATTCCTCAAATTTCAACGGTCTGTTATCAAAAGCACAGGGCAGACGGAAGCCGTAATCGATGAGAGTGGTCTTTCGGGCATGGTCGCCGTTATACATGGCCCGCACCTGGGGCAGGGTCACATGGCTCTCGTCGATGAACATGAGGAAGTCCTTGGGAAAATAGTCCAGCAGGGTGTAGGGCGGCGACCCCACCGGCCTGCCGGAGATGGGCCGGGAGTAGTTCTCAATGCCGGAGCAGAAGCCCAGCTCCTGGAGCATTTCAATGTCGTACATAGTCCGCTGCTTGACCCGCTGGGCCTCCACCAGCATATTGCTGCTCTCAAAGAAGGCCACCCGTTCCTCCAGCTCCCGGTAAATTTCCTGGATGGCGGCGGCCATCTTGTCCCGGGGGGTGATATAGTGGCTGGCGGGATAGATGGGGATGTGCTCCAGCCGGCGGATGGCCGCCCCGGAGACCACATTGATCTCGCTGAGGCGGTCGATCTCATCCCCAAAGAACTCCACCCGGATGGCGGTGTCCCGCCAGTAGGCGGGCCAGATCTCAATGGTGTCCCCCCGGACACGGAACATATTCCGCTCCCAGGCGATGTCGTTGCGCTCGTAGCGATCCTCAATGAGGCGGCGCATCAGCTCTTCCCGCTTGAACTCCTCCCCCACCCGCAGGGAGATCATCATGTGGGCGTAGTCCTCCGGCTCGCCCAGGCCGTAGATGCAGGACACCGACGACACCACGATCACGTCCCGCCGTTCAATAAGGGAAGCGGTGGCAGAGAGACGCAGCCGGTCGATCTCGTCGTTCACCGAGGAGTCCTTTTCAATGAAGGTGTCGGTGTGGGGAATGTACGCCTCCGGCTGGTAGTAGTCGTAGTAGGAGACGAAATACTCCACCGCGTTGTTGGGGAAAAACTCCTTGAACTCGGCGCACAGCTGGGCCGCCAGGGTCTTGTTGTGGGCCAGCACCAGGGTGGGCCGCTGTACCTTCTCGATGATCTTGGCCATGGTGAAGGTCTTTCCCGAGCCGGTGACGCCCAAAAGGGTCTGCTCCGTCAAGCCGTTTTCCACGCCCATGGACAGGGCCTCAATGGCCTCCGGCTGGTCTCCCCCCGGCTCAAAGGGGCTGACGACCTTAAATTCCGGCACACACTTCACCTCCTGACAGCAGTTTTTTTCAGTATATCAAAACATTTGTTCGATTGCAAGGACTTTCTGCGGAAAAGTACCCTCTTTTTATTCCCGCTGGAATTCCACACCGCTGTCCTTCATGGACACCATATCATCGTCCGCAAAAACCAGGTGGTCTATCAGCTCAACGCCCACCGTCTTCAGCACCCGATACAGATAGCCGGTGGTGGCCTTGTCCTCCACAGAGGGGATGGCCAGCCCGGAGACATGGTTGTGGGCCAGCACCACCTGGGCCGCATTGAGGGAGAGGGCGGCCTCCACCACGCCCCGGGTGGTGACCTCGGCCACGTTCAAATTGCCTTCGGAGATCTTCCGCACTCCCAGGCTCTTTCCCTTCCCGTCCATACAGAGAAGGTACACCCGCTCGTTCCTGGCCCCGAAAAAGTAGGGCCGCAGAAGGCCGTAGACGTCTTTGACAGAGGCCACGATATTCTCCATATCTGTCCGCCCGGTCAAGTAGCGGCCGGAAAGCTCCTTTACCGCCTTCAGCAGAACGGCGGCGTGTTCCCCGATGCCCGGTGTCTTCATCAGCTCTTCCGGCTGGGCGTCCAGGATGCCGGTAAGGGAGTCAAACCGCTCCAAAAGGGCATGGGCGGTGGGGTTGGTGTCGCCCCTGGGGTCGGCATAGAAGAGGATCAGCTCCAGCAGCTTGTGGTCGGGAAAGGACTCCGGCCGGGCCAGAAATTCCCCCTTCATCCGCTGTCTGTGCCCACTGTGGATGGACATGACGCGCCCCCTTTCTTTATTTTCCGCCGTACTGGGCCAGATAGTCTTCCATACGGCCAAGCATAGCGTCGTCAATATAGACCTTGCCGTCGATCTCCCGGCCATGGAGGAACTCCATGACCTGGCGGACGGTGACGATGGGGAAGACCTGAATGCCATAGTCCTCCTGAAGCTCATGGATGGTGGTCTTCTCCCCGGTGCCCCGCTCCATTCTATCCACCGACACCATAAGGGCGGCAAACTTCACATCAGCCACCTGTCTGAACAGCTCGATGGTCTCCCGCACGGCAGTGCCGGCGGTGACCACGTCCTCCACGATGACCACCCGGTCGCCCTCCCGGGGCTTGTAGCCCACCATGCCGCCCCCCTCGCCGTGATCCTTGGCCTCCTTGCGGTTGAAGCAGTAGGGCAGGTCACGGCCGTAATTGCGGTAGAGGGAGGCCGCCGCCGTCACCGCCAGGGGGATGCCCTTATAGGCGGGGCCGAACAGGCAGTCCACCCCATCGGGCAGGTTCTGCTGGATGCAGGCGGCATAGTAGTCTCCCAGCTTGGCCGCCTGGGCGCCGGTCTTATAGTTTCCGGTATTGATGAAGTAGGGGGTCTTGCGGCCCGACTTGGTGGTGAAATCTCCAAAGGTGAGCACCCCGGAGCGCACCATAAAGGTGATGAATTCCTCCTGATAGGTCATGGTCGTTCTCCTCCTGCCGAAAATTGTCAAGATATTATACCACTTTCGCTTTTTCGGCACAAGGGCAAATGGGAGAGAAAGAATTAGAAGGAATATAATTTTCTATTTCCTTTTTCCCCGTATGTGATATAATTATGGCATTATTCCCTTATCCGAAAGGAGTCCTTTCCATGTTTCAAAAGAAACGGCGGCTCACCGCCGCTCTTCTCTCCGCCGCCCTGGCCCTCTCCCTCTGCCCCGCCGCCTTTGCCCAGGAGCCGGAAGCCCTGACCCGGGCACAGGTGCGGGACACCCTCCTGTCTGCTGCCGCCGACTACTGCCCCGGCGTCACAGCCGAGGACATCCTCCACGGGGACGACATGGGCCAGCTCCACCTGGAGCGGACAGCCACCCGGGCGGAGGCCCTGGCCATGCTGGAGCGGGCCTTCGGCGGCCTGCCTATCCCGGAGGGCGCCAACGCCCGGAACGCCTTCCCCGCCACAGCCTTTGACGACGTGCCCGACTGGGCTAAGCCCGCCCTTGCCGGCGTCTTTAACGCCGGCATCGTAGCCGGCACCGGGGATGGCCGCCTCTCCCCCGACACCCCGGTGACCCAGGCCGAGCTGGACATCCTCATCCGCCGGGTCTACGCCCTGATGGGCACCGAGCTGAAGGATGATTTCTACGCCGCCGTCAACAAGGACTGGCTGGATTCCTCCGCCATCCCCGCCGGCTGGAGCATCAACGGCGTCCTCTACGGCCTGTCCTATGAGGTCAACAGCCAGGTGGCCCAGCTCATCACCGACATCGTCTCCACCCCCCAGAAAAAGGGCACCCCCGAGGCCAAGATCGCCGCCCTTTACCACACCGTCACCGACACGGCTGGCCGTGAAAAGGCCGGGGTGAAGCCCATCCAGAAGTATCTGGACGCCATCGAGAACGCCGGGACTTTGGCGGAGCTGATGGAGGCAGACGCCCTCATGGAGAAAGAGCTTTCCTTCTCCACCCTTCTGGGTTTCGGTCTCACCATCGACTTGAAGGACTCCACCCGGTACAGCGTCATTTTCAGCCCCTTCCTCCCCATTCTGGATCAGGACTTCTACATCAACGGCACCCCGGAGCAAAAGGACGCCTACCTCACCTACCTGACCACCCTCTTCACCCTCTCCGGCCTGGACGAGGCGGAGTCCCAGGCCGGGGCGGAGCTGGTCTATGAGGCCGAGGCCGCTGTGGCCGCCGCCTCCCTGCCTCCCCAAGACCAGGGCAACGTGGATAAGATCTACAACCTCTACACCATGGAGGAGCTCCAAGACCTCTTCCCCAACGTGGATATGACCGCCTGTTTTGAGGCCTCTGACCTGAAGCCCGCGGAGACCATCGCCGTCACCGATGTGGGGGCCATGGAGGCCGCCGCCCAGTTCTTCGACGAGGCACATCTGGATACTTTGAAGGCTCTGGCCCGTCAGGCCCTGGTCAGCATCACCGGCCGCTACCTCAACCAGGCCTTTACCGACGCCTCCTACGATTTCCAGGAGACCTACTACGGTATTGCCGGCCGCCTGGGCGACCAGGAGCTGGCCGCCGCCCAAGTCCAGGGCCTGCTGTCCGACTACCTCTCCCAGGCCTATGTGGACGCCTACTTCTCCCCGGAGGCAAAGGCCGATGTGGAGAGTATGATCGACGAATTCATCGCCATCTATAAAGAGCGGCTCCTGGCCCAGGACTGGATGAGCGAGGAGACCCGGGCCATGGCAATAAAAAAGCTGGATGCCATGGGAGTGAAAGTGGGCTATCCCGACCAGTGGGAGACCTATCTGGACGACGCCGACATCCGCTCCCCCAAGGAGGGCGGCTCCTTCTTCTCCAACTATACCGCCATTCAGAATGCGGCCAAGGCGGAGTATCTGACCTTCCAGGACAGACCCGTGGATAAAAGCGGCTGGGTCACCTCCCCCGATACGGTGAACGCCTTTTACAGCGCCAACAACAACGATATCACCTTCCCCGCCGCCATCCTCCAGTCTCCCCTGTATGACGTGAACGCCAGCCGGGAGGAAAACCTGGGCGGCATCGGCTACATCATCGCCCATGAGATCACCCACGCCTTCGACAACAACGGCGCCAAATTCGACGAGAACGGCAACGCCGCCGATTGGTGGACAGCGGAGGACTACGCCGCCTTCCAGGAGAAATGTGACGCTGTGGTGGCTTGGTACGACGGCCAGGAGGCCACCCCCGGCCTTCCCTGCAGCGGAAGCTTGACCCTCTCGGAGAATGTGGCCGACCTGGGGGCCGTGGCCTGCGTGGTGGAGGCCGCCAGCCGCCTGGATGACCCCGACTATGACACCCTCTTCCGGGCCATGGCCAATGCCTGGGCTTCCACCTCCTCCCGGCAGACCCAGCTCTACCTCCTCTCCGCCGACGTCCACGCCCCGGACAAACTGCGGGTCAACCGCACCCTGCAGACCGTGCCGGAATTCTATGAGACCTATGACATCCAGCCCGGCGACGGTATGTGGGTGGCCCCGGAGGAGCGGGTGAGCGTTTGGTAAACCTCCCTTCTTCACACAAAAAAGCTCTGCTTCCCAGTGGAAGCAGAGCTTTTTTCTTTTCGGCGGCGCACCCTTTGGGGCAAAAGGGCGTAGAATGGGCTGAAGCGGGCGGAGAGGTGGTCATGGCTATGGAAGAGCGCCGGGAGCTCCAACGGGGGTTGAAGCAGTTGGATGGAGCCATCTTTTTTATCCTCCTTTTGATCGTTTCCATCCTCTTTTCCCTCTGGTCGATGGGCCAACAGCGCCGAGCGCTCCTGGCCGCTCTCCGGGGAGAGGATCCCGGGGACAGCTCCTCCTCCGTCCTCTCCCTGAAGCGGGCCTCGTCAGCGCTGGTCATCGGCTCCCTGGGATTCTTCCTCTGTCTGTCCCTGGACGCTTTGCGCCGGGCCAGAGCGGGCATCGCCAAACATTCCGCCCAGGTCAACGCCCTGGCCTCCACCCTGGTGCTGGGGGCGGCCCTGCTGCGCTTTTACGACCTGCTTCTCGAGGAGAGCGGCGCACTGAACGCCATGGAGCTGGCCCAGGCCGACGACCTGCCGCCCGTTTGACCACCGGCAAAGGAGTGAGACAATGGCATATTCCGACTTGGAGGCCCTGGCCCGCATCATCAAATGCGAGGCGGGGGGCGAGGGAGAAAACGGCATGAAGGCAGTGGCCTCGGTGGTGATGAACCGGGTAAATGTTACATACGGCGAGTACGCCAAGTACAAAACCGTCAAGCAGGTCATCTTCCAACCCCGGCAGTTCGTCTGCGCCATGGAGACCGTAGGGGGAAAATATAACGCCCAGAACATCTACAATATGTCCCTGGAACAGATCCACTGGGACATTGCCGAGTGGGCCATGGCAGGTCACCGGCTGACCAACCTGGGCACCGCCCTGTGGTTCTTCAACCCTTACAGCCCCGATTGCAGACCCAATTTTCCATCCGCCGTGGGCTCCTTTGTAGTCCGCATCGGCGACCACTGCTTCTACAACCCCACCGCCGCGTACGCGGACACCTGAAAGGGAGGCATTTCAACTTATGGCAAGAATTTATTCCGATCCCACCCAAAACCCGGCCCTGGCCTCGGTGTTGGGCGCCGCCGAGCGCGGCTCCATCACCACCCCGCCCCAGCAGGACTTTGACACCCCGGCCATGGAGGGCTCCATGCAGCAGTTCCTCGCTGACAATCTGGGCCAGTATGTGGTCATTGAGTTCCTCATCGGCACCCAGAGCATCACCAGGAAGGCAGGCGTCCTCTATGCCGTGGGCACCAGCGTAGTGACCCTCTACCAAGAGCTGAGCCAGACTTTTGTGACCTGCGACATCTTTTCCATCAAGTTCGTCACCTTCTATCTGCCGGGCAACCGGCCCTGGCAGGTGAATAATCCCCTCTTCGGTCAGCAGGGGATGGGGCAGCAGCCTATGGGCCAGAACGCTTCCGACGCAGACATGGCCCCCGGCTTCGCCCCCGGGATGGACATGAGTTTCGGCATGGGCTCCGGCGTTGGCGACTCCAGCTGGGGCTGAATCAAGTAAAACCGCCGCTAACGGCCTTTCTTTCAAAAGCGTCTCTTTCCCAAGAAAGAGACGCTTTTATCCTTGCGCTGAAAAAAGTTCAGTGTTATTATGGGATATAAGCAAAAACTTCCCATTCTTTGTGAGGAGTGAAAGGATATGAAGCGAGGGATATCTCTGTTCCTGGCCCTGGCCCTGGCCGCCGCCCTGGCCCTGCCGGCCGGCGCCGCGGAGGACAGGAGCTTCTCCGACGTGGAGGGCCATTACGCCAAGGAGGCAGTGGAGACCTGGAGCAGCTGCGGCGTGCTCAAGGGCTATCTTGACGGCACCTTCCGGCCTGATGCGCCCGTCACCCGGTCAGAGCTGGCCGCAGTGCTGGACCGGGTCATGGGCTACCAAAACACAGTGGAAAACACCTTTGCCGATGTGCCGGATAAGGCCTGGTATACCCAGAACATCCTCCACCTGGCCGCCGAGGGCATCTTCCAGGGCTCCAAAGAGGGCCGGATGCTGCCCACCGTTTCTATGACCCGGCAGGAGGCCTTTACCGCTCTGGCCCGAAGCCTCTGCCTGGAGGAGAGCAAAAACGCGCCCGGCTTTGCAGACGACGAGGACATTGCCGACTGGGCCAAAGGGTATGCTGCCGCCATGAGGGAGGCCGGGTATATCAAAGGCGATAAGGCGGACGCCATCCATCCCGGCGACCCCATTACAAGAGCCGAAGTGGCCACTGTTTTGAGCCGTATGGCCGCCGCCTTTGTAAATAAAGATGGGATATACTCCGCCGACTGTGCCGGAAACCTCATCGTCAACGCCCAGGACGTACATCTCAAGGACATGGCCATTGAGGGCGACCTTATTGTGGCCGACGGCGTAGGGAACGGTGATGTGTCCCTGGAAAAGGTCACCGTAAAGGGTGACATCATCCTTCGGGGCTGTGGGGAGAACTCCTTTCACATTCTGCCCGGATGCACCGTGAAGAACATCATTGTTACCAAGACCACAAATGGCCGCATCCGCCTGGTGAACGAATCCGGCAAGACCATCCCCATGGTCTACATCAGCGACGGCAGAGACGGCGTCACTCTGGACGGCGGCGAGCTGGGCAGCGTCATCATCGCCTGCGACGCCCCGGTGACCATCAACACGGAAAAGGTGGATACCGTCTCTGTCAATGACAGCGCCAAGGTCACTGTTGCCAAAGGCTCCACCATCTCCAGCCTGGAGGTCACCTCCGCTGCAGAGGACGCCCAGATCACCGTGGAGGGCAAGGTGAACAAGGTGACCAACGACGCCGGGGTCAAGATCGACAATAAGGGCGCCGCCGGTTCCCCCGGCGGAAGCGGTTCCGGCAGCGGCACCTCCGGCGGAGGCGGCTCTTCCGGCGGCAGTTCCACCCCCTCCAAGCCCATCACCCTTACCAAAGTAAGCCTTCAGCTCCTCGCCCCCAGCTTCGGCAATGTTCCCGACACTGCCGACGTGTTGGATAAGGGCTGCAGCGCCAAGACGGAGTGGTTCAACGCCGACGGCTCCGCCCCCACTTACCGCTGGAAGGAGGACAGCACAGCCAGGGACACCTTCACCGCCGACCATGCCTATCAAGCGGTGGTGACCCTGAAGCCCACCAGCGGCTATGTCTTTGAGGACACGGTGCAGATCAGCGTCACCGACGGCAACGGCAGCGCCTTTACCCCCGCCAAGTCAGAAAAGAACGGCGATAATTGGGTCGTGACGATGGTCTATGAAAAGACCCAACATCAGGATCCGGTCAGCGGAGTGACCGTAGTGGCTCCAGCGGCAGTAGATTTGGGGGGCTCCGCAGTTCTTAAAGTCAGTTATTGGAACAATCTTTTGGTGGGCCCGGACAACTTTGCCTATCAGTGGTATAAATGCGGCGATGCCAGCGGAAATGAAAAGGCTCCCATTCCCGGGGCCACAGGCAAGGAGTACACCATTCCCGCCGCAGACACCCAAACCGAAGGAAATATCTACTACTGCTGTGACATGACCATTCTGGGAAAAGTCTATCCATCCAGCGTAAGGGCCATAGAAGTCCATAATGCCCTGGACGCCGGTACGATCCCGATCCCCACTCTGGAAAAAGCGCCTTTCGTAGACAGCAGCGGAAGGTGGGTCACAGTGGAAGTTGGGGATCTGATGTGCCATAAGGACGTAAGCTACTGCGTTACCGTCAAAACCGAAATAAAGAAAAAGGGCGGCGCCGGTCTGGGCGCCAGCGCAGGACTGTGCCGCTTTGACTATCAGACCGTTCCAGAAGACGGACATGTGAGCTGGCGTTTGGATCTGACAGACTCTGCCAGCCAATTTATCTTCGCTATGCTCAAGGCAAAGCTGTCCTACGACCTGGAACTTGGAGAGGTCACAGTGACGGTATCCCCGGAGCTTAAAGGGAGTGAGCTGCCCGAGCTTGCCCAGGAGAGGACCTTTGATATGACAGGGCAAGGAACGTTCCGCATCTTCGCTCCCACAGACAACATCCCTGACGAGCTTTGGCAGGGGCCGCCCAGAACGCTCCAACTCGTTGTCAAATCTGCCACAGGAACTTTTGTGGATAAGACCGATCCCGCCAACGATCCCGTTCCCACCGAGAAATATGAGCAGGTCATGGCTATCTTCCGCACATCGCAAAATTGGATCGACGGCGTCTCGGAAGGCCATTGGGAGAGCGATTGGAACGGAAGGCTGTACGTGCCGAGGGCCTGGCTGGACGGTTTTGAAACAGGCAGTTCTATGCCGCAAGTCATATGCGTATTCTACGCCGCCGACCCCTCCACAGGTGAGATGAATGCTTACGGCGCAGAGCTTAAGATGGGAAACATCATCTTCGAGCCAGAAAATGAGTGAGCGAAAAAGCGGGAGCGGCCGGGGCTGAAAACGTACAACTTTGGCCCCAAAAACGTACAACAACTGGGTCAAAAACGGCCTCTTTCTTCGCGAAAGAGGCCGTTTTTACTGTCTTTTTACTTATCTCGTCTCAATGAAGATGCCCTTTTGGGCGCTCCAGTCCACCTTGAAGTTCAGGGCGGCGCCCAGGTCACGGAGCTTGTAGTAGGTAAAGGCTCCCCCCTGGTCGTCCTTGAGAACGATGGCATCCAGGCCGGCCTTGACGCCGTTAATGTTGGTGGGGGCGGCGGCAGCCTCATAGGCCCGGGGGCCGGAGAAGGGGGTAGACATCTCGGAACCGTTGGGGGTATAGCCCTTGCCGGTCTCGATGTTCACCGCGCCGTCCCAGCCCACCTCGAACTGGACGGCGGTGCCGGAGAGGATGGAGGCGATGTCACGCAGCTTGATATAGTTGGTGTCGTTGCCGTTGACATCCTTCAGGGCGTAGCACTGGAACTCCACGGGAAGGCCGTCCACCAGGACAGACTGGGTGGAGGGATAGGCAAGCTGGACAGACTGGACGGGCATTTCGGGTACCACGATGTCCGGCATGGGACTATTATAATGGATGGCGACGTCGGCGGAGTCCAGAGCATTTTTTGCTCCCAGGTCAACGGCCTTCCACTCCTCCTTTGAGCCGGTGTAGAATACATTCCTCACGCCGCTGCCGGAGAAGGCTGAATAGTGTATGCTGGTGACGCTGTTGGGGATGGTCACGCTGAGCAGGCTGGGACACTTGGAGAAGGTATCACTCTCGATCTTGGTGACGCTGGCGGGGATGACCACGCTGGCCAGCTTTTCACAGCGGGAGAATGCGGAAGGGCCTATACTGGTAATGCCGGTGGGAAGGATCACGGCCGTCAGGTTCTTGCAGTTGGAGAACGCACGGGCCCCGATGGAAGTGACGCCGCTGCCGATGATCACAGTTGTCAGACCGGTGCAGTCCATGAACGCCTGCAGCCCGATACTGGTGACACTGTTTGGAATGGCTGCGCCGGTCAGGCTGGTGCAGTTGGAGAACGCATTGTCCCCGATCTTGGTAACACTGTTGGGAATGGTAGCACTGGCCAGCTTGGAGCAGTAGGAGAACGCATTATCCCCAATACTGGTGACGCTGTCGGGGATGACAACACTGGTCACGCCGCTGTAGCTGAACGCACCGCCCCCAATGGCAGTCACGCCGCTGGGGATGGAAACTGCGCCGCCAGCCCCCTGATACTTGATCAGAATGTGATTCATGACTGCAAATTCCCCCTGCTCCTTCAGCCAGGCAGTCAGCCAGGGGGTTCTCTGAAACGCCTGATCGCCAATTTCAGTCACGCTGGCGGGGATGGTCACACTGGTCAGGTTCTTGCAGGAGGCGAAGGCATTATTTCCAATGCTGGTGATCGTGTCGGGAATGGTCACGCTGGTCAGACCGGTGTTGGAGAACGCATTGGACGCGATGGTGGTGACGCCGCTGGGGAGGGTGATACTCTCCAGACTGGTGCAGCCGCTAAACGCCTCCATATCAATGGTGGTGACACTTTCGGGAATGGTCACGCTTTTCAGATTTTTACAGTCCTTGAAGGACTGGTGGCCGATCCTTGTGACATGGTCAGGAATGACAAAGCTGACCAGCTCGTCATTGCCACGGAAGGCATAGGCCTCAATTTCGGTGACGCCGCCGGGGATGGTGTCCCTTCTGGGCAGGTTGGGACACTCGGAGAAGGCGCTGCTGTCAATGCTGGTGACGCTGTCGGGAAGGTCGGCCTTTTTCAGATTGGTACACTGAAAGAAGGCCAGCTTCCCGATGGTTTTGAGACCATCGTTAAGCTTCACGGTCTCCAGATCGGCACACTCCATAAAGGCCTGCTCGCCAATGGAGGCCACGCTGCCCGGAATGGTGATGTCCTTCAGGCCGGTGCGCATAAAGGCATGGCTTCCGATGGCGGTGATATTGTTGGGAATGGTCAGCTTTTCCAGGCTGGAACACTCATAGAACATACTATTTTCGATGGCGGTCACGCGGCTGGGAATGTTCACGTCGGTCAGGCTGGTGCAGCGCATGAACAGCCCGTCCTCGAGGCTGGTCACACTATCGGGGATGGTCAGCTGTTTCAGTGAGGTACAGCCGGAGAAGGCCTGCGATCCAATACAAGTCACACTGTTGGGGATGGTCACCTTGGTCAGATTGGCGCAGCCGCTGAAGGCCGCGGTATCAATGGTAGTGACAGTGTCAACGAGGGTCATCTCGGTCAGGGAGCCGCCGCCGTGATAGGAGTCAAACCCAGCCACATTGGTCACACCGTAGGAGGGGACGGTCACGCTGGCGGGAGACTCAAAGCCCTTGCGATTTCTAAAGGTCAAGGATACATTCCCATCGTCGTCCGAGGTACCTTGCAGTTCGAATGTGCCATCATAGCAGTCAAAGTCTCCCGAGATATCGTGATAGTCCGGAGCCATATCCCACAGACGCCAAGTGGCGTCAAAGAATAGCCAATCGCCGTCCACAAAGGCCGCATTCCAAGCATGACCGCCGCCCGGCTGATCGGAGCTGGACGATTTTCCGAAGATAAAGGCCGCCGGGATCTCCGCTATGGTACACATGAACAAGCACAGGACGGCGTAATGCTGACAGACACCCCGCTTTACGACATAGGTATAAACGGGGCCGCCAGTCGAGTCATTCTCCACGCTCCCTCTGTTGATATCGTATTTTATATTTTGGGACACCCAGTCGAAGATGGCCTTCACCTTCTCAGTGTCGGTGGTCTTGCCGGCGATGAGACTGTCGGTGAGAGCCAGAAGCTCCTCAAATGCGCTGTCTATGCTTATGGAAGAAAGGAGCCAGCCTTCTCTGGAGTCACCAAGGCCGACCTGGAAGCCGATCTGCTCCACCTTGGTGGGGCGGGCGGGCCGCTGAAGAGTATAGGGCAGCACGGCCAGCACCTCATGATCTTTCAGGCCGCTCAGCCTGTTCGTTTTTGCGGCAAAGACCGTGGTGGGAAGCAGGGTCAGGGCCATGGTCAGGGTCAGAAAAAGCGCCAAGATCCTTTTTTTCATTCTTTTTCCCTCTTTCTGTTGATGGTAAATTTTTATTGTAATCCTGTTATTTCCTAATTTACCATCCCGCAGAGGGAAAGTCAACAAAGCACCGCCGCCTTCTTGCAGAAGGCGGCGGTGCTTTGTTCGTTGCTCATTCTCTGGGAAGGCGGCGGTAAAGCCCGGTCTCGTGCCGAAGCTTTTCCGCCAGCTCCGGGGTGAAGGCCCCGGGCAGAGCGCGCCACTTCCAGTTCGTCCCCAGGGTGGAGGGCTCGTTCATCCGGTGCTCATGGCCCAGGCCCAGCAGATCCTGGGCGGTGACCACCGCCAGCTCCGCCGGGGAGGCCCAGGCCCCCCGCATGAGCCCCCAGTGGTACCCCTCCCCTTCGGTGAGTTTCAGGTAGTCCACAGCGAAGGCCCGGTCCTCGGGGGAACAGCTCTCCAGCCAGCCCAGGGCGGTATCGTTATCGTGGGTGCCCACATAGGCCACACAGTGCCTGTCATAGTTATGGGGCAGGTAGTCGCTCTCCTCCCGGCTGTCGAAGGCGAACTGGAGCACCTTCATGCCGGGAAAGCCGGTGTCCCGGATGAGCTGGCGCACCCCGTCGGTGAGGAAGCCCAGATCCTCGGCGATGATGTCCTGGCGGCCCAGGGCGTGCTCCACCGCCCGGAAGAGCTTGAGGCCGGGGCCTTGCCGCCAGTGGCCGTTACGGGCGGTCTCCTCCCCGTAGGGGATGGCGTAATAGGCCTCGAAGCCGCGGAAGTGGTCGATGCGCAGGACATCGCAGAAGCCCCGCTGGCGGCGGATGCGCTCGATCCACCAGCTGTAGCCCTCCCCCTCCATCTTGTCCCAGTCGAAGAGGGGGGTGCCCCAGAGCTGGCCGTCGGCGGTGAAGCCGTCGGGGGGGCAGCCGGAGACCTCCACAGGCCGCAGCCCGCTGTCCAGCTGGAACTGGCCGGGCCTGGCCCACACGTCGGCGGAGTCCAGGGGCACGTAGATGGGCAGGTCGCCGATGAAGAGGACGCCCTTGCCGTTGGCGTATTTTTTCAAGGCCCGCCACTGGCGGAAGAAGAGGTACTGCACCCCCTGCCAGAAGGCCACCTTGCCGGCAAGGGACTTGCGGGCCGCCTCCAGGGCGGTGGGAGCCCGGCGGCGGAGGGGCTCCGGCCACTCCAGCCAGGGGCGGCCGCCGTTGTCGTCTTTCAGGGCCATGTAGAGGGCGTAGTCGGGCAGCCACTGGGCGTTCTCCGCCAGGAAGAGGGGATAGTCCGCCGGAAGGTGCTCCCGGAGCCGGGAGACCGCCTTGCGGAGGACGGGATAGCGCTTTTCATAGAGAAGGCCGTAGTCCACGCTTTGGGGGTCGTCCCCCCAGTTCTCCTCCCGGTACTCCCCAGGCTCCAGAAGGCCCTGGGCCGCCAGCTCGTCCAGGTCGATGAGGTAGGGGTTGCCGGCAAAGGTGGAGAAGCTCTGGTAGGGGGAGTCCCCATAGCTGGTGGGGCCCATGGGCAGGATCTGCCAATAGGTCTGGCCGCTTTGGGCCAGGAAGTCGGCAAAGTCGCGGGCCGCCTGGCCCATGGTGCCGATGCCGTAGGGGGAGCTTAAGCTGGTCAGGTGCATCAGTACGCCGCTGTTTCGCATGGTCATCCATCCTGTCAATGAGTGTTTTCCGCGCATTTCCCCACGCTCTCCCCCAGGGAGAGGCGGAAGGGGACGATCTCGTGGACGGCGCCGCCGCCCTCGGCCTGGCGGAGGAGGATCTCCACCCCCCGCCGGGCCAGCTGTTCCCAGTTCTGGCACACGGTGGCCAGCCGGGGCACGCAGTAGCCCGCCTGCTCGATGCCGTCGTAGCCCATCACCGACACGTCCCGGGGAACCCGGACGCCCCGGTCGTGGAGGGCCCGGATGGCGCCGATGGCCATGACATCGGACATGGCGAAGATGGCGGTGAAGCCGGGGAACTGCTCCAAAAGCTGCACTGTGGCCTGGTAGCCCCCCTCCATGGAGTAGGGGGCGATGACGGACTGGCGTTGGGGTTCGAAGGGCACCTCACGCCGGGCGCAGGCCTGCTGACAGCCCATGAGGCGCAGCTGGCTGGTGTTGCAGCCCATGGCCGGGGCGGCCACGCAGCTCTCGCCGCCGATGACCCCCACCTGCCGGTGGCCTGCGTCCAGCAGGCAGCCCACCGCCTGGGCGGCGCCCTCCACGTCGTCGGTGGAGACGCTGGAGAGGTTGGGAAAGCCCAGAGTATCCGCCCGGGTGGTCACCAGGACGCTGGGCAGGGTCACGTGTTCAAAAGAGCGCTTGAAGTTGTCCCGGTTGCCGCCCAGGAAGAGAAAGCCCAGGGGCTTTAGCTCCCGGCACACCCGCAGGGCCTGCTCCACCTCGTCATCATTCTCGTCCAGGTAATAGACCGCCGCGGGGCGGTGGTCGGCCTTCAAAAGCCGCTGGGCCTCCTCCAAAATACGGGCGAAGAGGAGGTTGCCCGCGCCCTTGACGATAATGGCCACCTCCCGGCTGCCCCGCTGTTTCAGGTGCCGGGCGGTGTCATTGGGGCGGAAGCCGGTCTCCGCCACCACGGCCAGGATGCGCTCCCGGGCCGCGTCGCTGACGTCGGGGTGGCCGTTGAGGACACGGGAGACCGTGCCCACGGCGTAGCCCGAGCGCTGGGCGATATCCTTGATGGTCATGGGCATGGCTCTCCCCCCTTTCGATGATCTTCGACTATTTTATCCCTTTACAGCGCCGGCGGCAACCCCTTTGATGATATACTTCTGTCCGGCCAGGTAGACGATGATGATGGGGATGATGGTGAGCATGATGCAGGCCATCATGGGGCCCATCTCCACCCGCCCGAAGGAGCCCCGGAAGCGCTGGATGAGCATGGGGATGGTCATATATTTCTTGATGTCCAATACCAGAGTGGGCAGCAGGTAGTCGTTCCACACCCACATGGCCTCCAGGATGCCCACGCTCACCAGGGTGGGCTTGAGCATGGGCAGGACGATGAGGAAGAGGGTCTGCACTGGATTGCACCCGTCGATCATGGAGGCCTCCTCCACCTCAAGGGGCACCGAGCGGACAAAGCCGCAGAACATGAACACCGCCAGGCCCGCGCCGAAGCCCAGGTAGATGACGCAGATGTTCCAGGGGGTGTTCAGCTTGAGCATGTCCGCCGTGGAGGACAGGGTGAACATGACCATCTGGAAGGGCACCACCATGGACAGTACAAAGAGAAAATAGAGAATTTTGCTCACCCAGCCCTTGACCCGGGTGATATACCATGCGCACATGGAGCAGCAGATCAGGATGAGGGCCACCGAGGTGAAGGTGATGAGCAGGCTATAGCCCAGGGCCTGTAAAAATCCCTGGGAGACGATGGCACTGACATAGTTCTGAACTCCCGCGAAGGTCTCCGCCGTGGGAAGAAGGAAGGCGGTGGAGGTGGTGATGGCGCGCTCGGTCTTCAGGGTGTTCATCAGGATCATGAACACCGGGTAGACCCAGGCGACACTCAGCGCTGTGAGCAGGGCGATCAAAAGGCCGTTGACGGCGGTTTTCTTTTTTGTCATTACTGCTGCACCTCCCGGGAACGGGTGGCCTTGAGCTGGAGCATGGAGATGGCCACTACCAGAATACAGAACAGAACTGCTTTGGCCTGGCCCATGCCCTTCCACTGGGGGCCGGAGCGGGCGTAGAAGGTATTATAGATATTGTAGGCCAGCATCTCGGTGGCGTGGTTGGGCTCGCCGGCGGTGAGGGCCAGGTTCTGGTCGAAGAGCTTGAAGCCGTTGGTGAGGGTGAGGAAGGTGCAGATGGTGATGGAGGGCATCACCATAGGCAGCTTCACCCGCAGCAGGGTCTGAAGGGGGGTAGCCCCGTCGATCTGGGCCGCCTCGGTCAGGTCGTCGGGCACCGCCTGGAGCCCGGCGATATAGATGATCATCATATAGCCGATCTGCTGCCAGCACATGAGGATGATGAGGCCCCAGTAGCCCGCCGTGGCGTTCAGCGCCAGCAGGGGCTTACCCACAAGGGACAGCACACAGTTGATGAGGATCTGCCAGATATAGCCCAGCACGATGCCGCCGATGAGGTTGGGCATAAAGAACACGGTGCGGAAGATGTTGGTTCCCTTCAGGTTCTTCGTCAGCATCAGCGCGAAAAGGAAGGCGATGACGTTGATGAGCACCACCGACACCACTGTAAAGGCTACGGTAAACCAGAAGGAATCCAGAAACTGGCTGTCACCAAAGGCCCGGATGTAGTTGCCCAGGCCGATGAACTTGGCGTCCCGCACGGTGGTGAACTGGCACAGGGACAGATAGGCGCCCTCCACAAAGGGGTAGATGAAGCCGATGGCAAAGGCCAGGAGGGTCGGCAGGATAAACAGGGGCGACCAGCGCTTTAACGCTCGTTCCATAGGGGGTTCCACCTCCAAAAATAACAACTTTCTCTCTCAAGGGCTTCCTTGAAAAAAGGGGCGGGCAGCAGCCCGCCCCTTTTTGGCGTATTCAGGTCTTGCCGTGTGTTCAGCCGTTGGCCAGCTTGTACTCGGAGGCCCAGCCGTCCACGAAGGCGGAGACCACGGCGTCCCAAGCGGCGTCGGAGGGGGCGGCGGCGTAGGCGGTGAGGGCGCTGCCCACGCCGTTCTTCCACTCCTCGGAGGGCATGGTGGTGAAGTTCCAGGACACGGGAGCCTTGCCGGCGGCAGTGAGCTCGGCATCCTGCTTGACGAAGAGGTTGGCGGACTCCTTGGCGGCCTTGAAGGGGGCCACGAAGCCCATGTCGTTGGCGATGGCGCTGGTGCCCTTGTCGGAGGTGACGCACCAATAGAGGAAGTCCAGGGTGGCCTGGATGTCAGCCTCGCTGGCGTTCTTGTTGATGCACCAATAGTTCTCGGTGCCGGTGCACAGGCCCTGCTTGGCCTCGTCCCCCGCGCCCACATAAATGGGGATCATGGCCAGGCTGTCGTCGCCCAGGGAGTTCACGTCGCCATAGGCCCAGGTGCCGTTCTGATAGAAGACGGCCTCGCCGTTGACAAACTCGGCCACGGCGTCGTCGCCGGTCTTGGCGGACAGGTCGGCCCCGGCGCAGGTGGCGTCGGTGATGTAGAGATCCCAGATCTGGCGGTAGTTGTCCAGGAAGGAGCCCTTGATGGCCTCGGTGGCGCCGATGCCGTCGGCCTGGTACTCAAAGTAGATGGGCAGGTTGGCCAGGTGGGTCTTGAAGCGCCAGTCGGAGGAGCCGTCCATACCGGCGGAGGTGAAGGCACCCTTGACCCCCAGCTCGTCCTTCCGGGCCTGGATGTCGTCGGCCACCTTCTTCAGGTCGGCAAAGCTCTGGATGTCGTCTACGGAGTAGCCAGCCTTGTCCAGCAGCTTGGTGTTGACGATGATGCCGTAGGTCTCGATGACGTAGCCGATGCCCGCCACCTCGTCACCGTTCTTCAGGGCGAAGTCCTCGCTGGTGAGCTCGCCCAGCACCTTGGAGCCGGTGAAGTCGTAGCAGTAGTCCTTCCAGTTCTGGAGACCCACAGGGCCGTTGACCTGGAAGAGGGTGGGCGCCTCGGTCTTGCCCATCTCGGCCATGAGGGTGGTCTCATACTGGCCGGAGGCGGCGGTGACCACGGTGACGGGGACGCCGGTCTCCTCGGTATAGGCCTTGGCCAGGTTCTGCCAGTCGCCGTCCTGCTCGGGCTTGAAGTTCAGGTAGTAGACGCTGCCCTTGCCGTCGCCGCCGCCGGTGGGGGTCTTGGCGTCTCCGCCGCCGCAGCCGGCCAGCAGGCCGATGGTCATTGCGCCGGTGAGCGCCAGTGCGAGCCAACTCTTTTTCATTGTGTATTCCTCCTTCAAAATATGTTTGACGATTTCTGCCGGATGTTCTGGAAACGTTTCCAGTCCTTCTATACCGCATCATAAGTCATCCCGCCGGGAAAGGCAAGTATTTTTTGACGAAAACCCATAGATTTGTAGGTTCTATTAAAACGCGTTCCCGGAAATTGTGAAATATCACGAAGGTTTCTCCCCTGCCGCCCTTGCTTTTTCGGATTGGAAACGTTACAATAGTTCTATCTTCTCCGGGGCCTTTTTCGGCGGAGATCAGAGAAAGATACAGGGAGATGGCATTATGGGCAAACATCAGGAGAAGGGGCCGGCGGCCCAGCGGGGCCTGCGCTGGTATATCACCGTGCTGACCCAGACCTTCCCCAACTGGGTGGGGCTGAATTTCCTGTTCCTGCTCACCTGCCTGCCCCTGTTCACCATCGGCCCCGCCCTGTCGGCCATGGGCTATGTGATGGAACAGCTGGTGAAGGATGCGCCGGTGAAGCTGCTGGAGTCCTATTGGTCTGCCCTCCGGGCCAGGTTCCTGCCCAAAATGGCCTGGGGTCTCTTCTTCCTGAGCCTGAATATCCTGCTCATCACCGCCGTCTGGTATTACTTTGCCCTGGGCGGCCTCCTGTTGGCCTTGGCGGGCCTGGCGGCCGCCGGGCTTTTGCTCCTGTGGGGCGTGGGGCTCCACCTCTTCCCCGCCCTCACCTGGCCCGCCGCCCCGGCAGACGCGCTGCGCAGCGCCTGGCTGGACTTTCTGACCGATCTGCCCGCCAGCATCCTGGCGGTGGTCATTGCCCTTGGGCTCATCGCCGCCCAGCTCCTGCTCTTCCCCGCCGCAGTCCCGCTCACCCTGACCGTAGGGGCCGTTTTGCCCGGCCTGGTCTTAGCTTTCCCTCTTCGGGATAAAAACTCGCCCTTTCAGGATTGACGAGGGGGAAAAAATATGATAAAATTTTTATCCGTTGAGGCAAGTTAGTGCCGCGAAGCGGCTGTAGAGCATTTCCTTTTGAGAGATTACAATTTCATTTGCTGCTGTGGCTCAGTTGGTAGAGCAGCTGATTCGTAATCAGCAGGTCGCCGGTTCAAGTCCGGCCAGCAGCTCCAAAGTACCCAGACAGGCAGGTGTCAATGGCGAAACGCTTACGGCATCAAGCTGTCTGGGTATTTTATGGCCAAGATCCAAAAGCCTTCCTTGCCCACCCCTAAAATGGAATTAAAATTCCATTTTAGGGGTATTTTTTATTAAAAACGCAGAAAACAAGCCATTACTATTTACATTTCCCCATATGCGTGGTACGCTTGGTGGGCGCAAAGAAGTTTTTCTTTCGAAATATTTTGAAATTTCTATTTCATTTTTGGAGGGTGCCGAATTGGATACAGCCAAAAACCCGACCAATCTGACAAAGAAGACCCTCGATGTGCTGGAGTATATCAGTGCAGCGCCCCGCAGTTCTTCTTTGCAGGAGATCGCCCAGAGTGTGGGCCTTGCTCCGGCGACCACGCACCGTATCCTCACCGTACTGAAGGAGTCCGGCTATGTGGTGCAGCGGGAGAACAAAGACTACTGCGCCACCTACAAAATGTATGTCATGTCCGGCAGGATCATGGAAAATGACCCCTATGTGGCGAAAGCGCTCCCCTTTCTCAACTACTTTATCCTCAAATTGGGCGCGGACTGCGGCGCATCGCTGACCGCGTTTTGCGAGGACTCCTGCGTCAACCTCATCTCCGCCGGAAAGGAGATGAGGTTCCGCGCGAAGCTGGCCATCCCTGGGGCGGCGCACCCCTGCCACTGCACTGCGGCGGGCAAGCTGTTCCTCTCCTGCCTGTCCGAGGAAGAGCTGGAGCAGTGGCTCTCCCGCAATCCGCTGCTGCCCTACACCAAGTATTCCATCACGGACGCAGACGAGCTGAAGAAGGAGCTGGAGCAGACCCGGGAGCGGGGATATGCCACCATGTATGCCGAGCTGACGGATAATCTGGCCGTGATCTCTATCCCGGTGCACAGGAAGGGCAAACAGATCGATCTGGCCGCCAATTTTTCCATCGCGATCTCACGGTTCTCCGAGATCAACAATCCCGGTTTTATCCAGTCCGTTCAGGATCTTCTGCAGAAGTACAATTTCCTTTGATGGTCATCTGGCCCGGTGCTCAAAAAATGCAAGAGAAAGAAAGGATGAAGTTTATGGACATTGTCAAAGAGCTGAGGCAGCGGCAAGCGGCGCTGGGAGGGATCATGGGCGAGCTGGAGCTTGACGCGGTCGCCCTTGTCGGAAACAGCGCCGTCGGCCCCCTCGCCTACGGCTGTTTCCGGTACTTTTCCGACCACCGCACCTACTATCACCTGCAGGCGCTGGTGGCCCGCCCCGAAAAACCCATGGCCATCTGTGTCGGTTCTATCCTTCACCTGGACGGCGTCCACAACAAGGGTTTTGAGGATGTTCGTCTGGGCCCCGACATTCTGGGCAGTGTACTTACCGTGCTCTCCGAGCAGAAGGTCTGCAGGCTGGGGGTCTCTTTGGAGATGCTCCCCGCCAACTGGGAACTGGCTCTCAGGGAGAAATTCCCCCATGCGGAGCTGGTGGATGTGACTCAGGAGATCTTCGCGCTGCGCAGCGTACACAGCGACTACGAGATCGAGTGCATCAGGGAATGCGCCAAGATGACGGACGCGGCCTATGAGGCGGTGTGCGCCATGGCAAAGCCCGGGGTACGCATGAGCGACCTGCACGCCGAGATGGACTACGCCATGAAAAAGGCGGGGGCGGAGGAGACATTCACGCTGATGTCCAACGGAGTATTTTCCTATACGGACAACAAGCTACCCTGCATCCGGCCCTTCAGCTGGCCTGACGACCGCATCGTACAGAACGGCGACTGCATCGGCATGGAGATCACGCCGAAATACAAGGGCTACTGGACGCAGCTGGCCCGCACCGTATGTGTGGGTGAGCTGAACCAGGATCTGAAGAAGGCCCATACCCTCCAGCTGAAAGCCATCGACTTTGCCGTTGAAATGTTCAGGCCCGGGGCCAGGCTTGAGGATATCCTCAAGGCGCTGTGGGCGTTCACCCAGGAGCACGGATATATCCCCAAGCTGCCCTTTGGCCACATCATCGGACTGGATCTGGACGAGGGGGGACGGGGCTCTCTGGAGAGCGAGCTGGTCATTCAAAAGGGCATGAACTTTGTGCTCCATCCCACCATGGTCCTGGGCGACATGGATTACAGCATTTTCTGGGGCGACCCCTACCTGGTCACCGACAACGGCTCCGTGCGCATGAACGCCTGCAGCACCGAGCTGCTCGTACTGTAAGAGAGGAGGCGTAGTTATGTTCAGCGAAAGCGAGCGCAAAAGAAGGCTGGATGCCGCGGTCCGGCTGATCAGGGATGAGGGGTTGGAGGCCATCTACCTCATCGGAAACGGGACTGTCGGCACGAACGCCTTCGGATGTTTCCGGTATTTCACCGACAACCGGGTCTTCTTTTATCTTTCCAGCGCGGTCATTACCCCCGACGGCGAGATCACCGGCGTGGTAAACAACCAGATGGGGCGGCTCAACCTGATCCGAAGCTCCTTCGTCCGCGAGGCCATCATCAACGGCGACCAGATCGACGGCGTTGTGGACATCCTGAAGGCCCACAATATCACAAAGGGAAAGTTGGGCGTCTTCTTCGAGATCCTGCCCTCCACCTGGATGCACAGGCTGCAGGCCGCCATGCCCGGGCTTGAGCTGGTGGACGTCTCCCAGCAGGTCTTCGCACTGCGCACAGAAAAGAGCGATGAAGAAATTGAAGCGCAGCGCATCTGCGGCAAGATCGCCGACGCAGGCTACAAGGCGCTGTGCGAGGCCGCAAGGGCCGGCACCCGGGAGAACGAGGTGATCGCGGCGGCAGACCGGGCCATGCAGAAGCTGGGTATGGAGGAGTCTTTTATGCTCATCACCTCCGGCCGGTTTTCCGCGGAAAAGAACGAGCTTCCCACACTGCACAATACCGCTTCCATCAACAGGGTCATTGAGACGGGTGACAGCGTGGCCATGGAGATCACCCCCCGCTACAACGGCTACTGGACGCAGATCGTGCGCACCATCAGCGTGGGCACCCCCAATCCCGACCTGGACGAATTCCGCAGTGTCTCTGTGGGCGCCATCGGAGCCGCCAAAAGCATCCTCAAGGCCGGCGTCCCGGTGGGCGAGCTTGTCAAAAAGATGCGCGAATACATTGAGGGGCGGGGCTACCGTCTCAGCATGCCCTGCGGCCACATCGCGGCCATCGACCTGAACGAAGAGCGGCTGAGCGAGGACAACACCCGTCCGTTGACGCCCGGAATGCTGGTCATCATCCACCCCACCATCCTGAACGACAAATTGCCCAGCGGTATTTTCTGGGGCGAATCCTACCTTGTGACGGAGACTGGCTATGAGGCTGTGATGGAAAGCCCCGATGATCTTTTTGTTTCCCCGGCGTAACAGCATTTTTAATGATCCAAATCCAAAGTCCCAAAAACGAAAAAGAAAAGGAGAATAGTTATGAAACTCACCAGAAAGACCGCACTGTTCCTGGCCCTGACCCTGTCCGCTTCCCTCCTCTCCGGCTGCGGCGGCGACACGAGCACCCCCGGTGGCAAAGACAACGCGGAGACCATCACCCTGCGCGCCTCCTCCCCCACCGATCCCGGTACCGGCTGGACGGTCTGCCTTGACACCATCGCCGAAGAGGTCTACAAGAACACCAACGGCAAGTATAAGATCGACGTTTACCCCAACGCCTCCCTGTCCGAGAGCAGCGAAAAGACTATGACCGAGCAGACCTACGCCGGTACCCTGGACATGTGCGTGACCCCCGCTTCTCTGGCCTCTGCCGAGTGGGGCGCCTTCTCCATCCCTTTCCAGTTCGATGACCGCGACCACATCTGGCGGGTCTGTGAGACCGAGGTGGTTCAGGGTATGCTGGACCGGATGGAAGGCAAGGGCATGAAGGCCCTGGGCATTGTGGAAAACGGCTTCTTCCAGATCACCAACAATGTCAAGGAGATCAAAGTCCCCGCCGACTGCAAGGACATCAAGCTGCGCACGCCCCAGGCTCAGTCCGCTATCGACCCAGCAAAAATGCTGGGCTTCAACCCCGTCTCCATCAGCTCTGGCGAGCTCTATGTGGCCCTGCAGCAGGGAACTGCCGATGCGCAGCAGAACGCCCTGAGCACCATCTACTCCAAGGGCTTTTATGATGTGCAGAAGTACCTCACCGTTATCAACTATAACTGGAGCCCCGCCCTGGTGGGTATGAACCTGGATCTGTGGAACAGCATGGATGCTGAGACCCAGGACATCTTCAAGGCCGCCATTGACAAGGGCTGCCAGGTCTGTAACGACAAGCTGGCCGCCGAGGACACCGATTACATCACCAAGCTGGAAGAGAAGGGGATGCAGGTCTATGTCTGCACACCCGAAGACATCGAGGCCTGGAAGACCGCGCTGACCAACGTGGCCGAGGTCTATTATCCCTCCGTCGGCGAGGAGCTGGTCCTCGAGTTCCAGAAGGCCGTGGAGGATTGCCGACAGTAAGAGACCGTTTCTCCCTCTGAGCTGCATGGCTGTTCCAGGCAGTTCAGAGAGGCCAACGTGAAAAATGCGAAATGTGGTGATTTGGCTATGAAAGTGATCCAATCCATTCTGAACATCATAAAGAAGATCGAGTACGTCCTGCTGGTCGCCATCCTGGGGACGATCGTTCTCACTACCTTCCTGCAGGTCATCGGCCGCTTTACGCCCCTGCCCTTCTCCAGCAAATTCGAGGAGCTGGCCACCTTCGCCTTCGTGTGGGCCACCATGATCGGCGCCGGAGCCTGTGTGCGCGAAGGCGGGCACATGTCCATGGATTTTGTTACCTCCTTTTTGCCGGACGATAAGAAGGTCTTCTTCAAGCTGCTCAACGACGTTGTGGCCGTCTTCATCGGCGTCGCCATCGTCTACTGCTCGGCCATGCTGATCCCCAAGCTGCAGCGGACCGGCATGACCTCCGCGGCAATGGATCTCCCGCTGTGGATCCAGAACCTGTCTGTCCCCGTGGGCGGATCGCTCATCGCCCTGTGGGGCGGAACGAATATTGCCGGAGACATCAGATGCATCATCAAAAAAGAGCCGTTGCCCAACCAGAGCGGCGCCGGAAAGGAGGAGTGATGGTATGATCGCATTGATGGTCAGTGTATTCTTTGTTCTGCTGCTTCTCGGAGTGCCCATCATCTACACCCTGCTGGCCTCCTCCATCGTGACCTACGCGGTCTTTTCGCCCAGGGATCTCATCACCGTGGTGCAGAATATGTATTCTGCCAACGAGTCCTTTGCCCTGCTGGCGATCCCCCTGTTCATCCTCTCCGGAATGCTCATGTCCGGCGGCGGTATCAGCAAGCGGCTGGTCAATTTCTTTGAAAAGCTGATGGGCTTTATGACCGGCGGTCTGGCCATTGTCGCCATCGTGGCCTGCGTGTTCTTTGGGGCGCTGTCCGGCTCCGCGCCGGCGACGGTGGCCGCCATCGGCTCCATCATGATCCCCTCCATGGTGGAAAAGGGCTATGATAAGGCGTGGACTGCCGACCTGCTGGCCTCCACCGGCACACTGGGCTCCGTGATCCCGCCCAGCATCCCCATGGTGCTCTACGGCGTACTGGCCCACACCTCGGTGACGGCCCTGTTCACCGCCGGTGTGCTCCCCGGCCTTTTGGTCGGCCTGTGCTACTGCGTCTACGCACATTTCAAGTGCAAGAAAGACGGAATCGGCAAGGCGCAGAAATACTCCGCCAAGGAGATCGCAAAAAGCTTTATCGAGGCCATCTGGGCACTGCTGATGCCGGTCATTATACTGGGCGGTATCTATTCCGGCCTGTTCACCGCCACCGAAGCGGCCACTGTCTCGGTGGTCTATGGCCTGATCATCGGCATCTTCGTGTACAAGGAGCTCAAGCTGAAGGATGTGCCCCGTATCCTTTTCCAGGCCGCGAAATCCTCTGCCGCCATCCTGATGATCATCACTACGGCGGCCGCTTTCGCGACCATCCTGACCCGCAACAATATTCCTACCATCGTGGCAAACTGGATCATCGGCTTCGCCAAGACCCCCACCATGTTCTGGCTGGCCTTCAGCGGCTTTATGCTGATCCTGGGCATGTTTATGTCCGTGTCCCCCGCGCTGGTCATCCTGACGCCCATCCTGACCCCTGCCGTGACCGCTTTGAACATCCATCCCGTTCACTTCGGCCTGGTCTTTATCATCTGGATGTGCATCGGCACCATCACTCCGCCCTTCGGCTCCAGCGTCTTTATCACCTGCGGCATCACAAACATCTCCTCGGCGGAAGCCTTTCGAAAGATCGTCCCCCTGGTTCTTATCTTCGTTATTGCCGTGATCCTTCTTATGCTCTTCCCCGAGATCACACTGTTCCTCCCCAGGCTGTTCGGGCAAATTTGACCCGACGTTTCATAAGTCTCAATTACGACCTCTCTTTTTTCCCAGAACACAAAGACAACAGCGGCGGGGCGCCCGGGGGGGGGGGCGCGCCCCTATACCCGATCGGGGGGGGGCGATCACCCCGCCCCCCCCCGCCCCCCGCGGCCGCAGCCTGCGCAGTTCTTCGAACCGTATTAATTCACATGTGCCAGCAAACCGCTTTGCGTTGTTATCTTAGGCGGCGAGCACAATCGCTGAGACCCCCCCCGACCCCCAAACAAGGTTTTATAAATA